>CAYRNR010000139.1:0-22698 GCA_964425605.1 uncultured Rickettsiales bacterium | reverse complement strand
AGTCCTCGGGGATGTAGCTGATCAGCTCCCAGTTGGTGCCCAGGTCCACGGGGCACAGATCCGGCCGCTGGGGCGTGCCGCACTCGGGGTACACGGGCATCGGTACCTCGGCAGCGGCGGGGACGGCCAGGAGGCAGGCCAGCGTGGCCAGCAACAGCGATCGGTTCATGGCTGCACCGTTCCTTCGAGGATCTGTACGCGCGTGCGCCCGTAGGCCACGTGCTCGGTGAACTCGGGCTGCTCGCTGGCCAGCGGGATGTAGCGCTGCCACAGCTCGAGCTCCTTGGCGCTCTCGCCCTGCAGCTCGTACACGTAGGTCAGCGCGTACATGGCCTTGAGGTACTCGGGATCGCGGTCGATGGCCTGGAGGTAGTCGGCCCTGGCCGCGTCCAGCTCACCGAGCTGCTCCCGGGCCAGGCCCCGGTTGTACCAGCACATCTTCTGCTCGGGCGTCCGGGTGATGCACTTGGTGCTGGCGTCCATGGACAGGGCCAGGATGCCGTTCTTGGCCTTCATCGAGGGCTGGGTCTGCGACATCTTGTAGTATGCGTGCCCCATGTACACCCAGTCCTCGAACGCCGCGGGGTCCATGGCGTTGAGCCGCGTCCCCACCTGCACGACACCCTCCCACTGGCCCAGATCGTGGTGGGCGTACAGCAGCGACTGCATCGCCTTGCGGTAGTCCGGGTCGAGGGCCAGGGCCTTGCGGTAGGCCTCGATCTCCTCGTCGTGCCGCTTCAGCTTGGCCAGGCAGTGGCCCAGGTTGTACCAGGCCTTCTTGTCGTCCGGGACGACGGCCACGTACTGCTGGTAGTAGTCCACGGCGAGCTCGCAGTTGCCCGCGTCGAGGGCCTCCCAGCCCATGGTGCTCAGCTGCTCGGGCAGCAGCTCGGCGCGGGCCGGCGACGTGAGGATCAGGGCCGACAGGCCGAGCGCCATCGGCAGGATGCAGCGGAGGGGTCGTGCCATGGTGTCTCCTCGAGGGGTCACTCCACCTCGTACCGGAAGCGGTTCTTGCCCACCTCGATCATGTCCCCGGGCTTCAGGCGCGCCTTGCGGGTCTTCTTGCCGTTGACCTTCATCGAGGGAAACTCCAGCGAGGCGTGGACCTCGTATCGCGAGCCGTTCCAGGTGACCTCGAGACCGCTGCCGATGACCATGCCGAAGAGCTTGAAGTCGGCGCCGTCTTTCTTGGACAGGCGGACGGGCTGCTCCTCGGAGAGCTCCTTGCGGCGCCGGCCGCCCTCGTCGTCGAGGCGGACCAGGACGCTCATCTGGGCGGTCTTGAGGGAATGGAAGTGTTCGCGCACCGCTCGCGCGTCGAGGTTCTTGGTGGAGCCGGTGACGGCGTCCTTGCGGGCCGCGGAGGCGTCGTACTGATCCTCCCGGAGGATGTCGGGGCTGCCGCAGGCGGGGCAGACGGGCTTGGCGCGGAAGGCCGAGAGCATGCCCGACCAGTTGCAGTGGGTGCACCGGGTGGGGGCGTAGACGCTGCGCCCGCCGCCGAACTTGAACGCGTCGGCGTCGCGGCGGACGAACACCAGGAGGAACTCGGCGCCGATGAGGATCTCCGAGCCGTCCTCGATGGCCGCGAACTCGCGCACGAGCTTGCCGTCGACGACGATGGGGTTGGTCCCGGAGACGCAGCGGACGGTCCACTTCGCGTCGCGGTCCTGCGAGAACACCGCGTGTCGTCGCGAGACCGTGGACGAGGGCAGCACGAGCTCCACGTCGGGGCTGCGGCCCACCTGGATCTCGGGGAGATCGAACAGAGCTTTGCGGGGGTCCTTCCCGCTGGCGTGGATCATGAAGACGGGCACGAAAGCCACCTCCCGTTCGTAGACCGCCAGTATGGAGAATCGTTCGGCGGCGTCAACCGCGTCGCGCGCGGCGGTGCAGTCCGAGCAGGGCCAGCAGGGCGAGGGGCAGCCCGGAGAGGGGGGTCGCGGGGGAGGTCTGGTCGCACGCGCAGCCCTCGGTGCCATCGGGGTCGCCGGTCTCCTCCTCCTCGCAACCCTCGTCGACGACGCCGTCGCAGTTGTCGTCCCAGGTGCCGTCGCAGAGTTCGGGGCGCTCCGGGGAGACGTAGGGGTTCTGATCGGCGCAGTCGCCGTCGTCCTCGGAGTAGCCGTCGCCGTCGTCGTCGTAGGCGTCGGTGCCCTCGTCCACGAGCCCGTCGCAGTCGTTGTCGATGCCGTCCTCCTCCTCGAGGCTGCCCGGGACGGCGGTGGGATCGGTGTCGTCGCAGTCGCCCTCGGCCTCGGAGTAGCCGTCCTCGTCGTCGTCGTAGAAGTCCGTGCCCTCGTCGACCAGGCCGTTGCAGTCGTTGTCCAGGCCGTCGGAGACCTCGGCGTTTCCGGGGCTCATGGCGTCGTCGGTGTCGTTGCAGTCGCCGTCGTCCTCGGAGTAGCCGTCGCCGTCGTCGTCCGTGGCGTCGGTGTCCTCGTCCACCTCGCCGTCGCAGTCGTTGTCCACCTCGTCCGCCTCCTCGGGTGCCCCGGGGTAGGCCGTCTCGTCCTCGTCGTCGCAGTCCCCGGCCTCAGGGGAGTACCCGTCTCCGTCCACGTCCACCGCGCCGCCGAAGCCCTCGTCCACGAAGGTGTCGCAGTCGTTGTCCACGCCGTCGTCGAGCTCGGCATTGCCGGGCGAGACAAAGGGATCGGCGTCGTTGCAGTCCCCGTCCACCTCGGCGTAGCCGTCGCCGTCGTCGTCCGACACCACCGTGCCCTCGTCGATCTGCCCGTTGCAGTCGTTGTCGATGCCGTCCACGAGCTCCTCTGCGCCGGGGTAGACCGTGGGCTCGGAGTC
Source organism: uncultured Rickettsiales bacterium (assembly GCA_964425605.1). GTDB lineage: Bacteria > Myxococcota_A > UBA796 > UBA9615 > CAYRNR01 > CAYRNR01. The sequence continues at coordinate 19,890 of CAYRNR010000139.1, read as the reverse complement.
GTTGCAGTCGCCGCCGATGGGGGAGTAGCCGTCCCCGTCGTGGTCGTCGAGGTCGGTGCCCTCGTCCACGAACCCGTTGCAGTCGTTGTCCAGGCCGTCGGGGACCTCTGCGGCGCCCGGGTAGACGGCAGGCACCGCGTCGTTGCAGTCGCCGGCCAGCTCGGAGTAGCCGTCGCCGTCGTCGTCGGACAGCACGGTGTCCTCGTCAGCGGTGCCGTCGCAGTCGTTGTCCAGGCCGTCGGGGATCTCCTCGGCGCCCACGTGGACGGCGGGCTCGGTGTCGTCGCAGTCGCCCCCGTTCTCGGCGTAGCCGTCGCTGTCGTCGTCGTGGTTGTCGGTCTCCTCGTCGATGACGCCGTCGCAGTTGTCGTCCTGCCAGTTCTCCACCTCGATGGCCCCGGGGTGGATCATGGGATCGGTGTCGTCGCAGTCGTCGCCGCCCAGCACCAGCGGGCCGTGGCCGTCGCCGTCGTAGTCGTCGATGTCTAGCCCGTCGCAGTCCTGGTCCACGCCGTCGTAGGGCACCTCGTAGGCGCCGGGGTGGGCCGCGGGGTCCTCGTCGTCGCAGTCCCCGTCGCAGGTGGAGAAGAGGTCCCCGTCGTCGTCGGTGGGGTCGAACCACGGGTCGAAGTCGTCGCAGTCGTCCGCGCAGGTGTCGAAGCCGTCCGCGTCCGCGTCGTCGAGGTTGAACCAGGGATCGTAGTCGTCGCAGTCGCCCAGACAGGTGGTCCAGCCGTCCAGATCCGCGTCGTCGAGGTTCAGCGCCGCGTCCCCGTCGTCGCAGTCGCCGTCGCAGGTGTCCCAGCCGTCGGCGTCCACGTCGTCGAGGTTGAGGTGGGGATCGGAGTCGGCGCAGTCCCCCTCGCACGTGTCCCAGCCGTCCCCGTCCGCGTCGAGCAGGTTCAGGGTGGCGTCCTGGTCGTCGCAGTCACCATCGCAGGTGTCGAAGCCGTCGGCGTCCACGTCGTCGAGGTTGAGGTACGCGTCGTGGTCGTCGCAGTCCCCGGCGCAGCTGTCGTACCCGTCGGCGTCGAGGTCGAGGATGTTCAGCGCCGGATCGAGATCGTCGCAGTCGCCGTCGCACTCGCTGGCGCCGTCGCCGTCGTCGTCCGCCTCGAGGTCGTCGGTGATGCCGTTGCAGTCGTTGTCGTCGATCCCGTCGCAGATGTCCGGGGCGTAGGGGTAGACGGTGGGGTCCGCGTCGTCGCAGTCGTAGTCGCACACGGTGTAGCCGTCGCCGTCGTCGTCGGCCTCGTTGGTGTCGTCGACGCCGTCGCAGTCGTTGTCGAGGACGCCGTCGCACAGCTGCGGCGCGTTGGGGTAGGCTGCGGCCTCGCCGTCGTCGCAGTCGCCCTCGCAGATCATGAAGTAGTCGCCGTCGTCGTCGTGCTCGTCCGCGGCGATGGCGCCGTCGCAGTCGTTGTCGATGCCGTTGCACCCCTCGGCGGCGCCCGGGTAGATGGCGGCGTCCGCGTCGTCGCAGTCGTCGCCCAGGGAGACCCAGCCGGCGCCCGGCGAGCCGTCGCACGTGTCCCAGGAGTTCGCGGCGTTGCCGTGGCCGTCGCCGTCCTGATCCCGGTACCAGGTCTCGAACACCAGCCCGTCGTCGGCCACGCCGTCGCAGTCGTCGTCCACGGCGTTGCAGACCTCGGGGGCGCCCGGGTAGATGGACGCGTCGTAGTCGTTGCAGTCGTCGCCGAGGGTGACCCAGCTGCCGCCGGGGGCGCCGTCGCAGGTGCTCTGGGCGTTGGCGGCGTTGCCGTGGCCGTCGCCGTCGTCGTCGCGGTACCAGGTGGTGAACGCGAGCCCGTCGTCCTCCACGCCGTCGCAGTCGTCGTCCACGCCGTTGCACACCTCGGGGGCGGCGGGGTGGATGCCCGCGTCGTTGTCGTTGCAGTCCCCGTCGTAGTCCGCGCGGTAGATGCCCTGCTCCGAGCACCAGCACTGGCTCAGGCCGGTGATGCCGTAGTTGTCGTTGTCGCTGTCCCAGTAGAAGTTGGTGCAGCCGATCGCGTTCTGATCCTCGTCGGCCACGCCGTTGCAGTCGTCGTCGAGGCCGTTGCATTGCTCCGTGGCGCCGGGATAGATGGCCGCGTTGGCGTCGTTGCAGTCGTTGCCGCCGCACGCCTGGTCCATGTATCCGTCCCCGTCGGCGTCCCCGCACAGGCCGTTGAGCAGGTGGTCGATGGCGTTGGGGCCGATGGCCTGCATGTTCACCGATCCGGCCCACTCCAGGGTCAACGAGCTCGCGTACAGGCCCGCAGAACCCGGGGCGGCGAAGTACGACGAGATGGACGAGTTGTCGGTGGTGGTCAGCACGTCGGCCGAGCCGTACGACGTCAGCTGACCGTGGGACGCGTAGTTCGAGTAGACGCTCGCGGGCACCCCCGCCATGAGCGCGTGGCTCGGGTTGACGTTGTACATGTACGACGACAGCGTGCCCGCGTTGTGGGTGTGGACGGCGCCGTAGGGCAGCGTCGAGATGGGCGTGTACGAGGTGTACGTGGCGAGCATCAGGATCAGCCGCCCGCCGTTGTCGAGGTAGTCCTCGAACCGCCACATGTACGAGTTCATGGTGTTGTTGAAGCTCGTGGACTGCTGGCTGGGCACGATCACCAGGTCGTACGAGTCGAGGTTCACCGAGGCGATGGAGCCCGAGCCGATCTGGGAGTAGGAGAGGCCCATGGCGCCGAGCTGGTCGAACCAGTAGCTGTATCCCCAGGGGTTGTTGTCCTGGATCACGAGCACGCTCTGGGCCGTGGCCGAGCTACTCGCGGACAGGGCCACGAACAGCACGACCGGCAGCAGCCATCGGCGTATGCCTCCCATGTTCACCTCCGCGACCGGCCCCTTCGGGGGCCGGCTCACCGACACGCTAGCACCGGGTCAAGATCGGGTAAAGGAACAGCTGGTACAATGGGTCGCCATGCAGGGAAGTCGACCATGAGCGCCAAGAAGCCATCCTCGCGCAAGATCCGGATCGACCCGGCCATGATCAAGAAGGTCATCCGGAATCTGGAGCCGGACACGGACCGTCCCATCTCCCCGTCCAAGCTCCTCGATGGCCTGAGCCTCGGGCTCGAGACGGACCTGAGCCCGCCCCTGGTCGCCGGCGAACGGGAGGATCGCTTCGGCCGCTACCTCCTCGGCGGCGAGCTGGGGCGCGGTGGCATGGGCCAGGTGTTGCTGGCGCGCGATCCCGACCTGCGGCGCAACGTGGCGCTCAAGACCTTCCTCAAGAGCAAGAAGATGAGCGCCCGCCGCGTCGGCCGCTTCATCTCCGAGGCCCAGCTGACGGCCCAGCTGGACCACCCCAACATCATGCCGGTGTACGAGCTCGGCGTGCAGCCCGACCGCGGCCTGTACTTCACCATGAAGGCCATCCGCGGCATCACCCTGCAGGAGGTGGTCCGCCGCCTGCGCAAGGGGGACGCCCACACCGCCGCCGAGTACACCCAGCGCCGCCTGCTCCAGATCTTCTTGCAGGTCTGCATGGCCACCGCCTACGCCCACGACCGGGGCGTGCTCCACCGGGACCTCAAGCCGGCCAACGTGATGCTCGGGCCCTTCAACGAGGTGCTCGTGATGGACTGGGGGTTGTCGCGGGTCATCCTCCAGACCACGCAGTTCGACACCCCGCCCGACGAGGTGGCGCTCGAACCCGAGGGCACGGTGCTGCGCACGCGCGATGGGGCGATGATCGGGACGCCCGGGTACATGTCCCCCGAGCAGCTGGAGTGCCGCGAGGAGCGCCTGGACCCCAAGAGCGACCAGTTCTCCCTCGGCGCCATCCTCTACGAGCTGATCACCTACCGCCACGCCTTCCCCGGCAAGACGCCGGCCGAGGTGCAGTGGCGGATGAAGCACAACGGCGTGATCCCGCCCCACAAGCGCGCGCCGTCGATGAACATCCCCGCCGAGCTCGAGGCGATCACGCTGCGGGCCCTGGCCATGGATCCCGCGGATCGCTTCCCCGGCGTGCTGGACCTCCACCAGGCCGTGGAGGACTTCCTCGAGGGCGCCCGCCGCAAGGAGGCCGCCGAGGTGCGCGTCGAGGCCGGGCGCGAGGCGTTCGCCCGGTACGCGGCGCTGCGCGACGTGCTGCTCGCCCAGCGCCTCGAGGCCGCCCAGGCGCGGCGCAAGCTCAAGGGCTGGGCGTCGCGGGACGAGAAGCGCAGGGTCTGGACCCTGGAGGACCAGGCCTGGGAGACCGAGAGCCAGGTGGCCGAGGCGTTCAACGAAGCCATGACCTCGTTCGAGCACGCCATCAGCCATGACCCGGACAACCTCGGCGCCCGCCAGGGGCTCGCCGACCTGTACTGGACCCGGTTCCAGGAGGCCGAGCAGCGCAACAACCCCAGCGAGGCCGACCACTACCGCCGCCGCCTCGAGGCCTACGACGACGGCCGCTACGCCAAGCTCCTCGCCGGTGACGGCCGCCTGTCCATCGAGACCGAGCCCGACGAGGCCGAGATCTACCTGTACCGCTACGACGAGAAGGACCGCCAGCTCGAGCCCGGACAGGACCTCTTCCTGGGGTACACGCCCCTGCGCAACGAGCCCATCGCCATGGGATCGTACCTGCTGGTCTTCCACCGGCCCGGCTTCCGCGACGCCCGCTTCCCGCTGCACATCGGGCGCCGCCAGCGCAAGGAGCTGTCGGTCCAGCTGTACAAGGACGACGAGATCGGCGAGGGGCTGATCCACGTGCCGGCCGGGCGCTACATCTCCGGCGGTGATCCCGAGGCCATCTTCGCCGCCGAGGCGTTCGAGATCGTGGCTGACGGCTACTTCATCTCGCGCTTCCCCGTCACCAATCGCCAGTACCTGGAGTTCATCAACCACCTGGCCGAGAGCTCCCCCGACCGCGCCGCAGAGCACGTCCCGCGCAGCCGCCGCGGCGGCCTGTCCGCGGCCAAGCCCTGCTGGACCCGCGGCGACGACGGCCTCTACGCCCTGCCCACCGAGGTCGTCGAGGTCCCCTGGCACCCGGAGATGCCGGTCACCTACGTCTCGTGGGAGGACGCCATCGCCTACTGCGGTTGGCTCTCGCGCCACACCGAGCGCTCCATCCGGCTCCCCACCGAGCAGGAGTGGGAGAAGGCCTCACGGGGAGTGGACGGCCGCATCTTCCCCTGGGGCAACCACTTCGAGCCCAGCTACTGCAAGATGCGCGACAGCCGCGCGGGTGAGCCCCAGCCGGAGCCGGTGGGCAGCTATCCCGTGGACGAGTCCCCCTACGGCGTGCGCGACATGGCCGGCGGCGTGGCCGAGTGGTGCCAGGACTGGCACGACGAGATGCCCGCGCTTCGAGTGCTCCGCGGGGGCTCGTGGGCCTTCGGGGCTCGGCACTGTCGCACGGCTTCGCGCACGGGCGCGCAGCCGCACAGCGTGGCTGGTTTTCAGGGATTCCGGGTGGTGGTGGACACGCCTACCGAGGGACAGGGCTAGAACCCACACTCCGTGTTCGGCGTCTCGAATCCCTCCTCCACGAGGTGGTTGGATTCGTTGCCCGCTCCGTCGGTCATCCAGACCTCGATGTCGAAGGTGCTCTCGGCGGACAGGGCGGGCTCGTCCAGGGACACGCCGACCACGAACTCGATGCCCACGTCGTAGTGGAAGATCTCGCCGTCGGACTCGAGGTTCCACGTGAAGTTGCCGGGATCGCCGTTGAGGCTGTAGCTGATGGTCCCGCCGTTGTAGTCGCCGTCCTCGTCGTCCCAGATCCACTCCACGAACACGCGGCAGTTGCTCGCGCCACCGCCGTAGGTCACGTCGAGCTCGCTGATGACCGGGGCGAGGGGATCGACGTCGTCGTCGTCGCCCACGGGCTCACAGGCCGTCTCGTCGGGGAACACTTCGCGGTAGTCCTCGAGCGCCTGCGCGCACGCCGCCGTGCACACCTCGGCCTGCTCCTCGGACACCCAGCAGGTGCCGTCGGGGCCGTAGGTGTCGAGGGAGCTGTCCACATCCGTCGGCGCCACGGCCGTCTCGCACTCGATGAGCGCCGCGCACGTCTCGGACTGCTCGACCTCGTCGTCGTTGCCTGGACAGCCGATGATCCAGAAAGCCAGGTTCGCCAGGGCCAGGGTCACGATGATAGCTACTTGGGTGCGCATTGGGCTCTCCTGTGCTCACTCGCAGTTCGCGTCAGGGGTGACGAATCCGGTCTGCGTGAGCTGGTTGCTCATGTTCTCTCCGCGATCTTTCATCTCCACGTACACGTGGTAACGGGTCGCAGGCTTCAGTCCGGTCCCCTCCATGGGGCTCTTGAAGGTCAGCACCACGTGGGTCGTGTCCTCGGCCTCGATGGTGGTGGCAAAGGGTACCACCATGTCGGGGTCGTCGGCCTCGACGAAGTCCATGTACTCCATGGCGCCGGACAGGTCCCCCTCCTCGTCGTCCCAGGTCAGCTCGTGGTGGATGTAGCAGGTGGGATCGTCCATGTCGGGGCCGAACCACACGCGCAGCTCGGAGATGGTCGGCGGCGTGCCCCAGGTCATGTCGTCGTCGTCCCCGGCGGGCTCCACCGGCTCCTCGGGGATGCACATGTCCTTGAGGTCCTCGGTGTTGCCCGTGGGATCGAGGTTCAGGGTCTCGCAGACCATGCCGTGGGGGCAGTCGCTGGCGGTCATGCACGAGTCGGTGCAGAACGAGCCGAAGCTGCCCTCCTCGTTGCGGTAGAACAGGCACGTCCCGCCCTCGCACGCCTCCACGCCGGTCTGGGTGACGATGTCGTCGTTGGTGTTGCCGCTGACCTCGCAGGCGTCGCCCACCACGGTGGTCTCGCAGCCGCTGAGGATGGGGAGGACGAACGCGAGGACGAGGAGGAGTCGAGTCATCGATCCATCTGATATCACGGGGGAGTGTCGTGGTGGAAGGGCAGAGGCCCGGGTGGCTCGAACTTGCGCACGATCCTGGCTAGACTTAGCGGTCACAGAGAAGGCCCGTATTCCTACAGGAGGCTCCATGACGCGTACCCAGGGCGACGGTCGTTTCACGCTGCGGATGATGGGTGGACTGGGCTGCATCGCTGCTTTCGCGCTGGCGATCGCGCCGTCCACGGCAGGGGCGTTCCAGCCCTCGGGATCGGAGCTGCCCGTGGGCCCGCCGTCGCGCCACCTGGACTACGACCAGGCCATCCAGGCCAGGTTGACGTCCTCCTCCACCGCCTTCGACCAGCTCGTCGCCGACGAGGGGGGCCAGTGGGCCGTGCGCTGGGATCAGGTCACGCGTCAGCCCGCCACCTTGTGGGCGCCGGGCGTGCGCTGGGAGTCCTCCCAGGTCATCGAGGAGGCCGCGGCGTTCCTTCAGCGGCACGAGGCGCTGCTGGGCGTCCCGGCGAGCTCGATGGTGCCCACCGGGGACTCCTCGTCGGGCGACCGCCGGTACGTCACGTTCAGCCAGCAGGTGGACGGCGTCCCGGTGGAGGGCGGGACCGTGGAGTTCCGCCTGAGGCACACCGACGGCGCCGAGGACCGGCTGAGCATGGTGCGGATCGAGGCCGTGCGGTTGCCCGCCATCGACACCACCCCCCGCGTGGGTCGTGAGCTCGCGCTGCAGCGGGCCATGGGCGACCTGATCCCGTTGCGCGTGGACGTGCGCGAGGCCGGTACCCTGGTGATCTTCGCCGGCGATCCCGGCCGCGCCCCGCGCCCGAAGCTGGCCTGGCGCAGCAGGGTGTTCAGCGCCGAGGGCCCCCTCGACCTGGTGTCCTACGTGGACGCCCACACCGGCGAGCTGCTGTACCGCTACGACGACGTCCGCCACGACATCGAGGGCACGCTGTGGATGGAGTACGAGGAGCGGACCGTCGACGATCCGCTGATGACCGTCGAGGCCGCCTACCTCAGCGTCACCGGCACCCCCGGCACCGTGGCCGCCGACGGACTCGGCGCCTACCTCGTGGCCACCGGCGACGACGAGGATCTCACCACGACGATGCAGGGCCCGTACATCACGATGTTCGACGAGTCCATCGGCGCCATGCCCGAGGCCTACTTCTCGGCGGTGCAGGGGACGGGCAACGACTTCACCTGGACCGAAGCCGAGGCGTCCCTGGCGGCCCTCGACGTTGCGGCCCACTACGAGATCGCGCGGCAGTACGTGTACGAGCGCGATCCCGGCTTCTACTGGGTGCAGGAGGTGGTGCCCGCCACGGTCAACATCAGCTCGGGCACGTGCAACGCCTTCTACACGGGCGGGACCATCAACTTCTACCAGTCTGGTGGCGGCTGCGAGAACTTCGGCCGCGTCTCCGACGTGGTCTACCACGAGTACGGCCACGGCGTGCACCACTACATCATCGAGACCGGCGGTTTCGACGGCACCGTATCCGAGGGCAGCGCCGACTACCTGTCGTGCACCATCTGGGACGATCCCTACATGGCCATCGGCGCGTACGGCCCCGGCACCTGGATACGCGAGATCGAGACCGATCGCGTCTACCCCGCGGACATCATCAACGAGGTCCACCACGACGGCCTGATCTGGGGTTCGGCCCTGTGGGACATCCGCGAGGAGATGATCGCCACCTACGGCTACGACGACGGCGTCGAGCTCACCGACCAGCTGTTCCTGAACACCCTCAAGGGCGGCCCGTCGCTGACCGAGACCTACGACGACCTGATCTTCGCCGACGACGACGACGGCGACCTCACCAACGGCACCCCTCACCTGTGCACGCTCACCGAGATCATGGGCAACCACGGCCTCGGGCCGGGCGACATGGGGTACTTCCTGTACGAGCACGACCCCCTGGACAGCCAGCCCGGCACCGCCGCCTCCTACCCCGTGGAGGCCAGCTTCGAGGTGGTGGAGCCCGCCTGCTCCGACTTCGACACCAGCTCGGTGACCCTGCACCACGCCATGGACCCGGACGGCCCGTTCACCGACCTGCCCATGATCTTCGACGGCGCCACCGGCTACACCGAGGCGATCCCGCGTCACCCCAGCGGCGCCACGGTCTACTACTACATCTCCGCCACGGACTCCGACGGCGGCACGGTCTTCACCTCCCACGGTGAGGATCCCCTGCGGCTGCACAGCTTCCTGGTGGGCGACTTCCAGGTGATCTACTGCGACGACGGCGAGAGCGGCGTGGGCGACTTCGTCCACCTGCTCGGCGCCCCCGACGCCCCCGAGGCCGGCGACACCGACTGGGAGCTTGGGATGCCCCAGGGCCTGTCCGGCGATCCCGACCACGCCTACTCCGGCGGCAGCTGCTGGGGCACCAACCACGGCAACGGCACCGACGGCGAGTACATCAACCAGACCAGCCAGTACCTCTCGCTGCCGGACCGCATGGTCGGCGGTTACGAGCGCATCCGGCTGCAGTACCGCCGCTGGCTCGCCGTGGAGGACGGCTACTACGACCACTCCCGCCTCGAGGTGAACGGCACCGTGCTGTGGGAGAACCCCGACCACGGCGGCGGCACCCACTGGTTCGACACCGACTGGATTCTCCACGACCTGTACGTGGACGACCTCGTGGACGAGAACGACTCGCTGTCCATCGCCTGGACGTTGATCTCCGACTGGGGCCTCGAGTTCGGCGGCTGGAACATCGATGACGTCTGCCTCGTCGCCCCCGACGATCTGGCCGCCTGGTACGCCTCCGACGACTTCGACGCCACCGACGGCGAGGACCGCCAGTCCACGCTGACCTGGTCCCACCCCTTCGTCGAGCCCCTGTGGGCCATCGCCGTGGTGCGCAACACCGACCACTACCCCGAGGACTTCGACGACGGCCTCATCGTCGCCCTCGACACCGCCCCCACCTGGGGCGCCGCCATGGAGGTCATCGACACCGACCTCGAGCCCGGCCGCACCTACTACTACGCCGTCTTCGCCGCCGACGAGGAGTGGAACTGGCGCTCCGCCGTCGTCCCCGGCGGCAACGCCGACACCGGCACCCCCGCGTCCGAGGGGGACGACGACGACTCCGCCGGAGACGACGACGATACGGTGGGGGACGACGACGACACGGTGGCGGATGATGACGACACCGCAGACGACGACACGGTGGGGGACGACGATATGGGTGAGCCGATTGACCCGATCGAGTCGGATTGTGCGTGTCGGGTGGATGGGGGCGGCGCCGCGGGAACGACGGCGCTGTGGCTGCTCGTCGCGGTGGGCCTCGCGGTGAGGCGGCTGCGCCCGCGAGGAACTAGGGGCTGAGCCCGGTGCCTTCGGCTCCGGAGACGCCGCGTCCCAGCAGCACCTCGACGAGCTCGGTCTCGTAGCGGTACAGGCGGATGATCGTGGCCCTGTGCCCCGCCTCGTCGAGGTGCGGGTGACGGTAGTCCCAGACGATCTCCCCGTCTGGCGTGACCTCGAAGGCCCGCCCGCTGTTGGATTCCGCGATCAGGGTGTTGCCGTTGGGGAGCCGCTGGGCGCTCCCTCGGCCTTTCGTGTAGAAGTCTCCCGGCTCGGGGGCGCGGTACTCCCACACGATCTCCCGGGTGAGCGGGTCCAGTTCGATCACCCGGGACCACTTGCGCTGCACGCCGTTGTCGAACACCAGGATGTTGCCGTTGTCCAGCACGGTCGCGTCGTGGGGCCACTCGAGCTCGTCCTGCCCCCAGGCCCAGACGAACCGCTTCTCGTCCCAGTCCAGCACGCCGATGGCGTCCTGGTGGCGCATGCAGATCAGCAGGTTGCCCGGATCGTAGATGGTGTGTCGGTCCACGAGCAGGGGGCGGTCCATGAAGCGCACGGAGTTGGCGTGGATGAGGTCGATGAGCCCCATGGTCTCGTCCACCGGCTTCAGGGACAGGACACCGGCGCTGGACACGATCGCGTCGTGGAGGGAGACGTCCTCGAACCCGGGGGAGCCGGGATCGAAGATCGTGACCAGGTCGTCACGAACCGGCGTGCTCGCGTCGATGGACGACACCGAACCCTTCTTCATCGTCAGCGTGACGAGCCGTCCGTCGGGGGCGAAGTTGACGTCGTGGTGCGCGTTGAGGGGCAATCGCCACCGGACTCGATTGTCCCAGGCGAGCCGGAGCAGGTAGGCGTCCGGAACGACCCCGCCGACCACGAGGAGATCCCCGTCTTGCAGGAGCACGGCCCGCTTCCAGGGGTGGGGCTCGCTGTCGGACCACGCGTGGACGAGGCGGCCGGTGTTGTCCACGAGCTCGGCGCGCCCCAGGGCCCGGATCGTGTACAGGTTGTACCCGGGGTACGCCCGCTCCTGGTCGTGAACGATCACCCCCGATCGGGAGATCGACTCGCTCTCGTCCGCGTAGTCGACGTAGCCGAGCGCCTGGAGGCGCTGGATCTCCAGCGCCATCCCGTCCTCGGGGGAGATCGCCTCGGTAGCCTCGGTCGGCGGAGTCTCGAGCGAACCGCCCCGACAGCCGGGCCATCCCAGCGCCACGAGGGGGAGCAGACCCAGGAGCGGATGCAGTCCTCGTCTATGCAATTTCCCACCTCGCTGCGGCGCTGGAATGGACCAGTGTGCCACAGGCTCGCACAAATGGAGATATGCTATCTTGGCCGGCGATGGACCGGCTTCGTCCCACCCGGACACCCACGAACACCCCCCGCCGGGAGGCTGGCCTCCACGCCACCGGGTTCGCTCGGAGGGCGATGGTCGGCGCCCTGGTGAACCTCGCGCTCGTGGGTATGGCGGGCTGCCGGGAGGAACCGCGCGAACCGGGCCCGGAGAGCCCCACCGAGGTCGAGCACGCCATCCAGGACGAGGTCGCGTTCACGAGCCTGAGCGCGGCGGAGATCGAACGGCTCGAGGCCCTGGGGTACGTGTCGTGGGGCGAGGCCGAGGACGAGACTCTCTCCGGCGTGACGGTCCACGATCGGCAGCGCGCTTCGGCCGGCTACAACCTGTACACGAACGACGTCAACAAGGCCTTCCTGATGAACATGGACGGGGAGATCGTGCACACCTGGCACCTCCCCGCGCACCTGGACAAGTGCGAGTACTTCGAACTCCTCCCAGGGGGCGACATCGTGGCCTACGCCGTGAACCAGGGCCTGGTACGGGTGGACTGGCAGTCCAACGTGAAGTGGTTCGTGGACCGTCCCTTCCACCACGACATCCACGTCCTACCCGGCGGTGACATGCTGGTGCCGTTCCTGGGGCACAGGGTCACGTACAACGACTTCGAGAACGTCCAGTTCGACTCCATCGCCCGGTTGACCGCGGACGGCGAGTTCCTCGCGGACTGGTCCACCCTGCGAACCCTCGAGGTGCTCAAGCAGTACCATCCCCCGGCCTTCATGGACGGCGATGGGACCCCGCCCGAGCTGAAACCGAACCACCGACACTACTACCACCTGAACTCGGTGCAGGCCCTCCCGGAGACCCCCCTGGGAGAGCGCGATGAGCGCTTCGCGGCCGGCAACCTGTTGATCTGTCTACGAAACGTGAGCCTGGTCTTCATCCTGGATCCGTCGGGGAAGGAGGTCCTGTGGCACTACGGTCCAGGGGAGCTGGACTATCCGCACATGCCCCGGATGCTCGACGACGGCCACATCCTGATCTTCGACAACGGTCTCATGCGCGGGCATTCGCGGGTCATCGAGCTCGACCCGGTCACCTCCGAGATCGTCTGGGAGTATCGGGCGCCCGAGCCCAGTGACTTCTTCTCCAAGTTCCGCGGATCGTCGCAGCGCCTGGCGAACGGGAACACCCTGATCTGCGAGTCCCAGATCGGCCGCGCGTTCGAGGTCACCCGAGAGGGGGAGATCGTCTGGGAATTCTGGAACCCCGAGATCGTCGACGGCAAGCGCAAGCTGATCTATCGGTTCACTCGCCGGCCGGAGGCGGAGCTGGCCCCCCTGCTTCGGCCGTGATCCGCCCCCCACTCGAGCCACGGCATGACCGGACAGAAGACGAGGCCACTCCCGCATGGGAGCCCGCAAGAGTGCCTTGCCAGTGTCTCAGTCCTCCAGGTACCCCAGCGCACGTAGCTGCTCGATGGCTTCGGGGTCCAGGCCCTCCGGATAGACGCGGACCGGCTCGGTCGTCGTCCTCAACCGACGGTACTCCTCCAACATGAGTCCGGTCCTCTCGGGGTGCTCCGCTGCCAGGCTGGTCCGTTCCTCCGGATCCCCCTCCAGGTCGTACAGCCCCTCCGTCACGTCGCCCTCGACCACGAGCGACCACCGTTGGTCGACGCGAACGGTCGCGCGTGTCGCGTCCTCGTTGTCCGCGTAGCGAAGCCTCTCCCGGCCAACACCGGCGCGGGCGATCCCAGGGCGAAGGTCCACGCCTGCCATTCCCGCCGGAGGTTCGATCTGGAGCATCCCCAGGACCGTCGGCATCAGATCGACCAGCTGCACAGGGCCCTCGATGTCCACGTGTCGACGAGTGGGCAGGTGCAGGATCATCGGGACCTTCAGGTGCGTGTCGTAGACGTCGTTGTGTCCGACGATACCGCCTTCGCCCAGCGCTTCGCCATGATCCGACGTGATCACCACCAGGGTGTCGTCATAGAGATCCAGCCGATCCAGTGCCTCGAAGATCTCGGCCAGCATGGCGTCGGCGTACCGCACGCCGCCGTCGTACAGCGAGGAGATGTGCTCGAAGTCCCGGGGCTGCAGCTCGAGGTCGTTGAAGTAGTGGATGCCACATCGCCCCTCGACCTCGAAGTCCGGCGCGAACGCCGCCTCGGTGAACATCGAGCGGTACGGTTCCGGGGGCGTGTATGGGCAGTGCACGTCGTAGGTGTGAACCAGGGCGAAGAAGGGCCAGTCCGCGTTGGCCTCGAGCCAGGGGATCAGGACCGGGTTGATCTCGGCCAGGCCACCTCCAATCTGAGCTCCGCTGGCGTGATAGCCGCCGGTGTCGAAGTAGCTTTCGAAGCCGCGGCTCATTCCGAAGGCTTCGCTCATCTGCGCTCCGTCCACGAACGCAGCGGTAGAGTAGTCCTGCTCTCGCAGGAGCTCGGCCAGCAGGGGCACGTCGGACACGTCGTTGCGGTGCTGGAACACGTACCGGCCCGACAAGATCGACCGATGCGAAGGGGCCGTGGTCGGTGCTTGCGCCAGGACGTCGCGGAACACCACACTTCGGTCCGCGATCGCGTCTATGTTCGGCGACGTGGGGCGGTGATGGCCATAGGATCCCAGCCTGTCGGCCCTCAGGGTGTCGACGGAGATGATCAGGAGGTTGCAGTTCTCACAGACGAAGCCGTCGGGCCCCTCCTCGATGACGCGGGACGGGGGCACCCCGAGCAACAATTGCCAGTCCCGATAGCCCCACCCTACCGCGAACACCACGAGGCCGACCGCGATCACCACGAGCGCGAGCAACCTGTGGTCGCGCCACCAGGGTTTGCTGCCGATGTTCGGGGCGTTCATGGCGTGGCCATCCAACGAATCACGGTCAGGGCTCTTCCAGCTGAGAGGATAGCAGTGGCAGAGGAGGAACGTCACCGAGTGAGCGACGTTCCCCGTCGGCATCCGGTGCATCGAAAAAGCACCAGCCCTGCGTCGCAGGAGCGCGCTGGTGGATGGCCTCGACGGGGTCCTGAAGCGGCTTGTCGAGTCTCACGGTGCGGGCTCCGCGGGGCCGGCCGGCACCTGCACATGTACGCGCTCGCGGCCGTCGTCGCCCTGGACCACCAGCGTGATCTCCCGAGCGCCCTGACCGGCCCACAGCGCGTTCAGCTCGGTGTCGGACCAGCGCGCCGCGGGGCGCCCGGCGATCCTGAGCACCCGCTGGCCCACCCGGAGACCAGCGGAGTGGCCCTCGCCCCCCGGGAGCACGCGGATCACCTCCAGCCGCGCGCCCACACGGCCCACGTGGAAGTCCACGGTGCGCACGCGATCGCCGTGCTTGAAACCGCGGCCCGGGTGGAGGTGGAGCTGCTCGCGGCCCAGGTCGATGGTGAGCACGAAGCGCTCGAGGATGGAGGTGCCGAGGTTGCCGGCGATGGACTCGGCGTGGAGCACGCCGGTGTCGCCCTGGGGGAGCAGCAGCCGGGGCCCGCCGATCTCGTAGGGCCCCAGCGCGAAGCTGTGGGCCTGGACGAGGACGGCGGGCGACGTACCGCCCATGCCGGCGGTGGTGAGGGGGTGGCCCGGCCCGTGGAGGTCGAGGAGGTCCCAGGCCTCGGCGGCGGGGCCGTGCACAGCGAGGGCGTCCGCGCCGGTGTCGAGGCGCCAGCGGCCGGCGAAGGCGCCGTCGAGCACGCCGTGGACGGTGGGCTGGTGGTCGACGAACTCGATGGGGAGCACGGCGCCGTGGTCGGGGGCGCGCCAGGCGTTGGCGTGGTGCAGGGTGCAGGTGCGGCCGGGCAGGTCGAGGGTGACGGCGAAGCGGCTGAAGAAGTCGTAGCCGAGGATGCCGGCGACCTCCACGCCGAGCTGCGCGCTGACGTCCTCGGCGAACGCGGCGACGCCCACGACCTGGTCCTCGAGCAGCACGCCGGGGACCCGGAAGAAGGGGATCTCCACCAGCTCCACGTCGAGGGTACCGCCCACGGCCAGGCCTTCGAGGTCCCCCGCGGGTTCGAGGTTGAGCTGCGGCAGCAGGGCCGCGTCGACCATCGACAGCGTGGCGCCGGTGTCGAGGAGGAAGGCGCCGTCCACCGCGGCGCTGCGGCCGATGACGTGGACGTCGATGAGGGCGTGGCCGGTCTCGTAGCGCAGGGGGAGCTCCACCGAGGTGACGCCCGGCTGGAACGTCACGTCCGAGATCTCCGAGGGGCGCTGGAACAGCGCAGGGCCGTCGGGTGCGCGGAAGACCACGGACTGGACGCGGTAGACGGTGGCGTTGTCGGGCAACGAGTCGTTGTAGGCGACGACCTCGTGCGGGACCTGCACGCCGTCCACGGCCCGGTAGTCGCGCAGCATCAGCACCTCGGCGCCGATGCCGCTCTCGTCCGGGTGGACCTGGAGCACGGGCAGGGAGTTCTCGGGGTGGATGGCGAGGATCCAGGGGTGGCCGCCCGGAGGCTCGACCACCAGGGTCTGGCAGGTGAGGCCCTCGGCCTGGACCGGATCACCGAGGCGGATCGTCTCGGGATCGAACGGCTCGATCCACGGGCGGAACGCGTCGATGTACAGACCCGTGACCGCGTCGGCGAGCTGGTCGTCGCTGAACGCCACCACCTGTCCGTTGTGGTCGCGGAACCAGGCCTCCGGCCCGTCGTGGACCGACAGCAGGGCCAGCGGCGGCAGGCTCAGCTCGTTGCGCTGCTGGTCGGGGAACCTCGCCCAGATGGTGGCGGTGCCGCTGAGCCCGAGGCCCTCGGCCGACGACGTGAGCTCGTACCCGGGCACGGCCGCGAGGACGTCTCGCCCGCCCAGCGCCTCGGCGATCCGATCGACGAGCTGCTCGGCGGACAGTTCGTCCGCCGCGCAGGGCGCGGTCCACAGCAGCAGGGCCCACAGCAGGGCAATTCGTCGTCGCATCTGGTCTCCGGGCTGCATCGATCTTATCCTGGCGGCCCCCGGCGGACCTACCTGGAGGCGCCAAGTGTCCGAGATCGAGCTATCGGTGGTGATGTTCGCGTTCAACGAGGCCGAGAACGTCGGCCCGGTGATGGACGAGGCACTGGAATACCTGCGCGAGCGCGTGCGTCGCTACGAGCTGATCCTGGTGGACGACGGGTCGTCGGACGACACGCGCGCCAGGGCCGACGAGGTGGCCCGGACCGACGCCTCGGTGAAGGTGATCTCGCACGAGACCAACCGCGGCATCGGCGCGGCGCTGAAGACCGGCTACGGCGCCGCCACGCTGGAGTGGATCACCCTGCTGCCCGCGGACGGCCAGGTGCCTCCGGACCAGATCGATCGCTTCTTGGAGCTGCGCCACGGCCACGACCTGGTCATCTGCCACTACCCGGACCGCTTCCGCGAGGCCGACAACCTGGGGCGCAAGGTGCTCAGCCGCGGCCTTCGCGCGCTCACCTACGCCGCGACGGGCGTGTCCAACCGCCTCGACGGCGCGTACCTGATCCACCGCGACTATCTGAAGCGGCTCGAGCTGAAGTCCGACACTTTCTTCCTCAACCTCGAACTTCCCATCCGCGCCATTCGCGCGGGCGCGCGCGTGGCCGAGACCACGTTGCACATCCGCCCGCGGCGCGCGGGCAGCTCAAAGGTCCTGTCGTGGCGGCGGATCACCGACGTGTCGCTGGAGATGGGGAAGCTCGGGTGGGAGCTGCGGGTCCTACGCCGGGGATAGCGGTTGAAACGGAGCGAATCCGGAGCTAAGTAGAACGCTCACCCGCGGCGGCTGCCTCCGGTTCACAAGGATGACGGCGCCACGACGACACCGACAGAAGCGAGGACGATAGAATGGGCGAGCCCAAGAGCAAGAACATCACGCGCCATCAGCTGCACGTGACCCGTGAACAGCGCGAGGCGGCCATGGGCCACAAGGGCGTGACCGTGTGGTTCACCGGCCTGAGCGCATCGGGCAAGTCCACCGTGGCGACCATGGTGGATCTGATGCTCACCGAGATGGGCGTGCACTGCTACGTGCTCGACGGGGACAACGTCCGTCACAACCTCAACCGCGATCTGGGGTTCTCCCCGGAAGACCGCAACGAGAACATCCGGCGTATCGGCGAGGTGGGCCGCCTGTTCACCCAGGCCGGCATCATCAACCTCACCGCGTTCATCTCGCCGTACCGCGAGGACCGCGACAAGAACCGCGCGATTCAGGCCGAGGGCGACTTCATCGAGGTGTTCGTCGACACCCCCCTCGAGGTGTGTGAGCGCCGCGACCCCAAGGGCCTGTACGTGAAGGCCCGCGCGGGCAAGATCCCGGAGTTCACCGGCATCTCCGCGCCCTACGAGGCGCCCGCCGACGCCGAGGTGGTGCTGAACCCGGCCGACGAGACACCGGAGCAGAGCGCCCAGCACGTCATCGACTACCTCCGCGAGAAGGACTACCTTGGGACCCATGGCTGATCCCGTCAGGGCGTACGAGGGAAGGACGGTCCTGGTCACCGGCGGCGCCGGGGCCATCGGCTCCAACCTCACCCGCGCCCTGGCCGAGGCCGGTGCCCGGGTCCTGATCCTCGACGACCTGTCCGCGTCCGCCCGCTGGAACGTCCCCTCCCTGCCCGGCGTGCTGTTCGTCGAGGGCGACCTGCTGGACGAGGGGCTGCTCAAACGCCTGTTCATGGAGCGGCCGTCGGTGGTGTTCCACCTCGCGGCGTTCTTCGCCAACCAGAACTCCGTGGACCACCCCGAGGCCGACCTGCGGGTCAACGGCCAGGGCACCCTGAGGCTGATGGAGTACGCGTCGCTGGCCGGCGTGGATCGGTTCGTGTACGCGTCGTCGGGCTGCTCGGTGTACGGCAGCCGGGCGCCGCTGCCCCACACCGAGGACTTCGTCTCGTTGCACCTGACCACGCCGTACCAGGTCACCAAGATGCTGGGCGAGGCCTACGCCAACTTCTTCCACCACCACCACGGCCTGCCCGTGGCCATCCCGCGGCTGTTCAACTGCTACGGGCCCGGGCAGATCCCCGGCCAGTACCGCGACGTGATCCCCAACTTCCTGTACTGGGCGATGAAGGGCCAGCCCCTGCCCATCACCGGCACCGGCGACGAGACGCGCGACTTCACGTTCATCGGGGACGTGGGCCACGGGTTGCTCCTCGCGGGGACCGAGGACGCCGCCGTGGGCGAGGCGTTCAACCTGGCCTCCGGCCGCGAGACCCGGATCGCCGACCTGGCCGCCGCGATCAACGGGATCACGGGCAACGACGCCGGGACGGTGCGGGCCGACGAGCGGCGCTGGGACGTCAAGAAGCGGGTGCTGGCCTCGGTGGACAAGGCCGAAGGGCTGCTGGGCTGGCGACCACGGACGGATCTCCGCGCCGGGCTCGAGCGGTCTGCGGCCTGGTTCCGCGACCACTGGGACGCCATCGAGTCGTCCGCGCGCTTCGCACCGGGTGTCTCCTCGGCCGTTCGCGAGATGACCGCGGACGAATGAAGCGCGTCCGGCTCCTCGACTGCGACTTCGATGCCCTCGACATGCGCCAGGCCCTCGACCGCGTGGCCGAGTACGTGGACAGCGGCACCTTCCACAGCAGCTGCGGCGTCAACGTGGACCAGCTGGTCAAGATGCGCCGCGACCCGGCGTTCCGCGACCTGGTATCCCGGAGTGACCTGATCACCGCCGACGGCACCCCCGTGGTATGGGCGTCGCGCCTGCTGGGCAAGCCCCTGCCCGAACGACTGCCCAGCATCGACCTGTTCGAGGCGCTGCTGGGCGTGGCCGCGGAGCGCGGCTGGGGGGTGTACCTGCTCGGCGCGCGCGCCGAGGTGCTCGAGGAGGCGGCCGAGGTGCTCCGGTGCGGCCACCCCGGCCTGCGGATAGTCGGCTCCCAGCACGGGTACTTCTCCGACGACGAGCAGCGCGGCGTGGCTGCGGCGATCCGGGACGCGAACCCCGATCTGCTCTTCGTGGCCATGAGCTCGCCGCGCAAGGAGCGGTTCGTCCACGACAACCGCGACGCGCTCGAACGGGTCCCTTTCGTGCTCGGCGTGGGCGGCGCCCTCGACATCGCGGCGGGGCACACCCGCCGCGCGCCCCGCTGGATGGCGGACGCGGGCGTGGAGTGGCTGTATCGGCTGGCCCAGGAACCGCGCCGGCTGGCGAAGCGCTATCTGTGGGACGACATGGCGTTCGTGGGGATGGTGGGGCGGGAGCTGCTGGCGAGGCGACCGAGGCGGTCGTAGGCGCTCACTCCTTCTCGATGACCACGCCGGTCCCGTAGGCGAGGAGCTCCGCCGCCGAGGTCATGATCTCGGAGGTGCAGAACCGTACCGCCACCACCGCGTTGGCGCCCTTGCGCAGGGCCTCGTCGCACATGCGGTCCAGGGCCTGCTCGCGGGACTCGGCGATCATCTTGGTGTAGTTCTCCACCTCGCCGCCCACCAGGGTCTTGAACA
>CAYRNR010000138.1:0-22852 GCA_964425605.1 uncultured Rickettsiales bacterium | reverse complement strand
CGACGACCGCGGCATCCTGGTGTTCGACTACACCCGCATCCCGGGCCAGGCGCCCCAGGGCTGGCCCGCCCTCAAGGAGAACAAGGGCTTCCCCACCGGCCTCGTCTACGGCGACATGATCGACGAGCTCCGCCCCGTGACCCGCGACGTGCACGTCGGCAAGGCGTTCTTCTCGTCGGGCAAGGAGCGCGGGTACTACTTCACCCTCGTCCGCGCCGCGGTCCTCTGATCAGCCTCCCCCCCCTTAACCTCTCCTCGCCGCCGGTGTCCGTCCTCCCCGAGTCCAGGAGCTCGAACACGGAAGGACACCCGAACCATGAACCCCCGCTTCACGACCTCTGCCCTCCTCCTCCTCCTCTCGATCCTCTTCTGCGCACCGGCCGCCCAGGCGCGCCCCGAGGTCGACGACGAGACAGCGGCGCTCCATCGCGAGATCGCTGCGCTGCGCATCGTCCACGGCCTGGATCTCAGCGCCGAACAGATCGAGGAGCTCGTCCCGCTCGTCCGCGCCGGGATCGATCTCCGCGAGGATCTGGAGGGCGTCATGGAGGCGTCGGCCAGGGCCAATCTCTCGGTCCTCCAGCGGGTCCGCGACGACCTGACCGACGACGGCGAGCTCACCGAGGAGACCGAGGCGGCCGCCGAGGACGCCCACAAGGACACGGAGAAGGCCATGCGTCCCGTGCACTGGGAGCTGCAAGATCTCGGTGAGGAGGTGATGGACCTCCTCGACGACGACCAGAAGGAGAAGGTCACGCGCGCCCTGGCGCGCCCCCCCTTCGGTGCCGACCGCCGCGGAGGCCACGGGAGGGAGCCCGCCGGCGAGGACATGGGGCCGCCCCCCGAGGGACGCCGGATGCCGCAGGGCATGGCCCAGGGGGTGCGCCGCCACAACGCCCGCCAGCTGTTCGGGGTCGTGTTCAGCGACGAGTTCCTCGCGGTGCTCCAGGACCAGATCTGATCCGCCGCATCGGCTCCTGACTCCCCCTCCTCCTCCTGCTACCATCGGCACGTGCACCCTCCCGCCCAGGTACGTCCGATGATCGCGATGGACCACCCCGAGGTCGTCCGCGTCGGCGCCGAGGTGTTCGAGCCCTTCGGCGACTATCACGTGGTCCTGCAGACCTGGCTGGACACGGAGGGGGTGTTCGGTTTCGTGGCCGAGAGACCGGACGGCTTCTGCGGCGCGGTCCTGCTGGCGATCACCGTGCACGAGCGGGGCGGGCTCTCCGGCGAGATCCTCGCCGTGGAGGTGGCGCCCGAGTACCAGCGCAGCGGTGTGGGGACCGCCCTGCTCGAACAGACGGTGAGTTTCTTCGAGACCAACCAGCGCCCGCCTCACATCCGCAGCCTCCGGCTGAGCACAGCCGAGGACAACGTCGCAGCCCTCGCCCTGTTCGAGGGGTTCGGTTTCCGGGACACGGGCGAGGAGGCCGGTCAGTACGCGGGGGGGCAGCGGATCGTCCGGATGGAGCGCACTTTTCCATACGCGGCGGTATGAAACACCCCCGTATTCCTGTCACGGACTTGCGAAAAACACCCCCGTCGCCATACTTCCTGGTATGCTGACCCCACGCCGCCGCCCCGGCAGCGGCGTACCGACGCGCTGAAAGGAGTCCACGCATGCCCGCCACCCTCAGAGAGGTGCTGCGAGCTCGACGGCTCGAGAAGAAGTACACGCTCAACGAGATGGGCAAGCGCCTGGACCTCGCCAACGGCAACTTCATCGGCATGGTGGAGCGGGGCGAGCGGCTGCCCAGCGACGCCAAGCTGTTGCAGCTCGCCGAGGTGCTCGAGCTCGACGGCAAGGAGATGCTCGCGCTCAAGTACAAGGAGATCCCGGACAGCGCGGTGCACCAGCTCTTCAGCGCGCCCACGCCCCTGCACCCCACCACGCGCCGCATGCTGCTGGCGACCTGCCTCGACCGCGAGGTCATGGAGCGAGAGTTCCGCCTGGGCGAGAAGACCACCCTGGAGCGCATCGTCTTCGGCTACCTGCTCGACTTCGTCCTCCTCGACTCCATCGTGGACAGCAAGGTCATGCCCACCCTGCGCAAGCGGTTGATCGACTTCGAGCGGCGGCGCAACAAGAACCAGGACGCTGCCTTCGATCCCTGGTGGTTCGAGGAGGAGGGCGACACCTTCGTGGCCTTCGCCAGGGAGCAGTTCGTGGGCTGGTCCCTCGACATGCTCGAGCTCACCCTCACCATCCAGCATTCGGACAGCCCCACAGACCGCAGCATCATCCCCCTGATCGACGTGGATCTACGCGATCGGCTGATCCAGTCCGTGGGCCGCGAGGTGGCCTCGCGCAGCGGCCTCCACCGGGTCCCTACCCTGGAGGATCAGCTCCGCGCCGAGGGGCTGGGCGAGGCCGACGTGGAGGAGATCCTCGCCCTGGTCGAGTTCAAGAAGGCCCGCATGCGCCGTTCCTCGGACCGATCCGAAGAGATGGCTTGACCCAGAGGTCCCCCTCGCGCCATACAGTGGTCCCATGAGCGCCGACGACAACAGGCTACCTGCGCCCCGGCTGCGGCTGCTGGCCACCGTGGGCCGTGTCGGGCTGGGCGGATTCCGCCGTATCACCCCGACCCTGTTCCACTTCCTCGCCGCCAAGCGCCCGCAGTTCCGCGTCGCCTGGGGTCGCAAGGAGATCCACCTCCGCCGCGACGGCGTGGTGGTGATTCCCCGGCCGGGCGCCGAGGGCGACGAGCCCCAGGACGCCGATCCCGGCGCCCCCTCGGGCGTGACGCCCCCCACCCCGTTCATGCCTCGCCACGAGGGCGACGCCATCGGCGATCCCTACATGTTCCGGACCCCCGACGAGGGTGTCGAGGTGGAGGCGGACGACCGGCCCCTCGCCCTGGACGCCACCTCCATCGAGGCCGAGGTCCACGAACGTATGGGAGAGCGTCCCGAGCTCGATCCCGAGACCTTCGAGCTCCCCGAGGAGCTCCGCAACGCCGAGGCCCTCGGCCCCGAGTTCGTCCGCATCCGCGATCTGCTCCAGTCCCTCGACGACGTGGAGGACCACGAGCTCATCGCCCAGCTCGACGACGAACTCTACAAGCTCTACAAGGCCGTCGATTACAAGATCAAGCGTCACCACGCCAGCGAGGCCAAGGCCGAGCTCGGCAAGCTCTTCCGCGTCTGACCCCGACTCACACCGCCTTCGAATGAACCCGTGACCTCCCCCGTCCGTGCTCGTTGGATTAGGAGTAGCGTCGGCGCAGTCTTGGAAAGCACTTGACACCCTCGGCCGTGCCCCGCTAGTTTTCGACACGTAAATCTTTGATTCATAAGGATTTTCTGTGATGAGAAGCCCATCGCACCTGCTCACCGCCCTCGGGCTGCTGCTCGCCATGGTCGTCCTCGTGCCGACCACCGCCGACGCCCGGCGCCCCAAGGACTACTCCGGCAAGCTCTACAACGGCGTCTCCATCGAGGAGTACTGCGCCGATCTCCTCTCTGTCGAGTCCTTCGACCTCACCGACGAGGACCTCGCCACCTGCGATCGCCGCTACAACGAGGACCTCGAGGACCTCGGCGACGTCGATCTCGGCGGCATCCAGCTCGGCGGCTCCTCCTCCTCCTCCGACTTCGACGAGGACGACGAGGAGGCCTCCGACCCCGGCCAGCCCAAGCTCAGCAAGAAGGAGCTCGAGGAGCAGCGCCTCGCCGCCGAGGAAGCCGAGAAGAAGCGCCTCGAGGGCCTCGGCATCGTCGACTTCGGTGAGGAGACCTCCGACGAGACCGCCGAGGGCGACGACGAGGAGGACGAGGATCTCGGCGACGACTTCGGCGACGAGGATCTCGAGGAGGAGGTCGACGTCTTCGACGACTCCGGGGACACCCTCATCGAGGACTTCGACGGCGGTGGCGGAGGCAGCGGCCTCGAGGACCTCGACGACGAGTTCGGCGAGGAAGCGGACACCTCCAAGAAGAAGAAAAAGAAGAAGAAGAAGAAGAAGGGTTCGTCGAGCTCGTCGTCATCGGGCTTCGATGACGCGATGGATATTCCTGACGGCCTCGAGTAGCGATCCCCTCCCGTTCCCCCAATTCTCCCGTTCCCCGAGTTCTCCCGTGCACGGGCACGGGAGCCGCGCTGTGCGCGGCTAGATGTCCGCAGCGAGCCCCTGTTCGATCAACTCCCGCTCCAGCTCGTCCAACGACTCCCTTATCCGCACGACCCACTCGTCGTGCATGGAGACCTCGTCAGCCTTGGCCAGGACCTTCTGGTAGACGGTGCGGGCCTTGAGGAGGAGGACGGCGGTCTGCTCCTGGAGGATCTCGAGATAGATCTGGCCGTCGTCGTCGGAGCGGACCTCGTCGGGGAAGGGGGAATGGAGGATGTCGTTGCGGAACTGCTCGTAGAGGCCGCCGAGGCGCCAGCCGGCGCGGGGGATCCACTCGCGATCGCCGATGCGGATGGTCTGGAGGTAGGCCTCCTGGGCGTCGAGGATGTGGAGGGCCTTGGTGTTGAGTTCGTCGCGGGCGAGGACGGGGTCGTCGACGTGGACGATGGGGGACTGCTCGGCGAGGAGGCGGTGGACCTCGCCGTAGTGGTAGTAGGCCTTGGCCCCCTGGCGGGCGTTGTAGGTGCGGCCGCGGTCGAAGCGGTACTGGCCGACGAGGCGCTTGAGCTCGGCGCGGGCCTTGAGGGGGTCGGTGTCGTTGGCCTGGACCCAGGCGCGGGTGACGAGGAGCTCGAAGCGGTCGGTGGACGAGGTGTCGACGCGGCGGAGCAGCCAGTCGATGTGCGCGCGCGCGGACTCCCAGCGGGCGGCCTGCACGTTGCACTCGACCAGGTGGAAGCGGAACGCGATGCGCTCCTCCTCGGTGGTGGGGGACGCCAGGAGGGCGTCGAAGAGCTCGATGGCCTCGAGCCAGCGGCCGGTCTTGAGGGCGCTCAGTCCGGCGTTGTACTGGACGGCGCGTCGCTGGGTGATGTCGGGGAACTCGTCGAGACAGCGGCGGTAGAGCAGGTAGGCCCGCTCGTAGAGGCGTTGCTCGAACGCCTCCCCGCCGAGCCGCAGCAGGTCCTCGTCGGTGTAGGTGGCGAGACCGACCAGCGGGTCCACCTCGGTGCGGACGGTCATGCCGCCGAGGGGATCGGGCGGGCGACGACCGGCCGTGGTGCAGGCGCCCACGAGCAGTGTCGTCGCGACAAGCGCGATCCCGAAGAGGTTCCAGCGCAGCATGGCTCCCATTGTACCCATGTCCGACCGCGCACTGGAGCCGAGCCGAGGCGCGGGGTACAGTGACGCCATTGGAGGTACACCCATGCTCCGCACTCTGATCTCCGTGCTCGGGGTTCTTCTCCTGCTCGGCGCCGGCCTCGTGGCCTGCGAGGGCGACGACGACGACACCACCGGGGACGACGACGTCCAGGCGGACGACGACGACAGCGGTGCGGGTGATGACGACAGCGCGGCAGGGGACGACGACGACGACGATGTCCAGATGCCGCCGGATCCTTCGCCGATCACGCTGCAGTTCGCCGGGGCATTCGGGGACTCGCTGACCTTCGACGAGTGCGCGTGCGAGCAATACCCGAACCCGGACTACTCCAACTTCCGCACCACCTGGCGCGACTCGACGGACACCCACAACGCGATCCTGATCGCCGAGGTCCTGGGCCAGTCCTTCGCCGGCGCGGGCACGTACGACCAGAACACCCACATGGCCCGCATCAAGCTCCAGAACGAGGCGGGGGAGCCGTACTACAACATGTACTACGCGGCCGACGCGACGGCCGGGGACACGTTCACCATCACCGTGGACCACATCGACGAGGACGTCGCGTGGGGCCGGTTCGAGTTCTCCGGGCTGCGCGATGGGGGCAACGTCACGACCGCTTCGCCGATGCCGGTGGAGGTCTGGTGCGACAATGTGATGGACTAGTCCTCTTCGAGCCCCTCTTGTAGCGCTTCCCACTTCTCGTACAGCTGCGTGATCTCGGTGTTGCGGGCCTCGACGTCTGCCGAGAGCGCGAGGATCCGCTGGTGGTCGATGGCGACCTGGGGATCCTCCATCTCGCGATAGATCTGCTCGACCTCCTCCTCCAGGACCTCGATGCGGGCCATGGTCTGGTCGATGTCGCGGCGACGTCGCTCGACGGCGCGGTCCTTGCGGATACGCTCGCGGTACGAGTTCACGGCCTTGGGCTTCGGCGCCTCCTCCTCCTCGCCCCTGTCGAGGGGCTGACCGCCCAGCAACCACAGGTCGGGAGCGGGGACGCCGGCGACGCGCGCGTCCTCGAAGCCCATCTGCCGGGCCTTGCGCCACAGGAAGTCCTCGAAGGTGCCGGGGTAGAGATCGGCCTTGCCGCGGCCCACCTCCACGACGCGCTGGCCCAGCTCGGTGACGAAGTGGCGGTCGTGGCTGACGAAGACGATGGTGCCGTGGAACTCCTTGAGGGCGTCGAGGAGCACCTCCTTGGAGGCCATGTCGAGGTGGTTGGTGGGCTCGTCGAGGAGCAACAGGTTGGCGCCGGACATGAGGATCTTGGCCAGGGCGAGGCGGTTGCGCTCGCCGCCGGAGAGCACCTGCACCGGCTTGTGGATGTCGTCGCCCTCGAACAGGAACGCGCCCAGCACGGCGCGGAGGCGCTCCTCGGTGACGTGCTTCACGGCCGCGCCCAGCTCCTGGGCCACGGTGAGGCCGGGGTCCATCTCCTCGAGCTGGTCCTGGGCGAAGTAGGACGTGAGCACGTTGTGGCCCATCCGGACCTCTCCGCCGTCCGCGTGCTCGCGGTTGGCGAGGAGCCGCAGCAGGGTGGACTTGCCCGCGCCGTTGGGTCCGGCCACGGCGACCCGCTCGCCGCGCTCCACGTCGAAGCCCACGCCGTCGAGGACCGTGTTGTCGCCGTAGCTCTTGGCCAGGTCCATCGTCTGGATGACGGGGGAACCGCAACGGGGCGCGGCCGGGAAGGTGAAGCGGACGCGACGGGGACGGGCCGCGAGCTGGACCAGGTCCATCTTCTCGAGGCGTCGGATGCGGCTCTGGACCTGCTTGGCCCGCCGCTTGTCGTATCGGAACTTGGAGATGAACTGCTGGAGGTGCGCCACCTCGCGGGTCTGCTTGGCCTGCTCGTTGGACAGGGTCTGCACGTGGGCGGCCTTCATGGCCTCGTACGAGGTGTAGTTGCCCCGGTACTCGGTCAGGGCGGCTGCGTCGATCTCCACGATGCGGCCAACCACCCGGTCGAGGAAGTGCCGGTCGTGGCTCACCACGACCACGGCGCCGTCGTAGTCGTCGAGGTAACGTTCGAGCCAGGTCCGCGACTCCATGTCCAGGTGGTTGGTGGGCTCGTCGAGCAACATGAACGAGGGGCGCTGCATCAGCAGCCGGGCCAGGGCGATGCGCATCTGCCAGCCCCGGCTGAACGAGGAGCAGGGCCGATCCCACCGATCGGAGGCGAACCCCAGGCCGCGGAGCATCCGGCCTGCGTCCGCCTCGCGGGTGTACCCGCCGCCGATGGTGAACGCGTCCTGGTCTCGCTGCAGGCGAGCCAGCAGCTGGTCCTGTCGGGAATCCTCGAGCTCGTCCAGCTCCTCGTAGGTGCGGGCGATGCGAGCCTCGAGGTCCACCAGGTCGGACCGGGCCTCCTTGACCACCTCGAACGCGCTCCCCTCGCGAAGCGTCACCCCCTCCTGGGGCAGGTAACCCACCGTCTGGCCCCGCGTCAGCTGGATCGTGCCGCCGTCCACCTCCTGCTCCCGCGCCGCCACCCGCAGCAGCGTGGTCTTGCCCGATCCGTTGGCGCCCACCAGGCCGATGCGGTCGTCGTCGCGCACCGCCCACGACGCGTCGCCGATCAGCTCGCGCGCACCGAGGGTCAGGGAGATGTTCTCGAGACGGAGCATAGGGCTACATTCGATATTTGAAGGAATCAGGATCCAGGTCTTCGAGCATCTGTCGCATCTCGTCCTCGTCCTGCGGCACGCCGTCGGCCACCGCAGGAGGAGTGAACTCTTCGTCGGCCGCAGTCAAGGGGTCCTCCACGAACTGGACCCGCTCGAGCACGTGCTCGTGGATGAAGATGGGCGCCTCGGCTCGCAGCGCGACGGCGATGGCATCGCTCGGGCGCGAGTCGATGCGCAGCACCCGCCCCGCGTGCTTGACGCAGATCTCGGCGAAGTACGTCCCGTCCTTGAGGTCGCACACCTCCACCTGCGTCACCGTCACACCGCAACGGGTGAGCACGTCGAACATGAGGTCGTGGGTCATGGGGCGGTTCGTCTCCACCCCCTCCATGGCCACCAGGATGGCGCTCGCCTCGTTCATGCCGACCCAGATGGGGATGAAGCGCTCGTCGTCCTCCGGCTTGAGCAGGACCACGGGGACCTTGTGGTTGGGGTCCATGGCCACCGCCGACACCTCGGCTCGCCTCATCTGCGCGTCGCCCTGCATACGACGAGCTTAGCTCGGGCGGGGAGCCCGCGTCTCCGGCCCCGCGGGCGTTCCCCGTAGCCCCACCGGCGTTCCCCAGAGGGTGTGCCGCAGGGCGCGCTCGATGCGCACCGGCACTTCGCGACCGAGCCAGCTGCGGGGCGCATCCACGTGGACCAGGGTGAAGTCGAGGGTCCGGCCCAGGAGGCTGTCGCGGCCCACCTCGTCGAGCAGGACCTGGACCTCGCGGCCCACCCGAGCCTCGAGGTGGGCGCGGGTGATGGACTCCTGGGCGTCGAGCACCCGCATCAGCCGCGCGACCTTGACCTCCCGCGGCACGTCGTCGGGCCACTGTGCCGCCACCGTGCCCGGCCTGGGCGAGTAGGCGAACACGAACAGCTGCGCATAGCGCACCTCGCGGACCAGCTCCATGGTGCGTTCGAAGTCCCCCTCCCCCTCGCCGGGGAATCCCACGAGGATGTCGGTGCTGAACGACACCTCTTGACGGGCCGACCGTATCCGCCCCACCAGATCGAGGTAGTCCTGGGCCGTGTGGGGCCGGCCCATGCGCTCGAGTATCCCGTCGCTGCCGCTCTGGACCGGCAGGTGGAGGTACGGGCAGACGTTGGGGCGGCGGGCCAGCACCTCGATGGTGTCGTCGCCCAGATCCCAGGGATTCGAGGTGAGGAACCGTATCCGGACCCCCTCGTGCTCCGCCGCGACCCGGTCCAGCAGCTGGGCGAACCGCGTCGGGGCGCCGTCGGCGGCCACACCACGGAACCGGTTGACGTTCTGGCCCAGCAGGGTCACGTCCCGCGCGCCCGCCGCCACCAGCAACTCGACCTCGCGCAACACGTCCGCGGTGGCCCGGTATCGTTCGTCGCCGCGGACGCTGGGCACGATGCAGTAGGTGCAGCCGTGGTCGCACCCGCGCTGGATCGCCACCATCGCCGCGATGGTGTGGTTCCCCCGGAACACCGGCTCCTCGGCGAAGCCGCCGTCTTCGTCCCCCATGTCCACGAACCGCCCGGTGGCCGTCCGCCGGAGCACGTCCGCGATCCGCGCGACCGCGTCGGGCCCCACGACCGCGTCCACCTCCGGATGGGACCGCAGCAGCTTGCGGCCCTCCTGCACCGCGAAACATCCCGTGACCACGATCCGCACCGACGGGCGCTGCTGCTTGATCTCCCGGTATCGCCCCAGCAGGGACACCACCTTGTGCGCAGGCTTCTCCCGCACCGTGCAGGTGTTGACCAGCAGTGCGTCCGCATCCGCGGGCTGATCGGCGCGCGCCCAGCCGTCCAGCTCCAGCAGGCGCAGCATCTTGGCCGAGTCCAGCTCGTTCATCTGGCAGCCGTAGGTCTTGATGTGGACCTTTGGCAGGGGGGATCGAGGTTCAGGCATGGGCGGCGTACGGTAGCCGCCCGCGCAGGGGCGGTCAATGGCGACGGGCGACGCCGTGCGTGAACCCGTGCGCGTAGCGTTTGAATTCACGCGCGCGAGGATTCACAATGGCGTTGGACTGCTGTATTCGCAGGACGGCTCGGTCAGGAGGACTGGATGAAGCGGACGTTGTTGGCTGCCACGGCGCTGGTGTTTCTCGGAGCGTGCTTCGACGTGCAGGACTACGCGGCGTTCCAGTTCAACGTGGCCCCCCTCGACAACGCCTACCTCGACCGTGGCGAGGCCACCATGGAGGTCTGGCGCATGTCGGGCTACACCTGCCCCGACGGCCTGGAGGCCCGCCTCTACCTGGCCTACGCCAACGACATCGAGACCCCAGCCCCCCTGGCCCTGGTCCTCCACCCCGACGCGTTCGACTACATCCGCTCCGACGGCTCCACCTTCTCGTCCCAGGTCGGCGAGGACCGGCTCTCCGTGGACTGGGCCGCCACCGCCGCCGAGAAGGTCCTCGGCATGAACTCGCTGGGCCCCAACGCCCACAGCCCGGGCGCCCTGGCCGCCGAGCTGATCAGCAACGGCTTCTACGTGATCATCCCCACCAACTGCTGGGGCGACCTCTGGCACAACACCGGCGACAACCTCTACACCGAGGGATACCTGCGCTACGGCCTCTACCTGGCCGACGACTCGGTGCGATGGGCCGGCAACAACCTCGAGATCGACGAGACCCGCATCCTCCTGGCCGGCCTCGGCGAGGGCGGCCGCGGTATCGTCGACATGATCCGTTACGGCTGGGACGAGCAGGCGATCCTCATCGACTCCTCCCCCGACTACCTGCCCCCCATCTTCGGCGACCCGGCCAACGCCGACTTCGTCGAGGGGCTCGACCGCATCTACGGCGGCGGCGGCCTCTCGGACGACGAGCTCGAGGCCGTCGTCGGCGAGATCAGCCTCTACGACCTGGTCTCCAACAAGGGGTACATCGCCCCGACCATCTACATCTACTCGGCCAACGACGACTTCGTGGACGTGGAGCTCACCCGTCCCGCCAAGAGCGCCATCGAGAGCAAGTACCCCACCGGCATGTACTACCCCGACATGGAGATCGCCGAGTCCCGCCACATCAGCACCGACACCTACCGATCCGACGCCGAGGCCGTGGTGGAGTGGTTGATGATCGGGTGGGAGAGCGGGGCGTTCTAGGCGCTCACAGCAGGTCCTCGAACAGCGCTGCCGTCCGCTCCAGTACCCGCTTGATCGGCGGTCTCGGCAGGAACGTCCCCGGCTCGATCCTTCGCGACGCCGCGACCTCGGCCTCCACGGCATCCCTCACCTGCCCCACGAACTCCGGCGACACCACCCCGATGTTGGTGTCGAATTGCAGGTGGAAGGTCCGCATGTCCCAGTTGGCGGAGCCGATGCTCGCCCACACGTCGTCCACCAGGAAGATCTTCGCGTGGGAGAACGGCGCGGCCCGCTCGTAGATCTCCACCCCGGACCGCATCAGCTCTGCGTACCGGTACCGCGACGCGTACTTGATCACCGAGTAGTTGTTGTCCCGCGGCACGATGATCCGCGTGCGCACGCCGCCCATCGCCGCCAGCTCCAGCAGTATGAGCAGCGCGGGATCGGGCACGAAGTACGGGCTGACCACGTCGATGGAACGGCCCGCGGTCTGCACGGCCGCGCAGAAGGCCTTGAGCAGGACACGGTGGCGCTGGTCGGGGCCGCCGGGGATGGGCCGGACCGTGTCGTCGCCGGCGAGGGAGGGCTCGGGGAAGTACTCACGACGCAGGATGGACTCGGAGGAGACGTCGAACCAGTCCTCGGCGAAGCCGCGCTGGAGCTGGTTGACGACCGGCCCCTCGACGCGGGTGTGGTAGTCGAGGACCGGCTCGCCGCTGGGGGGCTGCAGCAGGTGGTGCTGGGAGATGTTCATCCCGCCGGTGAAGGCGACGCGGCCGTCGCAGACCAGCAGCTTGCGGTGGTTGCGCAGGTTGATGGCGAAGCGGCCGCGGAACGGCTGGATCTGGCGCAGGACGCGCAGGTCGATCCCGCGGCGCCGGTACTGCTTCACGCGGTGGGGCGGGAGCTTGTTGGAGCCGAGGCCGTCGACGAGGACGCGGACCTCCACGCCGGCCTCGGCGCGGCGGGCCAGGGCCTCGAGCAGGGCGCGACCGACGGGATCGTCGTCGAGGATATAGGTCTGCAGGTGGATGGAGTGCCGGGCGGCGTCGATGGCCGCCTCCATGGCACCGTACACCGCTTCACCGCCGTACATGAGCTCGCAGCGGTTGCCGGGCAGGGCGGGCAGGCCGGTGAGGTTGTCGAGCAGGCGGAAGAACTCGCGGAAGACGTCGGGGCAGGCGCCGCTGAAGGACGGGTGGTCGGCCTCGTTGTGGACCGCCTCCTGCAAGCCGGGCAGCTCCCGGAGGTAGGGCAGGAGCATCCGCGCCTTGGACTGCCGCGCCTCGATCCGGCGCCGCACCCGGGTGATGCCGAAGACCATGTAGGCCAGGGCGCCGATCCACGGCAGGTAGATCACCGTGAGAATCCACAGGATGGTCGCCGAGGCCCGCTTGCGAGACCGCAGGACGTGGATCACGCACCCCGCCGCGAGGACCAGGTGGAGGACGCTGGCGGTCAGGGACAGGGCGCTGGTGACGGTCACCTCCGCCCCCTGCCGATCAGGAAGACCTCTACGCTGCGCGCGCGTGTGCCCTTCGGCTTGAGCCGCTTGACCGTGTCGAAACCTGTCCGGAGTCCCGTCTCGAAGGCCTTGAGGTCGGGCCCCTCGAACGCCTTGACCACGAACGAGCCGCCCGGGACGAGGAAGGCCGCGGCCACGTCAGCAGCGCGCTGGCACAGGTCGATGGACGCGGCGTGATCCGCGGACTTGATGCCGGTGGTGCGGGGGGCCATGTCGCTGAGGACCACGTCGAACGGCGGGCACCGCCCACCGGTGAGCTCCCTCAGCTGCGCATCGTCCGTGTCCCAGGCGTCGGCCCGGACCAGGCGCATCCACCCGGGGCCGGCCACCTCGCAGTCCTGCAGGTCGAGGCCGAGCACCAGCCCCCTGCCCTGGACCCGCTTCGCGGCGAACAGGGACCACGAACCGGGCGCACACCCCAGATCCAGCACGGTCTGTCCAGGACGCAGCACCTTGAACCGGCGATCGATCTCCTCGAGCTTGAACACGGAGCGGGCGGGGTATCCCTTCTTGCGGGCCTCCCTCGAACGCGCGTCGCCCACGTAGGGGTTGCGTGACACGGCGCTCACTCCGTGCCGGCGAGCTGATGGATCTGCTGCCAGACGCGGTCGATCCCCTCGCGCTTCTTGGCGGAGAAGAAAACCGCGGACGGGCCCGCGATCCAGTCACCGGCGACGATGGCCTTCATCCGCTTCATGCGCTGGTTGCGGGAGATCTTGTCGCACTTGGTCAGCACCAGGACCACCGGCAGCTGGCGCTGGGCGAGCCAGTACGCGAGCATGCGGTCCTCCTCGCTGGGGGTGCGGCGGACATCCAGCAGCAGCACGAGCAGGGCCAGCTCGGCTCGATCACGCAGGTATCCCTCGACCATCGGTCCCCAGGCGGCCTGCATGGACCTGGGCGCCTTGGCGTAGCCGTAGCCGGGCAGATCCACGAAGCGCACGGCTTCGTCGACCCGGAACAGGTTCAGCAGCCGCGTCCTGCCCGGGCTCTGGCTCACCCGCGCGGCCTTCTTGCGGTTGAGCAGCGCGTTGATCGCGCTGGACTTGCCCACGTTGGAGCGGCCCGCGAAGGCCACCTCGGGAAGGTCACCGGGGGGCAACGCGCCCACCCTGGGGAAGCTGCCCTCGAAGGTCACTTGGTGATGTCGTTCCATCAGTTGTCCTCGGCGCCCTGGAGAATCCAATTGTAGTAGAGGGCGACCTCGTCGAGGGAAAGGGCCGGCGCATTGGGAGGCATCCGCACCCCGATGTAGGGGAAGACGGGGTAGCAGTCGAAGACCTTCCAGAAGACCGCGGAGGTCTCGGGACTGCCAGGCACGACGAGCACGGCGCCGTAGTCGAACTGGGAGGGTTGCTCCACCCAGGCGCCCCAGACGCGTCCGGGAGAGAGGTCCTCGATGGCCGGATTCCCGACCTGGTGGCAGTCGCAGCCGAGGTCGATGGCCGGCTGCAGGTGCCCCGAGAGGCTGACCAGACCCGCCAGGCTCCCGTCCGGATCGGCGGGGATGTCGGCGTAGTCCACCTGGCAGTCGGGCGCCGCCGCGGTGTCGTCGTCGTCGGCCGGGCCGGTCGTGTCGTCGTCGGGCCAGAACGTGTCGTCGTCGCCCACGCCGGTGTCGTCGTCGGCGTGGGGGGGCAGCCTCGTCTTCTCGATGCAGCCGCACATCGCCAGCAGGGTGGCGAACACGAAAAAATGGGGGACGCGCGGCGACATGTGCGTAAAAAGGTACCACGCCGCGCGACCCTTGCCATTTTGCCCCGGATGTCGATGCTATCCTTCGCACGATGAAGCGGTCCGAACCCCATATCCCCGAGATCGTCGACAGCGTGACCACGGTGGAGCTGGTGCCCGCGCCGCGGGAGAAGATCTACTTCGTCAGCGACCTCCACCTGGGGGATGGGTCCTTCGCCGACATCTTCCAGGGCAAGGACGACGCGTTCCTGGCGTTCCTCGACGAGGTGGAGGCCGAGGGCAAGGTCCTGGTGATCAACGGCGACGCCCTCGACTACTCGGAGGCGTGGTACTTCGAGCGCATCCTCAAGGCCCACCGAAAGCTGCTCAAACGGCTGACGCAGCTGGCCGAGAAGATGGAGGTCATCTACTGCTACGGCAACCACGACACCGACATCGTGCTGTTCCAGGACATCCTCAAGTGGAAGGTCTGCCAGAAGCTCGTGGTGGGTGACCGGATGCTGGTGCAGCACGGGGTGGAGTTCGACCCCTACATCTCCAACAGCTTCTCCGAGTCCGACATCTGGGTGCGCCTGCTCAACCTCTACGAGCGGGCGTTCAAGACCTGGATCCGGGTGCCCCTGGCCGACTACTACACCCTGAGCAACCGCCTCACGCACTACCTGTACTACTACATCGTCCGCCTGCAGCGCGTGCGCACACGCGCGCTGCGATGGCGCGGGCAGGACGCCAAGGCGCAGGCCATCGAGGACCGCATCTCGTTCTGGACCCAGACCGAGCTGGGTGATCCGATGACCATCACCCGTCCGGTGCTGGAACGCCTCCGGGAGGATCGCTACGAGCTGATCGTGTGCGGGCACAGCCACATGCCAGGCATCGTCGAGCTCGAGGACGGCAAGCGGTACGTGAACCTGGGCAGCTGGACCTTCGGCAACGCCCAGTACGGGGTGTGGGACGGTCAGACCCTGGTGCTGCGCGACTGGCTGTCCGGCCGGGTGTTCAGCGACGAGAACTACGCCCCCATCTTCTCGGGTTCCACCGACCTGACCTACGAGGAGTGGTTCCACAGCCAGTACATGGGCTACCTGCGCTTCCGCTGCGGCGAGGACAACTACCGGGTCCGACCGCCACGACACCTCAGCGGCCCCGGCGGAGCGCTTCCGGACCGAATGCACAAGCTGCCCGAGCCCGTCGAGACCACGCGGCCGGGCGGGGGATCGCGACCGTGAGAATCCTGCTGGTCCAGGCACGCACCTTCAATCCGGAGATGGAGGGCCCCATCTTCCCGCTGGGGGCCACCTATGTGGCCACGGCGCTGCGGCCCGAGCACGAGGTGCGGATCGCGGATCTCAACACGCTCCCCGGCGGCGACGACGAGCTGGTGGAGGTCGTGGGCGAGTTCCGGCCCGACGTGCTGGGTTACTCCATGCGCAACATCAAGGTCGGCCGGCCGGGCCAGGAGGAGGAGCAGGTCTCCCTGGAGCCGCTGATATCCCCGCTGCGCCGAACCCGCGAGGTGTTCCCCGATCTGCCCATCGTCGCCGGCGGCTGCGCCTATGGCCTGTACGCCGAGATCTTCATGGAGCAGATCCCCCAGATCGACATGGGGATCATCGGCGAGGGCGAGCGGGCCTTCCCGGCCCTGCTGGAGGCCATGGACGATCCGTCGAGCATCCCGGGGGTGGTGTACCGCCGCGACGGCGAGGTGGTCATCACCGACGTCATCGCCGGGCGGCCCGAGTTCCCCGAGCTCCCGGCGCCGGACCGCCAGGGGCTGGATCTGGACGCCTACGGCACGCGGGAGTTCGCCATCGGCGTCCAGGCCAAGCGCGGGTGCGCCCTGCGCTGCCTGCACTGCTCGGACCTGTTCCTCACCGGCGGCCACGTGCGATCGCGCTCGCCCGACGAGGTGGTGGACGAGGTCGAGGACCTCATCCGCAACCACCACATCGAGTCGTTCCAGTTCGTCGACCAGGTGTTCAACATCCCCTCCGGACACGCCGAGGCCATCTGCGCCGAGATGGTGCGGAGGGGCCTGAAGGTGCGGTGGACCGCGTGGTTCACCACCCACGGCCTCACCGAGCAGTTCCTGCGCGACGCAAAGGAGTGCGGGCTGGCCAGCCTCCAGTTCAGCCCCGACTCCACCAACGACCACGTCCTGCGGACCCTGCGCAAGGGGGAGACCCGCGAGGACCTCAAGGAGGCCGCGCGGCTGGCCAAGCGGGTGGGCATCCCGGTCAGCTTCAGCTTCTTCTACCCCAACCCGGGCGAGTCGCTGCGCAGCTCCATCGACCTGTTCACCTTCCTCGCGCTGACCAAGGTCTCCCTGCGCAAGCTGCTGTGGTTGCACGGCAGGATGATCGTGCGCGCGCGAGTCTATCCACACAGCCAGCTCCACGAGATGATGGTCCGCGACGGCAAGATCCCGCCGGACCACGATCTCATCGAGCCGGTCTACTGGGAGCCAGAGCCCTTCCGCACCGTCGAGCAGGGCATCCAGCTGGTCTTCCGCACCATCTACGACACCCGCCTCAAGCTCAAGAAGCTGGGGCTGGCCAAGGAAAGGCGCTGACAAGATGAAGGTCGACGGCAAGCACTACCGCACGGTCTGGATGGAGGGCAGCACGGTCCGGATGATCGAGCAACGGAACCTGCCACACCAGTTCGAGATCCTGGATCTGCCCGCCCACGGGGACACCGCCTTCGCCATCACGGACATGGCGGTCCGCGGCGCGGGCGCCATCGGCGCGACGGGCGCCTACGGCATGGCCCAGGTCGTGCTCGAGGCGCCCGACGACGAGGAGGCCTTCTCGGCGTACCTGAAGAAAGGGGCAGACGAGCTGCGGGCGACGCGGCCCACGGCGCAGAACCTCTTCTACGGCATCGACACCGTCCTGGACGCGGCCATGGCCGAGTTCCCGTCGGTGACCCAGGCCCGCAAGGCCGCCGTGGACGCGGCGCAGGGTGTGGCCGACCACGACGCCTGGGCGTGCGAGAGCATCGGGAACCACGGCGCCGAGATCATCGGCGATGGCTGGGGCATCGGCACCCACTGCAACGCCGGCTGGCTGGCGTTCGTGGACTGGGGCAGCGCGCTGAGCCCGATCTACGTGGCCCACCGCCAGGGAAAGAAGCCGTTCGTGTACGTGGATGAGACCCGGCCGCGCAGCCAGGGCGCGCGCCTCACCGCGTGGGAGCTGGCCGGCGAGGGGGTGGACCACCGCCTGCTGGTGGACGGCGCCGTGGGGCACTACATGCAGTGGGGCAAGGTCCAGATGGTCATCGTGGGCTCGGACCGCATCGCGCGCAACGGCGACGTGGCCAACAAGATCGGCACCTTCGCCTCCGCGGCGATGGCCCACCACCTGGGCGTGCCTTTCTACGTGGCCGCCCCCACCACGACCATCGATCCCAACTGTCCGGCCGGTCGCGACATCCCCATCGAGGAGCGCGATCAGGACGAGGTGCTCTGGGTCGAGGGAGCCACCCCGGACGCGGACGTCTCCCGCGTACGCATCACTCCGGAGGGCACGCGCGCCCTCAATCCCGCCTTCGACGTCACGCCCGCTCGCCTGGTCGCCGGCATCATCACCGAGGTCGGTATCGTGCCCGCCTCGGTCTACGGGATCGGAGAGGCGCTGGACCGAGCCTCCAAGCAGAAGTAGGATTGGCTGTTCCGTAGTGAATTTGACCCGTTATGCCCCAGGCTGAGGGAGGTGGCATGTTGGACGGTGCCGCGGTCGTAGAGGCGATCCTCGAGAAGTCTTCTCTGCTGATCTACATGATGGATCTGGACGGCAGAGTCATTCGCATCAACCGCAAGATGCGGGAGGTCACCGGGTTCGACGTCGACCAGTGTGTCGATGGCGAAGCGCTCCTGGAGGCCATGTATCCCGATCCGGGGTACCGCCGGGTCGTGCGGGTGATCCACGACGGGTGGGCCCACAACCGCCACGTCCGGGATCAGATCACGCTCGTGTCCACGGCGGAAGCCGGCGTGCACAACGTGGCGTGGAGCACCTCGCGGGTCAAGCTGGACGGGGACACCCTCGGCTACGTGGCCATGGGGATCGACGTCACCGACCACAAGCGCATCGACCAGTGGGCGCGGCTGCAGAGCGGCGTCCTGGACAGCCTGCGCGACGGCGTGGTCATCGCGGACAACGAGGGCAAGATCATCGCCCTGTCCGGCACGGCCCCCCGACTGCTGGGCTACGACGCCACCGAGGTGGACGGCAGCCGCATCGACACCCTGTTCACCGGCGAGGCCAGGGCCTCGTTCCTGGTGCAGGTGGACCGGGAGCTCGCCGAGCGAGGCGCCCACTCGGACGAAGCCGACATGGTCCACCGCGACGGGCACTCGGTGTCCCTCGAGGTGACCGCCGTTCAGCTCAAGAACGACCAGGGCCGGCAGATGGCCCGTGTGTTCCTGCTGCGCGAACCCGAACAGGACGCGTTCGTCGATCAGATGCAGGATCTGGGCGCCATCACCGCGTCGTTCGAGCGGCGCGCGGGTCAGCTCACCGAGGAGGTGGAGCGCCGCAACCGCGAGATCGAGAAGCGCAACAAGGAGCTGGAGCGGCGCTACGCGGAGATCACCGAGCGGGACGCCACGCTGGCCGAGAAGGACAGCGAGATCCATCGCCTCGCCGAAGCCTCCGAGCAGGTCCAGGGGGAGATCGCCCGGCGCGAGCAGGAGCTGGAGAACCAGGCCCGGGCGCTGCAGATGCACAGCCAGGCCCTGGCCGAGCGCGACCAGGCGATCGTCGAGCGCGATCAGCTGATCCAGGCCCGCCACGCCGAGATCCAGCAGCTCCGCGACGAGCTCTCCTCCGCCCAGGCAGGCACGGACGAGCAGCGGGGTGAGGCCCTCAAGATCCAGGACGAGCTGTCCACGCGCGAGCAGACGATCCAGTCGCTGTCCGACGAGGCAGCGCTCCTGCGCGATGAGCTCGACAAGATCAAGTACAACCTCGACGAACGGAGCACCGAGCTGGAGCAGGTCACCGGCGACGCCGAGGGGCTGGCCCAGGGGCTACGCAAGGCCCGCGCCGACTACAGCGAGCAGCTGGCCAAGCTCGAGGCCGAACACGAGCTGCAGCTCGAGGAGCTCCGCGAGGCCCTGCTCAACGAGGCCCAGAGCGAGCGCACCTCGCTGGAGAGCACCCTCGCCGAGCAGCAGGCCGAGTTCGAGCGGAAGATCGCCGACACCACGGCCAGCGCCGAGGAGGTCAAGACCGTCACCTCCCAGCAGGCCGAAGAGGCCATGGCCGACGCCGAGCAGCGCCGCGAGGAGGCCGTGGCCCGCGTCCGCAAGGAGATGGAGGACCGGGTCCAGAAGCTCACCTCCGGGCTCGTCGCCCGGGTCAACGAGCTCGAGGCCGAGCTCGAGGACGTCTCCAGCGATCACACCGAGGCCCTGCAGAAGACCCAGGAGGAGGCCCAGACCGAGGCCGAGGAGCTCCGCGCCGCGCTGGAAGAGGCCCGGCAGGAGGCCGAGCGCCGCGCCGAGGAGGTCCGCGAGACCACCACGAGCGTGCACACCGCCCACGAGGCCGAGGTCGTGGACGAGCTCAAGACCAAGCTCGAGGAGTCGGAGAACGCCCGCCTCGAGGCCATCGCCGAGGTCACGGCCGCCAAGGAGGCGGAGCTCGCCGACCTCAAGGCCGACGCCAAGCGCCTGCGCAAGAAGGTGGAGCGCCGCCGCGCCGACCTCGAGGCGATGGTCCGCTCCGAGGTGGAGGGCGAGGTCGCGGAGCTCAAGCGCGAGCACGCCTCCATGAAGGGGCAGCTCAAGCGGGCCTCCAAGGCCAGCGAGGATCACGCACGCTCCGCCAGCGCCCTGGCCGCCGACCTCGGACGCATCTCCGAGGTCGCCGTGGTCGTCTGCGGCGTGGACGGCCGGGTGCTCACCTGGTCCGACGGCGCAGCAGCCCTCGACGGCCGCACCCGCGAGGAGGCCGTCGGCGCGCTCATGCACGGCGAGGTCATGCAGCTCGAGGGTCTGGACTGGCGTCAGATCGTCGCGCGGATGACCATGGGCAAGCGCATCACCGCCCCGGTCGCGGTGCTCCGGACAGACGGAACCCGCGTCCCCGCCATGCTCGAGTCCATCGGCCTGCGGGACGCCAAGGGTATCCCCGCCGGATTCGTCGAGGTCGTCCGCGGCATGGGCGTCGTCGCCGAGATGGAGCGCGAGCTCTACGCCGAGCGCGCCACCGCCGTCATGGGCCGCCTCGCCTCACCCATCCTGGGCCGCATCGCCGGCGCCTCCGGTGACCTGGTCAAGCAGGGCCGCCGCCTCAGCGAGTGGGCCGAGGAGATGCTGCAGATGATGGTCCTGTACCGCGAAGGCGGCCGGGCCTATCAGATCGAGGAGATGCTGCGCAGCCTCGACCTCGAGGAGGTCAAGCGCGAGCTGCCAGGCCTCTCGACCAGTCTCCACGACAACCACCAGAACCTGTGGAACCTCGGCCGTGATCTCCGCCGCTACACCGACAGCCTCACCGCCGGAGACGACGACCGCTACGCGGTCACCCTGGTCGTCGAGACCTCGGTGCAGATGGCGCTCGGCCCGCAGCCCGACGTCGTCGTCGAGCGCGAGTACGGAGACGTACCCCCCATCCTCGGCCGCGGTGACCTCATCTTCCCGCTGATGATCCAGCTGATGATGGCCGCCCGCGACGCCCAGCCCGAGGACTCCTCCAACCGCGAGATCCGGGTCCAGACCGGCCGCGACGAGGACCAGGTCATCATCGAGGTCCGCCACACCGGCAAGCTGCTCTCCGCCGACGAGGCCGAGCGCCTCCGCCACGGTTACCGCATCGCCGTCGCTCCCGGACCCGGCCCCGGCGGCCTCGCCTACGCCCGGTACCTCGCGCGCGCTGCCCGCGGCGACCTCTTCATCGACGTCTCCGCCGACGCCGTCTCCACCTATCGCCTCGTCGTACCCATCGACCCCACCGCCGCCCCCGCCATGGACGAGGACTCCCTCGAGACCTTCCTCGCCCGTCGCAAGGAGGCTGCCGAGGAGACTCCTGTGGGAGATCCCCTCGGTGTCGTGGAGGAGGAGGAGATTCCGTTCGAGCCGCCGGTGGAGCCGGAGCCGGAGCCGGAGCCGGAGCCAGAGCCGGAGCCGGAGCCCGAGCCGGAGCCAGAGCCGGAGCCGGAGCCCGAGCCGGAGCCGGAGCCGGAGCAGGAACCGGAGCCAGAGCCGGAGCCAGAGCCGGAGCCAGAGCCAGAGCCGGAGCCGGAGCCGGAGCAGGAGCCGGAGCCCGAGCCGGAGCCCGAGCCAGGGCCCGAGCCCGAGCCGGAACCCGAACCGGAGCCCGAGCCAGAGCCCGAGCCCGAGCCCGAGCCCGAGCCCGAGCCCGAACCGGAGCTGGAGCCCGAGCCAGAGCCCGAGCCGGAACCAGAGCCCGAGCCGGAACCAGAGCCCGAGCCGGAACCCGAGCCCGAGCCGGAGCCCGAGCCGGAACCAGAGCCCGAGCCCGAGCCGGAACCCGAGCCCGAGCCGGAACCCGAGCCGGAACCAGAGCCCGAGCCGGAGCCAGAGCCGGAGGCCTCCGACGAGGAGATGTCTCCAGAGTCCATCCCTGAAGGCGCCGCTGTAGAGGGCGTCGAGGCGGAGGTCTCGGTCGAGACCGTCGTCGAACAGGTCTCCCTTGCGTCCGAGGACGGCGACGCCATCCCGGCCGAAGAGGCCTCCGAGGAGTCCCTCGGTGTCCTCGAGGCCAGCCGAGAGGAACTCGACGCCTACGAGGCCGCCCTCGAAGACGCCGACTCCGCCTGGTCTGGCTTCGGCGGCTCCGACGACGCGCCCTTCGGCGTGGAAGGTGGCCCCGACGTCGAGACGGTCGCCGCCATCAAGGAGGTTCCGCCTCCCCCTGCCTACCCCGAGGACGAGCCCGAGGCCGTCGAACCCGAGGCCATCGAGGCTGAGGAGGCTTCGGTGGATGAGCCGAAGGAGGAGAAGCCGGAGCCGGAGCCGGAGCCGGAGCCGGAGCCGGAGCCGGAGCCAGAGCCGGAGCCGGAGCCCGAACCGGAGCCCGAACCGGAGCCGGAGCCGGAACCCGAACCGGAGCCGGAGCCGAAGAAGAAGGCCAGGAAGAAGAAGACGCCGAGGAAGAAGAAGAAGAAGGCGAAAGCCAAAAAGAAGAAATAGGGGCCACTCGGCGCTGACGAGCTGACGCTCGCAGCAGAAGAGAGGTCGCTTTCTGCAGACGAGCTGGCGCTCGCAGCAGAAGCGCCCGGGTTGGGTGGGGGTTGGCCTGTGGGGGTGGGCCGTTGCGTGCTCCGATGTGGTGTGGAAGGCTGCGCCGACCCGACGCTCAACTGACCACAAGGGACCTGCCCGCGGGGCATTCCAAGGTCCGCGCGGGCGTCAACGCTGGTCAACTGTCTGGTTCTTGTCGTCTTTTCCTCGCGTACGCCCCTGCTGGCGCCGATGCGGCTCGTGGCAGGCACGGATTGCGACCCGCCTCTCCCCTGGAAAGACGCAAGACCAGACCAGACATTGACCCCGGACCGTTTGGGGCCGGCGAGCCCTTCGGGCTCGCGGGGCCCGGTTGACTGGCGGACCGGGACGAAGGGAAGCCTGTTGGCCTGCCCGCGGGGCATTCCAAGCTCCGCGCGGGCGTCAACGCTGGT
>CAYRNR010000137.1:0-23110 GCA_964425605.1 uncultured Rickettsiales bacterium | reverse complement strand
ACGAGGCGCAGAAGGCCAAGTACCTGCCGCCGATGGCCACGGGCGAGTGGGTCGGGTGCTACGGCCTGACCGAGCCTGGCGCGGGCAGCGACGCCGCGTCGCTCAAGTGCAGCTGCGTCAAGAAGGGGGACCGCTGGATCCTCAACGGGACCAAGCAGTTCATCACCAACGCACCCGAGGCCCAGGTCGCGGTGGTCTACGCCACCACCGATCCGTCGATGCGCCACAAGGCCATCAACGCCTTCATCCTGGAGAAGGACTTCCCCGGGTACAGCATCGGCAAGCACGAGGACAAGATGGGCATCCGCGGCTCGTCCACGGCGCCGATCATCCTCGAGGACTGCGAGGTCCCCGAGGAGAACCTGCTGCACGACGAGGGCCGCGGGTTCACCGTGGCCATGGCCACCCTCGACGGCGGCCGCATCGGCATCGCCACCCAGGCGCTCGGCATCGCCCGCGCGGCCCTGGAGGCGGCCACCGCCTACGCCCAGGAGCGCGAGCAGTTCGGCGCGCCCATCGCCAGCCTGCAGGCCATCCAGTGGAAGCTCGCCGACATGGCCCAGCGCATCGACGCCGCCCGGCTGCTGATCCGACGCGCCGCGTGGCTCAAGGACCAGGGTAAGAAGCACACCCTCGAGGCCTCCATGGCCAAGCTCGCCGCGTCCGAGACCGCGGTCTGGTGCACCAACCAGGCGGTCCAGGTCCACGGCGGCTACGGCTACACCAAGGAGTACGTGGTCGAGCGCCTGTACCGCGACGCCAAGATCACCGACCTGTACGAGGGCACCACCGAGATCCAGCGGCTGGTCGTGGCGATGAACCTGCTCAAGGGCGGGTACCGCGGAGCGGACACCCCGTGACCACGCGCATCCTGCTGGCCAAGCCCGGTCTGGACGGGCACGACCGCGGCGCCAAGGTCGTGGCCCGCGCCCTGCGCGACGCGGGCTACGAGGTCATCTACACCGGCCTGCACCAGACGCCGGAGATGATCGTCCGCACGGCTCTCCAGGAGGACGTGGCCGCCATCGGCCTGTCCATCCTCAGCGGCGCGCACTCCACGCTGGTGCCGCGGGTCCAGCAGCAGCTCGTCGACGAGGGCCTCACCGGCGTGCCCCTGGTCGTGGGCGGGATCATCCCCGCCGAGGACGCGGCCGCCCTCCTCGAC
This sequence comes from uncultured Rickettsiales bacterium, assembly GCA_964425605.1. Classification (GTDB taxonomy): domain Bacteria; phylum Myxococcota_A; class UBA796; order UBA9615; family CAYRNR01; genus CAYRNR01. The sequence continues at coordinate 21,945 of CAYRNR010000137.1, read as the reverse complement.
GGCGGTGTCCACGCCGTCTTCGGCCCGGGGACGGCCCTGGGCGACATCGTCCGGTTCTTCGACGAGGCTACAGGCCAATCCCGCTGATGGCGCCGCAGCTCGTCGTCTTCGACCTCGACGGCACCCTCATCGACTCCCACGCCGACATCTACAACTGCGTCGTCCTCGCCATGGCCGCCTGCGGCCGCCCGGACGTGACCTTCGAGGACGCCGAGGCCCTCGGCGGCGTTCCCCTGCACGTGTTCCACGAGCGCTTCCGCCCCGACGGCAGCCTCGACCACTTCGTCCGCACCTACCGCCGCTTCCAGGACACCCACGGCCTGGCCACCACCGCGGTCTACCCCGGTGTCCGGCCCCTCCTCGACAGCTTGCAGCGCGTCCCCCTCGCCGTGGCCTCCACCAAACCCACCCACCGAGTGGTCGAGCACGCCCGGGCCATGGGGCTCGACGAGCACTTCGCCCTGCTGCAGGGCACCGATGGACCGCCATACAAGCCCGATCCCTCGGTGTTGCTGAAGGTCCTGGACCACTTCGGTGCCCGTCCCGACCGGGCCTGGATGGTGGGGGACCAGGTCACCGACGTGATCGCGGGGCGCAGGGCGGGCATGCGCACGATCGGTGTGACCTACTCGGCGACGACGCGAGCCGAGTTCGAGGAGGCCCGGTCGGAACTCGTGGCCGGAGACGTGGGCGAGCTGCGTTCGCTGCTCGCAAGGATCGCGGGGTAGTCGAGCGGGGCTCAGCCCATGTGGAAGCGCGTGTGCAGGTCCGCGGTCTTGGGGTAGTCGACGAACTGCCGGTCGTATGGGCCCTGCTTCTCCAGGTGCACGAACAACGAGTACGCCAGGCCGGGGGCGAGCCGCGCGAGCAGCCGCGCCGAGGGCCCGGGGAACGGGTAGAACTGCGAGCCCGACCATTCGCGCAGCCGGTATCCTCCAGGGTGGCACAGGTCGAAGAAGCGCAACAGATCGTGGCGTGAGAACGCGCGGACGTGTGCCGAGGCGAGCTGGACCTGGGTCGGATGGCGCCCGACCATCAGGAGCAGACGATTGTGCAGCGACGCGAGGTTGGGGACGCCGATGATCAGGTGGCCGCCGATCTTCAGGCAGCGGGAGACCTCGTGGAGTATCCAGAAGATCTCCTTGGTGTGCTCGAGGACCTGGTTGGCGATGAACACGTCCACGCTCTCGTCCTCGAGCGGGAGCGCGTCGTGCTCGATGTCGGCGTGCACGATCTCGTCGGCGAGACGGCCGAGCGCCTCCAGCGGGCGGTCCTGGACCTCCACCGCGACCAGGTGCGCTGCGGGGGCGACGGAGCGTGCGGTACGTAGATCGTGTCCCCACCCCGCGCCGAGGTCCACCAGCACGTCGTACGAGCCCGCGCGACGGAGGTAACGCTCCACCACGTCCCGACCGTAGTGGAGATCGGAGTCGATCCAGCTGGCGAGTGGGTGCCTGTGGGCGTCCTCGCTGGAGTGCTGCGATCCTCGCATGGTCCGGCCTCCCGCGGTCCTGAGTGCGGCGAACAGTCTAGCTCGGGCGCGACGCACGCAACAGGTGCGGGGAGGAGCGCGGCGGGCAGGGGTGAAGTGGGGGCGGAGGGGGCGAAGGAGGGGAGCTACGGCATGAACGTGAAGCTGAAGGAGTCGAACAGGCCGCCGGCGTCCTCGGCGTAGAAGGTCACGTCGTAGGCGTCCCCGCAGTACAGGGAGTTGCCGTTGCCCTCCTCGATCCAGCCTCCCCAGTAGCCGTCGCCCTCCCAGTTGAGGGTGTACTCGCCGGCCAGGTCGCCGGTGTAGTAGTCGTAGAAGGACACGACGACCCACTCGACGTCGCCGTAGCCGTCGGCGTCGTTCACCTGAGTCTGGAACTCGAACATCCAGTCGTGACCGGACTCGAAGCAGTCGACCCACGTGTCCACGGGGTTCTCGCTGATGGACGGGGCGTTGATGATCTCGGAGAGGACCAGGGAGTCGGAGTTGCCGTTCCAGTCCTCCACGTAGAACACGGCGTCGTAGGCCTCGCCGCAGTACAGGTGGGTCTCGCGCTCCCAGGACCACGCGCCCCAGATACCGCCGGACTCCTCGAAGAGCTCGACCTGGTCCACGTAGGCGCCGGTGTAGGTGTCGTAGAAGGTCACGTCCACCAGGCGGAGGTCGCCGAGGCCGTCGGCGTCGTACACCTCGGCCTGGTACTCCCAGTAGTAGTCGTGCTGGTGGGTGTCCCACTCGCAGAACCAGTACGTGGCGCCCGAATCGTAGACCACGGGGGAATGACCGTAGTCGTGGGGCTCGTCCACCACGAAGACACAGCCGCCGAGGCCGAGGCCGACGGTGGCAAAGAAGACCAGGGAGAGTGAGTATCGTTTCGGCAACATCGTCGAGTCTCCTTTCGCGGCGCCCACCAACACCCGTTCGTGTTCGCTACGACCCTTGTGACGCTAGGAAACCCGCTGCCATTCAAAATTGGAAGGACAAATTCCGGTCTGGTAACGGCTCGGTAACGGTCAGTCGTCGAAGGTGACCAGGACACCCTGGAAGGAGCGGGACTCGTCGAAGCCCCTCAAGGAGGGGAAGTCCGGGCCAGGGGGTGCCGCCTGCAGCCGGGCGGGGGGGCGTCCAGCGGCGGTCGCCCGCTGCTTCACGAGCTGACGCAACCGGGTGCCGCGGGCGCTGCGGAGGTTGAGGCACGCCAGCAGCGTGCCGCCGGGGGCGAGGACCCGCAGCACCTGGTCCAGCAGCGGACCGTACCCCTTGTGCACGGACCAGCCGCCCCCGCCGCGGGCCGAGGCCGGCGGATCCACCACGACCAGGTCGAAGCTGTCGTCCGCCTGGCCGGCGCAGTACCTGACGGCGTCCCTGTGTACGGTCCGGTGGGCGCTGGAGTCCAGGCCGTTGAGCGCGACGTTGGCGCGGGCGCGCTTCAGCGAGGGCTTGGAGAGATCCACGTCCACGGCGCGCCGGGAGCCGTCGGCCAGCGCCGAGACGGAGAACGCCCCGGTGTAGGCGAACAGGTTGAGGACGCGGGGGAACGGCCCGCGACGGCTCAGCTCGTCGCGGTTGGGCCGCTGGTCCGGGTACAGGCCCGTGGCCAGCCCGCCGAAGGGTGACACGCCGAACCGCAGACCGCGTTCGCGCACGACGAGCTCGTCGGGGGGGCTGCCCCGGACGACGCGCCCCGCGACGCTGGACCGCCGCAGATCGGCGAGGTGGTCCTTCTCCCACAGCAGCTCCAGTCCGGTGCGCCCGAGCAGCTCGTCGTAGATCGCCGGGAGCCACGGGGTGAGGCACAGGGACTGGCGGATCGCCACCAGGGCCGGACCGTATCGGTCCACGAACAGCCCGGGCAGGCCGTCGGCCTCGCCGTGGACCAGCCGGTAGACGTCCGTGTCGGCTGCGCCGAGCAGATCCGCGCGCCGCTCGAGCGCCCTTTCCAGCCGCGCGAGGGGATCGAAGCGCCCGCCGGGGGGGGCGACCACCCGCGCGACGACCCGCTGGTCCGGGCAGGCCAGGGCGAGGCCCACCCCCTTGCCGTCTCGCGTCACCAGCTCCACGAGCTGGCCCGTGGTGAGGTGGCGCAGGGAGCCGGTGTCCCGGTCGGGCAGCACCCACGGGTGCCCCTGGTGGACGATCCTGGCCGTGGCCTGGCTGACCTGCAGTTTGCGGACGGTCATGCTGCTACTCCGGTCGCGGATCAGGTATAGCTCGGTTCACCACGGACTTCACCGTGGTTGTGGTCGTCGCCGTCCCCTGTGGTACGGTTGAACCGCTGGAGACACCACGGATGAGACTTCGAATCCTGTGCGGTCTGGCGCTGCTGGTGCTGGGCAGCGGTTGCGAGAGCCTGTACGACACCTACACGCCGGTGGCGGCGCAGATGCTGATCCTCGGGGTGGAGCACGAGCGCGGCGTCGCCGACGAGATCGACTTCGCCGACGACTACGTGGACGGCAACGTGAACATCCGCCTGTACCTGTCCGAGGCCAAGCGCATCGAGGACGTGGGCGCGATCCCGGCCGAGGGAGCGGTGGTGTTGATCACCGGCGCGGCCATGGGGACCCTGGAGCTCATCGACCGCGGGGGAGGCCTCTACGGCCTGGAGACCGCCGAGAACCCGGACCTGCGGTACGACGGCAAGCACGAGTACGAGCTGACCGTCATCTACGCGGGCAAGGAGCGCAAGGCCTGGCTGTGGCTGCCCGATCCGCCGTGGACCGACACGGACGACACCCACCAGGCCAACCAGGCCATGGCCCTGCACATGGATCCCGAGGACTTCGACAACACCGTGGGCATCGCCATCGGCGAGGACGGCCAGATCCTGTACGAGGACGCCCCGGACGACCTGGACTCTCTGCTGGAGTTCACCTCCCACTCGGGCGTGGGCAGCTACACCTTCCCGGGCGAGGCGTTCCCCAGCGCGGGCCGCACCGAGGCCGTCGGCGTCGCCGGCGTCCGGGTCAGCCGCGGCGAGGAGTACTTCGAGGACATGGACAACGACGTCTGCCGTCTGGCCGCTGGCGGCGCGCAGCTGTCGCTGGTCGATATCGAGTAGGTCAGCACCCGTATCCCGGACACCAGTCCGGCGGCACCACGTACCCCGTGGCCTCCCCGCGGCCGAGCACCGGGTGCTCGTAGCCGATGATCCCTCCCCCGGTCAGCTCCCCGCCGCTCATCGTGCCGTCCTCGAGGATGATCAGATCCTCGGGGATCAGCGTGCTGCCGTCGCCGGTGGGCCACTCCAGCGGTGTCCACGCCCAGGTGACCTGGGACGGATCGAGCAGGGTGTACAGCAGGTCGTCGCCGAAGCCGTCCTGGGGCTCCCCGTCGGGGCCCACGTGGAACAGCGCCGGGTGAATCTGGCGTTCCGACTGGGGCTCCCCGGCGCCGTCGACCCGCACCCACGGGAAGCACAGGAACCCCAGATCCGCGCACAGGCCGTCCACCTGCTCGAACCACACCCCGGCGTAGAGGTGGTCGTGGTCCACCAGCACGTCCAGGCGCACGGGCCCGTTGCCCTGGGCGCCGGTGGCGTCCTGGAGGAAGGCCTGGAATTCGAAGCTGCCCTCGACCGTCGGGTTGCCGTGCACCCAGCCGTCGGGCTCGACGCTGAGGCCGTCGGGGAGCTCGTCGGCGATCACGGCCCAGATGAGGGGCTCCTCCACCGTCCCGGCCGGCTGGAGCCACGCGGAGTAGAACTCGAACAGGGCGGCGTCGGGGATGGCCGCCTGGATGCCCAGGCCCGAGGACGCGGTGTCGTCGTCGTCGTCGTCGTCGGTGGCCGCGGTGTCGTCGTCCGCGGGCAGCTCCGTCTTCTCGATGCAGCCCAGCCACCACAGCGAGACTGCGAGGGCGAGCAAGCCGGTGCGGAAGGAGGGGGCCACGTCCCCATTGTAGCGGGACAGGGGATGGATCAGTACACGACCAGCTGGTACGGCATCATGGCCACCGGGGTGCCCGAGCCGAGCAGGGGCGCCACCGAGAGCAGGTGCGACATGGACGCGTCCACCTCGGGCAGCACCGCGCGCAGCCGGTCGTCCACGGGCAGGACGCTGGACGAGGGCGTATCGAGGATCTCCTCGAGCAGCGTCCGCTGCGCAGGCAGCAGCACCAGGGACACCTCGTCGTCCGGATCGATGCCCGCCAGCTCCTTGGCCACGTCGAGGGCCTCGCGGAACCCGCCGAGCTGGTCCACCAGCCCCACGTCGAGGGCCTGCTGTCCGGACCAGACGCGCCCCCGGGCCACGCGGTCGATGGAGGCCGGGTCGGTCTCGCGCCCCTCGGCCGCCTTGGTGATGAACGTGTCGTAGAAGCCCAGGACCATCTCCTCGAGCTTCTGCCGTTCCCCCTCGGTGAACGACCGGGACGAGCTCAGCAGACCGGCGTACTCGCCGCGCTCCACCGTCTCCACGGACAGCCCGACCTTCTCGTACAGGCCGCCGAGGTTGAACTTGCCCGAGTACACGCCGATGGAGCCGGTGAGGGTGCCGGGCTGCGCCACCACGGCGTCGGCCGCCATGGCGATGTAGTAGCCGCCGGAGGCGGCGTAGTCGCTCATGGACACCACCACCGGCTTGACCTCGCGGGTCAGCACCACCTCGCGCCAGATCAGGTCGCTGGCCAGGCCCGATCCCCCCGGGGAGTCCACGCGCAGGATCACGGCCTCGATGCTCTCGTCCTCGCGGGCGTCCTCGAGGACGCGCGTGATGGTGGACGATCCCATGGTGCGGTCCCCGCCGTAGTAGGGCGGCGAGCTCTCACCGGGCATGATCGCGCCCTCGCAGTAGATCACCGCGATCTCGGGGCCGCCGCCGAGGCCCAGCGACGACGGCGACACCTGGGAGTAGGCGCCCAGGGAGATCAGGGACCACTCCTCCTCCTCGGCGGGCTTGAAGCGCTGTTCGAGCTCGTCGCGGTACAGCAGCTCGTCCACCAGGCCCGCCTCCACGGCGTCCTCGGCGGTCACGGGCGGATCGTCCACCACGGCGCGCACCTGCTCGGGGGTCATGCCGCGGTCGGCGGCCACGTCCTCGACGATCTGGGCGAACAGGCTGTCGGCGAGGCTGTTCATCATCTCGCGCGACGACTCGCTCATCTCCTCGCGGGTGAAGGTCTCCACCGCGCTCTTGTACTCGCCCACCCGGGCGAACTCGGCCTCGACGCCGAGCTTGTCCAGCGTGCCCTTGTAGAACGTCACGGCGAAGCGCAGGCCAGTGAAGAGCAGCATGCCCTGGGGGGCCATGTAGACCTCGGAGCACGCGGACGCGAGGTAGTACTCCTTGGTGCCCCCCACGTCCATCCAGGCCATGACCGGCTTGCCCGAGGTCTCGCGGTAGCGCGCGATGGCGTCGCGGAGCTCCTGGACCTTGCCCATGCCGCACGCCAGCGGACCCACGCGGACGAACACGCCGGCGATGCGATCGTCCACCGCGGCCTTGCGCAGGGCCGAGTCGAGCTCGATGACCGACAGGGCCACGTCGCCGCCGAGCACCTCGGCCAGGGGATCGTCCAGGGTGGGTTGCTCGCCGAGCTGTCCGCTCACGTCCAGCACCAGGTAGGACCCGTCGGGGACCGAGGGGCTGGCGGTGAAGAGCACCAGGAAGATGGTCCCGAAGACCACGAGGACGAAACCACAAGCGAGGAAGAAGAGGGCGGCGAGGATCTTGGTGCTTCGCTTCATGCTACAGCGCGATGTCGAAGATGACGATGTCGGCCTCCGCCTTGAGGCTGTCGCGCCAGGCCTGGAGCCGCTCGTAGCGCTTGCGCCGCAGCAGCGTCGAGCGGATGTCCTCCGCCTCGAGTTCGTAGGTCAGCGGGTTGGGGAGCTTCTCCTCCACCACGCGGAAGACCACCCAGTTGTCCATCACCTCGTAGGCGGTCGGCGGCCCCTTGCCGATGTCCTCCTGGGCCAGGGCGGCGGACAGGACGGCGGGCGCGGTGCCGATGCGGGGGATGGAGGGATCGCCCACGGCGAACAGGCCGGTGTCCTGCACCTGGACGTTCTTGCGCGCCATCAGCTCGGTGGGGGTCTCGCCCTGGCTGAAGGGCACGGCGAGCTCCTCGGCGTACTGGCGGGCCATCTCCGGGGCCTCCTCGTCCACCAGCATCCGCTCGGCGATCTCGAGCTTCACGTCGTCGAACTGCTTGGTGGAGGCCTCCTCCACGTTCTCGACGCGGATGACGTGCAGCCCCAGGGCCGACTCCACCACCTCGCTGACCTCTCCGGCCTGCATCGAGAACGCCATGGACTTGAACGCGTCGTCGCCGTAGGGGTCGCCCTGGCGGTTCTCGTCGAAGTACCCCAGGTCGCCGCCGAAGGACGCCGTGCGGTGTTCGCTGTACTGGGCGGCCAGATCGGCGAAGTCGGCGCCCTCGGCGATGGCCTGCTCCCGCACCTCGTCCATGCGGCGCCGGGCCTCGGCCACCTCGGTGTCCGGATCGTCGGCGCCCGTCGCCATGAAGATCTGGCTGGCCTGGACCCGCTTGGGGGTGTGGTAGAGGCGATCGAAGTTGTCGTCGTAGTAGGAGCGACAGGCGTCCTCGTTCTCGGTGAGGTACTCGTTTACGTGGGCCTCGTCGGCCTCGACCTCGGCGCGGAACAGGGTGGACGAGACGCGCAGGAACTCCAGGTTGAGCTCGTGGTTCTCGTCCTGGTACTGCTTGAGGACCTCGGGCTCGGAGACCTGGACGCTGCGGCGGATCAGGGCCTCGGTGCGCTGGACGATCAGGTCCTGGCGCTGGTTCTCCTCGAACGTGGCCTTGTTCTGCCGGTAGCGGCGCAGCTCCTTCTCGTACAGCTCGGGATCGAAGCGGCCCTCCTCGTCCTGGAACTGCCGCATGGCCATGATGTGCAGCGCCAGCTCGTGGTCGCTGACCACGATCCCCTCCCGCTCGGCGGCCTGGAGGATGAGCTCGCGGACGATGAGATTGTCCAGCACCTCGTTCTTGATGCGCTCGATCTCCTCCTCGCCCAGGTTGCGGTTGTAGCGCTGGGCGAAACGGATCCGATCCTGGTAGGCCCGCACGAAGTGGCCGTCGAGGATGGACTCGCCGTTGACCTTGGCCACCGGCTGGGCGCGGTCGCCGCCCGTGTTGACGCCCCAGAAGACGAACACGATGACGATGATGGCGAAGAGGATCTGAATGACGAACGAGCTTGCGTTTTTCCGCATCACCTCGAGCATGGCGGACTCCAGTCGGTTGGGACGGACAGCTGCTCCGATTGCACGCGCGGAGACAACTGCAAACATGGGCGCGCGTGCACGAAGCGTCGAACGATACTCGCAGACGGGCTCGGACGTCAACGTCGGCGTTGACTGGGAGCAGATTGTTGAGGGATGATGCATCAGCTCGGAAGCCCCTCGGCCACGATGCGCATTTCCTCGAGGACCAAGGTCGTACTCACTGTCCTGCTGGTGTTCCTGACCGGCTGGAACCTCTACGCCAACAGCAAACAGCCCCGTGATCGCAACGTGGCGGACCGCACGGTGTTGTTCATCACCGCGCCGCTGCAGAAGGCGCTGACCTGGTGCGTGACCTCGGCCGTGGGGGTGGGGGAGGGGTACTTCGCGCTGGTGGGGGTCAAGGAGGAGAACGAGCGGCTGAGCGAGCAGCTCGACGGGTGGCAGATGCTCGAGGCCCGCAGCCGCGAGCTCGAGCTCGAGAACGACCGCCTCCGGGAGCTGGCCGGCCTGCGCGAGCGGCTGCCGCCGGGCACCGTGGCCGCCGAGGTCATCGGCTGGGGGACGTCGTCGAGGTATCGCGTCGTCCGGATCGACCGCGGGCGCGCCCACGGCGTCGAGCCCGGGCACCCGGTGGTGGGGGTCCACGGGGCCGTGGGGCAGGTCCTCCACACGAGCGCGGGCGCGGCCGACGTGTTGTTGCTGTCGGACAGCTCGTCCAACGTGGCCTCGCGCTTCCAGGACGCCCGGCTGAGGGGCATCGTCCGGGGCAACGGGCGCTGGGGGTCGACGCTGGAGTACGTGGCCCGCCAGGACGCGGACATGGTGGTCCCCGGCGATCTCCTGGTCACGTCCGGGGACGACGGCGTGTTCCCCCCCGGGGTGCCCGTGGGCGTCATCGGCGCTGTGGAGGTGGAGGAGACGGGCCACTTCCTCTCCGTGGAAGTGGAGCCCGCCGAGGCGCTGGCCTCCATCGAGGAGGTCGTGGTCCTGGTGGAGCAGCCACACGAGTACCCGTCCACGCCGCAGGAGCTGATGGGGCCCGTGGACCCGGACGCCGCGCCCCCGGCGTCCGTCGAGGAGGGGGGACCGTGAGGCTCGGCGCCGCCCTCACCCTGGGCTTCTTCCTCCTCGTGGTGCGCTCCACGGTGCTGCCCATGGTCGGCTTCGCCGCGGTGGGCCCCGACCTCATCTTCCCGCTGGTGGTGTTCTACGGCGCCAGCGGCCGGTTCGGCTCGGGCCTGGCCGCGGCCCTGGTGCTCGGCCACCTGTCGGACCTCATGTGCGGCGGCATCCACGGCGTGCACCTGTTCATGTACGTGCTGGGCTTCGGCGCCTCCACCCTCGTCTCGGGACGGCTCGATCTCGAGGGGATCGCCGTGCCGTGCCTGCTGGTCTTCGCCGTGTCGCTGGTGTCGGGGCTGGTCCTCGATCTGTGCTTCGGCGTGTGGAGCATGCCGGCGCCGCGTCCGGCGGGTGGGTTGCTCCTCGGATCGGTCCTGACCGCCGCCTTCGCCATTCCCCTGCTGCCGGCGCTGCGCGCCTTGCAGCGGTTCACCGAACGGGAGGACAGCCTGGAACTCCCCCTGAGATGACGTAGAGGTACGCGCGCCGTTGCAGCTGCTGAGAACCCCCCACGAGGCCTCCGAGTTCCGCGTCCGATTGATCGTGGCGGCGTCGTGCCTGTTCCTGGTCTTCGCCGCCCTGCTGGGCCGGCTGTGGATGCTGCAGGTGGTTCGCGGCGAGTACTACGCCCGCTGCGCAGCCCAGAACGGCTTCAAGGAGCGGGAGATCCCGTCTCCGCGGGGACTGATCTACGACGCCTTCGGCAACCGCATCGCCGACGTGCGCGCGGCCTACGACGTGGTCCTGATCCCTGCCCAGGTCCTCGAGGCCGGCGACGACGCGGAGCACCCCGACTCCGAGGCCGTGCCGCTGCGGCTGCCGGTGGACGAGCTGGCCGTTCAGCTCGGTGAACTCCTCGGCGTGCCGCCCGAGGAGGTGATCGAGCGCTACGAGGGGGTGCGCGGGCGCGCTCGCTACCGGCCGATGGTGGTCAAGGGTGACGTGACCTTCGAGGAGCTGGCCGCGGTGCGCGCGAGGCAGCCGTTCCTGCCCGGGGTGGACATCCGCGTCACCACCATGCGCAACTACCCGTTCGGCGGACTGTTCTGTCACCTCATCGGCTACATGCGCGAGGTCAACCCCGAGAAGCTGGCCACGTTCCAGGAGCGCTACGCGGGCACACCGCTGGGGGCCGACCACTACGAGATGGGCGATCACTCGGGCACGTGGGGCCTCGAGCAGTCCTTCGAGGACCACCTCAAGGGCACCGACGGCGTGTACTACGCCCTGGTGGATTCGGTGGGGCGCGAGCTGCGCCGATCCACCGTGGAGGACCCCGGGGACGACTACCTCGACGCCCTGTACCACTGGGCCGAGGGGGAGCGGCGGCACGAGGTGCCCGGGCAGGATCTCCACCTGTCGGTGCGCCTGGACATGCAGCAGCTGGCCCTGGATCTGATGGGGGAGGAGTCGGGCTCGGTGGTGGTGATGGAGGTGCACTCCGGGCGCGTGCTGACCCTGCTCAACGCCCCGACCTTCGACCCGCAGATCTTCGCCTCGCGCATCTCGCCCGAGCAGTGGGCCGAGCTCACCGCCGATCCCGCGCACCCGCTCTCGGACAAGGCCCTGCAGGGTATCTATCCCCCGGGTTCGACCTACAAGATGATGGTGGGCGCCGCCGCGCTGGAGCACGGCGCGCTGAAGCCGGAGACGTCGGTGAGCTGCGGCGGCTACTTCCGGCTCGGTCGCCACCGCTTCCGCTGCTGGCGGTATCGCAAGGGCGGGCACGGCGGGGTCCACTTCAAGACCGCGCTCAAGGGCTCGTGCGACGTGTACTTCTACACCGCGGGCATGCGCACCGGCATCGACGAGATCGCGGCCATGTCCCGGAGCTTCGGGCTCGGACGCCCCACGGGCGTGGGCATCAACAGCGAGAAGGGCGGCCTGATCCCCACCACCGTGTGGAAGCTGGAGACCGGCCGCGGCAAGTGGCAGCCCGGCGACACCCCCTCGGCGGTCATCGGCCAGGGCTACACGCTGGCCACGCCGATGGGGTTGTGCCGGATGACCGCGGCCATCGCCAACGGCGGCACGGTGTACACACCGACCCTGGTGGACAGGGTCGTCGACGCCGACGGGCAGGTCGTGTACCGCGCCGAGCCCCACGCCGAGGGGCAGGCCGATGCCTCCCCCGCGGTCATGGCGCAGATCCAGGCCGCCATGCGCTCGGTGGTCGAGGAGCCGGGTGGGACGGGGTACCGCCAGCGCATCAAGGGGTTCCCCTACGCCGGCAAGACGGGCACGGCGCAGGTGGTCCGCCAGGCCGGCGGCGGCTTCTCCCACCACGTCAACAAGCTGCTGCAGGACCACGCCTGGTTCGTGGCCTACGCGCCCGCCGACGACCCCCAGATCGCGGTGACCGTTCTGGTGGAGCACGGCATGCACGGGTCCACCGCGGCGGCGCCCATCGCGCGCCAGATGATCGAGCTGTACTTCGCGCCCGATCTGGAGCGCATCCGCGCCGAGCGGGAGGACGCACAGAGCGAGGAGGGGGAACCATGGATCGGCGACTGATCCAGCACTTCGACGTGCCCCTGCTCGCGGTGACCCTGCTGCTGGCCGTCCTGGGGCTGGCGACCCTGTACGCGGCGGTCCTGACGCCCAACGCCGAGGGGATCCCCGGCGTGGTGGTGCGCCAGTGGCTGTTCCTGGCCGTGGGCCTGGGCGTGGCGCTGGTCTGCACGCTGGTGGACTACCGCGTGCTGATCAACTTCGCGTACCCCGCGTACGGCGCGCTGCTGTTGTTGCTGGTCGCGGTGCTGGTCATGGGATTCGTGGGCGGCGGCAGCCAGCGCTGGATCGATCTGGGGATCTTCAAGCTCCAGCCCAGCGAGTTCGGCAAGGTGGCGCTGGTGCTCGTCCTGGCCCGGTTCCTCCACGGTCGCGTGCGATCCGACGGTCTGGGAGTCCGCGACGTCCTGTCCTGCGGCGCCATCGTCGTGCCGGCGTGGCTGCTCATCTTCCTCGAGCCGGACCTGGGCACCAGCCTGCTGTACCTGATGCTCGGCTCCACGGTGGTGCTGTTCGCGGGCCTCCGCAGCCGGTTGCTGCTGGTGCTCGCCCTGGTCGCGGCGTTCGCGATCCCCACCGGCGTGTTCGTGGGGTATCGCTGGGTGCTCGACGACTACCAGCGGGATCGGGTCGTGACGTTCCTCCACCCGGAGGACGATCCCCACGGCAAGGGGTACCAGACGATCCAGAGCCGCTACGCCATCGGATCGGGCCGGCTCAAGGGCAAGGGGTACTGCCGCGGCACGCAGGCGCAGCTGCGGTTCCTGCCCGAGCAGCACACGGACTTCATCTTCAGCGTGTACGCCGAGGAGCGGGGCTTCGTGGGATCGGCCATGTTGCTCATGCTGTACCTGGGCTGGCTGGCGCTCGGGCTGAACGTGGCCCTGAGGGCCAAGGAACGATTCGGGACGCTACTGGCGTTCGGACTGGTGGCCGTGATGGCCTGGCAGGTGGTGATCAACCTGGGGGGGGTCCTGGGCCTGATGCCCGTGACCGGCGTGACCCTGCCCCTGATGAGCTACGGGGGATCCTCGGTGCTCACCGTGATGATCTGCGTGGGGCTGCTGCTGAACATCTCCATGCGCCGCTACATGTTCTAGCGGCGCGCCGGCGCGGGGCTGCTACAGCGCCTTGCCGACGAACTGCTCGAGCTTGGGCTTGGAGACGGCGCCCACCAGCTGGTCCACCACGTTGCCGCCCTTGAAGAGGATCAGGGTGGGGATGCTACGGATGAAGAACTTGGCGGGGGTCTGTGGGCTGGAGTCCACGTCCATCTTGACGACCTTGAGCTTGCCCTCGTTCTCGGCGGCGACCTCGTCGACGATGGGCGAGATGGCCTTGCACGGGCCACACCAGACCGCCCAGAAGTCCACGAGCACCGGCAGGTCGCTGTTGAGAACCTCGGCCTCGAAAGTGTCGTCGGTAACCTGGATCATGATGGGGACTCCTCTGTGGGGTTGGACACGTCCCGATCTAGTCCTCCGGACCGCTCTCGTCAACCGTTGGCGAGCTCGCGCACCCATTGCTCACAACGAAGCGACAGAGGAGGCCGCGGGTTTGACGATCCCTGCGCGCCGCCCCTACTATCAGGGTTCACCATGAATTCTGGCCACGAGAACACACGCGTGCTGCTGGTGCAGGGCCCCGAGCCGGATCGGGACCTGCTCTGGGCGTTCTTCAACGGCATCAAGTGCCGCCTCGACATGGTCACCGACGTCGAGAGCGCCAAGAAGGCCTTCGCCGAGGGGCGCCACGACCTGGTGATCACCGACGTGAAGCCCCCCCGGGGCAGCGGCCTCGACGTGGTCCGCGAGCTGCACGACATCAGCGACAAGCTCACCCCGTTCCTCTTCGTCAGCGGCACGCTGACCGAGGAGGAGGTGATGCGCGATCTCGAGCCCGACCTGTGGGTGGTGGGCCTGCTGCGCAAGCCCATCTTCATCGTGGACCTGGTCTACACCCTGCGGACGCTGCTCAAGCTCCCCGACACCGAGGAGTTCCTCGAGCTGATGGGGCGCCTCGAACCCGGCGACGCCGGCGTATCCGGGCTCGACGAGGTGCTCCGCGACGCCGGGGACCTGTCGCGCATGCCCCTCGGCCGGGTGCTCTACGCGGTGTTCGAGACCAAGCGCACCGGCAACCTCACCGTGGCCACGGGCACGGGGAAGGTGCACTTCTACTTCTTCCGCGGCGAGGTGGTGTACCTGGTCAGCGAGCGGGAAGAGGACTCGTTGATCCAGTCCATGTCGCGCCGCGGCATGCTCGAGGTGCTCAAGCTGCCCCCGGGGGATCGGCCCGACAACCTCGAGGACGAGATCGGCCTCCTCATGGCCACGCGGACCCTGCTGCCGCACAAGATCCCCGCGGCGGTGCAGGCGCTGTTGACCGAGGTGGTCTCCTCCATCTCCAAGCAGCGATCGGGCATCTACCGGCTGCAGCCCGAGGACCCGCCCCACCGCTTCATGGAGGCGCACAACCCCATCCGGATGCTGCTCAAGGCCCACTCGGAGATGGCGCGGGTCCAGGGCGAGTTCCTCGGCCACGCCCGCGATGCCCAGATCGTCGTGCGGATTCCCCTGAGCATCGATCTCGCCCGCTGGAAGCTCCCCACCGTGGAGCTCCGGCTGGCCCAGCGGCTGCGGTCCATGGTCGGCCGCGGGGTGTCCGTCGAGGACTTCCTGCGGGTGTACGGCGAGAAGGACGACGACACCATCGCCCGGGTCCGCGCGTTCCTGTCCCTGCTGACCGACATGGGCTACCTGGACTTCCGGCCGCCCGTACACTCGGACGAGGACGAGCGCGCGATCAAGGAGCTGCTCGAGGAGTCGCACCGCATCCGCAAGCTCAACCACTTCCAGCTGCTGCGCGTGCGGTACTCCGATCCCGAGGAACAGATCAAGAAGGTCTACCTCGACGCCTCGCGCACCTACCACCCCGACAGGTACTTCAACCGCCCCCAGCGGGTGTCGGACCTCGCCGACGTGATCCAGGCGCGCTACCAGCAGGCGTACTCGGTCCTGGGCAAGGAGAAGAAGCGCAAGGCGTACATCGCCGAGCTCAGCGACGGCGAGCTGCAGCAGGCCGGCGTGACGTCCCAGGACATGCACGATCCGGGTCGCGCGACCATCCTGTGGCGCGAGGGCGAGCGGTTCTTGAAGGTGGGCAAGTGGGAGGAGGCGGCCGACTACGTCACCGAGGCCCTGCGCTACGACGGCAACCGCGCCGAGTACCACGCCGCCATGGGCTGGGTGCGCTTCAACCTCGACCCGACCGCGAACCGCCGCGAGGCCCTCGACCTGATCCGCCAGGCCATCGCCATCGACAACAACTGCGACCTGGCCCACTACTACCAGGGCATGATGGCCAAGGCCGACGGCAACCCGGCCAAGGCCGAGCTCTACTTCAACCGCGCGCTGACGGCCAACCCCGACAACTTCGACGCCAAGCGCGAGATGCGGCTGATGCAGCGGCGGTCGAACTCCAGCGACAGCGAGGCCGCGCCGAGCAGCGGCTTCCTCGAGAGCCTGTTCACCAAGGACCTGTTCGGGCGCAAGAAGAAGTAGGGCCTGCTCGCCCGATTGCCCGATCCCACCGCACGGCACTCGTGTACAATGCGTCCGCAGAAACGTGGAGGTTGATATGCGCTCGTGGCTCTTGATCCTGATGTCCATCCTGGCCCTGGTGATGGCGGGTTGCCCCGACGACGCCGGCGACGACGACAGCGCCCCCGGTGACGACGACGACGACGTGGCCGACGACGACGACACGGTGGGTGACGACGACGTGGTGTACACGCCGCCGCCCGATCTCGCGCCGTTCTTCGAATGGGATCCCTACGACCTGGATACGGCGGTCGCCGATGGCGAGACCTGCCTCTACTTCACGCTGCCGGAGTTCGGCTACTCGCTGGTGGACCTGATGGACACCCTGGTGGAGGACTACGGCAACGAGACCTGCCCGGTGGTCACCCAGAGCGGTCCGCCGGACGAGGTGCTGACCACGTACACGGGCGGCTGTGACACCAACGGCTGGGCGTTCGACGGGTCGTACACCATGACCGACACCGACGCCGGCAGCTTCCACATCTACACCTACATCGCCGACCAGTTCTACGTGCGCCCGGTGGACAACGGTCACGTGCCCGGCGAGGTGCAGAGCGACGAGTTCTTCTTCCACGGCCGCATGGAGTGGAGCTACACCTTCGACGACATCTTCGGCACCTTCGGCATGGGCCTGGGCGCCCTGGACACGGACGATCCGGACACGGACGTCTCCCAGGAGGGGTTCGAGGCCTACTACGCCGACGGTTCCTCCCCCACCACCCCGTCGTGGAGCCACGTCTACTACAAGGGCTGGAGCGAGGCCGTGCTCAACGCCGACCAGCAGGTGGAGTACGCCCACGACTTCTACGTGTCGTCCGAGGGTTTCTGGACGTTCACCTCGGTGGGGATCACCCTGATCAGCGCCGAGAACGAATGCTCCGCGGAGCCGCTCAGCGGCGGCCTGTCCATCACGGGCTCCCCCTGGTCGATCCTGTTCGCGCCCGACGGCGCGACCATGTGCAACGGCCAGGTGCCCATCTACGGCGGCACCTACCTGATCGGGTACTTCTCCGAGAACATCTGGTAGGCCGGCTCGCCCCTCACCAGCGGTAGAACAGGCGGCTCATCTGGCCGCCCCGGATCACCACGGCAATCATCTTTCGCTTCTCCAGGACCTGATCCGCGACGGGCGGCAGGTCCATGGGATCGCGCAACACGTTGCCGTTGATCTCGATGATGATGTCCCCCTCGCGGAAGAAGGACCGCTCCCCGGTGACCTGGACCACCTCGAGGCCCACCTCCTGGTCCAGCCCCGTGTCCCCCAGGCGGTCGGGGGCTGGCGGCCGGACGGAGACACCCAGGGCGGGGACCTCCAGGGCGGGCCCGCCCCAGCTCGCCGACCACGCCTCGTGATCCACCACGTCGAGGGTGATCCGTAGCTCCTCGCCGTTGCGCACGGCGGCGACCTCCACGGCGTCGCCGGCGAAGGCGCTGCCCAGGGCCCGCGTCCAGGACTTGGCGTCGTGGACCGGACGATCCCCCACGGCGGTCAGGCGGTCTCCGGGGGTCAGCCCCGCGGCCTCGGCCGGGCCGTCGGGGTAGACGTCGGTGATCACCAGCGCGTCCTCGGAGTCCGCGGCCCGCAGCCCGGTCCAGCCGCGGGACACCTGGCCGCCCTCGCGCAGGTGGGGCATCACCGCGCGCAGCATGGGTACCGGGACGGCGAAGCCCAGCCCCTCGCCCGCCGCGTGGATGGCCGTGTTCACGCCCACCAGCTGCCCGGCCATGTCGAACAGGGGACCGCCGGAGTTGCCGGGGTTGATGCTGGCGTCCGTCTGCAGCAGGTCGTCGTAGGGGCCGATCCCCAGGTCGCGGTGGCGCGCGCTGATGATCCCCGCGGTCACCGTGTGGTCGTATCCGTAGGGATTGCCCACGGCGAACACCGCCTCCCCCACGCGCGGCTCGCTCCCCAGCATCACCTCGGGGAGGTCCTTCGCG
The DNA here is from genome assembly GCA_964425605.1 of uncultured Rickettsiales bacterium. Taxonomy (GTDB): domain Bacteria; phylum Myxococcota_A; class UBA796; order UBA9615; family CAYRNR01; genus CAYRNR01. The sequence continues at coordinate 4,090 of CAYRNR010000137.1, read as the reverse complement.
TCCACCGAGAGCAGGGCCAGGTCCGTGTCGGGATCCACGCCGACCACGGCCGCGTCGAAGGTGCGTCCGTCCATCAGGCCGACCCGGATGGTGCTGGCGGCGCGGACCACGTGGTGGTTGGTGATGATGAGGCCGTCGGCGTCCACCACGAAGCCGGAGCCGAGGCTGGTCCAGCGGCGCCGGCCGAAGGGGGACCCGAAGATCCCCCAGTCCTGGGCGACGGTGCCGGTGGTGTGGATGTTGACGACGGCCGGGGCGACGGCCTCCACCAGGTCGGCCAGGGACTCCTCGGCGCGCGCTGGATGGGGGACCAGGGTCAGGGCGAGCAGGACGAGGGCCAGTCGGGTCATCGATGTTCTCCGTCGGGTTCGTTCGCAGGGGAACACCCGGAGCCGGTGGCGTTCTTCCCTGGCCGGCGGTTTCGTCGGTCGCGGAAGAGCCTCTCCCAGCGCCGCTCGGCGGCGTCCAGCCCCTGGATTGCGCGCGCGAGCCGCTCCACCCAGGCGCGGCTCTCGCCGGCGCCCAGGCCCAGGGCGGTCAGCACGGCCCCCTCGAACTCGCGGCGCGAGGGGTGGTCCATCTCCGTGGCCAGATCGACGATCGGGCGCCCGCGCAGCGGCTCGAGCGAGACCTTTGCGAGGCGCGCCGGATCGAGGACGGCCATGTCGGGCAGATCGCCCACCTCGGTCTTGACCTTGCCCTCGTTGCTCACCCGCCCCCTGGCCTGCCGCTCCAGGTGGGTCCACGCGCTGTTGAGGGAGACCAGCAGGGCGCGGGTGGTGGTGGGTTCACGGGGCCACAGGCACAGCAGGTTGTTGTTGATCAGGGCGCCGCAGGGGTTGGCCGCGACCAGGTGCCGGTACTGGACCGTGCGTGTCCAGACCACGGGCGGGGGAGGGGGAGGGGCCAGACAGGCCCAGTCCCCCTTGCGGGCCGCGCAGGTGGCGCGGCGGTGGAGCCCGGCCGCCTCTCCGGCGGCGATGTGAGCGGCAACCCGTGGATCGGCGCGATCCGCCGGCTCCAGCACCAGCAGCCTGCGGCCCAGGCCGTCGGGGCGGATGTCGAGCCGATCCAGCTCCATGGGGCTCAGGACGAAGGGCTTCAGGGCGTCCGGTGGCCCGGACCAGGGCCTGCCGTCGCCATCCACACCGTCGCGGAACACGAAGAACCGGTCCGCGCCCGTCTTGATCCCGAACCGCACCCGCGCGCGGCGCCCCAGCGGCGACCAGATCTCCGGGTGGGCCTCGCGCAGGGCTCGCAACAGCGGCGGTGTGCGGAGGTGGGGACCCCAGGAGTCCCCCGTGTCCAGCTGACGCTGGTCCACGGCCTGTCCGCCGCGCGTCGCGAGGTCGACCTCCGGGCGCTCGAGGCGGCGGAACACCACGGCGTGGTCCGAGGGGACGGCGGCGTCGCGGCGCGCCAGCACGAGCGCGCCCCGGACGCGCGCCTCGCTGAACCAGGGTTCGGCCACGGACTCCAGCACCTGGTCGACGCGGTAGTTGCGGGCCAGGAAGCGGCGGAGCACCGCGCCGTACCCCGAGGTCAACCACGCCGCGCTGGAGAGGAACGCCAGCCGTCCGCCGGGCCTGAGGAACCGGGTCAGGTGGAGCAGGAAGTAGCCCAGCAGGTCGAGGCGCCCACCGATCCGCTCGCCGATCTCGTCGGCGAACCGGCGCTGCAGGCGCGCCTTGCGCTCGCCCGAGATGGCCTCGTGGCGGAGGTAGGGCGGGTTGGCCAGCACGGCGTCGAAGCGTCCGCCGAGATCCGCGGGTTCGGTGTCCAGGAAGTCGCCGTGGACGATCCGGGACCGCTCACCGAGGGCTCCCCGCGCCACGGCGACGGCGTCCGGGTCCAGATCCACGCCGACGCAGGGGCCCGCCCCGCGGTCGAGGGCCGCCGCGACGAGGGCCCCTGCGCCGCAGGCGGGATCGAGGACGCGCCCCCCTGTTCCGGCAACCCCGTAGGCCGCCATGGCCGCGGCAACCGAGGGGGAGGTGAAATGCCGGCCCGACCTCCGACGTCGAACCGCATCGAGGCTCAACTCGAGGGCTCGCCCGGAGTCGTGGATCCGCGGGTCCGAAGGAGGCATGACCGATGTTGTACCAGAGATCCCCTGTTGGTAAGCTCGCCCGGAACGAAAGGTGGGAGACGTGTCGCGGATAACGGCAGTCGGATGGGCCCTCGGGCTGATGCTGTCGCTGGCGCCGCCGGCGGTGGCCAGCGCGGGCAGCGGCGACGACCTCATGCGCCGCCTGGACGCGGCCCAGGCCTCGCAGGGCGAGCGGATCACCGTGCAGATGACCCGCACCACCCGGAAGGGTTCACCCCGCGAGGCGCAGTTCGTCATGGAGACCCTGTCGCCCCTGGACGGCGCCGCGCGGTCGAAGATCGTCTTTCGCAGCCCGGCGGACGTGTCGGGCACGGCCGTGCTGACCGTGGAGGAGGGCGACACGCGGTCCCAGTGGATCTACGTCCCCGAGGTGGGCATGGTCCGCAAGCTCGCCAGCCCGGACCGCACCGAGTCGTTCGCCTCCACCGACTTCACCCTCGAGGACCTGCGGATGCGGTCCAACTTCACCACCCGCGTGTACGAGCTCGCCGGCACCGGCGAGGTCGAGGGGCAGAGCTGCACCATCGTCGAGGACACCGCGGCCAACGACAAGGAGGCCAAGCACAGCGGGTACTCCAAGGTGCGCCTGTTCGTCGAGGAGGCGCGCATGTTGGTGTGGAAGGTGGAGTTCTACGACAAGAAGGGGAGCCTGGAGAAGGTCCTGACGGCCCATGATCTCAACCAGTACGGCGATATCTGGCGGTTCGACACGGCGCGGATGACGCACCTGCTGGACGGCTCCACCACCACCTTCGCCGGAACCCAACGGGAGATGGGCGTTGCCCTCGACAAGTCGGACTTCGCGCCGACCGTGCTCGGCGATTGAGCTCGGCGCCCTCGCGCTGGGGCTCCTGCTGCTCGCGGCGGGATCCGCGGCCGCGTCCGAAGGCGAGATCACGTTCGAGGGCGACGTGGACTGGGATCTGTTCTGGTACACCTGCGCGTGCGACGATCTCGCCCAGGGCCGCAACCAGGTCCGCTTCGAACCTCGGGTGAAGGCTCGCTACAAGACCGTCCAGGCGGTGGCCCAGGTCCAGCTGAGACACGACTTCCTCGACGGCGACCGCAGCCGGATCCTGCTCAAGGACGCGTACGCCCAGGCGCGCTTCGGCGGCCTGAAGATCCGCGCCGGCAACCAGGTGATCCGCTGGGGCCGGATGGACATGCGGCCGGCCCTCGATCTGATCACCCCCAAGGACTACGACGAGCTCTGGGATCCCGAGCGCCTCGCCGCGCCGGCGCTGCTCGTGTCCTACGGACACCCGAACTTCGCCGCCTCCGTGGCGTGGCTGCCCACGTTCTCGCCCAGCCTCTACCCCGTGTCGGACCACCACCGCTGGAACGTGCTCGTACCCCAGCCGCACGAGGGCCTCGCCGGCAACCTGAGCTTCCCGATCCACTACGTGGACTACACCGAACCCGCGGACTCCGACGGGGCGTTCCTGGACAGCCAGGTGGGCCTGCGGCTGGAGTGGTTCCTGCCCCGCCTGGATCTGGGGCTGCAGGGCTACTACGGCCGGGATCTGCTGCCCACGCGCCACGAGTTCACCGGCGTCAACGGCGACGTCATGGAGCCCACCGCCCAGGACCTCATCACCTTCCTGGACGAGGGTGTGGACGTGACCCTGACCCCCGTGTTCGCCCGCAAGGGGGTCGTCGGCGGCGACGCGGCCCTGGTGCTCGGCCCCGTGGTGGTCAAGGGCGAGCTGGCGTACACCATCACCACGGACACGGCGCACGAGGTGTGCGACGTGCCGGATCCCTACCTCCAGGGCACGTTCGGAGTGGAGTGGATCGCCAACGACCTCATCGGCGACCAGGACCTGCAGGTGCGCGTCGAGGTGGCCGGCGATCACGAGCTCCCGCCGAGCGACGACGGCGTGATCAACCGCGACGCGCACTGCGACGTGCCGGCGACGCAGACGCCCATCGTGGACGTGAACCACCTCTCGGTGCTGTCGTTCTACGGCAACGTGCGCT
>CAYRNR010000136.1:0-23630 GCA_964425605.1 uncultured Rickettsiales bacterium | reverse complement strand
GGGGGGGTGATGGGGTAGGGGGCGGGTGAGCGAGGGATTTGGTCGGCGGATCGGATCTCCTTGGGGGCGGTGCGGCCGTTGACGCCCGCGCGGGGCTTGGAATGCCCCGCGGGCAGGCCAGGGCGTGTTCCCCTCGTCCCGGCAGCCGATTAACCGGGCCTCGCGAGCTTGCAGGGCTCGCGAGGCCCCAAACGGTCCGGGGTCAACGTCTGGTCTTACGGCCTTTTCGGCTGGCCAAAGCCCATTGCGGTCCCGTCGCTCTCCATCCCTTGAAGGGAATCCCTACCCCCCACGCGATCCGAAAAGGTCTAAGACCAGACTTGACCCCAGCAAGTCGACGCGAAGCGAAGCCGATCGTCCCCACCGCACGACGGTGCCCCAGAAGCCGACACGTCGGCTTCTGGGGCACCCGGTAGCCTTCTTCGCGAGCACGGCAGAAAGCACGCGTCAGCCCAGACGTTCATCCCCTCCGCAACGGCCCGTCATTTCTTGTCTCACGGGCACGGCCCGTCGTTGTTCTCGATCACCACGTCGCCGCCCACCGTCACCGTGGTCGCCAGGTCCCGCGCGGCGTGCTGGTCCAGGCAGGGGTTCGCGGCGATCCGTAGATCCCCGTCCACGGACTGCAGCACTGGCAGCCCCGTCAGGCTGTCGAGCGCGTCGTTGTCCGCGATGCGCAGATCCTCACCGATGCTCTGCAGCGAAAGGAGCTGGGGCGCGTTCAGCGTGTCGTTGTCACGCAGGATCAGGCTCTCGCCGATGGCGGTGACGCCGGACAGCCCGCCGATGTCGGCGAGGAGGGGATTGTCGCGGATCTCGAGGTCGTCGCCGATCTGGGTCAGGCCTGACAGACCGTCGAGGTCGGCCAGGGTGGCGTTGCCGGTGACGGCGACGTCGGTGAACGTGGTCTCGATGTGCTCGAGCCCAGACAGACTGACCAGGGCGTCGTTGGAGTCGATGCTGATGCCGAGCCCCACGCTGGTCACCCCGGAGAGGGCGCTGATGTCGACCAGGGAGGGGTTGTGTTCGATGCTCAGGCCGCTGCGAACGAACAACAGGCCGTCGAGCCCGGCCAGGCAGTCCAGCGAGTCGTTGCCCTCGATGTCGACGTCCCCCGCGCTGTAGAGCCGATCCAGACCCGCGATCGTCTCCAGGGATGGGTTGTCGATGATGTGGAGGCTGCCGGTGGACAGCTCCAGTGTCAGTGGAGCGCCGAGGCCGACCAGGGATGGGTTGTCCTCGATCCAGAGGCCATCGACTTCGATCACCCCGGTCAGGCCATCGAGGGTGGTCAGCGCCTCGTTGTCCTCGATCCAGATCCGCCCGCCCACGGACGTGATGGCGCCGAGGCCGGACAGGTCGGTCAGGGCGTCGTTGTCCGAGATCTGGAGCGAGCCGGCCACGGTGGCGAGGGCTCCGAGGTCGAGGACGGCAAGGGCGCCGTTCTCCAGGATCTCTATCAGGTAGCTGACCTCCGTGAGCGACGGCATCCCGAGGCGCGCCAGATCCGGGTTCTCCACCACCTTCAGCTCGTCGCCGATGGTCTGGAGTTGGGGGCAGTCCACCTCGACCAGGTCGATGTTCCCGTCGAGCTCGAAGATGCCCTCGATGGACCGCAGGGCGGGCAGGCTGAGACGCGTCAGGTTCGCGGTCGTCTCGAGGGTGAGGGAGCCCTCGAGGACCTCGAGGCAGGGCAGCTCCACCTCGCCGGGCCATTCGTGGCCCATGAGCTGGATGGATCCGGAGAGCACGTCGCAGACCGCCAGATCGTCGAGATGATTGTCGCTGGAGAGGATGAAGCCGATGTCGCACGGCCGGCAGCCCGCGGCCGAGTCGTCGTCGTCGTCGGCCGCGTCGTCGTCGGCCGCGTCGTCGTCCGCGGGGAACGGCTCGTCGCCGGGACAGCCCGCGGACGTGGACAGGGCCAGGAACGTTCCCGTGAACAGGGTCGCCACACTAGCTGCATGCCCACCCACCAGGCACCTCCCTCAGTCAGAACGCATCCGGGACTACTCTAGTTCTCTGCCCGAAAAAAAAGGGGACGTTCATAACTTCATAACTTTGCGGCTGCAAAGTTATGAAGTTATGAACGTCCCCTTTTTTTCGCTCCCTTTTTTCCGGTGGCCATCTCTTGCCGATCGCTGTGGGTCGGGGTGATGGGAGGGGGGGTGGAGGAGGGGTTTGGTTCGCGGATCGGAGCTCCTTGGGGGGCGGTGCGACCGTTGACGCCCGCGCGGAGCTTGGAATGCCCCGCGGGCAGGCCAGCAGGCCTCCCCAGCCCCTACCCCGCCCACCACCTCCGCCACACCCCCACCAGCGCCAATCCGACCACCCACCCCCACGACGGCACCGCCACGGGGCCGACGGTACACTCACACCCATCGTCGTCGTCCCCGTCGGTCAGGTCGTCGTCGTCGTCCGCCGGTGTCCCATCGTCATCGTCCGCGGGCGTGGTGTCGTCGTCGCCAGCCGAGTCGTCGTCGCCCACGCCCGAATCGTCGTCGTCGCCAGCGGAGTCGTCGTCGTCCCCACAACCCTCGTCCACCTGCCCGTCGCAGTTCTCGTCCACGTACCCCTCGCAGATCTCCTGGGCGTCGGGACAGACCGCCGCATCCCCGTCGTCACAGTCCCCCTCGGCCTCGGAGAAGCCGTCGCCGTCGTCGTCCACCTCGTCGAGTTCCTCGATCCAGATGGGCGACGTCCAGATACGCTCCAGGGCGTCGTCGCCGCCGTCGTCGCAGATGACCCCCTGGTCGGGGTACCAGCTGCCGCCGTCGATGGTGAGGGTGGGATAGGCGAACCAGGGGGCGGTGACCTGAGCGAGCTCGAGCTCGTAGAGGCCGGCGTCGATGCGGACGAGCGGGACGGTCTGGCGGTTGCTGTCGTAGAGCTCGACGGCCTGGACGTAGGGATCGTACTGGGCGGGGAAGCTCGCGCGCAGGGTGGTGGTGTCGGTGGGGGGGGGCGCGACGATGTCGCCGGCGGCGCCGAGCTCGACGCCGCTGGAGTCGAGCAGGGAGAAGACCACGGGCCACAGGGGGCCGGTGGTGGCGAGGGAGTGGCGGTCGGACAGGGCGCGGTAGAGGCCGGCGCGGGAGAAGGGCTGGGCGCTGTCGAGGAAGACGCCGGTGACGGAGCCGCCGTAGGGCTGGTCGGTGTTGACGATCTCGGTGTGGCAGATCATGCCGGGCCAGGTGTCGTGGAAGTCGGTGCCGCCGATGATGCCCAGGTGCAGGGCGTACTGATCGAGGGAGAGGCCCTCGTTGACGGTGCTGCCGTTGGTGTACCCGCCCCAGAGCCCGTCCCAGGCGTCGTGCTGGGGGAGATCCCGGGAGTTGCCGTGGGTGGAGTAGATCTCGACGGTCGGGCTCAGGTCCTCGTCGTGACACCACCAGCGGGTGGGCATGGGGAACACGGCGGCGGGGTGATGGGGCAGCAGCAGCAGCGGACCCCAGGCGGTGTCGAGATCGTGGACGAGGGTCCACAGCTCGTCGCAGTCCAGCGGCGTCCCAGGAGCTGCCAGATCCACCATGGGGATGGCGGAGATGTCGGCCTCCTCACCGAAGAACAGGTAGTTCTTGTGGCCCAGCGTGGTGTGGTCGACGGTGGTGACGAAGAGCTCGGCGCCGAGCAGGGAGACGAAGCCGCCGGGTTCGTCGTGGGCCTCGTTGACCAGGTCGATGATCGCGGACCAGTCGGCGGGATCGATGGCGGAGTTGCCGTTGACGTGGTCGGTGATGGCGGCGAAGTCGAGGCCGGCGAGGTAGCGGGCGGTGTGGAAGAAGTCGGCGACGTTGCCGCAGCCGCCGGGCAGGCAGTTGCCCAGGTCGGTGCTGCCGCCGTCGCCGCTGTAGCCGCTGTGGGCGTGGAGCTCGCCGAAGTAGAACGTGCGGCCCTCGTGCTCCTCGGCCGCGTGGGCGCCTGCGGCGAGGGCGAGGGCGACCGCCAGCAGCGGTGAGAGCCGCGTCAACGGGATTCCCCGACGATGGTCAGGAAGTTCACGAGCATCCTCCAGGTGAGTCCCCATATGGTGTAAGGCCCCACCTGGAAGCACGGCAACATGGCGCCCTCGGGGCCGTACTTCCACGGGATCTCGGCGTCGTACTCGCCGCGGTGGACGCGGTCCAGGGTGACCCACACCGTGGCCTCGACCTCCTCGTTGGGGCGCAGCTCCGCGTCGTGGTCGAGGTGGTAGACGAAGGGGCTGACGGCCATGCCCACCCAGCGTCCGTGGGCCATGGCCTGGAGGTCGTCGAGGCGGCCCAGGAGGGCGGCGCCCGTGGCGAGGTCGATGCCCACCTCCTCGAGGGTCTCGCGTTCGGCCGCGGCCCTGGGCCCGTCGTCCTCGGGATCCTGGCGTCCTCCCGGGAGGGCCATGTGCCCGGACCAGCGGTCCTGGGGGTGCTGGGCGCGGCGGATGAACAGGGCCTGCAGCCCGTCGTCGGTGGAGCGGAGGATCAGCGCGACGGCCGCTGCGGAGTAGTCGTCCTCCTCGATCACGGTCGCCTCGAAGGCGCCGAGCCGGGCGGCGACGGTGTCGAGGTCCAGGCTTGGGTGGTCGGGGTTCGAGATGGGGGAGGGGAGCTGGACCGCGTGCGTCACTGGAACAGCTCCGCGGTCCACGGCGGCTCGGCCAGACGCCAGTCGCGCAGCGCCCGGGCCACGGCGCCGCGGTAGCTGCCGTGGGGGCGGCTGGTGGGCTCCATGCGGGCGCTCTGGGCGGCCACGAAGCGACCGCTGCGGCGATCCACGAGCAGGAACGCCACGTCGACGCGGTTCTGCTTGCCCAGCAGCCGGGCCTGCTTGCTGACCTTCTTGTTCTTGCGTCCCTTGCGGGCCCTGTCGGGCCGATCGGGCTCCGTGTCCGCGGAACCGGGGTGCACCTCGCTGCCCGGCGCCGGGTCGGCCAGCGCCGCGTCGTCGTGGTACTGCATGGACGAGCCGACGATGCCGGCGAGGGTGGAGAACCCCGCGAACTGCGTCACCTCGCCCGCGGCCCCGCTGAGCCGGGCCAGGGTCTCCTTCATCGAGGGCTGGACCGCGACGAGCAGCACGTAGCCGTCGAGCCCGATGTCCGGCACGTCGGGGGAGCCCTCCTCGATGCGGAGCACGTCGTTGGGCAGGGGGTTGGCGGCGTGGGAGAGCAGGCCGTCCACCACGTCGTCCAGCTCGGCCCAGCTGTCGTCGGTCCACCCCAGCTCGTCCAGGGGGATCTCCGCGGCCGCGTCGAAGGGTTCGTCCAGGGACGCGACCGTCGCCGCGAGCAGCCGATCGGCCTGCTTGCCCCACGGGGTGTCGTCCCCGGAGGGCCGGGTTGTGACCACGGGCCGCACCACGACCACCTGCGCGTCGGACACGCGGGCCTCGTCGTAGGGAGCGTACACGTAGTGGGAGGTCCAGCGGGCGGCGCAGCCGCTCAGCAGGGGGAGGATTACCAGCAAGGCGAGGTATCGAGACATCACGGGGCGAAGATAACCCCATGCCCCGGAGTTGAAAAGAGTCGCGGGGTCGAAGATGATGCGAGCCCTGGACCGACGGCATGACAAAACGAATCCTGCTGACCAACGACGACGGCTTCGAGGCCCCCGGATTGCAGGCCCTGGCGCAGCGCATGCGGCGCCTCGGCGAGGTCTGGGTGGTGGCCCCCAGGCTGGAGGCGAGCGCCTCCTCCCACGCGGTCAACCTGGTCTCGCCCGTCTGGGTGGAGACCCGGGGGGAGCGCGAGTTCACCGTCACCGGATCGCCCACCGACTGCGTGTTCCTGGCCCTGGGCCAGATCATGCCCGGACCCCCGGACGTGATCCTCAGCGGCATCAACCGCGGCGGCAACCTGGCCGTGGACATCACCTACTCCGGCACCGTGGGCGCGGCCATGGAGGGGGCCATCCGAGGGATCCCGTCCATCTCGATCAGCCGTGACAGCTTCGAGGACGGCGACTACGGGCCGGCCGCCGACATCGGCGCCCACCTGGCCGAGCAGCTGCTGGAGCGCGGCCTGCCCGACGGGGTGCTGCTCAATGTCAACGTGCCCGCGCTCCCCGCCGACGAGATCCTGGGCGTGAAGGCCGCGCCGCTGGGCCACAGGCGTTACCCGGGGGACATCGACGAGCGCCGCGATCCCCGCGGACGTCCTTACTGGTGGATCGCCGGGTCCGAGAAGAAGGATCTGGAGGTCCCGGGGACCGACTGCATCGAGGTGCGCGAGGGATACGCCACGGTCACGCCGATCACGGTGGACTGGACCGACCACACCACCCTGGCCGCCCTGGGCGATTGGGAGCTGACCCCGCGATGAGTGCGACGAGCGCGAGGGTCGTGCGCATGGTGGACGAACAGATCCGCGCGCGCGGCGTGCGCGACGAGCGCGTCCTCGAGGCGATGGCGTCGGTGCCCAGGCACCTGTTCGTCCCCGACGCCCAGCGGTTCCGCGCCTACGAGGACAGCCCCCTGCCCATCGGCGACGGCCAGACCATCAGCCAGCCCTACATCGTCGCGCGCATGCTGGAGTTGCTCCAGCTCAGCGGCGACGAGACCGTGCTCGACGTGGGCGCCGGATCGGGCTACCAGACCGCGCTGCTGAGCCTGCTCGCGCGCCGTGTCGTGGCCATCGAGCGGATCGGCGCGCTGGCCCGCACCGCCCGGACGCGCCTGGAGCAGATGGAGATCCGCAACGCGGTGGTGATCTGCGCCGACGGCACGCTGGGATGGAGCGAGGAGGCGCCCTACCAGGGGATCGTGGTGTCCGCGGCCGCCCCGGACGTGCCGGGTCCCCTGGTGGAGCAGCTCGACGACGGCGGCCGGCTGGTGCTGCCCGTGGGCCAACGCGCCGTCCAGGATCTGCGTGTGTTGCACCGGCAGGGCGACGACCTGCTGGACGACGTCCACGGGGGCGTCCGGTTCGTGCCGCTGCTGGGATGCTACGGCTGGGAGGACTAGCCCGACATGGAGGCCCTGTGATCGAGCATGTGATCTGGATGGTGGTGCTGACGTTCCTGCCGACGCTGGAGCTGAGGGCGTCGATCCCCTACGGCGTGCTGGTGGCCGACATCCACTGGGCCGTGGTCGGCCCGCTGTGCATCGTGGCGAACTGGCTCCTGGCCCCCCTGGTGTGGCTCTTCGTGCACCACGTGATGGGGCTGTTCCTCAAGATCGGGTTCATCAACCGCATCTACGAGTGGCTCGTGGCGCGCACGCAGCGCCGGGTCGAGCCCTACGTGAAGCGCTGGGGCACCATCGGGCTGGCCCTGTTCATCGGCGTGCCCCTGCCCGGCTCCGGCGTCTACTCCGGCTGCCTGGGCGCGTACCTGCTCGGCTTCAAGTTCCGTGAGTACATGCTGGCCTCGGCCCTGGGCTGTCTCATCGCCGGCGCCGCGGTGACCGCGCTGGTGGCCAGCGGCAGCGAGGCTTTCCACTTCCTATACAAGGCTCCCACAGGAGGGTGACCATGGACCGCGTCAAAGCTCTCATCCGAGACGTACCGGACTTCCCCAAGCCCGGCATCCTGTTCAAGGACATCACGCCGATGCTCCAGGACTGCGTGGCCTTCGGCCAGGTGATCGACGCCTTCGCCGAGATGTACGGCGGCCAGGACGTCCAGGCCGTGGTCGGCATGGAGAGCCGCGGCTTCATCTTCGGCGCACCCCTGGCGCTGAAGATGGGGGTGCCGTTCGTGCCGGTGCGCAAGGCGGGCAAGCTCCCGGCGGACACCGAGAAGGTCAGCTACGCGCTGGAGTACGGCGAGGCCACCATCGAGATCCACCGCGACGCCCTGGCCCCGGGCCAGCGGGTGCTGGTGGTGGACGATCTGCTCGCCACCGGCGGCACGGCCGCGGCGACCATCGACCTCATCGAGCGCCTCGACGCGAAGGTCTTGGCCTGCGCGTTCGTCATCGAGCTGGCGTTCCTGGAGGGTCGGGGGAAGCTCGGCGACGTGCCGGTGGACAGCCTGATCACCTACTGAGGCGCGTCCCGCCACCGCGCCACGAGCTCGCGGACCTGCGCCGCGGTCTCCTCGCGACTCCCGTTGGTGTGGATCACCCAGTCCGCCCGCGCCACCTTGTCCGCGACGGGCATTTGCGCCTCGATGCGCATCCTGGCCTGCGCCTCGGTGAAGCCGTCGCGTTCCATGATCCGCCGCAGCTGCTCGCCGGGGTCGCACCACACCACCACGAGCCCGTCGAACTGGTCGACGAAGTCGGCCTCCACCAGCAGCGCGGCCGACACCACCGCCAGGGGCGCCCCGCGCGCGCCCATGCGGGCGACCTCGTCGAAGACGGCGTCCATGATCCGGGGGTGGGTGATCTGCTCGAGGCGCCGGCGCAGCTCCGCGTCGCGATAGACCACGCGCCCCAGGGCGGCGCGGTCCAGGGTCCCGTCCTCGGCGAGCACCTCCTCGCCGAAGGTCTCAACGATGTCCTGGTAGGCGGGGCGTCCGGGCTCCACCACCAGGCGCGCGTACTGATCCGCGTCCAGCGTGGGCACGCCCTGGGCCCTCAGGAATCCCTCGACGGTGGTCTTTCCTGTCGCGATGCCACCGGTCAGCCCGAAGGTCTTCAGAGCTCCTCCTTGAACTTCTCGACGTAGCGGAAGATGGTCCGCGGATCCACGTCCAGGGTCTTGGCGGTCTGGGCCTTGTTCCAGTTGTGGGCCATCAGCGCCGCCTTGATGTACTCCATCTGGAAGGCCTCGCGCGCATGGGCGAGGGTCTCGAAGCGCGGCTGCGCTTCGTCCCTGGAGAAGCCCATGTCGTCGGGGCCGATCAGCGGGCGGTCCCCCATGACGATGGCTTTCTTGATCCGGTTCTCCATCTCTCGCACGTTACCCGGCCAGAAGTAGTTGCGCAGCCCTCGCAGGGCCTCCTGGGTGAAACCCTTGGCCTTGCCGCCGTAGTCCGCACCGTAGCGCAGGAGCAGGTGCTGGGCGATCTCCACCACGTCGTCCCCGCGGTCCCGCAGCGGCGGCAGCTGGATGGCGATCTCGTTGAGGCGGTAGAAGAGGTCCTCTCGGAAGCGGCCCTCGGCCACCTCCTTGTCCAGGTCCTTGTTGGTGGCGGAGATGATGCGGATGTCCACGGGGCGCTGCTTGACGTCGCCCACCTTCTCGATGGCCCGCTCCTGGATCACCCGCAGCAGCTTGACCTGCAGGGTCAGGGGCATCTCGCCGATCTCGTCCAGCAGCAAGGTGCCGCCGTCGGCGGCCTCGAACTTGCCGATCTTGTGGTTCATGGCGCCGGTGAAGGCGCCCTTGACGTGGCCGAACAGCTCGCTCTCGAGCAGGGTCTCGGGGATGGCGCCGCAGTTGATGGACACGAACGGCTTGCCGTCGCGGTCGCTCTGGGCGTGGATCTCCCTCGCCACGAGCTCCTTGCCCGTGCCGGTCTCCCCGAGCAGCAGCACCGAGATGTCCGTCGGCGCGACCCGGTGGAGGGTGCGGAACACCGTGTTCATCTCCGGCGACGAGCCGATGATCTTGCCCGTACCGCGCGCCAGGGCCTCCCGGAGGCGCTCGTTGTCCGACCGCAGCCCGTCCATCAGCAGGGCGTTCTGGACGATGATCGACGTCCAGCCGGCGTAGATGGTGAGCTGACCCAGATCGTCGTCGGTGAACAGGTCGGCGACGCTGTCGTTGCCCACGTACAGGATGCCCAGGAGCTGGTTTCGCGCCACCAGCGGCACGCACATGACCGAGCTGAGCTTGAGGTCCACCACCGAGCGGCTCTGACCGAACACCGTGTCCGACAGGGCGTCGCTGATGATCAACGGCCGCCGCTCGCGCAGCACCCGCGCGACGATGGTGTCGCTGATCTGGGAGAGATCGTCGCCCAGGTCCACCTTGTCCACGTTGCGCGCGGCCGGGATGCTCACCTCGCCGTCCCGCATCACCAGCAAGAAGCCCTTGTCCGCGCCCGTGGCGGCGATGACGGAGTCGAGCAGGGTCTTGAACAGGGTGGCCAGCGGCTGCCCGGCCAGGAGCTTCTCGGAGAAGCGGAACAGGCGCTCGACGTTGGCGTCATCGGCCGGGGCGGCGCGCTTGCGCGGCTTCGCCGGTCCGGGGCTCTCCACCACCTTGGCCGCCTCCTGGCGCCCGTCGTAGGTGAACTCCGTGTCGCCCAGGGTGAGGATGTCGCCGTCGCGCAACTCGTAGTTGCGGCGCGACCGGCCGTTGACCACCAGCGCCGCCTTGGGGTCGAGGGACGACAGCATCAGGCTCTCACCGTCGCTGAGGATGTGCGCGTGCTGGGGCGCCATCTTCGGATCGTCCACGGCCAGGTCGTTGCTCTTGGAGCGACCGATGGTGGACAGCTTCTTGCGGATGGCGAACCGGTGGTTCTTGCCGGTGGCGTCCGTGTAGGTCAGATAGGGCATCGAGTCCCGCCTCGTGGAATCAGTCCGGTGCCCACAGAGGAGGGGCGATGGGGGGGCCCCAGCGCCAGCCCGCGGCGACCTTGCGCCGCCCCGGGCCACCGGATGAAGGCCTATGATACCCCTGGCTGAGGAAGGCGTCGACGATGCCCACGGCGTACACGACCCATCCGACGATCCCGGCGATGACGTTGACCACGCGGAACACGTCGACGGCGTTGGCCACCGCGACGAAGTTGCACTTGTCGATGGCCCAGTTCAGGTAGAGATAGCTGCCCACGGACAGTCCGATGGGGGCGACCTGGCCCCCCAGCAGCATCGCCCAGCCCTTGCCCGGGGTCCGCAGGAAGAGCAGGCGGAAGACGCCGGCGGGCGCGAAGGCCACGAACATGTTGCTGGTGGCGACCTTGGGGATGTTGCGGCCCGGGATGGTCCGCTCCGGCTCCACCGGGAACTTGGCCAGGTCCTTCTCGTGGACCGTCCGGACGTCCTCGTAGACCTCGATGATCTGCCGCGGCGTGCTCACGGGGTCCATCTCGTAGGCTGGCTCGAGCTTGAGCACCTCGAAGAACTGCACCCGGGCCGCGTCCACCTCGCCCTGGAAGTACGACGCCTTGCCCATCATCTCATGGAGCTGGATGCGCTGGTCCCGGCCGAGCTCCATGGGATCCACCTGCCCCAGGACGACCAGGCAGACGTCGTACTCGCCGTCGTGGAACGCGAGCAGGCCGCGCTGGAGCTGCTCGGCGTCGCTGAGCAGGACCACCTCGGCGAGGACCTCCGGCTCCTCCACCTCGGCTCGCGCGCGGGGGCCCCAGGCGGTCGCGAGGGCCGCCGCCAGGAGGAGCCAGGAGCGCGCGCTACGGGGCCGAGTCATCGTCTCCGCCATCCAGCTCGTCCCACACCCAGCTCGTGGGGATGGTCAGCTCGAACGTGCCGCTGGAGCGGGCCGTACCCATTCCCAGGATCTCCCCCGTGTCCGGATCCGAGAACCGGACCTGGACCCCTCCGACGAGCTCGGCGTCCATGGAGACCTGGCCCGTGACCTCGATCCCCTCCTCCAGCCGGACCACCGTGGGGGGTACGGTGGGGCTGATCTCGAGATCGAACGACGTGCGCGCCAGCGAGCTGCCCTCCGGGGGGACCACCACCACCCGGTGGGGGCCCTGCTCCAGGAAGACGCGGACCGTACCGGGCGCGTCGTCGCTGGCCGTCGTGCCGGTGTTCACGGCCGTGACGTATCCGGAGATGCCCAGGTTGTGCACCTCGACGCGGGCGCCCTCGACCTCGTCGCCGCCCTCGTCCTCGACCCGCAGGTGGAGGTGGACGCGGCTGTCGAGGGCGATCTCCCCGAGCTGGGCGCCGTCCTGGGTCAGATCCACGGCGAGCTCCCCGTCCCACCGTTCGGCGCTGGCGTCCGAGTAGAACCCGGGCACCACGTCCAGGGAGTAGACCCCCGCGGGCAGGCCGGCGTCCTCCTGGCCGAAGTGGAAGTCCCCCGTGTCCGCGCTGTAGGTCCTGCGCCGCATCACGCCGATGGTGAAGTCCACCACCTCCGAGCCCACGTACTGCGGCGGCGCCTCCACCACCGCCCACGCCACCAGGCTGACGTTGCCCTCGGGCTCCTCGCTGCCCAGGGGGCCGCTGGCCACCAGGCGTCCGCTCAGGGAGCGCCGCTCGAAGCGGGGGTAGGCGTAGAAGGTCGGCGTGTCCTCCCCCTGTGCCTCCGCCTCCGCCTGCAGCGCCTCCAGGTCCTCGGGCACCCGGAAGTGGGTGACCAGCCCCACCGGGAACGGCCGATCGGCGGTGAGCCGCGAGGAGATGCGGAAGGTGTAGCTGCCCTCGGGGAGGTAGAGGGTGAAATCGCCGCCAGCGTCGGTGGTGTCCCGCGGCCCGGCCCGGCGGAGGCGGCCCGGCTCCACCTCCGAGAAGACCTCCACCTCCATGTCGCCGAGCCCCAGGATCGGGTCGGCCAGGTTGGTGATGTCGTACTCCACGATACGCGCGGTCAGGGGGTATCCCCAGTCCACCTCGAGGCCGGTGAGATCGTCGCCCGGGATCGTCACCTGCTCGTACGCCACGGTGTAGCGGTGCTTGTACTCGTCGGGGATCACGGTGACGTCGTAGGTGCCCGGCGGGACCGCCTGGTCCGCAGGGGCGCCCTCCCCGGCGTGCAACGTGATCGAGCGCTGCAGGTCCGTGGAGGTCAGCAAGAGCGTGGCGTCGGCCGGGCTGGAGGTGCGCGTCAGCCCCTGTTCGGCCTCGTCCGGGGCCAGGACCTCGGGCTCCACCGGCACCCCCGCGTCCAGGTCCAGATCGTGCGACGCCGTCTCCCGGTGGAAGCGGACGCGGACCTGCTGGCGCTGGGCCGGGGGGGGATCGCTCGTCTCGGCGCGGGAGGACTGGACGTCCACCAACACCCAGCGGTCGTCGTACTCGGCGCTGGGGCACTGGCTACCCATCAGCAGCGGCAGCAGCGCCAGCAGCGGGAGGCGTCGTCTCATGGGAGCGGCTCCAGCAGCTGGAGCCACCAGTAGTGGCGGTCGGGGGCGATGGGAGCGTCGGGTTCGGGGCTGACCTCCACGAGCAGGAAACCGTCCTCGACCCCCGCCTCCCACGGGATCTGGTCGCCCCGGAGCTCCAGGTAGGGGACCCCCTCGGCGATGGCCCGCAGGTCCTCGTCCTGGGTGCCGGTGCTCACGGCGCTGGGGTAGCGCAGCCACCAGGTGATGTAGGCGTCGCCGGACACGTCGCAGTGGAAGGGGTAGGTCTGCCAGCGGTCGTGGATCACCACCACCTCGGCGTACCCGGGATCACAGCCGTGGAGTTCCACGTCGGGGGTGACGAAGGGATCGTCCTCGCAGGGATCGGCCGGCCCCAGGTAGAAGCAGCCGCACAGAACCGAGGCAGCAGCGAAGAGCATCGCCGATGGAAGCCTCGTCACGTGGAACATTCTACCCCGCTCGCGCGGTGACATTGGGATCAGCCGCGTGAAGGGCAACCTATCACATGGGACGGTCCCACTGCGGCCGCGGCGGGACTACCAGGAGCACGAATGGGTCGCGTTGGGCTCCACCTCGTAGGCCGTGCAGGGGCGCTCCTCGCCGTCGGGCGCGCGCATCACGATCCGGACCACCTGCCTCGCCGGGATGGAGATGCGCCGGGTCTGGGGAAACTGACCCTCGTCCTCGCCGTCGACGAGCACGACGGTGCCGTCGGGGAGCCCGCTGAAGTCGACCACCGCCGGCTTGAACTCGGGGTACCACTTGTCGCTGTAGGTCCCGCCCTCGGCGAGGTCGATCACCACGCTCCGGGTCCGGTGGTACTCGCCCTCCACCCAGACCTGGATGCGTCCGGCCTTGACCGGGTGCTGCCGGGGGATCTGCGCCTCCTCGGACAGCAGCTGCGCCTCGCCCCCTTCGCTGTATCGGTAGTAGAGCTTCATCCCGGCCGCGTTCGGGGTGCGTACGTCGAGGGTGGCCAGCCCGCCGGTCGCCGCCAGCGGCCGCGGCCCCTCCTCCGGGGTGATCTCCTCGGCGGAGGCCGCCGCGTCGCCTTCCTCACCGCCGTCCTCTCCGGCCGTGGCGTCCTCCGGCGCCTCGGTGACCTCCTCGGGGGGCGGCGTGGCCTCCTCGGGGACCTCCGGGGCCGACGTCTCGGTGACCTCCTCGGCGTCCTCCGGCGTCTCGGTGACCTCCTCGCCGGCGATGGGCTCCGGCGTGGGCTCGTCGAGGAACGGCGTCCCGGCGAGGCCGTCGAGGCCATCCGTGAACGGCTCCAGCACCGAACCGTGTTCGTCGCCGGGCTCGAACGGGGGCTCCACGGTCCGCCACAGCTGCCACCACAGGCCGGTGCCCACCGCGCCTAGGATCAACACGAGGGCTGCGTACAGCCACCAGCTCGACGACGCCCGCTCCGGCTCGCCCCCCATGCGGCCGATGAGGTCGATGACCTCGGCGTTGCCGTCGTCCAGGGTCAGCACGCGGTTGAGGATGCGCAGCGCCTCGGTGGGCTCGCGGGCCTCGATGAGCTCCCGCCCGCGGCGGATCAGGCTCGGTACCAGGTGGTCGTCGAGGCGCGTGGCGTAGTCCTCGGCATCGCGAAAGTAGGCCGGCAGGTCCCACAGCTCGCCGGGATCGTCCGCGTCGATGCCCGAGGCCTCCAGCACCGCCCGCAGCTCGTCCCGGACCGCCTCGGCGCTCGGGGGGCGCTCCTCCGGGATGGTCGACAAGCAGCGGTCGATGACGTGGGCGAGCTGGGGGTGGATGTCCGGGGTCCGGTCGATGGGGTCCTCGTACCGGCCCTCGATGATCCCCTTGAGGACGACGGAGGGGTTGCCGCCGCGGAAGGGCATCTCGCCCGTCACCAGCAGGTACAGCAGCGTGCCGAGGCTGAACAGGTCGGAGCGCCCGTCCACCTCCCGGTCCAGGGCCTGCTCCGGAGACATGAACGCCGGCGATCCCACCAGGGCCCCGGTGAGGGTGACGTGGGTCTCGTCGAGCATGCGGGCGATGCCGAAGTCCATCAGCTTCACGCAGCCTGCGCCGTCGATCATGATGTTCTCGGGCTTGATGTCCCGGTGGATGATGCCGCTGGAGTGGGCGCAGATCAGCGCCGTGCAGACCTGGATACCGACGAGCGCCGCGGGCTCGCTGGGAATCCGCTCGACCCGATCCATGAAGTCGCTGAGGGTGGGGCCGTGGATGAACTCGGTGATGATGAAGCAGTGCTCGGCCTCAGGGCCGGAGAAGTCGTAGATCTCGGGGATGTTGAGGCAGTCGAGGGACTCGATGGCCCGCGCCTCGCGCTCGAAGCGGGTGCGGTTCTTGATGCCGTCGTCCGTGTCGTTGTCCGAGAGGTGCGGGTGGAGGATCTTGATCGCCACCTCGCGGTCGAGGGTGCGGTGGCGGCCCTTGTAGACCGTCGCCATGCCGCCCTCGCCGACCTTCTCGAGGACCTCGTACTTCTCCAGCACCTGACCGATCATCGGGCCTGACTCCGCCGCTATTGTCGCCAAACGGCGGCCCCGGGTCCAACCGCAGCGCGATTGCAGGATCTCGGTTCTTGGATTTTGGATTTTGGATTGCGGTATCCTGCTGCATCGCCTGAAGGAGGATCTCGACGGTGTCGGCGGTCAAATCCATCCCCGATCTGTTGCAGCGCGCGGCCCGACGCTGGGGTCCGGCCATCGCCATGCGGCACCGCAAGAACCTGGACCGCTGGGGCATCCTCACGTGGAGCGAGGTCGCCCACCAGACCGCGGAGATCGCTGCGGGGCTCGTGGATCTGGGCCTGCGGCACGGCGAGCGGGTGGCCGTGTTCGCCGCGACGCGCGCGGGCTGGACCCTGTGCGACTACGGCATCCTCAGCGCGGGCGCGGTGACGGTGCCGGTCTACCACACCTCGACCACGGGCCAGCTGACGTACATCGTCAACAACTGTCAGGCCCGCTTCCTGGTGGTGGACAACGAGGCGCGGCTCGAGATGGCGTACGGCGCGCTGGAGCGGATGCGGTCCCTGGAGAAGGTGATCGTCCTGGACCGGTTGGCGCTGGAGGATCGACCCGACGCCATCTCCCTGGTGGATCTGAGTCGCCGCGGGCGACGGTTCCTCCGACGCAATCCGCACCTCGTGGAGCGTTCGGTGGAGGCGATCCGCCCCCAGGACGAGGCGACCTACGTCTACACGTCGGGCGCCACCGGGATGCCCAAGGGGTGCGTCCTGACCCACCACAACCTGCTCAGCGCGGTCCAGGGGATCTCCACGGCGATGGGGGTGGACGACAGCGACGTCACGGTCCTGTACCTGCCCCTGAGCCACATCTACGGGCGCATCGGTCAGTTCCTGCCGCTGCAGACCGGGGTGAGCACGGCCTACGCCCAGCGCATCGACCGCCTCGAGGAGGTGCTGCTGGAGGTCAAGCCGACCTTCATCCTCGGTGTGCCGTTGGTGTACGAGCGGATCTACCGGGCCCTGGTGCAGCGGTTCCGTGAGCTCAGCCCCCTGCGCCGCATGCTGTTCCAGGAGAGCCTCGGGAAGGGCCTCGCCCGCATCCGGTCGTCCGCGGAACCCGGCGCCGAGTCCCTGCCGGTGCGGTTGCTGGAGCGCGTCTCGGACAAGGCGGTGTTCACGCACTTCCGGGACTCCTTCGGCGGCCGGATGCGGTTCGCCGTGTCCGGCGGGGCGCCCCTGCACCCCTCCATCGCCGAGTTCTTCCGGGTGGTGGGTATCGAGCTCCTCGAGGGGTACGGCCTGACGGAGACCGCGGCCGCGGCGACCCTGGGCCGGCTCGAGGACAACCGCATCGGCTCCGTCGGCCACCCCATCCCGGGCATGCGCATCCGCATCGCGCCGGGCGGCGAGGTGCTCATCCGCGGCGACAGCGTGTTCCGCGAGTACCACGGCCTCCCCGCGGACACCGCGGCGGTGTTCGACGACGCGGGCTGGTTCCGCACGGGCGACACGGGCTGGATCGACAGCGAGGGGCGGCTGATCATCACCGGCCGCGTCAAGGACCTGATCATCACCTCCGGCGCCAAGAACGTCGCCCCCCAGTACGTGGAGGCGGCGCTGAAGATGAGCCCCTGGATCCGCGAGGCCATGGTCTTCGGCGATCGCCGGCGGTACGTGGTCGCCCTCGTGGACCTGCCCGAGCCGCGCGCGAGGTCGCTGGCCAAGAAGCTGGGGCTCGACGGCGCGGATCTGGAGACCCTCTCCCACCACCCCAAGGTGGTCGAGCGGCTCCGCCAGGAGATCGATATCGCCAACCGCAGGCTGGCCCCGTTCGAGCAGGTGCGGCGCTTCGCCATCGTGCCCCGCCCCCTGTCCATCGGCGAGGGGACCGTCAGCCACTCGCTGAAGCTGCGGCGACAGAAGGTGGCGGCCCAGTACGAGACCCTGATCGACTCCCTGTACGCCAAGTAGCCGGGGCGCGTGCGCGTGCGCCGCGCGCACGCGCGCCTTGACGCCGCCGTCGGGCTGTCGCAAGGTTCTCCGTCCAGGGAGGCAGCTTGGCGGGATCGCCGGCCACGTTGGAGCGCATCACCCGAGAGCACATCGACGCCCTCGTGCGCGTCTCCCCGGAGACGGGCGTCTTCCTCGGCGTCGAGGGCACGGCCGGGCTGCCCGCCATGGGCCCCGACGGGGTACAGGCCCGTCTCGCCGTCTACCGCGACTGGTTGGGGGAGCTGAAGCGCCTGGACCGCGCCGGGCTCGACGCCGCCCAGCGCCTGGACATCGACGCCTTCGCCGCCCACTTCGACCTGTACCGCTACCTCATCGAGGATCTGGGCCGCTGGCGCCACAATCCGGACGCCGTGAGCCCGCTGGGTGAGCTGTTCTTCGTCCTGCTCACCGAGTACCGCGCCAGCGAGGAGGAGCGGTTCGAGGACCTCCTGGGGCGCCTCCGGGACGTCCCCGCGTACCTGCGCGGCGTTCGCGCCCAGCTCACCGTGCTGGACGAGACGTGGGCCGACATCGCCCTGCGCGTGTGCGGCCGCATGGCCGGTCTGTGGCAGAGCCTGGCCGACCAGGCCGCCCGCGCCGTGGGCCCCGGCCTGGCCGCCGACGTCGAGCGCGCGGCGCGAAAGGCCGCGGACTCCGTCGAGGAGTACCGCGGCTGGCTGGACGCCACGCCGCCGCGGGAGGCCGGGCTCTGGGTCCTGGACGACGCCGAGTTCGACCAGCTGCTGAGCTTGAAGCGGCTGGGCATGGACGCCGCCGAGATCAAGGCGCTGGGGACCGAGTACCTCCACCTGTTCCGGCAGCGCCGCGGCGACCTGGCGCGCCAGCTGGTGGCGGACGGCTCCGTGGACCGGGCGCGTCGCGTCGCCAGCGCGAACCTGCCGGGGAGCTACGCCGACGCCCTCCAGCGGGTGCGCGACCTCGTCCGGGACTCGCGGGCGTTCGTCGAACGCCGTCAGCTTGCGCCGATGCCCGACCGCGAGGAGCTCACGGTCCTGCAGACCCCCGACTTCTTCGTCCCCATCATCCCCTTCGCGGCCATGCTCCAGGCGTCGGTGTTCACGCCGTTCCAGCGGAGCGTCTACCTGGTGACGCCGCCCCCGGACGGCGACCTCATGGGGCTGTGCGAGGAGCGCTTCTCCGGCATCGCGGTGCACGAGGGATACCCGGGGCACCACCTGCAGCACGTGCTGGCGCACCGCGGCTGCAGCGTCTACCGCAACAACCCGTTCATCGGATTCCCGGCGGACGGCGCAGGGCGGTTCGGCCTGGATCTGGTGGAGGGGTGGGCGCACTACTGTGAGGAGATGCTCAAGGACCACGGGTTCATGGACAGCCCCTCCAGCCGGTTCTGGATGGTGGAGGACCAGCTCTTCCGCGCCGTGCGCATCCTCGTGGACGTGGACCTGTCCAGGGGCCACATGACGCCCGAGGCCGCCGCGCAGATGCTGGTGGACGAGGTGGGGATGAACCGTGCGGGCGCCGAGGCCGAGGTGCGGCGGTACACCACCAGCCCCACCTACCAGCTGTGCTACCTGCTGGGCAAACACCTCATCGAGCAGCTGCGCGACGACGTGCGCGGGCAGCTGGGCGTGGACGACGCGGGGTTCCACCGGCGGGTCCTCGCCGAGGGCAGCATCCCCATCGCGCTGATCCGTCAACGGCTGCTTGGAGATCGAACGTGAGCTCGAGGGCGACCTGGGACGAGTACTTCATGGCCATCTCGTTGCAGGTGGCCACCCGCGCCACCTGTGACCGCAAGCACGTGGGTGCGGTGATCGTGCGCGACCGGACCATCCTCTCCACCGGCTACAACGGGTCCATCCGCGGGCTCGGCCACTGTGACGAGGAGGGCCACATGATGGAGGACGGCCACTGTGTGCGCACCGTGCACGCCGAGGCCAACGCCATCGTGCAGGCCGCCCGCAACGGCGTCGGCATCGAGGGCGCGAGCATCTACGTCACCGCGTCGCCGTGCTGGAACTGCTTCAAGCTCATCGCCAACTCCGGCCTCGCCCGTATCTGCTTCGGGGAGTTCTACCGGGACGATCGGATCTGGGAGTACTCGAAGAAGGCGGGGATCGAGCTGGTCGATCTCTCCCACGTGGAGATGGGCTAGCCCGCTAGTCGTGTAGCTTGTCCGGGTTCTCCAGACCCCACGCCAGCTTCCTCAACGATCCCCTCAAGAAACCGATCTCCTCGCGCGTCAGGGCGGTCCGCGACAGCACCTGGCGGGCGGTGGTGCGGACCTGCAGCTCGTTGCGGCCGGGGAAGTAGCCGACCCTGCGCAGGACCTCGGTCAGCTGTTCGATGGTGCCGTCCACCTGTTCGGCGGTGGCGGGCACGCGCGCCCGGGCGGGGAGGGGGTGCAGGTCCTGAAGCGCGAGCCGGCGGATCTCCCACGACATGAGCAGGACGGCCTGGGCGAGGTTGAGGGAGGTCTGGGCCGCGTCGGTGGGGATCCGCGCCAGGTGGGTGCACGCGGACAGGTCCTCGTTGCTCAGCCCCTTGTCCTCGGGGCCGAACACCACGGCGACCCGCGAGCTGGACGCAGAGGCCAGGACGACCCGGGCCGCCTCGGTGGGGTCCTTGATCGGCCAGCTCCGCCAGCGCCGCTTACGACCGGTCGTGGCCATCACCACGGTGGTGTCGGCCACGGCCTCGGCCACGGTGTCCACCGTGTGCATGTCCTTCAGGACCTGTTCTGCACCGTGGGCCATCCATCGGACCGGGTCGTAGCGGTCGAGCGTCGGGTCCACCAACCACAGGTCGCGCAGCCCCATGTTGAGCATGGCGCGGGCCGTGGCGCCCACGTTGCCCTCGCTCGCCGGGCGCACGAGCACGATGCGTACGTTGTCCAGGGAGGGGATCTGGGACATCGGGTTGTCGGGCTACCGGCCGAGGAGCCAGTCCACGAAGCGGCCCCACATGCCCTTCTCGGTCTTGACGGCGGCGGGCTTCTCGTCCTTGGGGCTGGGCTCGGTGGGCGCGACCTTCACGCCCTCGGAGGGGGCGCCCGGCGCGCCGGGAGCTGTCTCCGATTCGGGCCTCGTGGCGGGTCGAATGGTCGGCTCCTCCGCCTTGTCGGCGGGGGGGGGAGGAGGCTCCTCCGTGGCGGACCTGGCCGCGGCGCCCATGTCCGGAATCCGGCTGACCTTGGTCTTCTCCTCCGGGGAGGAGATGGGGTGAGACGGCTCGCTGGGCTTCGGGGCTGGCTTCGGGGCTGGCTTCGGGGCGGCCTTCGGCGCGGCCTTCGGCGCGGCCTTCGGGGCGGCCTTCGCGGCGCCCTTGTCCACCCGCCCACCCTTGGTGGTGGTGGTCAGCGGGATGCGCTCCTTGCGCGAGCCGTCCTTGAGCTTGACGCTGGCCTTGACCTGCTGGCCCGTGTGCTTGTCCTTGGCCGACAGGTTGAGCATGCCCTCGCTGTCGATGTGGAAGATCACCTCGACCTTGACCTCGCCCTTCTTGTCCTGCCGGATGGGGCTGAACACGAAGGTCCCCAGGAGCTCGTTCTTGGTCGCGACCGTGTGCACGCCCTGGTAGATCTTGAGCATGATCGAGCGCTGGTTGTCCTTGGAGTTGGTCAACGTCAGCGCCTTGTAGGCCGGGATCTCGCTGTTGCGTTCGAACAGCTTGAGGAACGAGCCGTCCACCTTGGCGATGCCGATGGGGATCGGCAGCACGTCCAGCAGGGTCACCTTCCGGGCCGAGGCGTGGGTCAGGGAGTAGGCCATGATGGCCGCGCCGACGGCCACGGCCTCGTCCGGGTGCACCCCCTTGCACGGAGGCTTGCCGAAGTAGTCCACCACCTTCTGCTGGACCATGGGCATGCGGCTCTGGCCGCCCACCAGCAGCACCTCGTCGATCTGATCGGGGGTGCGCTTGGCCTCGTCCATGATCGTGGAGCACACGTCCACGGTGCGGTTGACCAGGTCGCCGACGATCCCCTCGAGCTCCTCGCGGGTCAGGGTCTGATCCACGTTGAGGATGCCCTTGGGGCCCCGCGCCACGAACGGGATCTGGATCTGGGCGTTGAGGGTGGACGACAGGTTGATCTTCGCCCGCTCGGCCACGTCCCGGATTCGCTGTACGGCGACCCGATCCAGGCTCAGGTCGATACCGTGCTTCTCCTGGAAGGTCTCCATGATGTGGCCCATGACGCGGTCGTCGAAGTCCACACCACCGAGGAACGTGTCGCCGCCGGTGGCGATCACCTCGAACACCTTGTCGTGGATGTCGATCACGGAGATGTCGAAGGTGCCACCGCCGAGGTCGTACACGGCCAGGCACTGGCGCAGGTTGCGGCCGAGGCCATAGGCCAGGGCCGCCGCTGTGGGCTCGTTGAGGATTCGCAGCACCTTGAGGTCGGCCAGGAGCCCGGCCTTGCGCACGGCCTGGCGCTGGCGGTCGTTGAAGTAGGCCGGGACCGTGATCACCGCGTGGGTGACCTCGGCCTTGAGGTACTCCTCCGCGACCTCCTTGATCTTGCGGAGGATCTCCGCGGAGATCTGCTCCAAGGTGAAGACCTTGTCCTTGACCTTGATCAGGACGTCGCCGGCGTCGTCCTCCACCATGTCGTAGGTGAAGACCTGCCGGATCTTCTCCACCGCCTTGGAGTGGAAGTTCCGTCCCAGCAGGCGCTTTGCGCCCAGCACGGTGTTCGCAGGGTTCGCCAGCGCCTGCTTCTTGGCGTCGTAGCCCACCAGCGTCTTGCCGCTCTCATCGATGGCGAACAGGGAGGGGATCGTGTAGTTCCCACCCTTGTACATGATGATCTTGGGCTGGTTGTTCTCGATGACAGCTGCGCAGGAATTGGTCGTTCCCAGGTCGATTCCGATGGCCTTGCCCATGGTCGCGCCAGCTCCTCGTTCGACTTTGATCCGCGTGTGGGCACGCGCTCTGCAGTGGCTGGATGACGGTACAGATACGTCGGATCAAGGTTAAACGTGGGACCGAACCCTGTCAATCCGGGGGAGCCCCCGAGATCAGCCGGAAATACGGACACGTCTGCGGATCAGACCTCGGTCGCTGGTGTGCCGGGCTGCCAGGGGCTAGTATCCGGGATCCCGGGAGAACGACTCATGAGCGCAAGCGGGAGTAAACGGGCGATCGTCGCAGCGTTTCTCGCCAACCTGGGCATCGCCATCGCCAAGGTGATCGGCTTCGTCTTCACCGGCGCGGCCTCGATGCTCGCCGAGGCGATCCACTCCTTCGCGGACACGGCGAACCAGGGCCTGTTGATCCTGGGCTCGCGCCTCGCCGAGCGTGAGGCCAGCCGCGAGCACCCGTTCGGCTACGGCCGCGAGCGGTACTTCTGGTCGTTCATCGTCGCGATGGTGCTGTTCACCCTGGGCGCGGTGTTCGCGATCTACGAGGGCGTCTCCAAGCTGGTGCACCCCCACGAGCTCGCGTCGCCCGAGTGGGCGATCGGCATCCTCGTCGTGGCGATCGGGCTCGAGTCCGTCTCCTTCCGGGTGGCCATCCGGGAGTCGAACCGGGCGCGGGGAGAGCTCTCCTGGTGGGACTTCGTCCGGCACTCGAAGATCCCGGAGCTCCCGGTGGTGCTGCTCGAGGACCTCGGCGCGCTGGTGGGGCTGGTCCTGGCCCTGACCGGTGTGGGCCTCGCCCTGGTGACCGGGGACCCGAGGTTCGACGCCGCGGGGAGCATCGCCATCGGCGTGCTCCTGGCCGTCATCGCCGCCATCCTCGCCCGGGAGATGCGGAGCCTGCTCCTCGGGGAGGCGGCCCACCCCCACGTCCGCGACGAGATCGTCGCGATCATCGAGGGCGCCGAGACCACCCGGCGGGTCATCCACATGCGCACGCAGCACCTCGGCCCCGAGGAGCTCCTGCTCGGCGTCAAGGTGGAGTTCGACCCGCGGCTGAGCGTCGGGTCGCTGGCGAGGGCCATCGACGACCTCGAGCAGCAGCTGCGCGCGGAGGTCCCCATCGCTCGCGTGATCTACATCGAACCGGACATCCACAGGGACGGCGACGACAGCCCCTAGTACTGGATCACGATCTTCCCGTCCGCCCGCGTCTTGGACTGCTCCAGGGCGTCGAGGGCGTCCGCGAGGGGGAACCGCGCGGTGATCATCGGCCGCAGGTCGAGGCGATCGCGGGCGGCGAGGCGGATGAGGGCGGGGTAGATGCCGTGGCCGGCGTGGCCGCGGCTGCCCACGAGGGCGTTGGCGCCGGTGACGAGGATGTCGGCGTGGATGCGGGCGTGCTCGCCGGTGCGGCCGAGGTAGACGACCTTGCCGTTGGGGGCGAGGCTGGTCTCGATCTCGGGGAAGGTGGCGTTGG
>CAYRNR010000135.1:0-23704 GCA_964425605.1 uncultured Rickettsiales bacterium | reverse complement strand
GGTGACCACATATTCTCTTTTCCCTCCAAGTTGTTTACCTCCTCCTCCCCCTCCTCCTCCTCTTCCTTCCCCACCACCGTCAGATACAGCGCCGCCGCCGCCCGAACCACCACGTGCGGGTCGTCATCGGTCAGCCCAGCCACGAACACCTCCTCGGCATCCTCGGCGCACTCGGTCGCGACCACGGGCACCGCCGCCTCGCGGACGAGGGCCATCTCGTCGGTGAGGAGCTGGCGCGCCAACGGCTGGTACGGATTGGAGGGGTGCGTTCCCATGGCGTCGAGGATGGAGAGCTTCTCCTCCATCCCGGCGCCGGCCACGAATTCGGTGAGGGGCTCGAGCGCCGCGGGATCGCCGGACAGGGTGAGGGCGCGGGCAGCTGCCTGGCGCACGCCGTGGTCCTCGTCGGAGAGCAGCGGCAGCAGGGTACCGTCCCCCACACCGTGGACCAGGTATCCGGCGGCGCTGGAGCGGACGACCATGTCGGGATCGGCGAGGACGACGGCGAGGAGCCCGGGATCGAGGGGTTGCACCGGGACGACGAGCTCGAGGAAGGTGCGGCGGACCGGGAAGGACGCCCCGGCCCAGCAACCGGCGTCGCACGTGCCGGCGCCCGCGGCGACGGCCAGGGAGTAGAGGGGATCGTCCTGGGGAATCTCGGCGCGGGCCGGCGCCGGCGCCGCTTCGTCGAGCGGCTCCTCGACGGGCAGGGCAGGGGAGAGGGCAGCGCAGAGGGGGAACGTCGCGATGAACGCGTCACCCACCGGCACCGCTGCGGCCTCGCCCAGTCGATCGCTGACGGCGAGCCACGCCAGCGCCACGCCCGGATCGGTCTCTCCGGCCGCGGGGCGGAAGCCGGACAGGTCGGCAGGGCCGGTGGGCGCCAGGAGACACTCCAGCGTGCGCCTGCGCACCCTGGCGGAGCGGTCCTCGAGCGCGGCCTGGATCAGGGGGGCCGCCGTCGCGTGGTCCTCGTGGGCGAGGCGGATGGCGGCGCCCACGGCGGCCAGCCGGACCTCTGGCGTGGGATCGCCGAGGACCTGTTCGATGACCCCGGTGGCCTCGGCGCCGAACCGGCCGGGGAGGGCATTCATCACCCCGATCACGGTCTCGCGGCGGGGCGCGACGAACACGGGTGCCGCCTCGGAGGCGGTGAACCCTTCCAGGATGCCCGCGAAGCTGTCCAGGGGCGCCACGTCGTCGGCCGCGCACCTGGCCAGGGGGCCGTAGTCCGCCACGATCCAGTCCCCGTTCCCACCGAGGACCACCTGGTGGAGCACCTCGTGGTGGGGCTGGTCCATCGCGGTCCGCAGGCGCCAGTACTCGGCCGCTGCGGCCGCGCGCTGATCCAGCTCGAGTCGGATGGCGACCCGGTGCCGCCAGGCGTCGAGGTCGTCGGCGTGCCGGCCCAGGTACCGCTCCAGGTAGTCCAGCGCCTGGCGGTGCTGGTGGGCCTCGAGCAGCCAGTCCACGCGCGCCATCATCCGGTCGTGGTGGCGGGCGCAGCCGGTGGACGTCGTGGCGACGAGCGCGAGGACGCTCATCAGCGCGACGAGGATGAGCGGGGACGGGGATCGGTGTGTGCTGGTCAACGTTCGGTTCCGCCTCGGTGGTGAGCCTTCGATGGCGCCGTATCGTACCACCGCTTTGCGGGGCGGGAGGGATGGGGCAAGATCGGGGCGTGAGTCACAACCGATCCGGATTCCGAACTCGCCCGCCCCGAATCGCAGGCCGCGCCTTGCTGCTGGCCGTGTTGGCCCTGTCCCTCGGCGGATGCGGCCCTGACGAGCCCGTCCCGGCGTTCCCGTCGGACCCGACCCCGGACGACCACCAGGTGGACGGCGTGTTCGGGCTGGTCAACGTGATCACGGCGGGGACGGAGGCCGAGGTCCACGCTGTGTTCGCCGAACAGCTGCCCTCCACGGGCGTCCTCGACGGCCTGGCGTGGCTGGGCACCGGGGACCTGGGAAACGGGTACTGGATTCCACCGGACGTCCCCGACGTGCTCGTCGAGGTGTCCGCGATGCAGTCGGAGCTGCAGTGGATCGAGGACCGCTACTACGACGTGGGCCCGACCCTGACCGTGGTGGACATCCAGGCCGAGCGTGTCGAGGAGACCGATGATCCCGATGGCTTCGGCGGCGGCCTCGTGTACTACCGCGACGACGGCACCGCCTCACCGGGGCAGCTGGGGGTCCTCGACTCCATCGGATTCGTCTGGCCCGGAGGCGACGACGTGGAGGGGGTGGCGCGGCCAGGCGTCCTGGAGCGCGCCGACGCGCTGGAGGTGACCAGCCACGATCCCCTCGAGCCGCAGGCCTGGTTCGACGGCGACGACGTGGAGCTCTCCTGGAGCGACGGCGAGAATGGGCAGGTCCTGATCACCTTGCTCGGAGACGATCGCTGGTACCAGGCCGCCATCTCCGCGGGCAACCAGTTCACCCTCCCCGCCGAGATCCTCGACGCGGCCGTCACCGATCGCTTCGAGGTCCGGGTCTCGCGCACCGTCGCGCCCGTGGTGGACGCGGGACCTGGCCGCCTCGTCTACCGGTACACCGCCGAGCAGCGGCTGATCTTCGAGCGCAGCGGCGTGATGACCGTCGAGCCCCCGTCGGTGTACCTCGACACCTCGGCCCAGCTCGTGGTGACGCACCTCGACGGCGTGTTCGTCGAGGGGGAGACCTCCTTCGACCTCGGCGACGGCGTCACCGTGGACTCGGTGCGGGTGATCGACGGCGAGGGCCCCGTCGCCGAGCTGGAGGTCACCGTCTCGGCGGACGCCGCGTCGGGCGAGCACGACCTCTGGGCCACCACGGGCGACGAGGCGGTGGTCTCGGAGCGGGTCCTCGACGTGTTCCTCCCCCCCACCGACACCTGCGAGGAGGCGTTCGAGCTGCCCGCCCAGGGGATGTACTACGGTGAGCTCACCGGCCTCGTCGACGACTACTCCGATCCCAGCGCCTGCACGGGATACCCCGCCGAGGGGCCCGACGCCGTGTACCGGCTCCAGGTGCCCGACGACCGCCTCCTCTCGGCCACCCTCTACTACGAGAACGCCGACGCGGTGCTGTACCTCGTGAACGCCTGTGATGCGATGGACGCGCCCGTGGCGTGCTCCGACATCGGCGGCATCAACACCGCCGAGTTCGTCGTCCACGCACCCGAGCCCGGGGAGGGCGGCGAGTACTACCTCGTGGTGGACTCCTTTGGCGCGCTACCCGTCGAGGCCGAGTTCGGATACTCCCTGTCGGTCTACCTGTACAACTACTAGCCACGGGCTTCGTGGTATCCTGAACCCCCGAACGGCGGGTCGATGAGCAGTTCTCGACAAGACGATCCGGGCAAGGGCCCGAAGGGACAGCCCGCGAGGGGCGCGAAGCCGCCCGACGCGGATCTCGAACCGTTCTTCTCCCTGCAGCAGTTCGACGACGCCCCCCCTGAAGACCCCTCCGATGCCTCCCTGTCCAACACGGACATGCCCCTGCTGGCCACCGAGGAGGAGCCGACGATACGGGAGGGGGAGCCCCGGACGGACGAGATCACCGCCTACCACGCCCTGGCCATCGACGGGGCCAGCGAGCCACAGGACCCGTTCGAGGAACCCTCGGACAGCTCGCTCGACAGTCCTCCCGACAGCCCTCCCGACAGCCCTCCCGACAGCCAGGCGCTCACGGCCGAGCTGCCCGCGTCGGGAGAGGACGCCGAGCTCTGGTCGTCGGGCGACCAGCACGCGCCGGCGCCCGAACCCGTGCCGCCGGCGCCGCTGCCGACGAACACCGGCGACGCGGTCGGCACGGAGAACCCCCCCATGGAGAACCCCACCATGGAGAGCTGGGGTGACCTGGAGGACTCGGAAGGGGAGGTGAGCCCCGACAGCGGCAACGAGTGGGACACCATGGGCGACGACGCGCCCCTGAGCGACAACCTCGAGGATTCCCTGGAGTGGGATCGGACCCACGGCCAGGACACCTCGGATCTGCTGTCCATGACCGGCGTCTCCTCGCCCGTGGACACCGCCGAGGTCAGGGAACCGTCGGACGACGACCGCTGGGTGGCGCTCTCGGTGGACGAGGACGAGGTCTCCGGCGGCGACTCCATCTCACTGGTGGGCGGTGCCGAGCGGGACCTGCCCGATCCCGAGGGGGAGACGGTGGTCGAGCGCATGGCGCTGGGCTTCGCCCGGGAGACCAGCGAGGAGCCCGTGGTGATCGATCCGGACGCGCATGACGAGCCGTCCATCCCGTCGATGATCGTGGACCAGGGGATCGATGCCTTCCGGCAGGGGGATCGCGCTTTTGCCCTGTCGTGCTTCGAGCAGGCCCTGCGAGGCGACCCCGACGACTCGAGGGCCCAGAGCTACCTGGAGCTCACCCACGACCTCTACGTTCGTGACCACCTCCCCGACGCCGGCCTCCACAGCGTCCCGCAGCTGCGGGTCGGTCGCGAGATGTTGATGAGCCTCGAGCTCGATCCTCAGGCGGGCGGCGTCCTGGCGATGATCGACGGCATGGCCACGGTGGAGGAGCTGGAGACCATGCTGCCGTACTTCGAGCGCGAGACCATCTACGAACACCTCGCCGACGCCCTCGAAAAAGGACTCATCGAGTTCGAGTCCTGAGCCCTCCATGGTGACCGCCCCCAACCCGCTGTCGGCCCGCGACGAGACCCTCGTGGTCATCCCCGTGCGCCACGACTCCGGACGCCTCCCCGGCAAGGCCCTGGAGTCCATCGGCGGCGAACCCATGGTGTGGCGCGTGGTCGAGCGCGCCGTCCGGGCCGGTGTCGGCGCCGTGGTCGTGGCCACCGACGACGCACGGATCGCGCGGGCGGTGACGTCCCGGGGCGGCGACGCCGTGATGACCTCGGCGGCGCCACGAAACGGCACGGAACGGGTTGCCGAGGTGGTCCGAGCTCGATCGAGCGTGGAGATCGCCATCAACCTCCAGGGGGACGAACCCCTCTTCGATCCCGCGGCCATCGCCGCGCTCCACCAGTGCATGGTGGCCGAGCCGGACGTGCCCATGGCCACCGTGGCCCTCCCCCTCCTCGAGGCCCACCTCGGCGAGCCCAGCGTGGTCAAGGTGGAGGTGACGCCCGACGGGTACGCGGCCGCCTTCTGGCGGGCCCCCCCCGCCACGATCACCGGCGACGTCTGCCACCACGCCGGTATTTACGCCTTCCGCCGCTCTGCCCTGA
The DNA here is from genome assembly GCA_964425605.1 of uncultured Rickettsiales bacterium. Taxonomy (GTDB): domain Bacteria; phylum Myxococcota_A; class UBA796; order UBA9615; family CAYRNR01; genus CAYRNR01. Next base: position 18,508 of record CAYRNR010000135.1, on the reverse strand, counting down.
TGCGATACGCCGGCTGGTCGCCGACCCCTGCGGAACAGAGCGTCTCCCTCGAGCAGCTGCGGGCCATGGACCACGGCCTGCCCATCCGGGTGGTGCGCGCCGCCGGCATCTGGCCCAGCGTGAACACCCGCTCCGACCTGGAGCGCGTGCGTCGTGACTGGGATCGCGGGGAGGCCCCGACATGAGCCCCGAAGTCGTGGACGTCTCGCAGACCGTCCGGTTCGGTGGGCCCGAGCTGGTGTGCATCCTCGGCCCCTGCGTCGTGGAGGGCCGCGACATCACGCTGCGCGCCGCCGAGGCCGTCGCCCGGGCGACCCGGCGGACCGGCCTGCCCGTCGTGTTCAAGGCCTCGTTCGACAAGGCCAACCGCACCTCGATCCGGGGCTTCCGGGGCATCGGCATGGACGAGGCCCTGCGCGTCCTCGACGACGTGCGGACGGCCACGGGTCTGCCGATCCTCACCGACGTCCACCAGCCCGGCCAGGCCGCGGCCGCGGCGCAGGTGGCGGACGTGCTGCAGGTGCCCGCGTTCCTGTGCCGCCAGACCGATCTGCTGCTGGCCGTGGCCGCGACCGGCCGCGCGATCAACGTCAAGAAGGGCCAGTTCGTGTCCCCGCGGGACATGGGCCCCGTCGTGGAGAAGGCGCGATCCGGAGGTGCCGGCGGCGTCCTGCTCACCGAGCGCGGCACCAGCTTCGGGTACAACGACCTCGTGGTCGACTTCCGCTCCCTGGGCATCATGCGGCGGCTGGGCTGCCCCGTGGTGTTCGACGCCACCCACTCGGTGCAGCGCCCGTCTGCGGGCGGGGATCACTCCGGTGGCGACCGGACCCTGGTCCCACCTTTGCTCCGTGCCGCGGTGGCCGCGGGGGTGGACGGGATCTTCCTCGAGGTCCACGAGGACCCGGACCGGGCGCTGTGCGACGGACCGAACTCGGTACCCCTGGCGTCCCTGCCGGCCCTCCTCGATCAGGTGGTCCGCGTCCGCGCGGCGGTGGCCGGCGTGTGCGCGGACGGCGATGGAGGTTGACAGGGACGAGGGGATTTTTCGCCATCCCTCTCGGAGGTGGTTCAACAGTCCAGGAGAACGGTTCTTGAGGCTTCCGAAGTCGACACTGTGGTTCCCCGCCCTCGTCCTGGCGCTGCCCCTGTTCCCGGGCTGCCAGGAGGATACGGAGCCGCGCGTGCCCCGGATCGCCGTGTCCACCGAGGAACTCAACTTCGGCCAGGTGATCGTCGGGTACCCCGTCTCGCGCTCCGCGGAGGTCTGGAACGAGGGCGACGGCGTCCTCACCGTGGAGTCGGTGGAGACGGCCAGCCCTGGCTTCGAGGCCACGTCTCCCCTGCCCGACCTCACCGGGCTCGGACCTGGAGAGGGCTCCTGGATACAGGTCACGTTCTCGCCGGACTCCGCCGGCACGGTGATCGGCTCGTTGACCATCCGCAGCGACGACGCGGACACGCCCGAGCAGCGGATCTCCTTCGTGGGCGAGGGACTGTCGCCGCGCGCCTCCCTGATCCCCGCGGACGAGCTCGCCTTCGGCGCGTCGCTGGAAGGGGAGGTGCAGCTGGGGCAGGTGACCGTGGAGAGCATCGGCGGCGCTCCGCTGCAGCTGTTCGCCGTGGAGCTGGCCGAGGGCGTTGGACCGTTCTGGATCGAGACCGTCGAACCGGCCCTCCCCGTACAGCTGGAGCCCGGCGAAGAGGCCGTCCTCACCGTGGCATACGAGGCGGCGGTGCTCGAGGAGGCCGCCGCGGAGCTGCTCGTGCTCACCGACGATCCCGCCGAGCCCCTGCTCCGGCTCGACCTGAGGGGCGATCCCGCCAACGGTGTCCCGGTCTGCGCCATCCTCGCGCCGACGGTCACGTCCCTGACCGAAGGGGTGGAGATTGTGCTGGAGGCGTCCGCGGTGGACGGCCAGGACGCCCCGGAGGAGCTCACGGCGACCTGGACCGACCTGTACGAGGGCGACGAGGACGTGATCTGCTCGCCGGCGGGCTGGTCCTTCGGACGGTTCTTGTGCGAGTACGTGCCCACCGGCGCTGGCCCCCACACCCTCACCTTCGTCGCCGAGGACCGCGACGGCGCGTCGTGCGCCGAGCAGCTGGTGGTCCAGGTGGCGACCGACGACGCCCCCGCGGTCACCATCACCGCACCCTCGGGCGGGCACACGGTGGCCGAAGGCGAGTGCGTCGACCTGAGCGGGGAGGTGTCCGACGAGGTCGACGGCGCGCAGCTCGAGATCGAGTGGCGGTCCGACCACCCGGACGCCCCCGATCCGCTCCACGCGGGCTGGTCCCTCGCCGGCGGGAGCGTGCAGCACACGGTGTGCGACCTGCCCTGCGGCGCCCAGACGCTGTCGCTGCACGCGTTCGACAGCTTCGGCGGGACGGCCCACGAGACGGTCGACGTAGCGGTCACGCTCCTCGACCCTCTCCTGGACCCGGTCGACGACCGCGCCGTGGTCCTGGGCCAGGAGGTGTCCTTCACCTTCGCGGCCGCGGGATCGTGCGGGATCGCGCCCACGGTCACGGTCACCGGCGCGCCGGCGGGGGCGATCTCCACGGTGGACGGGTTCGACTACGAACCCACCCTCGACGCCCTCGGCGACACGATCACGGTGCTCGTGCACGCGGAGATCGAGCTGGACGGGGATCTGCGCGAGGACGAACTCGACTTCGAGATCGAGGTGGTGTCGGACGAGTACCTCGCCGTCGGCGACGACCTGCTGTCCCCCATCCAGATCTACCCCGGCCTGTACGACGGCTCGTACGCGGCCCCCTCCACCCTGTCCAGCCCCGTGGATCTGCGACCCGCTGGAGTCCTCGACCTGAACGGAGACGGCGCCGAGGACCTGCTGGCCGTGGACGAGACCCAGGGGGCCTGGGCGCTGCTTCGCGTGGACGACGGCTCGTTCGACGCGCAGCCCCTCGCGTTGCTCGTGGAGGGCCCGGTCTCGCTGGGGGACTTCGACGCCGACGGCCTCGACGACTGGCTGGTCCTCGATCCCCTGGGGCAGGCCACGGCCCACCTCAACCGGACCGATCCGCTGGTGCCGGAGTCGCCGCTGTTCGATTCGGTGGCGTCCCCCCTGGAGCTGGGCGCGCTGGGCGAGGCCGGTGAGCTGCTGGTCGCCGCGTCTAGCGTGGACCACGACCTCGATGGCCACGCCGATCTCGTCGTGGGCTACACGGACGGGGGGGGCACATCCCTGTACATCGCCCTGGGCGTGGGGGGTGGAGGCCTCGGGTCTCCGCAGCCGTGGATCACCACCGTACCCGCGGGCGGCCTCGCCGCGGGGTGGTTCGGACCCAACGACGATCCCGGCGTGATCCTCGGGGGCGCCGCCGTCGGCGACCCGGGCCAGGCCTACCTCCTCGCGGGCGACGGCCAGCTGGGGCTCGGCCCCCTGCAACCCGCCTGGGACACCAACCCGTCGGTCGAGTCCACGGTCCTCGAACGCCCAGGTCGAAGCCGCGTCGCGCCCACGGACGCGGATCACGACGGCTGCCTCGACGTGGTCGTCGCGCACGACGCGGCCCTCGGCAACGGCGGGGAGCCCACCGACGTCGCGCTGGGGATCGCCCTGCAACGGACCGATCCCTTCGACGACTCGTGCCTCGGCGACTTTGTCGCCGGCAGCGGTGAAGACGAGCCGGATCCCATCGACGCCCTCGTGGCGTCCGCGACGGTGGTGGTGCCCCATGCGCCTTGACCTTCGCGTCGCCGCGCTCGCCGTCGGGCTCGTGGGCTTGTGGCCTGGTGCCGCGCGGCCCCTCGACCTCGAAGGCCACGGTCCTCGTATCGCCGGGGAGCTCGGGGGCGACGGCGCAGGCGTCGCCGTGACCTTCGGCGACCTCACCGGGGACGGCGTCGACGAGCTGGTCGTGGGCGCGGACGGCTGCGGCCTCGGTGCAGCCGACGGTGGGTGTGTGGCGGTCTTCCTCGGGGGAACCTGGCCTCTCCCAGAGCGGCGGAGCCTGTCCGACGCGGACCTGCTCGTCGTGACCGCGTTCCCTGGCGAATCGCTCGGCGCCGCCGTGTCCGCCGGGGGCGATCTCGACGGGGACGGCTACGGCGATCTGGTCGTGAGCGCGCCGGATTACGACGGGGCCGGTGTGGCCGTCGGTCGGATCGGCGTGTTCTTTGGTGGACCGACCCTGCCGCCCTCACCCGTGGACCTGACCGACGCGGACGTGCTCATCTGGGGAGAGGACGACGGCGGCGCCCTGGGCCGTTGCGTGGACGGCCGCCGGGATGTGGACGGGGATGGGTTCGCCGATCTCGTCATGGGTGTGCCCGGCGCCCTGGACCTCGGCGGTGACGCCACAGGTGGCGTCATCCTGTGGCACGGGGCGAGCACCTGGCCGGGCCACCTGACCCTCGAGGTCGATGGGAACTGGTCGGTCCGCGGCGCGCTGGCCGGCGCGGGCTTCGGGGCGACCTGTGCCGCGGTCGCCGACCAGAACGGCGACGGGTACGCGGAGTTGCTCGTCGGCGCCCCCTGGTGGTCTGGCGCGGGCGGGCCCCTGGAGGGTCGCGCACTGCTGCTGGACGGCGGCGCGGTACAGGTGGCGAGCGCTGCGGACGATGTCCGCCTGTCGAGCTGGGCCGGTGGATCGGCGCTGGCGATGCTCGGCGCGGCGGTGGCCGATCCAGGCGATCTGGATGGCGACGGCCGCGGCGACCTGGTGTTCGCGGCTCACGGCGCCGATCCCCTCGGGGTGGCCACCGGCGAGGTCTACGCCTGGTTCCACGACGGCGTCGCCGCGTGGGGCGTCGATGGCGATCCTGCCCTGGCCCCGTGGGTGCTCACCGGGGAGGAGGCCGGGGGGTGGGCCGGAGCGACTCTGGGCACCGGCGGCGACGTGGACGGCGATGGCTCGGCCGACCTGCTGGTCGCGGCGACCCACCTGGACGCCGGCGGGATCGACGGCGGCCGTGTCTACCTCCTGGGCGGCGGAGCGGGCCCCACCTCCCTGGATTCGGCCGACGCCTGGTGGGACGGCACCACGGGCCAGGCCATCGCGGACTCCCTGGCCATCGGCGACGCCACGGGCTCGGGTTGGCCGCTGCTGGCCCTCGGGATGGTTCGCGGTGGTGTGGGCCTCGTGCCCGAGGGGGAGGTCGTCCTGGTGTGGCCGCTGGATCCCGACGGCGATGGGTTCTGTGAGGCCGCCACCTGCGAGGCGGGCCTCGCGCCCGACGACTGCGATCCCCTGGACGCCGCCGCCTACCCGGGCGCCGCGGAGATCCCCCACGACGGTGTGGACCAGGACTGCGACGGCGCCGATCTCGTCGACGCGGACGGCGACGGCTTCGATGGCCACCTCAGCGGCGGGACCGACTGCGACGACGAGGACGCCGCGGTCTACCCGAGCGCGACCGAGATCACCTGCGACGGGGTGGACCAGGACTGCGACGGACTCGATCCGTCGGACGGCGACGGCGACGGGTTCGACGCCTCGGCCTGTGGCGGCGACGACTGCGACGACGCCGACGCCACGATCCACCCCGGAGCGCCGGAGACCGCGGACGGCATGGACCAGGACTGCGACGGCTGGCTCGACGAGGGAACCGATCTCGCCGACGACGACGGCGACGGATTCTGCGAGGCCGTTGACTCCTGCTCGGACGGAGCCCTCCCCGGAGACTGTGACGACACGGACGCCAGCGTGCACCCCGACGCCGACGAGGCGGTGAACCAGACCGACGACGACTGCGACGGTGAAGTGGACGAGGGCACCGTGGTGTCGGACGACGACGGTGACGGCGTGGACGAGCTCGCAGGCGACTGCGACGACGGCGACGCCACGGTCCACCCGGGCGCGGACGAGATCGCCGACAACGGCGTGGACGACGACTGCGACGGCTGGATCGACGAGCGCCCGCCGAGCCCGGGCGAGGACGCGGATGGCGATGGGTTCTGCCCCTCGGACGTCCCGTGCCCGGACGGCACCCCCATCGGCGACTGCGACGACGCCGACTCCGCGGTCCACCCCGGCGCGGCAGAGATCCCCTACGACGGCGTGGACCAGGACTGCGATGGCGCGGATCTCGTGGACCAGGACGGCGACGGCTACGTCGCGGAGGTCGTCGGCGGCTCCGACTGCGACGACGAGCGCGTGGACGTTCACCCCGGCCGGCTCGATCTCGCCGACGGCGTCGATCAGGACTGCGATGGTCTGGTGGACGAGGACGCCGCGGCCTTCGACGACTCTGCTGGCGGTGGCTGCCAGTGCACGACGGGCCGCCGGGGCTCGGCGCCGGGGCTCGCCCTGTTCGGATCCCTCCTCGCGCTGGTCCTCGCACGACGCCGCAGCTGAGCGCGCCACCTCGCGCACGCGGGTGACCCCCGGACCGGATTGGGCTATCATCCAGGGCCGCGAACAGGGAGGTGAACGATGATCGGGTCTGCAGATCTGGACTGGCCGAACCTTAGCTTCGGATACATGAAGACCGACTACAACGTCCGCTACACGTGGCGCGACGGGCAGTGGCACGGGCCGGTGGTCTCCGACTCCTTCGACATCAGCATGTCGGTCGCGGCCACCTGTCTCCACTACGGCCAGGAGGCGTTCGAGGGGCTCAAGGTGTTCACCAACCCCGAAGGCAAGCCCCAGGTCTTCCGGGTCGAGGAGAACGCCGCGCGGATGCGGCGGTCCGCCGAGAAGATCCTCATGGAGCCGATCCCCGAGGACATCTTCATCGACGCGGTCTACCGATGCGTCCAGCTCAACCTCAAGTACGTGCCTCCCCACGGCACGGGCGCCTCGCTCTACGTGCGCCCCCTGCTCATCGGCACGGGGCCCCAGGTGGGGGTCAAGCCCGCAGAAGAGTACGTCTTCATGGTCTTCGTGATGCCGGTGGGGCCCTACTTCAAGACGGGCTTCAAGCCGGTGGACCTGATCGTGGAGGAGGAGGTGGATCGCGCGGCGCCCCTGGGCGTGGGCGACGTCAAGGTCGGCGGCAACTACGCCGCGGGCATGCGCGCCAGCATGAGGGCGAAGAAGGCCGGCTTCACCGAGGTGCTCTACCTGGACGCATCCGAGAAGCGCTACATCGACGAGTCGGGGCCAGCCAACTTCTTCGGCATCACCGGCGACGGCCGCTACATCACCCCCGATTCGGAGTCCATCCTCCCCAGCATCACCAACATGAGCCTGCGAACCCTCGCCTCCGACCGGGGGCTGAGCGTGGAGCGCCGGGCCGTGGACGTGGAGGAGATCTTCGGATTCGTCGAGGCGGGCTGCTGCGGCACGGCCGCGGTGATCACCCCCGTGCGTCGGATCGTCTACCGGGAGCGCGAGGCCATGTACTGCCCCTCCGGCGAACCCGGGCCCTGGTGCACCCGCCTGTACGCGGCCCTCAAGGAGATCCAGGAGGGGGATCGCGAGGATCCCTACGACTGGATTCGCGAGATTCCCCTCGACTGAGTCCTTCCTTCCGTCCCTCTCCCTCGCCGGCCTACAATGTCCCTGCAACCACTCTTCACGACCTGGGGAACACCATGACCCGCTCCATCGTCTTGCTCTCGTCGCTGTCCCTCGTCCTCTGGATCGCGGGGTGCCCGGAGTTCAGGGACGTCCTCGACGGTGACACTGGTCTCGCCGATGACGACGCCACCGCGGACGACGACGACGCCACCCCCGGCGACGACGACGACGCCACGCCCGGCGACGACGATGACGCCACCCCCGGCGACGACGACACCACCTTCGGCGACGACGACGACGCCACGCCCGGTGACGATGACGACACCACCGCAGGGGACGACGACGACGCCACCCCGGGGGACGACGACGACGCCACCCCCGGTGACGACGACGACACCACCGCAGGGGACGACGACGACACCACCGCAGGGGACGACGACGACGCCACCCCCGGCGACGACGACGACACCACCGCGGGGGACGACGACGACACGACGGAGCCCGCGTTCCCCTCGTGCCACCCCTGGGATCCCATCGATCTCACCGGCGCCCAGTGGATCTATCAGAGCAGCTACCAGTTCATCGTCCAGGGGCAGCCCCAGGGCGACAGCGGTACCGAGACCGTCCAGACGGGCGGCGTGACGACGTTCGAGGGCGCCACCGTGTTCCAGCGCCTCGGCGAGTTCGCTGGCAGCCAGTTCCAGGTGGAGTGGGCCGGGTACGACGACTGCGCCGTGGACGGGAACCACGACCACGGCTCCGCGGCCAACGACACGGGCGGCAAGCTCGCCGTGACCACCGTCAACTCGAGCCCCGTCGTGTACCTCCCCGCGGACCCCGACCTGAACGTGGGCGCGACCTGGACCAGCTCCTACACCCAGGACGTGGACATCAACGGCACCGCCGGCAGCTACCAGGCCACCTGGCAGTGGGAGGTGGCCGGCGTCGTGAGCGTCACCGTGCCCGCGGGCACCTTCGACGCGGTCCACGTCCGCGCCGAGTACGAGAGCGAAGATCCCCTGGGGCCCCACGAGGGAACCCTCGACGCCTACTGGGTCGAGGGCCTCGGCCTCGTGAGGTGGGACGAGCAGCGCCCCGCCGAGGGCGGGCAGTACATCCTGCGCGAGCTCCAGAGCTACTCTGGCCCCCTCGCTCCGCAGTAGGCGCGGCGCTCGCGCGTGCTACCATCCCCCGCGTGACCGACCCCCAGCCCACCCGCCAGCCCACGCCCCGCCGCCTCGGAGAGGGCAGCACCCTCTCCCGCTGGCTCTTTCGCGACGTGGTCATCCCCCTGGGCTCCCGGCGCCGCCTGAGCCTGACGTCGGTGGTGATCGGCGTCGCCCTGGTCGGCTCCTTCGTCCTGCGGCCCGGCTGGGAGAGCCCCGTGCCCACCTGTTTCGGGTACTGGCTGACCGCCATCCCCTGTCCCCTGTGTGGAATCACGCGCGCGATGGTGCACCTGGCCCACGGCCGCGTGGCCGACGCGCTGTACTTCCATCCCGCGGTCTTCGCCGTGTTCCCCCTGCTCGTGATGGGGTGGATCGAGGCTCTTCTGCGCGACTTCGTGAACGTGACCATGCCATCGGCTTGGAAGCGGACGACGAATGTCGTAGGATGGGCCACCCTGTTGTTCATAGGGACCTTTGGTACGGTTCGAGCACTGGGCACGATGGTCGGTGACTGGGTGCCCTGGTAGGAACGAATTCGACGGACATATGGACAAAGGGATCCGTCTGTAATAGAAACCTTGGAAAACCAGTTTTTGGGAGGATCTGACTGTGGCGCAAATCGAACCTGGCGAGAAGAATGCCATCGTGGCCGCGTTGCTGAACTGGTGCGTTCTTGGCGGAGTCGGGTACTACTACCTGGGTCAGTCCAAGAAGGGCCTCTGGGCCATCATCATCACCGTCGTGTTCTGGATTCTCGGCCTCGGCTGGATTCCTTCGCTGCTGTTCGCCGTGGACGCCTACCAGATTGGCCAGAAGTTGGCCAACGGTGAGCCCGTCCGCGAGAACGAGTGCGGCCTGGGATTCCTGAGCGGGATCTTCGGGATCTTCGGCGCGAAGGACGAGTAGCGCACCGACGCACCTGTACACTTCCCCGCTCCGGGAGAGACCTCCCGGAGACCGGGGAAGTGGTGTTTTCGGCCGAGACTGCAACTAGCTGATCCGTCGCCCAGACCGCCGTGCGCGTGAACGCGCTGCTGCGCGAGTGGAAGGCGCGGAGGGCTGTCCGACCACCCCCTTTGGCCACGGCCGGTTCCTCCGGCGCGTAGCCTTACCTGATATCGAACGACTCATCGCACCGGAGAGGCACCATGCGCGCACTCCATTCCTACGAGGTCGTCCCCTATCTCCCCGCCTCCCTCGAACGACTGCGGGAGCTGGCCTACAACATCCGCTGGGCCTGGGATGTGGACACCGCCGAGCTGTTCGCGCGACTGGAGCGCGGCCTGTGGGACGACTCGCACCGCAATCCCGTCCGCCTGCTGGGCCAGATCGGCCAACAGCGTCTCGACGCCGCGGCCCGGGACGAGGCCTTCGTGGGCCACCTCGCCGAGGTCTGCGAGGACTTCGACGCGGCCATGAACCGTCACTCGTGGTTCGACCGCGGCCAGCGTGGGGACGCCACCATCGCGTACTTCTCCATGGAGTACGGACTGGCCGAGAGCCTGCCCATCTACTCCGGTGGCCTCGGTGTGCTCTCGGGAGACCACCTGAAGTCCGCCAATGATCTGGGGATCCCACTGGTCGCCGTGGGTCTGATGTACCAGGAGGGTTACTTCCGCCAGTACCTCAACCCCGACGGCTGGCAGCAGGAGCTGTACCCGGAGAACGACCTGACCAACATGCCGGTGCAGCTGGAGCGCCGCGACGGCGAGCCCCTGACCGTGGCCGTGCCCTTCCCCAACGGCGAGATCCACGCTCGCATCTGGCGCATTCAGGTGGGGCGCGTGCCCCTGTTCCTGCTGGACACCAACACGGACCTGAACACCCGCCCGGTGGATCGCGGAATCACCAACCGGCTGTACGCAGGGGACTCGGAGCTGCGCATCCAGCAGGAGATCATCCTCGGCGTGGGCGGGGTCCGCGCCCTGCAGGCCCTGGGCTACGACCCCAACGTCTTCCACATGAACGAGGGCCACTCGGCGTTCCTCGCCGTGGAGCGAATCCGGGATCTGATGGCTCGCGAGGGAATCGACTTCGACACCGCCCGCGAGGTGGTGGCCGCGGGCAACGTGTTCACCACGCACACACCCGTCCCCGCGGGGATCGATCGCTTCGGCGAGGACCTGGTGCTGCGCTACCTGGGACACATGCTGCCGGCGCTGGGCCTGAACGACCAGCAGCTGCTGGATCTGGGTCGTAGCCAGGAGGGGCGCCCCGGTGGCCCCTTCTCCATGGCCGTGCTCGCGCTGCGCCTCTCCGCCTATCACAACGGCGTCAGCGAGCTGCATTCGCGGGTCTCCCAGCGCATGTGGTGCTACCTGTGGCCCGACGCACCGTGTGAAGAGGTCCCCATCGAGCCCATCACCAACGGGGTCCACGCGCCGACGTGGCTCTCCGCGGAGATGAAGACGCTGTTCGATCGCTACCTCGGCCCCCGCTGGCGGGAGATGCCCGAGGAGGAGAAGGTCTGGAGCCACGTGGAGCAGATCCCGGCCACCGAGCTGTGGCGGACCCACGTGCGCCGGCGCGAGCGCCTCGTGGCCTTCGCGCGTCGCCGTATGCGCAAGCAGGTGTCGCGGCGTGGCGGAACCACCAAGGAGCTGGCCACGGCGTTCGAGGTCCTCGATCCCGAGGCGCTGACCATCGGGTTCGCACGGCGGTTTGCCACCTACAAGCGATCCACGTTGCTGCTGGCGGATCTGGAACGCCTCCACCGCCTCCTGGCCAACGCCGATCGGCCGGTCCAGATCATCTTCGCGGGCAAGGCGCACCCCGCCGACAACCCGGGCAAGAAGCTGATCAAGGACATCGTCCACCTGGCCCGCAGCGAGAAGTACCGCCACCGCATCCTCTTCCTCGAGGACTACGACATGGCCGTGGCCCGGTACCTCGTCCAGGGTGTCGACGTGTGGCTCAACACGCCCCGGCGCCCCAAGGAGGCCAGCGGCACCAGCGGCATGAAGGCAGCCATGAACGGCGCCTTGAACGTCTCGACCCTCGACGGCTGGTGGGCCGAGGCCTTCGATCCCGGTGTGGGCTGGAGCATCGGCAGCGGTGAGGAGTACGACGACGACGAGTACGGCGACCGCGTCGAGGCGAGCGCCCTGTACGACCTGCTCGAGAAGCAGGTGGTGCCGCTGTTCTACCGCCGGGGCTCCGACGGCGTGCCGCGGGGCTGGATCGACATGATGAAGGCGTCGATGCAGATGACCTGTCGCCGCTTCAACACCGCCCGCATGGTCCGTCAGTACGCGGTCGAGGCCTACCTCCCGTCGGCGGAGCGGGCGAACGACCTGTTCGAGAACGACCAGCAGCGGGCGCGGGAGCTCGTCCAGTGGCGCCGCGACGTGGAGCAGGCCTGGAGCGACGTGCGCATCGTCCACGTGGCGTCGGACGCGGTGGACGAGCGTCAGGTGGGACAGGCGCTGAACGTGTCCTGCCGAGTCCACGTGGGCCCCCTGCCCACCGATCAGGTCTCCGTGGAGATCTACCACGGCTCCCTGGACATGCGCGGCGAGCTGGTGCGCGCCGAGCGGATGTCGGCGGACCTGGTGGATGCGGTCCAGGACGGCGTCGCCGGGTACAGCGCGACGCTACCTTGCCACGTCAGCGGGCGTCGGGGCTTCTCCGTGCGGGTGCTCCCCGCGCACCCGCACCTGGCCCACCACCTGGACTGTCGCAAGATCGTCTGGGGATGACCTCGGAGGGGATCAGCGGCAGGGGATCTCGAGCTTGAACTCCACAGTGAAGCGCACCCGCCCCTTGGTGCCCTCGGTCACCTCCACGGGGACGACGCGCCAGTCGCGGATGGCCGTGACGAGGGCCTCGTAGCTCCCCTCGGGACAGTCCACGGACACCAGGCGGCGTAGCCACCCGTCCGCGCCGAACTCCAGCACCGCGCTGGCGTCGGTCCCACGGAAGGTCGGGTCGTCGCAGATGGCCACGGGCAGCGGCCGCTGGACGAAGTCGGGCTGCAGCACCTCGCACACGTAGACCGGCTCCTCGGCGTCGCCAGCCTCCTCGTTTTCCTCGTCCGCGGGCGCCACCTCGTCGCCGGCTGCCTCCTCGGCCGCCGGCACCTCCTCGACGACCGGGGCCTCCTCGCTGGCGGGCTCCTCCTCGAGCAGCACGCAGGTGGGGGCGGCCGCGTCGCCGAGGCGCGCGGCGTCCACGGCGTCGGCCGAGCCGTCGAGGGTGTCGATGCCGCTGCGGGAGACCAGGATGCCCATGGACCCGATCCCCTCCACCTTGGCGCCGCCGCTGGACAGGGCCATGCCCGCGCCGGCCAGCTGCGACTGACCCTCGGGCCCCGACAGCATGGCCAACCGCTCTCCGCGGCGCTGGGTGAAGATCGCAGAGACCTTCCAGCCCTCGAGGTCACCCGGCGGGGTCGCCTCGACGGGCGACGCCACCTTGTCGCAGGACATCTGTGCGGCCGAGAGCTCCGTACCGAACAGGCCGAAGCTGTCTCCGCAGTCCAGCGCGCGGATCTTGCCCGCCCTCAGCAGCGGGTTGATCAGGTCCTCGAGGCAGACCCCGGGGAGGTCGAACTCGAGCACCGTGTCGTCGCCGGGGACCACCTGGAGGGGCTTGTCGCCGGCGGTGCCGACCGCCGCAGCGAGGCCTCCCACGGGCAGCCCCTGGGCGCGGGCGTGGCAGCAGGTATCGGAGGAGGCGATCTCCTCGGCAGCCAGGGGCAGCGAGAACGAGATCGCGACGACCAGGACCAGTAGAGTCAGAGTACGCATGGGGGGAGGATAGATCGAACGCGCGCGCACGGGAAGCGACCTACCGCGCAACGCTTCCCATGGAGTACGACTCGCCGGGCGACGGGCAGTGGGCCGGCTGCCTCCAGTAGCGGTCCTCCTGGAGGCATTCTCGCAGGATGCGCGTCGATCCGTCGTCGAAGCGCACGCTCATCTTCTCCAGCGGCAGCTTCTCCTCCACCTGACCGGCGCCGAAGACGTGGTGGTGGAAGCGATCCCCCACGTCGTAGGCGTGGCTGGGATCGTACTGGCAGCGCTGGTAGAGCGCCTCGAGCATGGCCTGGACCGGATGGGGCACCCATCGGAAGGTGCGGCAGCGGTACAGCCGTGTGAGCTTGCCGCGCTGGATGTCCAGCTCGTCCTCGATCCGGTGGAGCAGGGGATTGCGGCCGACGAACAGCCGCGTCTCCACCAGCTGATCCACCATGGCGGCGAACGAACGCCGCGTCACCGCGAACTCACCGTCGGAGCCGTGGGGGAAGCGGATGGCCTCCCCGGCCCGGACACGTTTCTCCAGCGCGATGGCGGCGTCCAGGAGCGGCTGGGGTGCAGACACCAGCACCCCTCGGTGGAAGCGCAGGACCGTGGTCGCGTGGATCCCGGTCTGGAGCGCGAGCAGCCGGTGCAGGGCCGATGGCTCGGTGAGTTCGAGCATCTCGATGAGCACGTCGAGCTGCTGGGCGAGCTTCCACGAGGGGATCCGGGACGGGCGCGGTCGCAGCCGCTGGCGAGCGGCCATGCCGCGCTCCACAGGTGGCAGGGAGCCCCGCTTTCGGACCTCGGACAGGAGCCGCTTGGCCTCGCGGAGCACCACCGGGGGCGCTGAATGCAGTCGCCCCTGGTGATAGCGGAGCAAGGTGGTGGAGTGGATTCCAAGTCGTAGCGCCAGGAGTCGGTACACGTTGGACGGAGTTCCGTCGTCGTCCAGCGTGAGGATCTCGTCGATGGCCTTGGCTATCGATTCACTGGGTACTCGACCCGACTGCATCGGGACATCGGACAGCATCGACATCTACACGTCTCCGTTCGCCCACCTGAGGTGGGAGACGAAGGGTGCCCCTACCCCTACTTAACCTTTGTGTCCGGAAACGGTGAAAAACTTCGACAACCGGGCCGCTTTTCGCCCGATCGGCCGGGGAGGTTCAGGGGGTGTAGATGGCGGCGGGCATGGCGCTGGTGCTCAGCACGAGGTGGGCGGCGTCGGGCTCGCCGTCGAGGTCCGTGTCCGTGTCCATCTCCACCAGGGAGTGGAGCAGGTCGGCGTTGGTCTCGTCGAGCTCTGCTGCGATGCGCTCCAGGGTGGCCGCAGGCAGGTTCGCCTCGACGGTCAGCTCGGAGACCGGCATCCCGGGGGTGAAGGGGCTCAGCGCGCCGCGCATCACCAGGTCGTCCACCCGCACGGGCATCCAGTGGTCGTTGATCCACACCGGCAGGAAGGAGTGGGAGGAGGAGCCGAACACCGTGCCCTCCTCGTCCACCAGCGTCAGCGTGGCCATGGGGAAGCCCACGTTGCGGTTGATGGCGTAGGTGTCCTCGGACTCGATGTAGGCGCCTGGGCCCCAGACCCAGTTGCTGCCCACCGAGGGCAGGTCGCCGCCGCCGTACACGTTCTCGCTCACCAGCAGCAGCGGGGCGTCACCGGAGATCAGCGAGTTGAACACCGACGTGGCCAGGTCCATGCCGCCGAACTGCAGGACCTCCAGCTCACCGGCCACCTCGTAGCCCAAGCCCCTGGGGAAACCCGTGGAGAAGTTGGAGACCACGGCGGTCGCGGGTGCTCCCTCGACCTGGGCGGTGAGGGTGTAGTAGCGATCCCGCTCCAGCGGCTCGGAGAGGTGGCACTGGAGCAGCTCGTCGATGGAGGCGGAGGTGCAGTTCAGCTCGACGGTGTTGCCCGCGTCGTCCTCGAGGGTCACGTCCATGGGGGTCGAAGCGTCGGCGACCTCCACCATGGGGACCACGTCCAGCGGTACGGCAGCAGCCCCTTCATCGGGGAACAGGGCGATGATCCTGCCCTCTGCGACGGTACCGACGGGGTCCTCGAGGGTGCAGCCGGAAACGAAAGCTGCGGCGATGAAGATGATGGCGAAGAGTGTGGCCTGGCTGCGTTGCATCGTTGGGGCTCCTTGATCGTCCAGATAATTCAAAAAATATTCCCCGCTCTTTTTTCACCATGACACATCATCGGCAACATCCAAAGAAAAAAGCGAGATCGGCCAGAAAATCGGCTAGCGCGCGCGTCCGCGTGCGCTACGCTCCGCGGCCATGCGGCTGCTCTTGACGGGTGCGACGGGGTTCCTGGGCCGGCACATCGTGCGGGCCCTCCTCGAGGACCGGTCGGACGTCGAGGTGGACCTCCTGGTGCGGCCACGGCGGGGGGAGACGGCGCAGCAGCGCGTGTCGCGCGTCCTGTCCGGGCTACCCCAGCCGAACGAGCGGCTACGCGTCCTCGAGGGGCGGCTGGATCGTCCGCGCTTCGATCTCGCCGAAGGGGAGTACCGGGCGCTGTGTGGCCGCGTCGATCGGGTCCTGCACGGGGCCGCCAACGTCCGCTTCGACCAGGATCTCGAGGCCGCCAGGGACGCCAACGTCCAGGTGACCCGGCGGGTGCTCGAGTTCGCCCGGGACGCGGGCGTGTCCCGGCTGGACCACATCTCCACGTGCTATGTGGCTGGCGGCCGGACGGATCGCGTGCTGGAGGAGGAGCTCGCCCACGACGCGGGGTTCAAGAACACCTACGAGCGCAGCAAGCACGAGGCCGAGCTGTTCCTGAGGGAGAACAGCGGCGACATCTCCGTCACCGTCTACCGCCCGTCCATCGTCGTGGGCCACTCGGACACCGGGGTCACGTCGAGCTTCCACATGATCTACTGGCCGATGAAGCTCTACTCGAGGGGGTGGTGGAGGACCCTGGTCGCGCGCCCCGAGACCCCGGTGGACGTGGTCCCGGTGGACTTCGTGGCCGGGGCCATCGCCCACCTGCTCGACGCCCCCGGCTCGTCGGGCCGGACCTTCCACCTGGCCGCGGGTCCTGGACGTCACTCCTGCGTCGCGGAGCTGGCGGAGATGACCCGGCGCGCGGTGGGCGGACCGCCCGTGCGATTCATCGAGCCGGACACGTTCCTGCGCTGGGTCCAGCCCGTCCTCGATCCCCTGCTGTTCACACGCAAGGGCAGGGCCATCAAGCGGGGGGGGCACATCTACCTCCCCTACTTCACCGCCAACCCCACGTTCGACACCACCGAGGCGGACGCGGCCCTCGCCCCGGTAGGGCTGGTGCCCCCACGGGTGGGCGAGTACTTCACCCGGCTCATCGAGTATGCGCTGGAGACGGACTTCGGGCGCAGAGCTGGCCCCAGAACGTGAGTGGGGGCGACGTCCGTCCTGGTCGTCGCCCCCTGGATGATGCGACCCGCTAGGGCATCTTGCCTGACCTGGTCCTTCCTTGGACCGGGTAATTGGTCCGGGTCACTCCTTCCTGGCGAGCTGGAGATAGAGCAAGTTGGGGGCCAGGATTCGAAAAAAATGAAAGCCAGTGATATCAAAGGGTTAACGATTGGCGATCGGGGGCGCCGGCGCGTTGGTTGCTGATTTCAGCAGCTGAGAACGATAGAACTGTTGAAATCAACAGATCAGGAGCGCTGGATGGAACACCGTATCGCCGTGGTGGAGGACGACGACCTGCTGGGGCGGACCCTGGTCCGCGCCCTGTCCTCCGAGGACCGCGAGGTCGTCGTGCACGACACCGGCTCCGGCTTCCTCGGCGCGGTGGAGGGGACCGTCGCGGGACAGGACGCTCCGGATCTGGTCCTCCTCGACTTCCGGCTGGCGGACACCAACGGGCTCGAGGTCCTCGAGAAGCTCCGCAGCGCCGGGCACACCATGCCCGTGGTGATGTTGACCGCTTACGGCGACGTGCCGCTGGCCGTGGAGGCCATGCAGGCCGGCGCCACCGAGTTCCTGCAGAAGCCGGTGAGCGTGGAGATGCTGCAGTCGCTGATCCAGCGCTACACCCGTGGCGGGGACGTGGGCGGCCTGTTGCTTCAGGACGATCTGGGCCCGCTGGTGGGCGAGGTGGTCCTCATCGGACGCTGCGATCCCATGAAGCAGATGCTCGATCTGGTGCGACGCATCGCGGTCAGCGAGGTCAAGGCGGTGCTCGTCCAGGGAGAGACGGGGACGGGCAAGGAGATCGTCTCGCAACTGCTCCACCAGCTCAGCTCTCGCCGCTCGGCCCCCTTCGTGCCCATCAACAGCGGCGCGGTGATGCCCTCGCTGCTGGAGTCCGAGATGTTCGGCTACGAGCACGGCGCCTTCACCGGGGCGGACCCCGGCGGGCGGGTGGGGCGCATCGAGTACGCGGACGGCGGAACGGTGTTCCTCGACGAGATCGGCGACATGGATCCCGCGCTGCAGGTCAAGCTGCTGCGGACCCTGGAGACGGGGGAGATCCGCAGGGTCGGCTCCAACGAGCTCCGCCACGTGGACGTCCGGTTCGTGGCCGCCACCCACCAGGACATGCCTCGACTGGTGCGCGAGGAGCGCTTCCGCAGCGACCTCTATCACCGCCTCAGCGTCATGGTCGTGCCGGTGCCCGCGCTGCGGGAGCGGGGCGACGACGTGACCCTGCTCGCCGAGCACTTCCTGGACCGGTTCTCGCGGGAGCTGGGGCGCAAGACGCCCACGCTGTCCGCCGAGGCCCGCGGAGCGCTCGCGCGGTACGACTGGCCCGGGAACGTCCGCGAGATCCGCAACCTCATGGAGCGCGTGGCCCTGCTCGCCTCCGGGGCCGTGGTCGGCACGGAGCTGTTGTCGCTGGGTGACGCGATCGGTGGGGTGACAGGTGCCGCTCCGGCGCCGAGCGGCGAGGACGCGCTCCACCTCGACGGCATGACCCTGGCCGAGGTGGAGGTCGCGACGATCCGGCGCGCCATGGAACGGTCCGACGGCAACGTGGCCGAGGCCGCCCGGCTCCTCGGGATCGGGTACGGCGCCCTGAGGCACCGTCTGGCCAAGATCGGCTCCTAGTCCCGGGCGAGGCCCATGCGCGCATCGAGGGTGAAACAACCCTGGCCCTGGGAGAGCACGCGCACCGGGTTGAGGTCCATCTCGGCGATCTCCGGGAAGTCGGTGACC
>CAYRNR010000134.1:0-24230 GCA_964425605.1 uncultured Rickettsiales bacterium | reverse complement strand
GTCGTTGCAGTCGTTCTGGCACTCGTCGTACCCGTCCCCGTCCTGGTCCTCCTCGTCGGGGTGCAGGTCGCCGTTGCAGTTGTTGTCGATGTAGTCGCAGGCCACCTCCGTGGCGCTCGGGTTGACGGCGGCGTCGGTGTCGTCGCAGTCGTTGGCGCACTCGTCGTACCCGTCCCCGTCGTCGTCCACCTCGTCGGGGTGGAACACGCCGTCGCAGTCGTTGTCCACGTGGTCGCAGGCCACCTCGGCCGCCGCCGGGTGGATGTCGATGTTGTAGTCGTTGCAGTCGCCCGTGCACTCGTCGTACCCGTCCCCGTCGAAGTCGTCCTCCTCCGGGTGCAGGTCGCCGTCGCAGTTGTTGTCGATGTAGTCGCAGGCCACCTCGGTCTCGCCCGGGTTGACGTCGGGATCCGAGTCGTCGCAGTCCAGGTGACACTCGTCGAAGCCGTCGAGGTCGTCGTCCACCTCCTCGTCGTGGAGGTCGCCGTCGCAGTCGTTGTCGATGTAGTCGCAGGCCACCTCGGTCCCGCCGGGGTACGCATCGGGTTCGGTGTCGTCGCAGTCCATCCCGCCGCAGTAGGCAGCCTGGAATCCGTCGCCGTCGGCGTCGGGGCAGGGCTCGTACAGGATCGCCGTACCGTCGTTGATCACCGCGGTGTTGTAGGAACGCTCCAGGGCGTAGCCCTGCTGGCCGTCCTGGATACCCACCGTGGCCGAGGCGCCGTAGTTGTACGAGGCGTCCCCGAAGTTCACGTCCTGGTAGTGGAACTCCATGGAGCTGTCTTCCTCGAACAGCTTGAGCTCGAAGCTGGCGTCACCGGACGTGTAGTAGGGATAGGTCAGGCCGTAGTGGGGGATGTCGCGCCACTCGATGATCAGGCGTCGATACGGCGCCGTGCCGGCGAGCACGTAGTACACGTCGCCGCCGCCGTTGGGAGCGAGATCGTCCCAGAACGGGGCGATCATCCGGAACGTGGAGTACGGCAACGTCTGGTTCGTGTTCGGCACCGCCTGGGACCCGTCGAAGTGCACGGCGCCGTCGGAGCACACCGTGACCGACGTGTACGTGGTGCCGTAGAACTCGAAGTCGAACCCGATGGAGATCACCGAGTAGCTGTCACCGGCGAGGTTCAGGGGCGTGCCCGCGGTCTCGTAGTTGTAGGTGATGGTGTCGTACCACATGTACCCGTAGCCGTCGGGCCCCCCCTGGTCGGCGGCTGCGGGGCCGATCAGGAGGCTGCTCAGGACGGCGGCGGCGAACGCGAGGCGGGCGAGGTTCATGCTGTGGTCTCCGTCGTCTTCCCCCCCGGAATCCTCTGGCTCCAACGAGCAATTCTATGGGAAACCCTCACCCAACCCAAGGCTCGCTCGGAGGAATTGAATCCGTGTACGCGTGGGCGCGCGGCAGGACGTGGAGAACCGCGCGGATACCGTGGTTCAGGAGTCGTCGGGGGGGGGCAGCTCGCGGTGGTCGGCCGGCGGGGGGAGCTCGGCCACCTGGTACTTCTTGCCGGTGATCGCCCGCCACATCTGGTTGAGGCGCCACGCGGTCCAGCCCAGGGCGAACGGGATCACCGTGCGCGGGGCGAAGTAGGGGTTGGCGGTGCGCCCGTAGCTGGCGATGGCGAGCACCTGCTCGGCGACCGACACCGGGCAACCGGGGATGCGCAACCACGGCGACTTGCGCTGCTTGAACATGGACCAGTAGACCTTGGCCATCTTCACGAAGATGTCGGTGGTCACGGCGTGGTGCGGGTCCTTGTGTTCGCGTTGCACGTACAGCGACGGGATATCGACCCGCTCCCCGCGCAGGGTGCCCTTCCACCGGGAGCAGTCGCCCATGAAGACCACCTTCTCGCCCTCCTTGGGCTCGATGGGTCCTTCGTAGGCGCCGAACACGATCGTGAGCGGGCGCATCTTGTCGTAGACCATCGGCTGGAACGACCGGATGATCTCGATGGCCTCCTCCAGCGCCCCGGGGCAGCCGCCCCAGCAGTACTCGCAGCCCCCCTCGGCGTGGTCGGACGGGGGCGGGCCGGCCAGGGCCGTGATGGGGGAGTCGTCGAAGTAGTCCTCCACCCGGATCAGGCCCACGCGGAACTTGCGTCCCCGGCGCTGGGCCTCGGCCAGGGTCACGTCCCCGGACACCTCGATGTCCTTGAGATCCAGCGGACCGTACCCGCGCTCCCCGCACAGGCGGATGTGGTCCACGGTCATCGGATCCACGCCGATGATGTGGCAGCACACCGTGTCCACGGCCACCTGGTTGTCGCCCATGATCAGGAGGTTGAGGGGATAGGGCACCGGCGTGAGCATCCTGTCCTGGCCGGCCGAGACCGCGTCCACGCACAGGAACTGCGGCTGGATGACCTCCTGGAGGTCCGCCACCTTCTCGTCGAGGCGGTGGTCGTGGTCGATGAGCCGGTGCCGGTCGTCCTGGATGCCGATGTAGTTCTTCGCCCCGAACGTCACCGTGGTCCAGGGGTGCGCCTTGAACTTCGGCATGTTGACGAAGAAGTCCGTCTCCATCAGCGGTTCGGGCACGAAGATGAGGTCGCGGAGACGGTCCGGGTGCTTCAGCTCGAACGGCACCTGCGTGACCTCGTCGAAGAACACGCGCCGCGCCGAATGCTTGCGCACCACCGCCGGGTAACCGGCCTCCTTGAAGATCATCCGCGTGGGCATGGTGATGCCCCCGCGCTCGCCCACGCTCAGATCCTCCAGGCCCGCCCCGGCGCGGTCCCGCAACGCCCCCAGGACCCCGTCGAGCACCTCCGGACGCGTGTGGGCATTCTCGAACACCCGGCGCAGGGCGATCACGAGGTTCGGCTTGACCATCGTCCGGCCGTGGGGCGTCAGGTCGAGGGCCTGCAGCCCACCGCGCACGAGCTGACGGATACGATCCGGATCGTACGCGTCACAATGGCTGAGGATGACCTTGGCCCGGCCCATGCGTTGCTGCCCTCCACCTGAGGGTCCAAGGTAGCACAGGTGGTCACGCCGCTGCGGTTACAATGGCCTGCCATGGACGGCACGGTTCCCCACAGGCTGGTCTCCCTCGTCCCGAGCCTCACCGAGACCCTGTTCGACCTCGGCGCAGGCGGCCGCGTGGTCGGCGTCACCGACTGGTGCGGCCCGGCCCTGCCCGACGGAGAGCGCCCCGAGAGCGTCGGAGGAGTGCAGGATCCCGATCTCCGGGCCCTGCGACGGCTACGGCCCGACCTGGTGCTGGCCAGCCGGGAGGAGAACCGCCGCGAGGACGTCCAGGCGCTGATCGAGGCCGGAGTCCAGGTGCTGGTGGTCCACCCCACGGATCCCGCGACCGCCGCCGAGGCGGTGGACACCATCGGGCGCGCCCTCGGGCTCGAGCGCCGCGGGCGGGAGCTGGCCGACGGCATCCTCGCCGCCGTCGAGCAGCTCGCCGCCGATCCCGTCCCTCCACTGCGCGCCGTCGTCCCCATCTGGCGCGACCCATGGATCACCGTCGGTCCGGGAAGCTACGGTCACGCCGCCCTCGCTGCCGCGGGATTCGCCGTCGTGGGCGCTGCCGGCGACGGTCCGTATCCGCCGCTGGAGCTGGACAGGGCCCAGGGGGCAGAGGTGGTTCTGTTGCTCGACGAGCCCTTCGACTTCCACGGCGCGGCCGGGGACGACCTCGTGGCCCGGCTGACCGATCGCCAGGGCCGCAGCCCCCGCGCCGAGCGGGTGGACGGCCGCTGGGTGGCGTGGTACGGCTCCGGCAGCGGCCGACGACTTCATCGGCTGGCAGCGCTGAGGCGCACCCGAACATGACCCGCTCCCCCTACCCTCCCGTGTTCCCCGATCCATCGCGCCCCCCCAGGGCAGCGGCCGCCGTGATCCTGCTGCAGCCGGGCGATCCCGCGCGCGTGTTCGTGGTGCGGCGCAACCCCAAGCTGCGCTTCCTCGGCGGCTTCGGCGGCTACCCGGGGGGGCGCGTGGATCGGGACGACGCCGCGATCGCGGGCGAGGACGACCGCACGGCCCTGCCCGTGGCCGAGGTCGCGGCCGTGCGCGAGCTGTTCGAGGAGGCCGGGGTGCTGCTGCTCCCCGGGGCCGACGAGATCGACGACGACACCCTCGATTCAGAACGCCGCGCGCTCCTCGGCGGGGACACGAGCTTCGCCGATCTCTGCAGCCGGCTCGGTCTACCCCCGCGGCCCGCCCCGGGGACGCTGGTGCCGGCGGGTCGCTGGGTCACGCCGCTGTACTCGCCGCTGCGCTACGACACGCACTACTTCGTCCACCTGTACACGGGACGCCGTGAGCCGTCGGTGTGGCACGGGGAGCTCGTGGAGGGGGCCTGGACGACCCCCGGCGCCGTGCTGGACCGCTGGCGGCGCTGGGACCTGTGGCTGGCGCCGCCGGTGACCGAGACCCTCGAGGAGCTGGCCGCCGGGATCTCCCCCGTGGACGACCTGCAGCAACGGTTGATCCGCCGGGGCGTGGACCGGGGCCACGCGTTCCAGCCCGTGAGGATGCGCCACGGGCTGCGGCTGCTCGCGCTCATGTCGCGGCCGCTGCCGCCGGCCATCTTCACCAACGCGTACCTGGTGGGGGAGTCCGAGCTGGTGTTGGTGGACCCCGGCGCCGCGCCCGGTGAGCCGCGGGACATCCTCATGGAGCAGCTCGACCGGCTCCTGGCCGAGGGGCGGCGCCTGCACTCCGTGGTGCTGACCCACCACCACCTCGACCACGTGGACAGCGCCGAGGCCGTGCGAGAGCGCTACGGCGTGCCGCTGGCCGCCCACCCGCTGGCGGCCCAGGACCTGCGCGACGCCCGCCGCGCCCCCTACCGCCCCGAGGTCACGGCCATCGAGGTGGACGACGAGCTGCCCGACGGGCACGTGATCCACCTCGAGGGCGGCTTCTCGCTGGAGGTGGTCCACACCCCCGGGCACGCCAGGGGCCACGTGTGCCTGGTCGAGGGCGCGAGCCACAGCCTGATCGCGGGGGACCTGGTCTCCGGCCTGAGCCCGGTGGTCATCGATCCCAGCGGCGACCAGATGACGGTCTACCGCCGCAGCCTGCAGCAGGTGATCGATCGCGGGGACTACGGCCTCTTCGCCGCCCACGGGCCGCCGCACACCTCCAGCCGCCAGCGCCTGGAGCTGGTGCAGCGGGATCTCGATCGCAGGGAAGAGAGACGGGGCTGAGTCGCCCCCGGATCAGATTCGGCCGTCCTCGTCGGTGGAGACGCGGGCGCGCACCTCGATGGCGCGGTCCTCGCGGCCCAGCTGCTGCCACATGACGATGGCGTGGCGGATCAGCTCCTCGCCGAACATGTCGTCGCCGTCGTCGCAGAACAGCTGGCCCAGCTCCTCGAGGGCCCGCGCGATGTCGGGCTCGTGCAGCTTCACCCGGGAGTTGACCGCCTGGAAGCGGTAGATCTCGGAGCGCGCGAGCTCCAGGTCACCCCGGCGCCCCGCCACCAGGGCGCGGGAGAAGGCGTAGACCACCGCCACCTCGGGGTGGGCCACGTCCGCGCGCAGCTCGCGGACCTCGTCCAGGTGGCGATCGGCCTCGTCCAGGGCGTTCCGGGCCAGCGCGACCATGCACAGGTTGACCAGGGTGATGGCGATGAACCGCTGGTGGCCCATGCGCCGCTGGATCTCCAGGGCGTCGGAGTACATCTTCTCGGCCCGGTCCAGCTTGTGGTCGGCGCGGTGGATCTCCGCGATCCCCACCAGGCCCTGGGAGATCTGCTCGGGATCGCCCGCCTCGCGAGCGCGGGTGAGCACGCGGCGGTACAGCTCGCGCGCCTGCTCGCTGTTGCCGCGGATGTCCGCGACGATGGCCCGATCCAGCACCAGCTCGACCTTGAGGCGCGGCGGCAGATCGGCGGGCGCGGCCTCCTCGAGGTCGCGCAACATCTCCTCGCCCTCCTCCATCCGCCCGCCGCGGGCCATGGCCATGGCCAGGCGCTCGCGGGACCGGAAGCGGTGGACCCCGTCGGGCAGGCGCAGGATGGCCTGCCTGAGGTGCTCGATGCGGAACTTGAGATCGCCGCGGGCCCGGAGCAGCCGCTCCTGCAGCAGGTACCACTCGCCGCGGAACCACCCCGCCGACGGGCCCTCGGCGGGCATCCTGTCCTTGGAGAGCTGCAGCCAGGCCGTGGCCTCGCTGGTGTTGCCCGCGGTCAGCGCCAGGTCGGCCAGCAACAGGGCCGCCTCCGAGGCGATGGCGTCGCTCGCCCACTCGGGCAGCCCCACCAGCAGCGCCCGCGCGTCCTCCTCGTTGCCCTGCCGCACGTGGATGCGGCCCAGCGCCAGGTGGGCGCGAGCCGCGTCCGCGCCACGGTCGCCCTCGAGGCGTTCGAGCAGCTCCACGAACAGGGCGTTGGCCTCGTCGAG
This sequence comes from uncultured Rickettsiales bacterium, assembly GCA_964425605.1. Classification (GTDB taxonomy): domain Bacteria; phylum Myxococcota_A; class UBA796; order UBA9615; family CAYRNR01; genus CAYRNR01. The sequence goes on along the minus strand of CAYRNR010000134.1, from coordinate 17,859 downwards.
CATCCACGCCTTCTCGGCCAGCTCGGCGGCCCGCTGGAGGTGCACGCGCCCCTCGTCGAGCAGGTCCGCAGCGAACAGGTGACGGGCGATGGCCTTGACCACGTGGACCTGGTTGCCCTTGCCCCGCTGCTTGAGCAGCTCCGCCGCCTCCCGGTGCAGGGCTCGCTTGGTCCCTGCGCGCAGCAGGTTGAGCACCTCGTGGCGCAGCAACGGCGACGCGAAGGCCATCTGGTCCTCGTCCACGCGGCCGCGGTACTCCATCAGGCCGGCGCCCACCAGGTGGTCGAAGCAGTGGAGGGCGGCCTCCACCTCGTCCAGCAGCTCCGCGCGCACGCACATCTCGGCCACGTGGTTCGGGTCGAACTGCTCGCCGTACACCGCCGCCGAGACCAGCGTGCGCAGCGCGGCCGCGCCGTCGGGCAGGGTGTTCAGCGTGCGGTCGATCTTGCCGCGGATGAGGGTCCGGACGTCGTCGGGCACCTGGCCCGCGAGGGCCTCGGGATCGAGCAGCTCGTGGTGGCCGTCCACCTCCCTGGTGTGCCCCGAGGCGATGGTCATCTCGGCCACGGCCAGCGCCACGCGCGGGTTCGATCCCACCTGCTCGACCACGGCCCTGGAGAGGCTCTGTCCCGCCCGCAGCCGCACGCCCAGCATCTGCTGGCAGGCCTCGGCGGGCAGGGGGCCCACGTCCAGGGTCGTCACGCCGGCGTGGGCGGCGACCAGCTGCTCCACCAGCTGCCATCGTGGGTCGTCCTTGGGCCACGACGAGCGGTCGAGGCACCCCACCACCAGCACCGGCAGGGGGTCGCCCACGTCCAGGGCCACCAGGTGCTGGAGCACCTCCACGTCCTCCAGCGGCGCCCGCTGCAGGTCCTCCACCACGATGGCCAGCGGCCGCGTCCGGGCCGCGGCGCGCAGCACGCGCGCGAATCGGGACGCCGGTCCGGTGGTGACCGCGTCGAGCTCCAGGATCAGCGAGTCCGCCAGGCGGGGGCGCAGATCGTCGAGCACGTCGTCGAGATCGGCGCCGCCGAACAGGGTCGCCAGGTCCTTGCGGGCCTGGAGCCGGCGGCGGGCCTCCTCCCGGTCGATGCCCCGGATGCCCAGCAGGTCCTCGATGGCCGCGGCAAAGCCCGTGTTCCCCAGCCGCTCCTCGTCGCAGCGCGCGCGCACCAGCGACATCAGGCCGGTCTGCACCACGTCGCTGGCCAGGGCCACGGCCAGCATGGACTTGCCCACGCCCGACTCGCCCACGAGCAGGCAGACCTGCGTGGACGGGCCGCGCAGGGTGGAGATGGCGGTGTTGCGCAGCCGCCGCAGCTCCCCGTCGCGTCCCAGCAGGGCGGGCCCCTCGTCGATGGACTCCCGCTCCAGCGCCGCCCCGGTCGTGGCCTCCACCAGCGCGGCGCGCATGTCCGTGGCCGACCTGAACCGCTGCTCGGGCTCCTTGCTCAGCGCCCGCGTCACCACCCGCCGCAGGGCCTCGCCCGCCACGTAGCCGCTGCGCGGGACCAGGTTCGGCGGGTCCGCCGACACCTGCAGCTGCATCACCTCCTCGGCGTCACCGCGGAACGGCGGCGCCCCGGTCAGCATCTCGTACAGGATCGTGCCCACCGCGTAGATGTCGGTCTCCGGCGTCGCAGGCCTGTCCTGGCGCACCTGCTCCGGCGCCATGTACCGCGGCGTCCCGGCCACCGTCTCGCCCGACGTGGTCCCCTTGGCCGCGTCGAACACCGACGCCATCCCGAAGTCCGTGATCACCAGCCGCTCCGGATCGCCGGCCTTGCCCTGCAGCAACAGGTTGTCCGGCTTCAGCGCCCGGTGCAGCACGCCGCGCCCGTGGGCGGCCGCCAGCCCCTGCAGCAGCTCCTCGAATGCCCGGATGAGCACCGGCCGCGGCGGCGGGTTCTTGCGCCACTGGGCCATCGAGCCGCCGGTCAGCCACTCCATGGCCATGAACAGCTGGCCCTCGTCCGTCTCCCCGAAGTCGTACAGCTGGATGACGTTGGCGTGGTTCAGCCGCGCCGCCGATCGCGCCTCCCGGAAGAACCGCCTGCGCGCCCCCGGATCGTCCGCCAGCTCCGGGTTCAGCACCTTCAGCGCCACCGCCCGGTCCAGCGGCTCCTGCACCGCGCGGTACACCCGTCCCACGGTCCCCAGCCCCACCAGGCTCTGGATCCGGAAGCGGTCCGCGATCAATGTCGGCAAGTTGGCAGCCATCGCGCCGGGGAGGATAACACGTACGCGCGGGTTCGACCGCGCGCGACGATCAGCCCCCGGCGTCGTCGGCCGCGAGCTCCTCGAGGTAGGTCACGTAGTCCAGCGCGTCCCCATCGTTGAGGAACAGCTGGCACTCCCTCACGAGATCGTCCCCGGACTCCGCATCGTGGTACGTCTCGCACGTGCAGATGGGCGGATCCCCCCCGCACACCCCATCGTTCTGGTTGCACCACCTGCCCTCGAAGAACGACGTCGCGTACCAGACCTCATCCTCTCCCTCCCCCATCCGGTACTCCTCCACGTGGGCCGACTCCAGGCGCTGGTCCACGTCCTCCACCGAGCTCCCACTGAGCCCCCGCCCGCACTCCTCCCGCAGCGGCCCCTCGCACGCCGCCACCGCCACTCCCAGCACCATCATCCACAGGATCGTCCGCATCGCACCTCCCCATAGGGGTCAAGTCTGGTCTTGAGTCTTCTGCACCGGCGTCATCGCCGCGACCGCCAGGGTCGCGCCCGCATTCAGGGCCGCCAGGGCCCACAACACGGCGGAGACCCCCAGCACGGGCAACAACACCGCGCTGGCCGCCAACGAGCCGGCGGCCGCGCCCACCAGATCCCAGGCGTAGAGGCCACCGACGGCGCCGCCCCCACCGTCCCGGCGGACGGCCACGGCGCACGGGAAGTGCACCCCGGCCACCAGCCCCGCCAGGGCGGTGAGTACGGCAAAGATAGGCTCGGCAGCGGCCGGGAGCGAGGCCACACCGGCGATCGACGACACCCAGGCGAGCCCGGCGCAGCCGGCGACCGCGATCAGCTGGACCGCCATCAACGCGCGGTGTCCCGGCGTCACCACCCCGCGGACCGTCAGCAGCGCGCCGCCAGCGAGGCCGAGCATGTACGCGGCCACGATGACGCCGATGCGCGCGAACAGGTGACCGAACGCCACCTGATACCCGAGGATCAGGGCCACCTCGGCGACGATGCCCGTGGCCCCCATGGCCGCCACCGCCGCGGGCACGGCCGTGGCCCTCAGCCGTCGCGGGCCGGCCCGCACCGCCAGGGCGTGGATCGCCCCGCCGGCCAGCAGCAACGCCAGCAGCCAGCGCAGCCCCACCCGCTCCACCAGGGACAGGACCGACACCAGCCGAGGCGCCTGAACAGAGGCCCACAGCACCGTGTCCTGGTGGAAGCACAGGGGGGTGAGATCGCGGTTCACCTGCCCTCGATCGGCGTCGTCCAGGACCTGCTGGAGATAATCCAGCCGGAACGATCCGAGGGAGAACGGCAGATCGAACGGCCGCACGTGGGCGGGCTCCAGGTTGCGCTCCTGCATTCGTGCCGCCATCTCGTCGGGATCGAACGCCACCTCGTGCTCGCTGGCCACGAAGGTCACGCGGCCCCCTGGCAGCGCGACCACGTGCTCGAACCGCGCCGCCAGCGTGGACCGCACCGAGGCCACGTACTGCGCCTGGGTGGGGCCGAGCATGTCCGCCGAGCCCGTGACCCCGGTGGCCAGGAGCCCCCCGTCGGCGAGGAGCCGCGCGCACAGGCCGAAGAACTCGTGGGTGTAGAAGCGGTTCAGCTGGGCGTTGCGCGGATCGGGCAGCGCCAGCAGGACCAGGTCGTAGGGGCCGTCCGCGTTGCGCACGAATGCGCGGCCGTCGGTCACGTGGAGGGTCACCCTCGGGTCGTCCAGGGGGTCCGTCGCCGCGGCGGGGATGCGCGCGCGGGCGATGGAGACCAGCTGTGGATTGATCTCCACCGCGTCCACCTGCTCCACCGAGGGGTGCGTGAGCACCTCGCGCAGGACGCCGGACACGATCCCGCCGACCAGCAGCACCCGGCGGGGTCGCGGGTGGAGGAGCAACGGCGGGTGAGCGGTCCACTGGGTGGTCTCCGTATCCGGGTACGAGAACGCCCACAGACCGTCGAGGTACACGTCGTGCTGACCAGCCGAATGCGCGACCTCCACGCGGGCGTGCACCGTGTCCTGTACGAACGGGGTCCCGTGCCGCGGCTCGTCATCCGCCCTGTTCAGATCACCCACCCTGGGCAGAGCGGACGTGACACAGACGCAGCACGCCACGCTGGCCACGAGCCCCCACACCCAGCGCCGCTCCCCCGACCCGATGCCGGGTATCGCGGCCAGCGCCACGACGGACATCCCCGCCAGGGTCAGGGGCACGGGGACGCGGCCGACCAGGACCAGCCCGAAGAGCAGCCCGCCGACGCCGAATCCCAGCGCCTCCCACCCGAACACGCGCCCACCGGACCGGCCGACGCCGGCGTGCTCGGTCATCCGGCACAGCAGCGGGAACAGCACCCCGAACAGGACGCAGGGGACGGCCAGGGTCACCGCGCAGATCCCCAGCGCCTGGTGCAGCGCCACCACCTCGCCGCCCGGAGGACCCAGCGTGGCGCGCGCCCACGGCACCACCCCCAGGGTCGTCGGCAGCGCCAGGGCCAGGGCGATCAGGCACGCCCCCGTCAGGACCCCCACGCTCCGATCCATGGGGCCGCCGCCCCGCACCACTCGCCCGGCGACTGCGCTGCCCAGGGCCGTGAAGGTCATCCAGCACGTCAGCGCCAGCCCGGCCGCCAGCTCGTTGCCGCCGCACGCCACGAGCAGCTCGCGCAGCAGCGTCACCTGCGCCCCGGCCGTGACGAAGCCGACGGCCACGGTGGTCGCGGTGACCCGGCGCAGGGAGGGTGGGTTCATGGGAAGGTCCTCGTGCGTTGGGGAATTGTACATGGGCGGGACGCGACCGCAGCGGCCGGTGGGCTATGATCGGCGTCCACAACGATACGCAGGGAGGTTCGCCATGGGCGATCCGAGTGACAAACGACGATACAGGCGCGCCGAGCTGAGGGCCCAGGTGGACTGGGACAGCGACCACAACGAGTACTCCGGCTACACCGAGAACATCAGCGAAGGGGGCGTGTTCATCGCCACCGCCAGCCCTCTGACCGTCGGCGAGCCGCTGGATCTACGTATCGCGCTGGCCACGGGCGAGGAGCTGGTGATCCGCACGCGCGTGGCCTGGATCCGGCCGGCCGGCGACGACGCCGCCGGCGGGATGGGCGTCCAGTTCGTGGACCTCACCGACGAGGTGCGCGACCGCATCCGCAAGTTCGTGCTCCACGGTGACGACCAGGTCCTGTTGTGGCGGCTGGAGGACGGATGAGCGTCCTGGTCACGCGCCGCATCCCCCGGCCCGCCTTCTCCATGCTCCGGGAGGCATTCGCCCCCCCGAAGGGCGAGGTGGTCCTGCTCTCCGACGAGGAGGTCCCTGCCCGGCGCGACCTGCTCGCCGCCGCCGAGGGCCGCGACGCCCTGGTCACCCTGCTGTCCGATTCCGTGGACGCCGAGCTGATGACCGCGGCCGGAGACGGGTTGAAGGTCGTCGCCAACTACGCCGTGGGCTTCGACAACATCGACGTGGACTGGGCCACCGACCACGGCATCGCCGTGGCCAACACCCCCGACGTGCTCACCCACGCCACCGCCGAGGTGGCCGCCGCCCTGCTCCTGGCCGTGGCCCGCCACGTGCTCGAGGGCGACCGCATGATGCGCGCCGGCGAGTTCACCGGCTGGAGCCCCCTGCTGCTGCGCGGGGTCGAGCTCCACGGCAAGACCGCCGGCCTGGTCGGAGGGGGCCGGATCGCCCGCGCATTCGGGCGCATCGCCCGGGGCTTCGGCATGGACCTGGTCTACACCAACCGCAGCCCCAAGCCCGGCTTCGAGGCCGAGACCGGCGCGCGCAAGGTGGAGCTGGACGAGCTGCTCGCCGTGTCCGACGTGGTCAGCCTGCACATGCCGCTGATGCCGGCCACCCGCCACCAGATCGACCGCGACGCCATCGGCAAGATGAAGCCCGGCGCGATCCTGATCAACACCGCCCGCGGCCCGGTCGTGGACGAGGCGGCCCTGGTGGACGCCCTGCGCGACGGCCGCATCGCCGGCGCCGGGTTGGACGTGTACGAGTTCGAGCCCGCCATGGCCGAGGGCCTCGCGCAGCTCCCCAACGCCGTGCTGCTGCCCCACCTGGGCTCGGCCACGATGGAAGCCCGCGCCGCCATGGCTCGCATGACCGCCCAGGCCGTCATCGACGTGCTCGCCGGCCGCCAGCCCAGCAACCTGGTCAACCCCCAGGTCTGGGACCGCCGGCGCGGAGCCTGAGGAGAGGGAACCCGATGAAGAACACCGCCGTGATCGGGGCTGGCGCGTTCGGCACCGCCCTGAGCCAGATCCTCGTGGACGCCGGCGCCGACGTGACCCTGTGGGTCCGCGAGCCCGACCTGTGCCAGACCATCGCCGACACCGGCGAGAACACCCTGTTCATGCCCGGCCACCGGCTGCCGGGCAACGTCACCCCCACCACCGACCTCGCCGAGGCCGTGACCGGCCGCGACCTGGTCGTCGTGGCCGTGCCCACCGCGTTCTTGCGCGGCGTGATGGGTGACGCGGCCCAGTCCTTCGACGAGCACACGGTCCTGCTCACCGTGAGCAAGGGCATCGAGGTGGCCACCGGCCTGACCATGGCCGACGTGCTGCGCGAGGTGCTCCCGCTGCCGCTGCACCGCAACCTCGCGTTCCTGTCGGGGCCCAGCTTCGCCAAGGAGCTGATGAAGCGCCACCCCACCACCGTCTCGGTGGCCGCCCAGGACCTGTCCCTGGCCGAGCGGGTCCAGCGCGCCATGAGCACCGAGACCTTCCGCATCTACTCCACCAACGACGTCATCGGCGTCGAGGTCGGCGGCGCGGTCAAGAACGTCATGGCCATCGCCGCGGGCATCGTCGACGGCCTCGGCTTCGGCCTCAACACCCGCGCCGCGTTGCTCACCCGCGGCCTCGCCGAGATCTCCCGCCTGGGCGTGCGCATGGGCGCCAACCCGCTGACCTTCGCGGGCCTGGCCGGCATGGGCGACCTCGTCCTCACCTGCACCGGCGATCTGAGCCGCAACCGGCAGGTGGGCCTCAAGCTCGGACAGGGCCTCACCCTGGACCAGATCCTCGCCGACATGCACCAGGTCGCCGAGGGCGTCCGCACCACCCGGTCGGTCTACGAGCTGTCCCAGAAGCTCGGCGTCGAGATGCCCATCGCCGAGCAGGTCCACGCCATCCTCTACCAGGACAAGGACCCCAAGCGCGCGGTGGTCGAGCTGATGACGAGGGCCCCCAAGCACGAGCTCGGCTGATCCCGCCGTCGAGAAACCCGCGGTTTTGCGCACCCCCACTTGACGTCTTTTCAAACGCCCGCTAATACGCGGTCCATACGAACACCCACCCCGGGACGCCGGGGTACAGGCAAGGAGAAACACCATGGCCCTGGTCATCGACCCCGACGAGTGCACCGCCTGCGGCGTGTGCGAGCCCGAGTGCCCCCGCGAAGCCATCGAAGAAGGCGACGACGTCTTCGAGATCGACGCCGACCTCTGCACCGAGTGCGAGGAAGAGGGCGAGCCCCAGTGCATCCCGGTCTGCCCCGTGGACTGCATCGCCAAGGCCACCGCGTAGCCTCGCGCTGACTTCCGCGTTCCCGGACCCGCGGCGCTGCCGCAGGTCCGGGTTCGTCGTTTGGGCCCCGGCATTGGTAGACTTTCCCAATGGCCGAGGCTCGAAGCCCCATCCGCAGTCGCAAGTTCCTGTGGATCGTCGCGGTCGCGTTCGCGGTGGTGGTCGCGATCACGGCGGTGTCCTACGTCCTGAGGGCCCGCAGCATCAACGGCAACGGCCCCGCGGTCACCGACGAGGCCATGGCCCAGCTCTCCCTCGCCAGCTCCGTCGAGCAGCTCGCCGAGGCGACCGGCACCGAGCCGTGGTCCGAGACCGAGCTGTGCATCGAGACCGTGGGCGGCGCGTTCGAGATGACGTGCTTCCACTGGGCCGAGGGGTATCCCCACCACGTCCAGTCGTTCAGCTTCCACCGCGAGACCCCACATCCCGACGAGGACGGCCTCGCCGGTCACCTCCGCAGCGTCCTGGCGCACCGGCTCGTCGACACCGAGGACGGCCACCAGTTCTCGTGGGGGCGCGCCTGGCTGCGGCTGGACGACGGCGCCTTGCTCCTCAGCGCCTCGGCGAGCCCGTCCAGCACCAGGGACTGGCCGTTCCAGCTGGAGCTGATGTGGCGGATCTGCCAGGCGGCCATCCACGACCAGGACCCCGAGGTCGACGAGATCACCCGGCGGCAGTGGCTCGGGCTCGGCTTTCCCCTGACCACCCTCGCGGCCATCGACCTCGGCGTCACCGAGGATCGCGTCCTCGACGAGATCGTGGCGTCCGTCCCCGCGGCCGTGGACATCACCGGCAGCGACCAGTCCCAGCCTCCGCGCGAGGTCCTCATCGCCGTGGACCACCCCTGGATCGCCGACGTGCGCATGCACTGGTACGAGCCCGGCGCCACCGTGACGAAGATCCTCTTCAGCCCGCCCTCCCAGCACGAGATCCCCGAGGAGACGGCCGGCGCGTGCCTCAAGGAGGCTCTGGACGTCGGCCCCGGCCCCCGGAACGACCCACACTTCTGGACCCTGGACGGGCTGGGTGACGTGCGCGTCCACGCCCCCGAGATCCAGATCACCGCGGCCCAGGCGCCCCCCTCCCCCCTCGCCTGGGCCAGCTTCCTGCGCGCTCTCGACGCCTGCGCCGAGGAGCCATCCGGAGCCGTTGAGTGAGCATCGACATCGGTTCGGTGCCGTGGCATCCTCCGGCCACGGTCCCCCGGGGGAGAAAGCGAGCCAATCCAATGACCAGCATCCGCGGCGGATTCATGGGTCCCATCCTCGATGTGGACCTCACCACCGGAAGCGTCTCCACCTACGACATCTCCGACGACGATCGCCGCCAGTTCCTAGGCGGCAAGATCCTCGCCGCCAAGATCCTCTGGGACAACCTGAAGCCCGGCATCGATCCGTTGTCCCCCGACAACCTCATGGTCTTCACCGCCGGCACCTTCAACGGCGCCCCGTTGCCATCGTCGAGCCGCTTCAACTGCTCCACCAAGAACGTCCTCACCGGCGGCGTCGCCTCGTCCAACTGCGGCGGCGACTTCGGCATCTGGATGCGCAAGGCCGGCTACGACGGCCTCATCGTGCGCGGCCGCGCCGACAAGCCCACCTGGCTCGAGATCACCGAGGACGACGTCACCCTCCACGACGCCACCGAGCTGTGGGGCAAGACCACCGAGGAGGTCCAGGAGACCCTCGCCAAGGACGTCCGTGACCTCGTCATCGGCCCTGCCGGCGAGAACCTGGTCCGCTTCGCCGCCATCCTGTCGGGCGACCGCGCCTTCGGCCGCTGCGGCGTCGGCGCCGTCATGGGCTCCAAGAACCTCAAGCTCATCACCGCCAAGGGCAAGAAGAAGCTCCCCATCCACGACCGCGACCGCCTCAAGGAGGTCTCCAAACGCTGGACCAAGGCGCTGCAGAACCACTCCATCACCGGCAAGCAGCTCCCCTCCTACGGCACCGCCGGCCTCGTCAACATCACCAACGCCACCCACACCCTGTGCACGCGCAACTTCCAGCGAGGCCACTGGGAGCACGCCGACGACGTCTCCGGCGAGACCATGGCCGAGACCATCCTGGTCAAGAACGGGGGGTGCCGGAGCTGTCCGATCCGATGCGGCCGCGTCGTCGAGTACAAGGGCCGGAACATCAAGGGGCCCGAGTTCGAGACCATCGGGATGTTCGGGCCGTCGATGCAGAATCGGGATCTGTCGAAGATCGTCGAGTGGAACTACCTGGCCGACATCTACGGCCTGGACACCATCAGTCTCGGCTCGACCATCGCGTGTGCGATGGAGTTGAAGGAGCGCGGCCTGCTGGATGACCTGCCAGTGGCGTTCGACGATCACGAGGCCGTCCCGCAGCTGATCGAGGACATCGCGTTCAGGAGGGGGATCGGGGACAGGTTGGCCGAGGGATCGGCGAGGCTGGCCAAGGATGTGGGGCAGCCCGGGTTGTCCATGTCGGCCAAGGGGATGGAGTTCGCGGCCTACGAGCCAAGGAATGCCGTGGGGCACGGGTTGGGGTACGCCGTCTCCAACCGCGGCGGTTGTCACATCAATGGTGGCTATCTGGTGTACTTCGAGGCCCTGGGGCCCGTGAACATGGACCCGCTGACCCCGAAGGCGAAGCCTGCGTACAACGTGTTCCAGCAGAACATGTTCGATGTCGTGTCCGCCGTGGGCAACTGCATCTTCACGACGTATGCGGTGATTCCGGATACGCCGGACTGGGCCTACAACCCCAGCGGGCTGTCGGCGAAGATCGCTTCGAAGGCCCTCGTGGCGTCGAGGGCCGCAGTGAACCACCTGTCCAAGCTCAGGCCGGGCGTACTGCCGATCCACTACCCGGACATCCCGCAGTCGGCGGCGCTGGAGGCGTTGACGGGGGAGAGGTTCCGGCTCGGCGACGTGATGGTGGCCGGGGAGAGGGGCTTCACGCTGGAGCGGATGATCAACCTGCGAGAGGGGTTGCTCGGCGAGACCGATGCCCTACCGCCGAGGTTGACGGACGTTCCGGAGCGCGCCGATGAGCCCCGTTCGAGGGTCCCCCTCGATGAGATGAAGCCCGTCTACTACAAGGTGCGGGGCTGGGACGCGGCGGGGATTCCGAACAGGTCCCTGCTCGAGAAGCTCGGACTCGATTTCGCCCTGAACGAGGCCGAACGGCTTCGCGCGGCTCCCGACCAGTACCGGGAAAGAACCCAGCTCGTCAAGGACAACGAGGATCAGGAGCGCGCCGACACCCAGACCGCCATCGGGACGGAGGGATAGACATGGTCACCGTCAAATTCTTCTCGCATCTGCGCAGGGCCCTGGGCGCCAAGGAGGCCGAGTTCGGCTCGGTGAGTATTGGTCAGCTGATGGAGGATTTGGAGGCCCGGTACGGAGAGGAGTTCAAGGGGCGGATCGGGCACTGCAAGGTGTATGTGAATGGTTCGAGTGTTGGGCTTGGGAGGGGGAAGAGGACGAAGTTGAGGGATGGGGATGAGGTGGTGATTTTGCCGCCGGTGGCTGGGGGGTAGCTGTACGCTTTTTTTCTAGGAGCATACATGACATCGAAGAAGAAACACGCACGCCAAGAAACGAAGGCTAGCTCTGCTGAGTTGGATGACCGTGTTAGAAAGCTTGCCGACCGACTCAGGGAAATTCGCGGGAAGTTTACAAAAAGAGGAGTCTTGGGCAAAACGGGCAAAATGTACGGTGTCTTCAATGACCCACAGTAATCAACCGCCATTTCTCTAGAAAGCACAAAATGCGACAAGAAGCAAAGAGATATATGGTTCGCCGAAGAGACAGTGAAATACACACCTCTTACCGTGTCTACGAGCTCATATTATCCTCAGTTGATTCTTCATCGACCCAGTTGGACATCAATAAACGCCTCGACCATCTGTTTAAATTCCTTGAAAAAGAGGGCCCGGAACTAGACAGATCAGGTTTTCATGTCACGAAGAAGAGCGTCTCCGATTTCCAGCGGTACAAGGAGAGAATCGACCATTTTTCAGGCTTATCGTTTTCTGACAAAGTTGAAGAGTCTCTGGTTGATTTACACAATACCGTTTTCTCTGATTGGATGAAGAACAGGTGCAAAGTTCTCTCCGAATTTTCTGGTATCGAGAAGAACCATCGCACGGGGCTTTGCCAACTACACTTACCTTCAGAAATCAGCACTGAAAAACCGCTCGGATGGAGTGATGGCTGCAGGAAAGAACTCGATTGTCCAAACAAAGGAACAGAGATCTTAGAAGATACCAATCAAATTCTGACATTTGGCAAGTTCGACATCGCGTTCCTAGTCCCTCTCCCGCACGCGTATTGGTCAAATCTATTCCGGACAGAGTTTTCTGAAGAGTGCGTTGCACTTGGTGATTTTCTAAGCATTCCAACCTCTAGAGTCAACTGGTGTAACAGGATAAAAAACAACAATATCGAAAGATATCATAGAGTTTTTCCAAAGACCAAAAAAGACGCTCTTCCTATCGTGGCGTGGACTTTCATCACCTTTCCCGAAACGGTTTCAAAAACATGCCGAAAAAAAGGGAGCAAATTCTGCAAATCAAGTCCGCCCTTTAACATTCGTCTCTGCAAGCGTCGAGGCAAACACCTACTCGAGATGACCAATTTCATCGTTGGGTCTGGAAAGGACGGAGAATATAAGCCAAAGCAAAAGAGTGTTCGTCGATTGTGGCCCAAATCCGACATCGAAATGTTCCTCTCATATTCTACGCACTTCCCTGTTCTTCTCAAAGCGCAATTCGAGAACTTTTCTCAACTAGACGACTACTTAAATCTCCTAAGAGAATCGCCGCTCATTTCTGACACCAGCACTGTACTTGGAGTAAGAAAATCAAGCCTCTGGAATGCGACTACATCAGATGAAGACACAACACCTATCACAACGGGAGTTCTAATAAAATCATCTTGCGATGACGATAGCGAACTCGCAAAACGGATCAAATCAGCTTATGATGACCAAAAAAAGAAATCAGACGAAGCACTCGAAATATACCATCGTGGTTACTATTGGGACCTATTTGCAATAGCAAAAAACGCTGATATTAGCGCAACAAGCAAGTTCGTTATTGACCATTTAAACCAGAACATCAAGCACGACCCTGTTCTCAACAATGTACACGGCACCGTTACAATACCATTTTGGGACATCGAAAACGAACAAACCGAGCAACGACGTGCTCGCCCAAAATACCCTAACTGGTGTGATACTCCGTCAATACCAAGGCCGTTGTTCGTAGCAAATCGACAAAATAGCGAACTTTATGCTTCTTGCAGGCTTATGTTCCCCCTCAAGTGGAAGTCCGTATCTTCGGAGCCACCAATTTCAAATCTGCTACTTCGCAGATTCTACAATCTCAAAACCGATTTTGAGTGGTTGGTGGGACAAACTCGACAACTAGGCAAGGGCTGGATGGCTCAACTGAAGAGGGGTGGCTTAATTTTCTTTAGGCTCACGAATGAAATCGAAAACGAACTTCTTAAGGAAATGGTTTCCCTAGGCGAGATTATTGACGACTACCTGGAACTTAGTACGCTGGTCTCCGACTCGAAACAACTGACCGAGTGCGGAAACCTATTGTGGGATGTACTCCATCAATATGAGCTTCTAATACAATGCCAACGCACGTGGCTACATTACCTCAGAGCTGAGTTCAATGAGCGCACAGAGGCGCTGCAAGCGGTTACAATGACCGAGCCTCATATTCGCTTTGGCGAACGCAGCGGCGTCACCGACATGATACACGCAGCAGCTTACGAACTCCTGTCCGATTATGCAGGCAAGTGGGATTTCGAATACAATGGGACTGGAAATCGACAGCCTGTTCAAATCTGGCGAGGTGTCGTTGCCTCTTCTAGAGAGCCTTCCGATTTCTGGATTAGCACTCCAATCCAACTGTTGTGCCTACCTTCGGAGTTTAAAGCCAACGTGCATAGACGCCTCCCACCGTTGGCTCACGAGGCAGCACATCTACTCCTATACAACGTATTGAGCCATGATACTTCCTATGCTAATCTCGATCTTCATAGAATATGGTCAGAGGTATGCCGTAAATGCGTTTCGTTAACAGCCAATGTTCTGCAGAAATTCCCTTCATATACCCCAGGCTCCCCGCAGCATTTCAATGTTGTCAGAGAGCTACTAGAGTCACTTCAGGCGCAGTTTGTCGCTACAAAACAGTTTGCAGGTTCTATTTCTTTAGAAAATCTCACCGTACTGGGCAACACAGAACTGCTAAATATCATCGACTCCGAAATACTCGTTGATATTTTAGGGTTTTTGTCAGGAGGCCCCGCTGTCGTCGCGTCGATCGCTGAACTTGGATATGTTCCCGGAGGCACACACGACAGTACACATCCGCCTGTTTGGCTTCGAGTATTTGTTGGACTCGAGTTGTTTCGGCATCTTGGTCTTGGGGCGTCGCACCTTCCGTGGCTCTACCGAGATTTCTGGCGAAATAGGGAGAATCGGAACTTCGGCATATTTGAGAGCATTATGTCCCACGAAAAACAGGCCGGAGAATCGACTAGTAACTACATTCAATTCCTAAGAAACGGAACTATCGACAGTTCGCTCTTCAAGGAGATTGGCGCCCTGTTCAAACTCGCAAAAGACGGGTACGTCGACTACACTCATCCATTATTGAATGAAAAAATCTATATAGTTTCTGCATTAATGTCGGCGGAATGCTCCCTGCTCGACGAAGTTATCGAATGGTGTATCCGGCATTCTGACGGATTCCTATTCTACAAAACCACATCACCGAAGCTCACCCGCTATCGAATTCGCAAAGTAACCAAACACGTAGAGAAGACTGCTCTTGAGATTCTGTACAATGGTAAAGTTGCGATAGACTCGCCCCCGCGCTATATCTCAGCTGCATCTATGCACCCAGTGATTCGACGTCCAATCTATCCCTCAGGTGCACTTATCCACAGTCTGTATTATACGTGGGCATCTGGTAACTCGCCATAATTCAGTGGGGGACTCAACACTCCCGTATCAGCAAGGAGTTGCACTATTCTCTTGACAGCGTCTTCGGGCATTGAATATTCGGTGTCTATAGTCAGAGCCGGCAATGTAGGCGGTTCGTATTTGAAATCCATACTTCCATCGATATCCTCGTTATAGAGGCCTTTTGGATCTCTATTTTTACACTCTTCGACAGAGCACTTGACGAAAATTTCAAAATAGTCTGATGTTCCGATAATGTCCTTGCTTCTCTCGCGGAAAACCTCCATCGGCGCGATGCAAGCAACTATACACACCACTCCGGCATCGACAAACGTCTTGGCAACGTATGCGATTCGTCGGATGTTCTCCATTCTATCTTCTTCAGTAAACCCTAAGCCAGCGTTCAAGCCGGACCTCATATTGTCCGCATCGATGACAAAAGAATTCACTCCTCTATTTTCGAAAAGATCTTTGTCCAATGCGTTCGCAATAGAAGTTTTTCCGGAACCACTTCTCCCTGTCAACCAGATCACAGTCGCCCGATGCTGGTTCCGCCTTTCTCGGTCTCTTCTTGTCACTACCGGCTTCACCGGGAAAACTGAGCCAGACATATCCACCTCCGTCGATTAGTCTCGTTCTTCGGAGCGGCTGTATAGCACACGCATGTCTTTTCAGGCAAGTGTATTCTCTGCCACCTCTAAAATTTTTACCGGTGCGGCCTCCACGCACCACAACTCAAATTCCCTTATCATGGAGCCCCAGAAGTCCCCTTGGCCAGCGCCTTAATCAGATCAACGAGAACTACCTTATTCAACACTCGGCCTGCGAAATCCCTCCCGGCTTGCGCTTCCCAACTTGATTTTACTAGGTAGAACACATTTTCTCTGTCTTCTAAATATTGCTCTTCGATGTGGTGTAGTTGATATTCAATCACACCAATACAGTGTTTTAAGCAATCGAATACTTCCTCTTTGGTGGAGCCAGATATCTTTATACGGAAGAACTCCACACGATCATCTTCCCTGAACTCCGCGAAGACAACAAGGCAGGGAATCTCCTCAATTCCCCAAATTTCAAACTTCTCGTATATAGTTTTTCTTTGGGAAAGTACCTTTTTTACACGCGTCGGCCTATTAAACATTTGTCGTTTGTTCAAGTAATCTTTGTACCCGAGTGACACGCGTTCGCCCACTAATTCAACAGGAACAATCAACCACCTGGTTCCTGACAAGTGATGAAGAGATTTCACAAGCTCCTTATCCTGTAGAACTGAGCCAACTAATCCACATGAGTCAGCTGGCGAATAGAACAGCGCGCCAAACAACTCCACATCGTCTCTTGCAGCTACTGAGACTGCCCTCAGTGTCTCTTCGATCAAACGCGCCTCCACTTGCTATTCTCGAAGGACGACTCTTCTTCGTCAATGGTTATTTTTTTTGTCACAAATCTCCCACGAGTACGTTATTATGATCACAAGAACCTCGGCAAGAACACAGGAGCGACCATGCCAAGGCAGAGCGACATCAAACACCGCGACCCGACCGGCGGCACCGGCTCGATTGCCTTTGACGTGGAGCTAGATAAGGACAGTCGGCTCCCTGTAGATGTAGATATTAATTTTCGTCTTATCAAAGGAGATCCAGATCTATACAAATGTATAACGGGAGAATACGTACCGCGGATCTTCCGGAAACTGAACAGGGAGTTCGGAGATTCCACCGGAGTAGAATATGCTGAGATCATCGAACACGCTTTGTTACGTTTACTAGAGCGTATGCACAGACTAGAGTTCTCAGACGCAACGCAAATCTATATCTGGCTACTGAAAACCAGCCGTCACTTGTTTATCGATGCATACCGCAAAGCAAAAACAAGCGCTTCGTATCGACGTTCTTGGTTTGCTGTATACGGCGATAGTACTGAGGATAGCGCAAAAAAAGCGGAGGACACTATCTTTCTTTCGCAAGTTCTCGCGCTCAGTTCTCTCAGTGAAGACGACGCAAAACTGCTAGAATTAAGGTATTATTACTGCCTGTCTGGTAAGGAAGCCGCTAGCATGCTTGGAATAACGCACTCAGCGTACCGCCAAAGGCTTGTTCGACTTAAGAATAGAGTTTCGAAACAGACCAGGGGGGAGTGACATAAGAATGCAGTCTGCGAACCAACGGCTTTCAAGACTGATCTCAGGGCACCTAGTCACGCTTTCTACAGAAACAGAAGATCTTTCAGATCTGCAGAATCCGCTCGGCGAGTTGAGTCCAACTGAGGAGTTGCTTATCCTGAAGGTCTCGACCACTGTTCAGAGTTCAATTTCGTTGGTTCGTCTGCGGGGTTCACTACGCGCATCACTATTCGACGCTGACGGCAGTGTTCGTATAGCTGATTTTTCATCCTGGCACTCAAAGCTTAGGTTGCTGGTTGAGTCCTTGACTAACGAACCAGCGATCTCCAAACTCGATGAGTTCGCAATTCTACAGAAATATCTGTATTGCACTAGTCCAAACGAGCCTACACCCTTGCCTCCCTCGATACCATATTTGGCAAAAGTGATGCGGTTCGCGGACATTTACTACAATGAAATCCTGTTCTTGCTAGCTTCGCCCCCTCCCTCAAGACTAAAACCAGTCTCGTCGTATAGCCACTCTGTTTTCGCAGATGATAAGGACGGGGGCAAACGCAGGAAAATGTCCTCAGTACCTGAAAAATTTGCTTCCGCTCTATATATCGAATTGACCAGCCACGACGATCTTGATTACTTGGTTGACGAACAAACGAGCTTCTAGCCAATATTGCCTACGTCCCTCACTACAAAAGTTCGCACCCCGGGCCATCCTGCTCGAGCCCCAAAAAAAGTGCGCGTGGACGCATGTGCGTTCCAGAGCAACTACGGTCCAACGGACATCGACAGCGCGGCTGGCGGCCTGGGTGTGATGAGCGTGAACCAGTTGACGGTCACGGCGAGCCTGTCCGACCAGAACGCCTCGTCCCACGCCGGGGGTCTGTATGCGGGAGACTCCAACGTCGATGTCGAGGACACGTCGTTCAAGAACAACTACTCCGGGGGTACCGCCGCATCCGTGATCGGTTAGCCTAATTCCCGTAGAGATAACGACCACATAGCTGGTGCCGCAAATGCCTGCCTCGTCGGCACTCGTTTGGTGT
>CAYRNR010000133.1:0-24448 GCA_964425605.1 uncultured Rickettsiales bacterium | reverse complement strand
GGAAGAGGGGAGGTGGAGGGGGAGGTGGGAAGAGGGGAGGTGGAGGTGGGAAGAGGGGAGGGGGAGGTTACTGCGCGGCCTGCTTGTCTCGAACCACCTGAAGCCGCTTCTTGGCGGGGCCGTACTTGGGGTCGTACGACAGCGACTTGGTGTACATGCGCTCGGCCTCGGCCCAGTCTTTCTCGCGCTGGGCTATCTGACCGAGGCGGTAGTGGACGTGGCAGCGGTACATGTCGGGGATGTCGAACTCGAGGTACTGGTTGAAGTAGTCGCGGGCCTCGGCGTTGTGGCGGCGTGACTTGTAGTAGCAGTCGGCGATGTGCCAGACGACGCGGCGGTTCTGGGGGTCGGTGTCGAGGATCAGGTGGTAGGAGGCGAGGGCGCCCTCGTAGTCCTTGGACTTGGTGTAGATGCGGCCCAGCAGCATGTTGTTGATGACGGACTCGGGGTACTCCTGCTGGAGGCGGACGCACTCGGCGGCGGCCTTGTTGTACTTGCGCTCCTCCATGTAGGTGTAGGCCAGGGCGAACGAGGCGCCGGCCCACACGAGCATGCCGTTGTCGCGGGCGTGCTCCATCTGGGCGATGCCCTCGGCGCGGTGGTCGCCGAAGCGGGGCAGGAAGTCCACCTTGTCGGTGATGGCGGTGCGCCAGTAGTTGTAGATGCCCAGGCCCAGGTCGGGATCGGCGAAGTCCGGGGCGGCGCGCTTGGACTTCTTCATGTTCTCGATGGCGTCCCAGCCCTTGTTGAAGGCGGTGAGGTAGTCACCCTCGCGGACGCGGTCGAGGCCGTCGAGGCCGATGATGCCGGCGTAGAGGAAGTAGTTCCAGGCCTTCTGGTCGGGGGACTTCAGCGCCTTCTCCACCAGGGCGATCGCCTTCTCGGCCTCCACCTGGTAGGTGTCGCGATACCCGTAGTCGAAGTTCTCGAGCATCATCGACTGGAAGACCACGGAGCGTCCGAAGGGGCCGACCGGCGAGTCGGGGTAGATCTCGCCCACCGCGCGGAAGTGCCGAAGCGCCTCCTTGTACTGGCGGCGGTAGACCATATCCAGGCCCTCCTGGGTGCGGCGCATCAGATCGGTCTCCACGCCCAGGGTGTTCTCGCCGGTGAACTCTCGGGCGCCGGCGCCGCCCAGGGGCAGCATCAGCACCAGCAACAGGATCGTGATCGCAAACTGGATACGTCGCATGACTCGCTCCGCTCGCGCCGACCGCCGCGTCGGCCGCTGGGTTGCGTCCTCGCCACCGCTGAGGGGGGTGGAAGGACAATCAGTCTACCCGAACTAGACGAACCAACCAGGCAGGTTCTTCGGTCCGCGATGGTGGCCGCACCCTTTCGCCTGTGCGTACAATCGTGGTCCGGTGTAGAATTCCGGGCCGGAGGCCGTTGCGGTATGCGAGTGACCCTTCGATGGATCCTGCTGCTGGGAGTCGTGGCTGTACTGGAGACCGCGTGCGGACCGATCCGCTCGACGTCGGGGGTGGTGTACGCCCGGCAGGCCATCCAGGAGGCCGAGTCCGAAGGGGCGGACGGGGTGGCCCTGTACGAGATGACGCTGGCGCGGGAGTACCTGCGCAAGGCGCGCGAGGAGATGGGCTACAACGACTACTACATGGCCGAACAGCTGGCCATCAAGGCCGAGGAGATGGCCGATCTCGCCATGGAGAAGACCCTGGGCGCCACGGCCGTGGGGCCGGTGGAGAGCGGCGGGGTCGAGGAGCCGAACATCGAGGAGCTGCCCGACTGGGGCGAGCTGGATCCGGAGCGGCGGACCGGAGCCGAGGAGGAGGGCAAGGACCTGCTCGACGCCGACCCCTGGGGGACGTACAAACCCTCGACGGACGACGAAGGGGACTCCCAGTGATGCGGCGGCTGATCCTCGCGATCCTCGCGCTGGCCCCCCTGGTCCTGGCCAGCTGCGCGGCCAACCTCAACGAGCTGCGGGCCCAGCACGCGGGCTTCGACGTGGAGCTGCAGCAGGTGGGCAACCTCGGCGCGCGCCACTGCGCGCCGCTGGCCTACGCCAAGGCCGAGGCCGAGCACGTGTTCGCGTCCATCGAGTTCGCCCAGGGCGACGTGATGCAGGCCCAGGGGCACATGGGCGAGGCGCGCAAGTACCTCGAGGTGGCGCGCGTGGCCTCCAAGGGGTGCAAGGTGCCCGAGGAGGTGCCGGTGGCCCAGACCCGCGTGGCGCCGACCTACGAGCGGGCCACGTCGGACACCGGCGCCACCACGGACAGCGACGGCGACGGCATCACCGACGCCGAGGACCGCTGCCCGTCCAAGCCCGAGGACATGGACAAGCACGAGGACCACGACGGCTGCCCGGACACGGACAACGACGGTGACGGGCTGACCGACGACGTGGACCTGTGCCCGGACGAGCCCGAGGACATCGACGGGGTGGACGACGGCGACGGCTGCATCGACCCCGACGACGACGGCGACGGGATCGCCGACGTGGACGACCTGTGCCCCAAGGCGCCGGAGACCTTCAACGGGCTGACCGACGAAGACGGCTGCCCGGACGAGGCGCTGTCGCGGATCAAGGTCGAGCGCAACCAGATCATGCTGCTCGAGCCGCTGCAGTTCATGGGCAAGACGCCGGAGCTCCACGCCGGGGCCTACCTGATCCTGAGCGAGCTGTCGGTGTACCTCGACGCCACCCCGGACGTGCGCGTGCGCATCGAGGCGCACACGGACTCCAACGGCACCGAGGACGAGAACAAGGTGCTGACCGAGGAGCAGGCCCAGGCGGTGCGCGAGTACCTGTCCGAGCAGGGCGTCAGGCTGGACCGCATGGAGATCGTCGGGTATGGCTCGCGCATACCCATCCACACCAACCGCACCGAGGCGGGCCGCGCCGCCAACCGCCGCGTCGAGATCTACATCGTCAACTGACCTCGGATCTCGGCTGCTCCCAACCCGATCGGAATCGACGAGGGATCCGCCATGGAACCTGTTCAGACCTGGATTCGTGACATCGGCGCCCACGAGGGCGAAGTCGTCACCCTCAAGGGGTGGCTGTACAACCAGCGCAGCAGCGGCAAGCTGCGCTTCTTGCAGGTGCGCGACGGCTCGGGGACCATCCAGTGCGTGGTCTTCCGCAAGGACGTGCCCGAGGAGACCTGGGAGGCCTGCGCGGGGCTGACCCAGGAGAGCTCGCTGATGGTCACCGGCGAGGTGCGCGCCGACCCGCGCTCCCCCAGCGGCTTCGAACTCGGTGTGCGCGGCGTGACGCCCGTGTCGCCGTCGGTGGAGTACCCCATCACCAAGAAGGAGCACGGTGTGCACTTCCTGCTGGGGCGGCGCCACCTGTGGGTGCGATCGTCGCGCCAGCACGCGATCCTCCGCGTGCGCGCCACGGTGGTCAAGGCCATCCGCGACTACCTCGACGACCACGGCTTCTTGCTGTTCGACGCCCCCGTCTTCACCCCCAACGCGGTGGAGGGGACGTCCACGCTGTTCAAGACCGACTACTTCGGCCGCGCCGCCTACCTGACCCAGTCGGGCCAGCTGTACCAGGAGGCCGGCGCCATGGCGTTCGGCAAGGTGTACTGCTTCGGCCCCACCTTCCGCGCCGAGAAGTCCAAGACCCGTCGCCACCTCACCGAGTTCTGGATGGTCGAGCCCGAGGTGGCCTACGCCGACCTCGACGACGTCCTGGCCCTGTGCGAGGACTTCACGATGTACATCGTCGAGCAGGTCCTGGCCCGCAACCGCGAGGACCTGGAGCGGCTCGAACGGGACATCTCCAAGCTCGAGGCCATCTCCACGCCGTTCCCGCGGCTGAGCTACACCGAGGCCGTTGAGCGCATCAACGCTGGCGGCGTGGCCAAGGAGTGGGGCGGTGACCTGGGCGCCGAGGAGGAGACGGTGCTGTCCCAGCAGTACGACAGCCCCCTGTTCGTCACCCGCTACCCCCTCGACGTCAAGGCCTTCTACATGAAGACCGATCCCCAGGATCCCCGGCTGTCGCTGAGCGTGGACATGCTCGCCCCCGAGGGCTACGGCGAGGTCATCGGCGCGGGCCAGCGCGAGGACGACCTGGACACCCTGCTGTCCAAGATCCACGCCCACGACCTGCCCGAGGAGGTCTTCGAGTGGTATCTGGATCTGCGGCGGTACGGTTCAGTGCCCCACTCCGGCTTCGGCATGGGCCTGGAGCGCACCGTGACGTGGTTGTGCGGACTGCATCACCTGCGCGAGGCCATCCCCTTCCCGCGCATGCTCGAGCACCTGGAGCCGTAGCTCGACCCTGGCGGGTCGAGGGATTTCAGATTTCGGATTTCAGATTTCAGATTCGGCGGACGCCGAGCAGGCCCAGCATCGCCAGCAAGCCGAGCAACCCACCCATCGGGGCCGCCCCGTTCGCCTGCGTGCACCCGCAGCCGCCGCCATCGCCGCCGTTGGCGTTCCAGTCCTCGTAGCCCTCGCAGTCGGAGTCGGAGTCGGGGTCGTCGCCGTCGCAGTCGTTGTCGGCGTCGTCGGAGCAGTCCTCCTCGGCGCCGGGGTAGGCGTCGGCGTTGTTGTCGTCGCAGTCCTCGTCGGGGCCGTCCACGCCGTCGCCGTCCACGTCGGTCAGATCCTCGCCGCTGCAGTCCTGATCCTGGCCGTCGTAGGGCACGTCCTCGGCGTCGGGGTTGATGGAGGGATCGCCGTCGTTGCAGTCGTCGAGGCAGGCCAGGTAGCCGTCGCCGTCCACGTCCACCTCGTCTTCCCCCATCTCCCCGTCACAGTCGGTGTCGTAGCCGTCGCAGATCTCGAGGGCGTCCGGGTTGATGCCGGGCAGGGAGTCCTCGCAGTCGGAGCCGCCGCATTCCTCGTCGTTGAACCCGTCCCCGTCGAGGTCGTCGCAGGGGCACACGTCCCCGGCGGCGTCCATGGCCGAGATCAGGCCCCACCCGTAGTCGTCGTCGGGGTCGTCCCACTGGGACGCGGTGGAGGTCAGCCGGCTCCACATCTCCAGCGGCGACATGCCGGGGTTGGCCTCCAGCACCAGCGCGGCCACGCCCGCCACCAGCGGGGTGGCGAAGCTCGTGCCGTAGTCGGGGATGTAGGCGGAGTCCCAGCCGGAGTCGGCCATCCACACCGGGTCACCGGGCCCCACCACGTCGGGCTTGGTGCGGCCGTCCGCGGTGGGTCCGCGCGAGGAGAACTCCGAGATCACGCCCTTCATGGTCACCGAGCCCACCGTGATCACGCCCTCGGCGTCCGCCGGCGGCGCCAGGGTGCGGGAGTCGGGGCCGATGTTCCCCGCGGCCACGACCATGATCAGGCCGCGGTTGACCGCCAGGGTCGCGGCGATGGAGGTCGGCGCGGTCTCGCCGTCCTGGTCCTGTTCGGTGTACCAGTCGGCGTAGCCCAGGGCCGACGAGAAGATGTCCGCGCCCAGGCCCTCGATCCACTCCAGGCCCTCGACGTAGTAGTCCTCCTCGATGGGCTCCTCCTGGGTCAGGTCCTCGGTCTTGGACAGGATCACGCCCGCGTCCGGGACCACCCCCATGAAGTCGTCGTCGTCCAGGCCCACCAGCAGCGAGAGCACGCCGGTGCCGTGGTACTCATGCTCCTCCATGTCGCCCTCTTCGTCGGCGGTGTTGGTGTCGTCGTTGACGAAGTCGTACTCGTCCAGGACCGTGATGTGCTGCAGCGACTCGTGGTCCCGGTCGAAGCCGGTGTCCTGCACGCCGATGACGATCCCCTGGCCGGTGAAGCCGCACTCGTGCATCAGCGACGCGCCGATGTAGTCCAGCTGCTCCTGCGCCACCCCGTAGTCCCGTCCCGCGTCCGCGGGCGGTCCGGTGGCGCTGCGGCGGCTCGCCGCCACGTAACGCGTGTGCGCCACGAAGGGCAGGGCCTCGAGCTTGTCCAGCTGCGCGGCGTCGGCGTAGACCGAGATGGCGTTGAGCCAGCGCGAGGTGGCGCGGTGGGTCACCCCGACGTCCAGGACCGCGTCGATGTACGCGGCGTTCACGTCCAGGTCGTCCAGGTCCACGGCCTGGCCCGGGCGCACCCGCTCGCGGCGGTCCAGCGCGCGGCCGGCCAGCTCGGCCCGGCGCAGGTCCAGCGCAGCGGTCAGCGCCTCGCCTTCGACGCCCTTGTCGGTGAAGAACACCCACGTGGGCACGCCCTGGAAGGAGACGTCGGGTTCCTGGGCAGCCGCGGGCGCGGCGATCGCGAGCGCGAGCACAAACAGCAGAACACGCGTGCGAGACATGGATGATCCTCCCTCGTTTGCAGACCGGTCCTTCACCGGTGCCGCCATGAACCAGTGAACCACACTCATCCACTCCCGGAAAAGGGCCACGCAAATGATGAACGGCATACTGACAAGGGCATGTAAATCTTCTCAACTGGCGAGAGCATTCTGGTATGTTGGATGTCACCCAAGTGCGTCGTGGCCCCAGAGGGGCCCTGGAATACTGAGGAGGTCACCGTGAAAACCGCCCGAATCTTCGGCATCTTGACCTGCTTCGCCCTTCTGGTCGGAGTGGGGTGCGCAACCGGCACCGGCCCGGACTACCCCGGCGGCGGAGGAGGAGGCGGCGACGTCGTCGACGACCCGACCGCCATGACCGTGATGGGCCGCGTCACCGGCTTCGTGACCACCCCGGCGGGCGAGCCCGTCCAGGGCGCGACCGTGGACCTGGTCGGCGTCACCTCGGCGCTCACCGACGAGAACGGCCTGTTCGTGCTGACCGAGGTGGAGCCCGCGGGCCTCATGAACGTCCGGTTCACCAAGCGCGGCTACACCACCAACGTGCGCACGGTGGAGGTGGATGGCTGGGAGACCCAGACGGTCAACGCCCGGCTGCTGCCCGTGGACCTCATCGAGACCATCGGCTCCCAGGGCGGCCGCATCGAGACCGCCGAGCTGAGGGTGGACCTGCCGTCCAACGCCTTCGTCAACAAGCAGGGTGAGCCCGTCACCGGCGACGTCGAGATCGCCGTGACCCACATCAACCCCGCCACCGACGACATCCTCGCGGCGCCCAACGACTTCACCGCGTTCACCGAGTCCGGTTCCGAGGCTGGGCTGGCGTCCTACGCCATGATCGACGTCTCCATGACCACCCCGGACGGCGAGGAAGTGGAGCTGGCCGGCGGGACCTCGGCGGGTGTCGAGCTGCTGCTGCCCGAGGAGCTGCCCTCGGCGCAGGCCGTGCAGGTCGGCGACGTCATCCCCACCTGGCACTTCGACGAGGACCTCGTGAAGTGGGTGGAGGAGGCCACGGCCACCGTCATCGAGTCCACCACCTTGCCGGGCCGCCTGGCCGCCGTGTTCGACGCGCCGTACTTCAGCGCCTGGAACGTGGACGACTGCTTCCTCGATCCCAACGACCCGGCCGCGCTGGCCGCGTGCCTCGGCACGCCCGTGACCTGCATCGTGGGTCAGGTGGACGACGTGGGCAACAACGAGATCATCGGCGCGGACGTGCTCGCGGGCAACGTCAACCTGTTCGGCACGGTCACCGACACCACCGACGACAACGGCCAGTTCCTGCTGTGGCCCATCCAGGTCGGCGCCACCGTGGACATCATCGTGGACGTCACCGTGGGCGGCCGCCGCTACAGCGTCACCGACGGCGCCTTCACGGCCAACGGCGCCGCTGCCGACGGCACCGACCCCGCCGCGTGCGTGCAGATCCCCGACATCGAGGTCCCGACCTGCGTGGTCGGCGGCGTGGTGGACCTGGAGCGCCAGCGCATCCACAACCCGCAGGTGCCCGACGTCGTGGCCGACGCCATCGCCGGCAAGGCCTACTTCTTCGAGCCCGACGGCACCCCCGAGACCTGCGTGGACATCGAGCCCACGACCGTCCCCGTGGACGACTGCGAGATCGTGGACACCACCGACCTCGACGACGAGGTGTCGGACTTCTTCTGGGGCCAGGCGCCCCTGGACGCGGGCACCGACGTGGAGCTGGTCACCGAGACCGGCGACACGCTGTTCCTCGACCCCGAGGAGCGGGAGCCCGGCGACGAGTTCTACATGGGTATCGCCCAGGCCGACGAGGTGGAGGTGCCGTTCGACTCCGCCGTGGACGTCTACGCGGTTGGCGACCAGTACGGCCTGCCCCCGACAGACCTCGGCGGCTCCCTGGTCATGGGCACCGAGATGGAGCTGAGCAACGACATACTGAGCAACGGTTTCCGCGTCAAGCGCGGCGACCAGCTCACGGTCACCACCAACTCCAGCGACGACAGCTGGGGCGCCATGGCCCTGATCCTGCCGGACAACGGCACCGACGAGGGCTGCCTGTGCCGCTTCAACGACGACGGCCAGCTCGACATCCCGGCGGACGTGACCTCTCAGCTGGATGCCGGCGAGGCCGCCATGATGATCACCCGCGTGACCGCCGAGATGGAGCAGCTGCCCAACGGCTACTGGCTGCGTACCATGGGCCGCTCCTCCACCATGGTGATGGGCGAGATCGACAACTGATCGAGTCCGCTGGCCAGACTGCCCCCGCCTCTTCTCTCTCCCCCACGCACTTTCGGCGCCACCCACCCGGACGGAGACCTCCGCGCTGCGTTGTCTCCGTGGTTTCTCTGTGGGTCGTTCAGACCCTCGACTCGGTCCCCGACAGCAGCCGCCCGATGTTGGACCGGTGCCGCCACAGCAGCAGCAGCCCCATGACGACGGCGCCGGGGAGCAGGGCGCGGGTGGAGGCGAAGAGGGTCAGGGCGGCGATCAAAACGCCGAGGCCGACCAGGGCGCCCAGCGACGACTTGCGGGTGAACGCGACGACGCCGATCCAGGCGATGGTGGCCAGCAGGGCGGCGAGGGGGGCTGCGGCGAGGAAGCCGCCCACGCCGGTGGCGACGCCCTTGCCGCCGCGGAAGGCGAGGTAGGGCGAGTAGCAGTGGCCCAAAAACGCCGCGAGGATGGTCAGGGAGATGCCCAGGGCGCCGTCGAAGAGCCACAGGCTCGCCAGGGCGGGGACGAACCCCTTGAGGATGTCGCACGCCAGCGTGGCGATGCCCATGCGCCTCCCGGCGAGGCGATAGACGTTGGTGGCGCCGATGTTGCCGCTGCCCGCGGTGCGGATGTCCATGTCGGTGAGCATGGACGTGAGGACCAGCCCGAACGGCACCGCGGCGATCAGGAACGTCGTGATCAGGAAGGTGACCTGGATCAGCAGCATCTACCCCTGCTCGTCGAGGAACTGCTGCACGCCCTCGGCCGTCTTGACCAGGTTGGGCTTGATCAGCGCGATGACGAACTTCTCGATCTGCGGGGCGATCCGGCGGCCCAGCAGCTTGGGCACGCCCGGAATCCGCGTCCCGTCGATGTCGAGCACCCCGCGGATCTCCACGCGGCAGCGGTCGGGGCCCATCTCCACGAAGCGGTTGCGCCCGTGGGTCTCCACCACCTCGTTGAGGAACGCCAGCTCCATGCGCCAGTCCACGGCCCAGTCGGCGTCGTGCCAGTCGGCGTAGTCCTTCCACCGCAACATCTCGGGCTTGATGATGCTCTGGGCGACCTTGGGGATGGCGCCCTTGCCGTGCCACTCGTTGAGCAGGTGCAGGTCTTCGCCGTCGCGCTCGCTGCTCAGCACGTCGATCTTGGTGATGTTGGGCAGGTACGGCTCGAGCTCGGGCAGTCGGTCACGGTAGGTCTCGTACACCACCGAGCGCGGGTAGGTCAGGATGGTGTCGGTGCGGATCTCCATGGGCTGTCCTCCGGGCGGAGATCCTACCCCATCTTCCCTGGAGCGGTAGGATCGCTCCGATGTCCCGGCTCCTCCCCATCGCCGCCCTCATGGCGGTCATCGTCCTGCCGGCGCCATGTCGCGCCGCCGATCCCGACCGCTGGAAGCCCCTGCCCCCCGCCGAGGACGTGTGGTTCCAGGCGAACGTGACGCTGCACTACCACGTGCTGCCGGACGCGCTGCTGGACAAGGCGTACTCGCACCACGGCCGGGTGGAGGGCTTTGCGCCGGGAATCGAGATCGCGCTGAAGAAGGAAGGATTCCAACTCATCGGCCTGTTCGCCTACACGTTCGTGACCACGCCGGACCAGGTGTGGCTGGAGGCGGGGGAGGCCAAGGCCCAGGCGGTGTGGGTCGAGCAGCATCTGAAGCTGGTGACGTTCGGGTTGGTGTTCGGCTACGAGTTCAGCTTTGCCGAGGCCATCGGCCTCATGCCTGGCGTCGGCTTCACGCCGGTGTTCGTTCAAGGCGGCGCGAGCCAGACCCCCACCGAAGGCCACCCCGACGATCCGGTCGAGGACCGGACCCCGAACCCGAACCACCCAGGCAAACCCTTCGACATCCGCCCCCGCAAGATGCTCAGCCCCGATCTGTCGGTGAGGCTGCGCATCCGGCCGCTGGAGCGGCTGCTGCTGTCGGTGGACTTCGGCTGGCGGACCTACGTGTACGTGGGCGCGTCGGTGGGGTTCAAGGTGCCGTGAGCGAGATCCTCGCCGGTGTCGTCCTCGCCGCGGGCTATTCGTCCCGCATGGGCGCGTTCAAGCCGCTGTTGCCGCTGGGATCGCGCCTGGTGGTGGCGACGGCGGTGCGGGCGCTGACCGACGCGGGTGTGGCCGAGGTGGTGGTGGTCAGCGGGTACGGGGCGGACCGGCTGAGGCCGGAGCTGGAACGGCTGAGGGTGGTCGAGGCGTACAACCCCGACTTCGACCGGGGCATGTACAGCTCGGTGCAGGCCGGGGTGGCCGCACTGCCGGGGGACGTCGGTGCGTTCTTCCTGCTGCCGTGTGACGTGCCCCTGGCCGGGGCCCAGACGGTTCGACTGCTGACCCGGGCCCGGATCGCGGCCGGAGATCCGGACGTGTGTTTCCCGGTCCACGGTGGCCGACGGGGCCATCCGCCGCTGATCTCCGCGCGGCTGCTTCCCGAGATCCTCGCTGGCGAGCCGGACGGGGGGCTCAGGGCTCTGCTGGCGGACCGCGAGGCGATCCACGTGCCCACGCCGGTGCGCGGCGCGGTGATGGACCTGGACACGCCCGAGGCGTACGAGGCGTTGCTGGCCGAGCTGGAGGCTAGTGGAGGCTGCGGCGGATCAGGATGATCAGGCCGAGGAAGGCCAGCGCGCCGGCGGAACCCAGCGGATACGAGGTCGAGATCAGCCCCGCAAAACGAATCCCGTCGGGGTTGTACAGGAACGGCGAGGCCGCGCAGCCCTCACCAAAGCCGCCCACCGAACCGCCGGCCTGGGACGAGCCGATGTGGGTCGCCAGATCCCGTCCAGTGACCACCACCTCCATCGAGCCCTCGGCGGTGGCGCTGATGGCGAAGGTGGCGATGCCCTGGGCGTCGGTGTTGGCCACGTGGTCGAACTCGCCGGGCAGGTGGATGGCCACGGCCGCGCCAGGGAAGGGATCGCCGGTGGGCGTGGTCACGGTGACCGAGAAAGAGGTCTCGTCCAGCGAGAACCCCTCGGGATAGGTGACGGCCACCTCGATGGGGGGCTGGGTGCGCATCATCAGCGAGGTGTCGCCCAGCAGCAGCCACTGCTGGAACAGCCACTCGGAGTCCATGCCGCTGCCCCAGCGCTCGAACACGTACATGCGCGCGTACAGGGCCGCTGCGCCGAAGGAGGTGTGGCCGTAGTCCAGGAAGCCGTAGGCGATGCCCTCGGCGATGTCGCCGGCGGGGTCCCAAGAGGTGGAGGTGGACGAGCCGAAGACGCCCAGCGTGCCCGCGGGGGCGTCGGGGGTGCCGAGCTTCATCAGCAACTCGTCGATGCTGTCGTCGGCGCCGTCGAAGCCGGCGTTGAGGCACGAGCAGTCGGTGAGGATGGGCCAGGCGTGGGTGTTGGTGAGCTGGTTGGCGTGGCTCATGCTGAACGGCGGGTTGAGCGACGAGAAGTCGTAGCCGCTGCCGTGGCCCAGGTACATCAGCCAGCCGCGGCCCTCGTTGACCGCGTCGAGGACGTTGGTGGCCGAGCCGGTGCCGTCGGTGACGTAGAACTTGTCGATGACGGAGTAGCCGGCGGCCTCGAGGCTCTCGGCGACGTTGTCGAAGCGGGCGTGGTCGGGGATGCCCGCGCCGCCGGCCTCGTCGGTGGCCGCGCCGGTGGCCATGCGCATCCACTCGGCGTCGGCGCCCAGGGGAGGGGTCTTCTCGTATCCCAGGACCTTGTTGACCTGGATGGCCACGTCGTCGGCGTTGGCGCCGACCACGCGGCTGATCATCACGTCGGGCAGCAGGTCGTCGCCCTCGAGCGTGGTGAACATGTAGTCCGACGCGCACTGGTCGTAGTCGCCGCGGTAGAACGGCACGTTGTCGCCCACCAGCAGCACGTGCGCCACGGACGGGTCCCACTCCTCGTACGCCTCGGTGATGGCCGCCTGCACGTCCTCGGTGGCCGTCCCCACCTCCTCCAGCGTGCGCACGGTGACCTTCATGCCGCGCTGGAGCTTCCAGTCCACCAGGGGCTCGATGGCGTCGAGGAGCGCCTCCTCCACCACGACCAGCATGGCCTGGGGGACCTCGGGGATCCCGTCGTCGGGCAGGGTGTAGTTGAGCACGTGGTGTCCGAACACCTGGGCGAAGTCGCGGTCGTCCAGCGCATCCGGCGACAGGATCGGGGCGTCGCCGTCGTGGTGAACCTTCACTCGGGCCGAGCGCAGGATGCCCAGCTTGCGCGTGGCGAAGTCGTAGCGGGTGGCGCGGATCTCCACGCGGGCCACGGCCAGCTTGCGCAGCATGGCCGGTCCCTCGACGACCACGGCCTCGGCGGGCCAGGTCTGCGAGGACGCGTACAGCGGCCGGTCCATGACCCAGGCCGCGGGATCGTCCCGCCGCGTGGGGTGGGGGGCGGCTGGCTGCGGCGGCGCGGCGTCCACCCAGATCACGTCCGGATCGATCATCTCCACCCACACGTTCGCGTCCTCGGGCACGGCCAGCAGCCGCGAGACCGTCGCCATGGCCGGCTGCCCCAGGGATCGCAGCGTGCTACCGCCCGGGACCTCGACCTCGGACAGGGCCTCGCCCTCGCGGGAGGTCGACCGCACCCACAGCCCGGGCACGGACACGTCCAGCGTGGTCACGTCGTCGCCGACCTCGGCCACGACGAACGCCGGGTACGTTCCATCGGCACAGGGCACCGCCTGGACCCACTCGGCCCCGGCCGGGGCGGCCCAGAGCACGGCACACAGCAACAGGATTGCGCGCTCCATGAGATCCTTCCTTCCCAAACAACAGTAGTGCCGATCCAGGGGGCGGAGGCAAGGGCCAAGAGGGGGGGATACGTGGCGAGAACGTAAAAAGAACGCGTAGATGGGTGAGAAGCCGGCTACTTGATGCCCGTGCTGTCGTAGCCGATGCGGTGGTACGGGTTGACGATCACCGACGCGGCGTTCTTGAGGTGGGCGCCCACGCGCTTGAGGTAGCGCAGGTGGAGCACCAGCACGAGCAAGGAGCGCTCGACGCCCTCTTCGGGGGAGTCGATGAGGATCTCCTCGAGGCTGCGGTCGCAGAATACCGACATCTCGCGGTAGCGCTTCATCACCGAGGTGGCGGCCTCGGAGTCGGCGTTGGCGATAGCGGCGTGGGTCAGATCGAACAGGACGATCATGTCGCGCTCGGTGCGCTCGACGCCCTCGGCGTAGGCGCCGAACTCCAGCGCGGCCGGGGTGGACATGGCCAGCTCGGCGATGTTCTTGATGTAGTCGCCGACGCGTTCGATATCGACCACCACGGACGTCAGCTGCAGCCCGGTGAGCAGGTCGCTGCTGCGGGCCACGGCCAGGTGGGAGAACACGTTGCGGCGCACGTTCATCTGCTGGCGGTTGATCTCCTGGTCCATGCGCGCGATGCGGTTCCACACCTCGTCGGTGATGGCGCCGCGGAGGGCCTCGGTGGAGATCATGAACATCTCGCGCGCGGTCCGCACCATCTCCAGGCAGTCGCGGCGCGAGGTCTCGAGCAGGTGCTCCGACGATCCCAGCAGGTTGGCGAGCTTGTCCAGCATGGGGGCTCCCTGTGTGGCCGCAGTGGTCTGTGGCCAGGGGTCAGTGTACCCGTATTCGGATCGAGGAGCAGCCCGGTCGTGCGTTCAGCTGCCGGCGGCGACCTGGACCACCAGCTGAGCCAGGTCGATCATGGCCGGCCCGACCGAGTCCTCGGCGCAGGGCACGCCGTCCTCGTACAGGTCGATGGGGTGGTACTCGCCGCCGGTGAACTCGGGGCCCAGCAGGTAGAACTCCATCTCCTGGTAGTTCGGGTACTGGCCCTGGCAGCAGAAGTCGGTGACGTACATGCCCTGGTCGTCGTAGAGCTCCAGCTCGGCGCACACCGAGATCGTGGCCACGACCACGTCGCGGCCCAGCGATTCGAAGAACTCCAGGAATCGATCGAGCTTGCAGTAGTTGGCGCACAGACCGGCGGGGTCCGGGGCGCAGCGATCCTGGACCGACTGCGGCCACGGATCGGTCAGCGCGCAGCCGGACAGGTCCCAGGGCCAGCTGCCGCTGCCCAGCTGCGGCGTGGAGTCACCCTCGTCGCTGACCACCACGATCATCAGGGCCGCGTCGTCGCGCAAGAAACGCGAGGCCACCGTATCGGCGTTGTAGTCGCGCAGCTCGGGGGGCAAGCAGCGGCAGAAGTCGGCCCAGTCGTGGGACGCGTCCCAGTTCGTCCCCGAGCACTCGTAGGGGGTGTCGGTGTCCCAGCCGGCGAAGTCGCTGTCGAAGGGCAGGTCCAGGCTCGCGCAGATGGCCAGCGCGGCGGTCCACAGGCCGTACTCCACGTTGGTGCCGTCCACGCCCACGTCCACCAGGGCCTGGAAGTCGGTCGTCACCGACGGGTCTGCGGAGCGCAGGATCGTCGGCGGCGACGAGGTGTCGTCCCCGGTGTTGGCCAGGCCCCTGAGGCGACCAGCGGTGCCCATGGCGTCGTGGCACCCCTCGTAGGCATCCGGATCCTGGTCGCAGGGGTGGGCCTGGGTCGTGGTCACCCCCATCTGGAAGTCCACCGCCTCGGCGGCCAGGGTGTCCACGAACGACGGGATGGCCGTGGCCAGATCGGCCTGGTTGCCGGCCATGGAGTTGGAGCTGTCGACGATCCACAGGATGTCCACGGGCTGCGGGGTCACCTGGACCTGCTGCTGTTCGTCGCTGCAGGCCGCCAGGGCGGCGACCAGGACCGTGGCCAGGGCCATCGAGAGTCTGCGTTGCATGATCTTCCCCCTCGTGTGCTCCCCAGCATACACCGCGGAACGCCGAAGCCCGAGTGGTAGGATCTCTGCGACGGCCCACACCGGGAGGTCTCCGTGCCGCGGATCGTCCGCATGCGCTACACCGCAGCCTTCAGCCGCCGGTCCTTCCTGGGCTGCGCGGGCGTTGCCGCGGGCGTTGCCGCGGGCGCGGCCGGATTCGCCCTGCTGCTGCCCGGCTGCGGCGGCGAGGCCGACGACGACTCGGCTCCTGCGGGCGACGACGACTCGGCCCTGCCTGGCGACGACGACGACTCGGCCGCGGCACCTCCGCGGGCGCAGATCATCGAAGGTCCGCTGCAGGTGCCGCCCGGCACCCGGGGCACCTGGACGCTCCAGCTGCAGGTGGCCGCGGGGGGCCTCGTCGCGGGCGACGGTATCGCCGTGGCTGTGGAACACGGCAGCGACTGGTGCTCGGGCCGCGACGCCCTGGGCGGTTTCGACTCGCGCTTCGGCGGGCTCACCGTGGACACCGACGGCGACGCCGCGTTCGAGGTGATGCGCGAGACGTTCACCTCCGGCGCCAACGCCGCGGAGATCCTGCTGACCGAGGGCCACCTGGAGCCGGGGCAGCTCGTGTGGATCACCGTCGGTGATTCGACCGCGGGCGAAGAGGTGTACGCCCCGACCATGGCCCATGAAGCGGCGCTGCACGTGTACGAGCACACGGACGGCGAGACCACAGAGGACGGCTTCCGGCTGTACCGCGAGGTGTTGCCCACGCCGGTGGTGACCGTGCAGCCGGGCGAGGCCGCGGCCCTGTCGGTGCTGGCGAGCGCCCACGCGGTGCCGGGCGAGCCGTTGTCGGTGGTGTTGCGGATCGAGGACGAGCGCGGCAACGGCGTGGCCGGGTTCGCTGGCGAGGCCGAGCTGTTCGACGACGGCGCCGGGGCGCTGCTGTGGTCGGGCGAGGTGGTCGCGGACGACCGCGGCGCCGCGCGCATCGACGGCGCGGTGGTGGCCGACGAGGCCGTGGTGCGGCTGCGCGCCGAGGTCCAGGGCCTGATCGGGTACGGTGGCCCGGTGCAGGTGGGCGGCGAGGCGCTGCCGGTGCGTTGGGGCCAGATCCACGGCCACAGCCTGGTCAGCGACGGCCTGGGCACGGCCCAGCAGTGGTACGGCTACGCCCGCGACGCGTCCAACCTCGACTTCGCGGCGCTGTCCGACCACGGGTTCCTCACCGAGCAGGTCATGGACCACCAGTTCTTCCGCCACGACATCCTCCAGAACGAGTGGGCGGCCTACGTCGAGGCGACCCGCGCGGCCCACGAGCCGGGGGCATTCGTGACCTTCCTGGCCTACGAGTGGACGTCCAACGTCTACTCCGACAAGTGCGTGTACTTCCTGTCCGACGACGAGGCCTGGGAGCCGTACCCCGCCACCCTGGACGAGCTGTACGCCCGGTACACCGGCCGCGCCCAGGACGTGACCATCGTGTCGCACATGATGTGGGCGACGGCCTTCATGCGCGCCACGGACTGGTCGACCTTTGATCCAGAGCTCGAGCGCGTGGTGGAGGTGGCCTCGGTGCACGGGGTGCGCGAGTACGCGGGCAACCCCTACTGGACCGACGACGACGTGTGGGCCCAGCAGTACGCGGCCTCCATGGCGGGCAACCTCGTGGCCGACGGCCTGGCCGCGGGCCACCGCCTGGGGCTGGTGTGCGGCGACGACGGCCACCAGGGGATGCCCGCGAACAGCCACCGCGGCCGCCACCCGTGCCGCTGCGCCGGGCTCATGGCCGTGCGGACCGCCGCGCTGTCGCGCGACGACGTCTGGGACGCCTGGCGCGGCCGCCGCGCCTGGGGCACCACCGGCCCGCGCGTCCTGCTGGAGTTCAGCTGCGGCGGTGTGGACATGGGCGGCGAGCTGTCCATGGCGCTCGACCAGCCCCGCTCCGTGCGTATGCAGGTCCACGCGCCGGTCGGCGTGGAGCGGATCGAGATCGTGCGCGACGATCCGGCGAACCCGGTCCACACCGAGACCTTCGACGCGCCGGTGTGGAATCCCCCTGCGCTGGAGTGGACCGACACCGAACCCCTCGCGGGCGAGGCTTTCTACTACGCGCGAGTGTTCATGGAGGGCCAGCAGCTGGCCTGGACCAGCCCGATCTGGGTCGTGGAGGCCTCGTGAGCGAGCACCCCTGGCGTTCCCGTCTGCTGACCCTGGCGTGCCTGGCGATCGGGACCGTCCTCGTGGCCCTGGTCGGCCTGTGGGCCACGGCGTCCTCGCGCAGCGCCCGGCTGCGAGGTCACTTCGAGGCCGAGGTCGAGGCGAGCCAGATCCGGGCCTACCTGCGGTCCGAGCCCGGCCCGGGCTGGACCATCGAGGCGGGATCGGCGGCGGAGCTGTACCAGGGGGCATGGGACACGTGCGGTGACTGGCCCGAGGAGGCCGAGGTCAGCCTGCGGCAGGTGAGGCGGGCGCTGGCGGGCAGCCAGGGGCTGGCGGGATCGTCGCTGCGGCCGCCGGGGGCGCGCGAGGTCCCGGCCTCGTGCGTCGAGATCGGGGTGTCGCCCGACAGCGAGGACCTGGTGCTGGCCCAGGTGGACGAGGCGCTGTGCGCCGTGCTCTCGGCGTGCGCACCGGCGCTGGGGCAGGTGGCGCGAGGGACCACGCGATCCGAGACGGCCAGCCCCGTGGGCATCTGGTCGGAGTTCGTGCTCGACGACGCGGGCGCACCGCGCTCGCTGGCGCCGGCCATGCAGCTGGGCCAGCTGATGCTGTTGCAGGCCCACGTGGCGGGCGCGGCTGGGGATCGGATCACCCAGCTGGACGGCATCTTCGCGGTGATGCGGTTGGGCCACGATCTGGCCCAGGGATCGGCCGTGGTGGGGGCCATGGTGGGGATCGCGTTGCAGGACCGTGCCAGCCTGGACCTGTTGTGGCTGCTTCGCGGCGAGGAGCTGACGCTGGGCCAGGTGCAACACGCGCGCGGCCAGCTCGCGCACGTGCTCGCGCACCCGCTGTCGGTGGAGCAGGCGTTGCGCGACGAGCTGATGGTGACCACGGCCATGTGGGCGCGCCCCCCCCGGCCGCCCGTGACCGCGCTGGAGGTCCTCGGCGCGAACTGGAGCTTCACCGACCGCGTGGTCATCGGCCTGGCCAGCACGGATCTGCTGGACATGTGGCTGTCGCTGCTCGAGATCCAGGCGCTGCCCTATCCGGAGCGGGCGCGGCAGTATCCGCGCATCCACCAGAAGGCGTCGGCCGGCTCCATCGCGGCGCTGCAACCCGACTACGGCCAGTTCGACGCGCGGATCACCGCGTCGCGCACCCGGACGATGTTGCTGGCGATCGCCGCGGCCGACGCGGAGTTCCGGCTCACCCACGACCGCGATCCCGAAGAACTCGCGGAGCTGGCCGAGCTCTCCGTGCCTGCACCCGCAGAGGATCCCCTCACGGGTGGCGAGTTCGTGCTCGAGGACCGCGGCGGCGACCGCTTCCTGTCCAGCCGCGCCCTGCGTGCGCGCAGCCGCGCCTCGCTGGGGCTCGAGGAGATCGCCGGCGGGATACACCCCGAGACCTACCTGGAGATCCGGCTCGTCGAACATTCCTCCGAAACGAATGCCGTCCCCGATTGACAGAGTCCGTTAGTCGAACCTAACGATATCGGGGGGCGGACACATTCGGAGGTGAATCATGGATACGCTGGATGCGCTGCGCGGGCTGCGTCAGGTCGAGGCCGATCTCGAGGACCTGTACGCCTGGTTCGCGGAGGTCTTCGCCGAGGATCTGGAGGCCGGGGAGCTCTTCTCCCGGCTCAGCCGCGAGGAACGATCACACAAGGCGCTGGTGGACCACCAGCTCAACCTGGCCAGGAACCACTCCGGGACCGAGCTGGACGTGGTGGTGGACGAAGACGCGCTGCATTCCCTGCTCGACGACGTCCGGCGCCTGCGTCAACAGGACCCCCCGCCGTCGCTGTCCGAAGCGGTCTCGTCGGCGGTGATGATGGAGTTCGTGGCCGACGAGGCCTACCTGGGCCGTGTGGTGCGCACGTCGTCCAAGTCCATCGAGGCGATGATCGATCGGCTGGTGGACGCGGGCCAGCAGCACCACGGGCGGCTCGAGGACTTCGCCAAGCAGCGCGGCATGCTGGTGCTGGTCAACGCGGCGAGCTGACGCCAGCCGGGGAGTAGGCGTAGATGCGGGTGGCTGCGGGCCGCCCCGGAAGGAGGCGGAAGCCGGCGTAGTCGGGACCCTGCCGCTGCAATGTCTGGAGCAACAGGTCCATGCGCGCGTGCGCTCGACCGTCCCGTCCCGCCGCGGTCAGGACCTTGCCCACCGTGTCCATGGACGGCCTCGCCACGTCGATCTTGATCCCATCGAGCAGGCGACCTCCAGCAAAGCCGACGGACACGAAGGCGGTGCGACCCGAGAGCTCGTCCTCGTGGGCGGCCAGCGCCTCCCACCCCCCGGCTTCGACGCCCTGCAGCCGCGCCGCCGCGGCGAGCCGCGCGAACGACGCGGCCTCTTCGGGCTGGCTGAAGTAGAGCTTGAACAGGCTCCCCGCGGAGGGCCGCTCGGCGCACGCCAGGAAGTGCACGGTGTCCTTGCCCAGCGCCCGGGCGATCTCCTGTGCCCGGTCCAGGCTGCCGTCGTCCACGCCCGCCTCGGCGAGCCACGCGCGCGCCACGTCGAGGGCGGGGCGCCTGCGGAAGTACCACGAGAACTCGCTGGGGCCGTCGGCGCCCACCTCGATCTTGAAGAACAGGTTCTGGTGCTCGAAGTACCGCGCCGTGACCAGCAGGCGCCGGATGCGCTCCTCGTCGATGCCGTTGCGCTCCATGTAGCGGGCCACGCGGTGGGTGAAGTCCTTGCCCGCCCCGCGGGTCATCAGGCCCAGGTCCGTGGTGTGGTCGTCCACCGACAGCTCCTGGTAGCGGCCCATCTCCTCGGGGAAGCTCTCCACGAACGGCGTGACCTTCTCCCACGGCAGGTCCAGGGCGCCCAGCAGCACACCCAGGCGCGCCGATCCGCGGAACAGGGACTCGAACTGTGACAGGGAGGGGATGTCGTTCAACCTCGACTCCTCACGAACCCAGCCGCTGGAACACGGCGTTGACGATCGAGGCCGCCAGGACCACGCCGGCTGCCGTGGCCGTGCGGCCCAGGGTCGGCAGCCCTACCACGAACGGGGCCGCGAGCACCATGCCCACCAGCCCCACGGCCCAGGTGATCAGGTACTCGGTGCGCAGCGCCGGCGGAGGCCGCCACACGAGCCACCCGCGGCCCCAGGAATGCAACCAGGAGTCCTGTCGAGCCATGGGTCAAGAGCGTTTGTCGGTGATCAGCCGGTTGATGAAGTCCCGGAAGCCGATCTTGCCGTCGCCCGACCCCGGCTCGATACCCCAGTCCACGGGGTTGAGGCCGTAGGCCGTGGGGTCGACGTTGGCGACGTACAGCGAGGCGAAGATGATCGGCGGCATGCGCAGGGCCATGTCCTTCATGCTCGTGCCCACCACGGCCGGCGCCTTGGACAGGAACAACGCGTACACGTCCTGGAAGCTCTTGCCGGTGGGGAAGTCCATCCCGCCCGCATGCAGACCCAGGCGGGTGTTGCCGATCAGATCCTCGATCTTGGAGGCGTACAGGGCCACGTCCTTGGACCCGGACGTGAGGTGTGACGCCGAGGACGCGCCCGTGGCGGCTTTCTCGAACTGGCGGTAGTTGGCCCCGGTCTCCAGGGCCTCGATGAAGACGTTGGCCTGCTCCACGGACAGCCGGCCGGTCTTGACCCCGTCGAGGATGGTGGCGCGGGCCTGCAGGGTGTGGAACACGTGGGCCAGCTCGTGGCGCTTGGCAAAGCCCACGTTGGCCGCCAGATCATCCATCTTGCCGAAGCCCGCCAGCTGGATCTCGTTGAGCCCCTTGGGGAACACGCCCACGGTGTCGAGCTTGGTGCTGATGAGGATCTCGTACTTCTGGGCGAAGTCGGCGAGGTCGTCCATCATCTTGTTGAACTGCGCCCCGGTCATCGGCCCCGACGCGTCGCCGATGCCGTTGTCGAGGATGACCCTGAGCTCGTCGGCGATGGTCGCGCTGCCGGCGTCGTCGAGCTGGCCGCCCATCCTGGCCGCGCCCTTGCCGCCGGCCTCGCCCAGCTCCTCGCCCATCTCTCCCGCGGCGTCGCCCGCCGCGCCCATCTTGCCGCGCACCGAGGGCCCGAAGGTCTCGCCGAGGCTCTTGAAGCCCGCGCCGGCGATGAATCCGCCCGCCGCGCTCATGGCGCCGTTGAGCAGCATGGACGAGCCCAGGTTGCCCAGCAGGTCTTCCGAGTCGCCCTTCCAGCTGTCCTCGTTGGCCAACGCCAGGAACGCGCCCTCGCCGAGGCCGCCCATGCCGCCGTCGATGGCGCCCTCGAGGCCCGCGCCCAGGATGCGGCGCCCCGCACCTCCGAAGACCTTCTCCACGGAGGGGCCGATGCTGCGCGCCACGGCGGTCTTGCCGAGGCCCTCGACCATCTTGGTGGCCAGCTGGCCGCCCACCATGTTCAGGCCCACCTCGATGCTGGCCGAGCAGGCGTCCACCAGGGCCTGGGAGCTGGTGACGTCGTAGCCCTCCCCCTGGATCGCCCGGTTGAGGCCGACCTTGAGGGCGGCCGCGAGGACCATGGCCTCGGCGGCCACGGCGACCTTGCCGCCCAGCGACGCGGCCAGGGCGGCGGCAAAGGGCCCGGCCGCTCCCGCGGTGAGGATGGTCGCGGCGATGCCGACGATGGCCACGGCGATCTGGGTCGCCCACTGGGCCACCGACGCCTTGGTCTCGCGGTACTCCGCGGTCATGCGCTGGCTGAAGCGCTCGTCCTCGCGCAGCTTGCCGACCTCGTCGGCGGAGACCTCTCCGTCGGCGTGAGCCTGGTTGAACGACGACTGGTACTCGCGCCACGCGTCGTCGGCGTTCTCGCCCGAGGTGGAGAACACGTCCATGATGCCCGCGCTCACCGTCGAGCCGCGCTCCCGCTCCAGCTCCTCCTTGGCCCGCGCGAGGCGTTCCTCCTCGCTGCCGGGCTCGCCGCGGATCAGGTCCTTGGCTCTCCAGTAGTCGCGGTTGTCCAGCTCGGCCTGGAGTAGCTCGTCCACGTCCGGGGCGATGGCCCCGGCGCTGTACCACTCCTTGTCGTAGGCGGAGCACAGCTCGAAGATCAGGTCCTCGTCGGTGCCGGCCCCGGAGGTGGCCCAGTGGAGGCGATCGCGGCCGCTGAACGTGCCCGACCGCAGGACCT
Source organism: uncultured Rickettsiales bacterium (assembly GCA_964425605.1). Taxonomy (GTDB): domain Bacteria; phylum Myxococcota_A; class UBA796; order UBA9615; family CAYRNR01; genus CAYRNR01. Next base: position 2,034 of record CAYRNR010000133.1, on the reverse strand, counting down.
CGGTGAAGATCGAGTACTGGCGCGTGGTGATGTCGCCGCGCACGGCCTCCATGATCTCGGCGTCGGCGAGCACCTCGGCGCCGCCGCCCTCGGCCGCGACGCGGCTCAGCGCGTCGTACAGCAGCCGCTCGTCGGTGCCCCAGCCCTCCACGGCCTCGCGCATCACCGCGCTGGCCGCGCGGCCAGAGCCGCCCTCGAGGGTCTCCATGGCCCGCTGGTAGTCGCCCTTGCTCAGATCGCCGCGCAGCGTGTCGAGCACGCCGTCGGGGTTGTGGGTCCGGATGAAGTCGCGCTCGGCCGGGGTGAGCTCGGACAGGACCTTCCACACGGAGGTGTCGTCGGTGCCGGCGCCGGCGCACGCGGCCATCAGCCGGCCCACGGCCGAGTGGGACTGGCCCTCGCCCGCGACCAGGGCGCTGGTGCCCTCGTGGCCCATGGCGTCCTCGCCCAGGGCGGCCTTCTGCTTGTCCAGGTACGACTTGCGGTAGTCGGGATCGAACTTGAGCCGCTTCTGGTGCAGCGCCTCCTGGGCGCTGGCCAGGTCCCCGCCGCCGAGCTCGGACTCGAGCTTGCTGTCGATGTCCGCGGGAAGCTGGGCGAACTCGGCCGCGGTCAGGCCGGTCAGGGCGTCGGCCACGCCCTGCTCGTCGGTGCCCCAGCCCGCCAGGGCCACCTCGATGCGGTCCACGTTGGTCAAGGTGCCGTTGAGCATCCGCTGGCAGCGTAGCCAGTCTGCGGCGTCGAGGTCGCTGCGGATGTGGTTGAGCAGCGCCGGCTGCTTGAGGACGAACTGCTTCTCCTCGTGGGACGCGCCCTCGAGCTCGCGCCAGATGGTCGCCTCGTCGGTGCCCCAACCCGACACCGCGCGCCGCAGCTTGCCCGCCAGCGCCCCCTGGCCCTCGAGGTACGCCTGGGCCAGCTTCCAGTCCGCGCCGGAGAGCTCGTCCTGCAGCAGCGCGCGGATCTTGGTGTCCTTGCGAACGACGTCGAGCTCCGAGGCGTTGGCCCGGTCGAAGGCGTTGAAGATCTTGTCCTCGTCGGTCCCCCAGCCCCGGGCGGACTCGCGGATCTTGTCGGCCAGGGTGAGGCCGCCGCGCTGCAGCAGCTTCAGGGCTTTCTCGAGGTCCTTGCCCGACAGCTCGTCGCGCAGCTCCGTGACCAGGGCCGGGCTGTAGCGGCTGTTGTACTCGGACTCGATGGACTTGGTCAGGTCGGCGCGCCCGGTGTAGAGGATGTCGAGGACCTTGCGCTCGTCCGTGCCCCACCCGTCGAAGGCCCCGTGGAGCTGCCTGGCCTTGGCCGCGGCGTCGAACCCCGGCGGGATGCCGTCCTCGGCCGACGCGGCGGCCTCGGTCTGCTGCTGGACGGTCGCGGCGCCCGCGAGGGGATCGGCGAGGGGGTCCGAGAGCTTGAAACCGTCCAGGTGATCCTGGGAGGCCGGGGCGGACTCGTCCGCCTGGACCGGCTGCTGGTCGGCCTCCTTGGGCTGGACACTGACTTTCCTTCGATCGCCCACGGGCGCTCCTCTTCGGCCTTGCATGTTTACAGCGGCGCGCGCGTGTATCAATAGAACTCGGGCATCGGCGGCGGAAATGGTGCATTACAACATGCGCGCCCGCGCGCCACGCGAGGCCCCTGCGGCCGCCCCGACGTTGTACAGTGCGTCCATGGCCCCACCCAGCCCCATCCACACGTCGCCGCCGCGAATGCGCACCCGGCTGGGGCTGCTGCTGGCCTCGCCCCTGAGCGTGCTGCTGCTGGTGCCGGCGCTGGTGGTGGGCGTGGGCGCGTTCATGGCGATCTCGGGGCAGACCAGCTTGCGGGCGTCCATCGATACCATGGCCGAGGCGCGGTTCGTGGACCAGACGGCCCAGGCGAGCCGCCACATCCTCGACATGCTGTCCCAGGCCGATCCTCTGCTCGACGGGTTCCGCGCGTTCCTGCGTGAGCAGGAGTCGGAGCCGACACCGGCCCAGATCGCCGAGCACCTGGCCACGGCCATGCACGCGCGCAGCGGCCTGAGCTTCGTGTCGC
>CAYRNR010000132.1:0-24524 GCA_964425605.1 uncultured Rickettsiales bacterium | reverse complement strand
CGTAGGGGGAGAAGCCGCTCTCGATCATCGACTGGTAGATCAGGTCCTGGGGGAGCCCCGCCTCGGCCAGCGCCTGGGAGATGAACGGCTCGTAGCGCTGCTTGCGACCCAGCCACTTGGTGTAGTGCTTACGCCCGCGCGTGAGGAAGTAGACCATCCAGTCCTGGACCCGCGAGTTGACCACCAGCGGGATGTCGAAGTCGGCCGGGTCGATCTGGTCCAGGTAGAGCATGGGCACCCGCGTCACGCTCTTGACCGGGTCCCGGTAGTAGTCGTAGGGCGGGTCGACGAAGTGGTCGCGCACGCCGAAGAACTGAAGCTCCGAGTACCGATGGGCCGTCAGCTCCTCGCCTGCCGCTGCCACCTGCTCGACCTCGCGTTCGGTCCGGCTGGCGGCCTCGATCATCAGGTCGAGGGTGGCCTCGTTGACCGGCACGGGGTTCCCGTCCGGGTCGACCCACGCCACGGGCAGCTCGGTGTCGCCGAACAGCGGATCGGGGATCAGACAGTCCTTCGGATCGATGCCCTCGCACCTCAGCCGCTGGATGATCGCCTCGCGTTCGCTGGCGGCGTCCTCCCCGAGGCGAGAAGCCTCGTCCGACTCCGCATCGTCGGACGAGGCTTTCTTCGGGGCCGCTCCCGCCCCGGTCGTGCCTGCAAGGAGTATCGAAACGGTCAGGAACCACCCCAACGAGGTGGTAAGAACTTGCCTATGTGGCGCTGCCATGTTCATCGTCCCCAGGGCCGGCCCCGAAGCCGCCTCAACGGTGGATTCCCGGGGTCTGTTGTCTGCAACAACCTTCGAGAGCCGGATCACCTTCAAGCTTCCATGAACACTGGGGAAAGTCAACATTTATCCCCTGTCCGAGTTCTTACCATTGGATTACCAAACCAGCTCCTCGCCGCGCTCTGGAGATGACGGGCGCACCCAGCCCGCCATTCATCCGCCGGCCCGACGTGGGCCGTGTAACCTGCCGTGCTATCGTTCGGACGAATGAACCGCCCCACCGCGAAGCCAGCCGAGGCCGGGGTCGTCCTCGCCTTCACCGCGATGGCGCTGGTGATCACCTGGCCCCTGGCGCTGAACCTGGGAACCCACGTGGTGGGCAGCGCCTCGGTGCCCGACTACATCGGCCACCTCTGGCACTGCAGGTGGTTCGCCACCGCCCTGTTCGACGGGGTGAACCCGTACCAGGTCCACACCCTGCTGTACCCCGTGGGCAGCACGGACCTGGTGATCAAGAGCGGCCCCTGCCTCAACGCCGCGATGACCGTGCCGTTCCAGACGGTGCTCGGCGCCGTGGCCAGCCACAACATCACGCTGCTGGGGCTGATGGTGCTCACGGCGTACGGCGCCTACAGGCTGACGCTAGACGTGACCGGCGACCGCGCCTCGTCGTTCGCCGCAGGCGCCGTGCTGACCATGAACCCGCTGATGTACTCGGAGATGTCGGTGGGGCACATGGACCAGTTCTCCGGCGGCTGGTGCCTGCTGACGTTGCTGTGCGTCCTGCGCACCGTGCGCGGGCAGGGGCGATTCGCGCCGGTGCTGGCGGGGCTGTTCTTCGCCCTGTCCACCCTGTCCTACCTGGGCTTCGGGCTGCTGCTGGGCATGCTTTTACCGCTGCTGGTGGTGTGGACCCTGGTCGCGGATCGGTCGTTGCTGGGGTGGCCCCTCGTCCGAAGGCTGGCCGTGGCCGCCGCGACGGTGACGGTGCTGCTGTCCCCGGTGCTGCTGGCCTACCTGACCCACGAGGGTTCGGGGGAGGCCTCCGGGGCCACGGCCGTGGCCTTCCCCGTGTCTGGCGCGCCGCAACAACTCGACGCGCTGCCCATCACCGAGCGGATCATCGTCACGGAGTCGATTCGCCCGCTTCAGCTACGGCTGGCCTACCGCGACGGGGAGCGCGGCCTGCTGCCCCAGCTGCACGTCCTGGTCCTGATCCTGGCCGCGGTGGGGCTGGCGCTGAGGCGACGCCAGGCCTTGCCCTGGGTGGCCGGCGCGGTGCTGTTCGTCGTCCTCGCGATGGGGCCCTACCTGCGGGGCAACGCGGACGCCCCGGCGACCTCGGCCCTGGCGCCCCTGCCCGGGCTGCTGTTGTACAATCACGCCCCGTTCTTCACCCGCTTCCGGTTCCCCTATCGCTTCATGTTCATGGTCTGGATCTGTCTCGTGCCGGTGGTGGGGCTGGGCGTCCGCGCGTTGATGGCCCGGGCCGGGTTGCCGGGCCGCCTGCGCCTCGGCGCGGCCGCGGCCCTGTGCCTGCTGCTGTTCCTCGAGTCCACGGCCCGCGGTCTGGTGCCCTTCCCCGCGCCGCTGGATCAGTTCCCGCGCACGCCCAGCTTCTACACCGAAGACCTCGCCCAGGAACCCCCCGGCGCCATCGTCAACGTGCCCTTCGCCCTGGACAAGCCGACCATGGAGGAGGAGCGGGCATTCCCCGTGCCGTTCTGGCAGTCGCTGGAGATGCACTACCACGCCCAGCACGGCCGGCCGATCCTCACCGGCCACTGGGTGGCCTTCTCGCCGCCTCCCGTCCACCGACGGTTCGTCGAGCGCAACACCCTGCTCAGCAGCATCCTGGCGTGGCAGCAGGATCGACCGGGCGGTCCCGTCGAGTTGGCCGACCTGTGGGTGCTCGAGGAGCTGGGGTTCCGGCACGTGGTGGTCAACGAGGGGTGGCTCCGCTCCGGCACGGCCGAGGCCATCCGCCATCGACTCACGCAGCTGTTCGGGCCGCCGCGCAGGTACCCGGGCGACGCCGTGGTCGTCTTCGATACCGCGGGCCGAGGGGCCGCTCGCCAGGGCCGCGATCGCCACGAGGTGGTCGTCCTGGAGGCCGGCGGCGGTGGAGCTGCGCCCGTGGCGCCGGATACGCATGGCGAGTTCGGCCTGGCCCTGGCCGACCTGGACGCGGCCCCGAAGGACGCGGCCACCGCGCGCCGTCGCGGTGACCTGTTGCTCCAGCGGGGGATTCCATCTCTGGCGCTGGATGCCTACGAAGGCGCCCTCGAGCGGGACCCGACCCTCTCCATCGACGTCGAGTCCCTGCGCTACCCTGCCGTGGTGCGTCGCGAGACCGGCGAACAAGCGAACAGGAGGTCGCCGTGACCGAGAAGATCATCTTCCTCTCCGATCCGGTCCGCTGCTGGTGGAAGGCCAAGCCCGGCCAGACCAAGATCGGCTCACACCTCGGCCGGATCGCGCTGAGCCGGCAGCGGTTCATGTTCCTCTCCACGGGTGGAGCGGGCTGGGACGAGAGCCTCGGCCGCCTCGCGGTGGGCGGGATCGTGGGCGTGGCCGTGGGGGTCGCCACGGCCGGGTACACGGCCAAGGACCTGGACCTGTCCGCCCTCGACACCGAGGGTAGCTTCGAGCTGCCCATCGACGGGGCCCTCGTGTGTGAAGCTCGGCGGTCCGGGCTGCTGTGGTTCCTCTCCCTGGAGCAGCCCAACCCCGAAGGGGGCAGCTCGCCCCTCGCCCTCGCCCCCGAGGCCATGTTCAAGAAGGCCGCGGTGCAGTCCATGGCGGCTCGCATCCAGGCGATCCGGGAAGCGAACGTGAGCGAGGAGTAGGCATGGCCATCCAGGTACTCGTCGCCGAGGCCGACGCCGAGCTGCGGGACGTGGTGTGCCGGTTCCTGCGCCGGCGCGGGTACAAGGTGCGGTCCACGTCCGACGGCGTGCGCGCGCTGCGGCTGCTGCGGCGGGACGAGTACGACGTGGCGGTGTTCGACGTGGGGATGCCCGGGGTGTCGGGGGCGAAGGCGCTGGCCGCGAACGCCAAACGGGCGACGCCACGCCCCCTCGTCGCGGTGACCTCGGAGGAGGACATCTACGAGGCGGTGGCCGCGTTGCGGAGCGGCGCATTCGAGACGCTGACCCGGCCATTCCGGCTGGAGCACCTGGAGTGGTTGATCCAGCGGGCGGCGGCCGCGCCGGCGCCGTCCGAGGGTGAGCAGCACATCCTGTACGACGGCCCTGGCGGGAGCGGGAAGCCGCTGTTCGGATTCAGCCGCCCGATGCGGGAGGTGGTCCGCGCCGTGAGCCGAGCCGCGCTGGTGGGCAGCCCGCTGCTGCTCGTCGGGGAGGACGGCACGGGCAAGGAGCTCGTGGCGCGGGTGCTGCACCAGGCGAGCCGCCGTCGCGAGGGACCGTTCGTCAGCTTCCACCCCCGCGCGGTGGCGGCCGAGGAGGTGTCGGCGCGGCTGTTCGGGGACGACGACGGCGGCCTGCTCGCCCGGGCGAGCGGCGGCACGCTGTACATCGACGAGGTGACCCGCCTGGATCGGGAGGTGCAGGAACGGCTGGTGCGGCTGCTGCGGGTTGGGATGCCGGAGGGGGCAGGTGATCCCGCTGTCCCGGACGTTCGGTTGATGAGCTCGACGAAGCTGGACCTGATGACCCGCGTGCGGCGCGGGGCCATGAGCTCCGAGTTCTACTGGTATCTGAGGACCCTGACGGTGCGCGTGCCGCCGTTGCGGGAGCGCCGAGAGGACATCTTGCCCCTGGCGCGGTGGGTGCTGGCTCGCGAGGCGCGCAGCGCCGGGGTACCCCAGCCCCTGCTCGCCCCGGAGGCCATGCACTGGATGCAGGGCCACCGCTGGCCAGGCAACGTGCGGGAGCTCGAGGGTTCCCTGACGCGTGGCATGACCGCGTCGAGGGGACGCGTGATCCAGCTGGCGGATCTGGCGGGCCCCTCGCGGCGGCTGGACCAGGGGGTGGACGACGCACCCGCGGAATCCTTCGAGGACCTGTTGCTGAACCGCCTGCGGCCGGTGGTGCGCGCCTTTGCCCCGGGGCCGGACGGCTCCGACCTGCACCGGCTCGTCAAGGACACGGCGGAGAAGGCGGTGATCACCCTGGCCATGGAGCGCACCGGGGGCAACCAGCTCCAGGCGGCGAAGCTGCTGGGCATCAACCGCAACACCCTGCGCACGAAGATCGAGCAGCTGCAGATCCCCACGCGGTTCGTCCGGCGCGGAGGGCGATCGTGACCCCGGCGGTGCTGAGCCTGGCCGGCCTCGATCCGAGCGCCCGCGCGGGCCTCGTCGCCGATGCCGAGGCGATCCGCGCGGCCGGTGGGGAGCCCGGGACGGTCTGCGCGGCGTTGACGGCCCAGGGACCGGGCGGCGCCCTGGGTGTCCAGCCGGTCCCATCCGCCTTCGTCGAGGCGCAGCTCGATGCCGTGGGGCCGGTGGCGGCCTTCAAGACCGGCATGCTGGGCACGGCCGCGGTCGTGGAGGTGGTCGCGTCGCGCGTGGCGCAGGGGCAGCTGCCCCGCCCCGTGGTCGATCCTGTCGCGCGCGCGAGCACGGGGCTCGAGCTGCTCGACGCCGCGGGCCAGGAGGTCCTGCGCGGGACGCTGCTGCCGCTGGCTGCGGTGGTCACCCCGAACCTGGACGAGGCCGCCTGGCTGACCGGGCGGGCCGTGGCCACCGTGGAGCAGATGGAGGACGCGGCCCGGGCGCTGCTCGACCTCGGGTGTGGCGCCGCGGTGGTCAAGGGCGGACACCTGGACGGGGCCGTGGTGGACGTGGTGCTGCGTCGTGGCGGGGAGATCCTGCGCGTCGAGCGCCCCCGCGAGCCCGGTACCGCCCGCGGGACGGGCTGCCGGTTCGCCTCGTTCCTGGCGACGCGGCTCGCTGCGGGCGACTCCCTGCGCCGCGCCGCCGCCTCTGCGGGGGACTTCGTGGCCCGGTACGTGCGCGACAGCGCCTGAATTCGACCCTCGACGAAATGCTTCGGTCCCCCCCTGCGTAGGCAAGGGGTGCGCCGCCTCGTGCGGCAGAAGGGACGGAAGGCATGGCAACGGATGGCGGTGGTTTTTTCGATCGATTGGCCAACCTCTGGAACGGATTCTGGAGCCTGTGGATCGGCGGGCACGAGCGCAAGAACCCCAGGGTGGTCTACGAGTCGGCGCTCAATGCGCGCATCCGCAAGCACGGCCAGCTCAAGCGCGCGGCGTCGAACATCGTGTACCTGCGCAACAAGCTCGAGAAGGATTTGACGACCAAGCGCGCCGAGCTCGAGCAGGTCCAGCTCCAGATCCCCGTCGCCCTGGACGAGGGCGAGGACGAGGTGGCCCTGGTGCTGATCCAGAGCAAGGACGACCTGACCGCGGAGATCGCCGGGCTGACCGGCGAGCTCGAGCGCACTGCCAGCGAGGCCGACGAGGCCAAGCGCGCGCTGGTGTCGTTCCAGGGCGAGATCGAGAAGCTTCGCAAGGAGAAGGAGCGGATGATCGCCGCCAAGGAGACGGCCGAGGCGCGGATCAAGATCCAGGAGACCCTGTCCGGTCTCAGCGTGGACGCCGACATCAAGGCCCTGGACAACGTGCGCGAGAGCATCGGCAAGCTCCAGGCCGAGGCCGACATGGGCTCCGAGCTCGCGGGCGCGTCGCTGGACGGGCGGCTGCGGGAGATCCGGGCGAAGACCGGCACGGCGGCCGCGCGCAACCAGCTCCACGAGCTCAAGCGTCAACGAGAGGCGGCGAAGCAGCAGCAGACGGAGCAGGCGTTCGCCAAGGCCATCTGACGGGGTTCAAGGGCAGTACCCACCCGCGATCCACGTGTTCACCTGGGCCGCATCGATCTCCGTGAGGGTCGAGTAGACGTCGCCGGTCTCGGGGTTGATGCCCGAGATCGGCGTGGGCTGGGCCTGGATGTCCTCCATGACCAGCGAGATGCAGTAGGTCCCGGAGCCGTCGGGGCACGGTTCGCACGCGATCCCAAGGCTGGCCATCAGGGCGCAGGTGGCGCCGAGGCCGCCGCCGACGAGGGGATCGAGCCCCCGCGTGTCCAGCTCGCCGGCGAGGCGGCCGCTGACGATTCGAGCGCCCTCCTGGACCACGGTGCCGTTGATGCGCGTGTCCAGGACGTCGGTCGGGTTTCCGGTCACGTCCACGGTCAGGGTCGTGGGGCCCACCTCCATGAACGGGTTGCACCAGGCCCCGAGCTGGTTGTCGGTGAGGCCGACGGTGGGGACGCACAGGTCCTGGCTCCCGTTGGCGAGGGTGGCGCCGAACGCCTCGAGGGTGCCGTCGGTGATGTCGATGTCGGTGACCTGCAGCGCGAGCTCGATGTCGCCGAGGTAGCTCTGCAGCAGCGCGCCGATGGCCGCGGGTTCGGTGATGGTGGCGCCCGCGAGGTCGAGCAGGTAGTCCCTGCCCTCGACGGCGGTCTCGGGGTTCGTCAGCAGCGGCCCGCCCGGGCTGGTGCGGAAGTTCAGCTCGTAGGTGTACAGGCCGTCCCAGTCGATGGTGGCCGTGTACGCCGCGTCGGCGTCGAGCTGGTCGGGGTCCGTGCCGTAGGGGTCGAACGTGAGCGTCGTGTCGCCGTTGGAGAGGGTGTTGTCTCCGGGGATGGTGTTTCCGCCCTCGTCCACCAGGTCCACCGTCGCGCTGCTCACCGCAGCGGTGAATTGCACGACGATGTTCGCCTCGATGCACATCACCGTGGCGGCGTCCGCGGGGATGGTGTGGTCGATCTCTGCCACCGCAGCCGTGGTGTCGTCGTCGTCGCCCGCGGTGGTGTCGTCGTCGTCGCCCATGGAAGAGTCGTCGTCGTCGTCGTCGCCCGTGGACGAGTCGTCGTCGTCGCCCGCGGTGGTGTCGTCGTCGTCGCCCGCGGTGGTGTCGTCGTCGTCCGCGGTGGCGTCGTCGTCGTCCGAGCCGGTCGTGTCGTCGTCCCCCTCGTCGCCGGAGCAGGCGGCCAGGGGCAGCAACAAGGCCATCAGCAGTGCCAGGATCAGTCTCGATTCCATCGGAATACCCTCCTCGAATGGTGGATCAATCGCACGCGCTCCACAGCCCCGCGCCGGCGGCCTCGGCGTCGGCCTGCTCGGCGGCGAACAGGGAGGCATAGGTGGTGTTGGGGGCCACGTCCATGGCCCAGGCGTAGCCGCCCTCGAGCAGCGAGACCTGGACGAACCCGTCCCTCGTGTGGGCGTATGCCAGGACGCGGCCGTACGAGTCGTCGCAGTCGGCGTCGAAGGTGAGCCAGAAGCAGTCCGCGACGAGGAGCCCGTGGAGATAGTCCGACGCGGTCCCGGCGTAGCAGTCGCCCAGCTCGGGGGTGTCCACCCCTATCAGGCGGACCTTCTCCTCGGAGCCGTCGGGCAGCTCGGCCCAGAACGTGTCGCCGTCCGCGACGTTGCGCAGCTTCACCAGCGTGGGCTCGTGGCAGGGGTTGGCGCCGGTGGGCAGCCCTCCGGACTCCGTGTAGAACGGATCGTCGCCGGTGCAGTCCCCCGCCTGGGCGTCGTCGTCGCCCACGTCGCTGTCGTCGTCGTCTGCCGCGGTCGCGTCGTCATCGTCACCCACGGCCGCGTCGTCGTCCCCGGCAGGCCCCAGGGGATTGCAGGCGGATCCGAGGGCCAGCAGGGCCAGCAGCAGCAGCATTCGCATGGGGCGTGACTCTAGCACTCCCCGTGCCAGGTCTTGCAGGCGAATTTGACCCCGATTCGGCGACGGCATACACGTTGTGCATCGAACGGGAGGCTTCGATGGTGAACTGGGAGGACCGCCCGCCCGAGGAGCTGGCTGGCTGGCTCGAGGACGCGTGCAAGAACTGGCTGGCCCACGACGGCGTGTGGTTCCAGGCCGTGGAGCGCCGGTACGGGATGGAGGCGGCCATCGAGATGGACCGCGAGGCGTGGGCGCGGTTCTCGAAGGTGGAGGCGGGCCGCGTCAAGCGTCGACTGAGCCAGCCGGAGCGACCGGGCCTCGAGGGCCTGGCGCTGGCCCTTCAGCACCGGATGTACGCCCACCTCAACCGCTGGGAGGTCCGCTGGCCCTCCGAGGACGTGCTCGAGTTCAGGATGGTGGCTTGCCGCGTCCAGGACGCGCGAGCCCGCCGCGGGCTACCCGACTTCCCCTGCAAGGCCGTGGGGATCGCCGAGTACGCGGGGTTCGCGTCCACCATCGACGACCGAGTCCGGGTCGAGTGCGTCTCCTGTCCTCCGCAGAGGACGACCGGCGACGCCTGGTGTGTGTGGAGGTTCCAGCTGGCGGACTGATCAGCCCCGCACCGACTTCGGCCTCACCTTGGGGCCCCTGTCCCAGCCCTTGGTGATCTCCAGCCCCAGCGCGGAGACCAGCATCTCGATGGGCCGGCCGAGGAGGAAGGGGAGGGCCTCGGCGGTCGCCAGCTCCTCGTCGATGACCCTGCGGCGCAGGCGGCCGTCGAGCTCCACCATCGCCACGACGGCGTGGCTGGCCTCCTCCTCACCCTGGCGGACACCCTCGGCGAGCTCGCGCAGCGTCGCGGGCGCGCACGCCTGGTCGTGGCCGGTGATGATCCCGCGCAGGGGATCTCCCTCGGCGACGAGGTCGAGGCGGGTCAGGCCGGGCCACTTCATCATCTTGTCGGAGTCGCGCGTGTCCCAGCACTTCTGGGCCTTGCACTGGGCGGGCCGGCGGTCGTAGACGCGGCACGCCGTGCCCTCGAGCAGCGGGCAGTTGCCCGGCAGCGCTGGCGCGATGGTCACGGTCTCGTGCTCGAGCACGGTCCGGCGGTTCTCCCAGTGGGAGAAGACCTCCTCCCCCGCGCGCAAGGTCCGCAGGTGGACGAACGAGATGTCGCCGGCGTGGAAGAGGACCTCGTCACCGGGGTACAGGGTGGGGCCGGAGTTGCGGCAGCACGAGCCGCACTTCAGACAGAATGGGCGCGTGGCATAGGCCGCGGCGCGGAAGAGCCCGGTGAGCTCCTTCGCGGCGGCCTCGCGGCGGGCGCCGTCCCAGCCGTCCCAGTCCTGGGCCATGGCCACGAAGGCCGCCTGCTGTCCGAGCCAGATCTCGGCCTGGGCCACGGATGCGCGAGAGCCCACCGCGCGCAGCCAGTGGACGATCTGCCGCTTGCGCGCGCCTTCGAGCTGTTTCCAGGTTGCGGTAGCACTCATGGGACCGGGGATAGTAGTCCACCGCGCGCCCGTGCGCGACGAAAATCCGTGGCAGCGGGCGGGCTCGCGGGCGTTGCACCCGATCGGTCGGCGCGGTAGCCTCTTTGAGACCCTGGAGGACACCCGAATCGGGGTGGTGTGCGTCCGGGGCGGGAGAGACCACCAGTGAGCTGCGCACGATCGTTGTTGGCCCTGCTGATCATCCTGACGTGGGCGTTCCCCGCCGTGGCGGACGACACCCGCAAGAAGTCCGCGGCCGACCGGGCTGCGAGCGACGACGGTGAGGAGGAGGACGACGAGGAGGAGACCTCCACCGATCCGGTCAGCCAGCTGGGCGACATCTTCACCCAGCCGGTCCCGCCGCGCACCGAGGGCCCCAACTGGCTCAACGACAACGGTGATCCGCCGCGTTCACCCCCGGGCCGCAAGATCTGGCGACCCGAGGAGTTCCTCGACGTCCTGTACCTGGACAACGGCGACATCCTGCGCGGCCACCTGATCCGGGAGGAGTTCCCGGGCCACTACGCCCTGCTGATCGCGGGCAACTCGGTGGTCATGGTCCCCGAGGAGTCCGTGCTGGTCCGGACCAAGGAGCGCCCGGTGCACGGCAACCGCTCCCACCGCACCCAGGTGGGCGTGCTGTTCAACCCGGCCTTCGGCGGCGGGTTGTGCGTGGCGCTGGGCGGTGAAGGCAAGTGCACGGGGAACACGGGCGCGGCCATCGACTTCGGCGGCGTGCCCGCGGGCATGAAGTACCAGGTGGCGGTCTCGGTGGGGGTCTCCACCGCCATGGACATCACCCTGGGCGGGTACGTGCGCAAGCCCAAGACCGAGGACACCACCTACTTCGATCCGGCCATCGGGCTGCGGCACTACTCCAAGGGCACCGACATCGTGAAGTTCCTGCGCGCCGCAGAGGTGCAGTTCATCGTCAAGCCGGAGTTCGGCCTGCGCGTGGCCGCCCTCACCGGCGTCCAGGTGGACCCGGTGCGGCAGGTGGGTCTGTTCGTGATGATGGGGCCGGAGCTCGAGGTGATGCCCCGGTTCGTGCTCGGCTTCTCGGTGTCCTTCGGCGTCCAGGGGCGGTTCCCCTGATCCAACGCGGGGCTACTCGCCCTCGTCCCTCGCCTCGTCCTCTCCGGGCTCCTCGGTCCGCTCGTCGTTGGCCTCGCTGAGGTTCTGCAGGTACAGCTGCAGCAGATCGGAGGCGCCGGGGATCACCTGGTCGAGGCTCTCCAGGAGCTCGTCGTTGGACGGCATCTCCAGGGGATCGAGGGTCGCGTCGTCCACCGTGAGCCCGCCGAGGTAGTCGTCGAACCAGGTGTCGAATCCGTCGGACTTGGAGATGCCCAGCAGCGCCATGTCCTTGCGGCCCGCCGGGTAGACCAGCAGCACCCAGCCCAGCTTGTCCTCGAGGGTGACGCGGAAAGCCACGCGGGTGCTGGGGGCGCCGCACACGTCGACCTCGTCCACCTGGGCGGTGCCCTGGGTGTCGCCATGGGAGCTCGCCACGAAGCGAGCCACCACGCTGGCGGCTTTCTCCCAGGGAATGGGCAGCGCGGCCACGGCTGCGGGGATCTTGGCCATGCGCAGGGAGCCCCCCTGCTTCTGGGACAGGTAGCCGAAGGGGACGATCTCGCCTTCGACGACGATGGCGTCCCAGCCGGCGGGGACCGGCAGGCTCATGCCGTCGAACTCCAGGGTACCGTCCGGGTCCAGCACGGCGGCCTCGCCGCCGAGGACCACGTCCTCGCGCATGCCCCGGATGACCTTGCGCATCTCCTTCTTCGGCGCCGCGGCGCACACGGCGATGGCGTGGGTCGTGTTCAAGGCGACGCCGCATTCCACGGGCAGATCGACGCCCTCCCAGGTGGTTCCGAGTCCCTTGTAGCCCTTGGCCTTGAGGCCGCCCACCTTGAACCGCACCTTGCGATGGTCCTCGAGGAGCATCGGCAGCACAGCGTTGAGCCGGTCCTGGGCCAGGGTCGACACGTCCTCGATGGCAAGCTCGCCGGCGGCCGGGCCGGTGGCCACCACCAGCAGCATCTGGTCGCTCTGCAGGGTCACGCTGTGCAGGGTGACGCCGTCCACCTGCTCCACCACCTCCCAGCCCGCGGGCGGCTCGAGGGTGGCACCGTGGATCGCGACCGTCGCACCCCAGGCCGGCACAGCCGCGCCCAGGCAGAGCAACCATCCGAGGAGACCCCATCGCCGGATACTCGTCATCCGCCCTACCTCGCTCCTTTGCGCCACGGCAGCGGGCCGTCGCGCACGGGGACATGGTATGCGCGGCGCGGGTGGGGTTCAAGATCGCCGCCGCGTCGAGCGCGCGCCCCCCTTGACCGACCGGGCGTCCCCTGGTCTAACCGGTACGTGGCTGCTGGAACCGCAATCCTCGCCCTGCTCATAGTCGCCGTGACGGTGGCCATCGTCGTGCGCCGCGTGAAGCTGCCCTACACCGTGGCGCTGGTCGCCACCGGCGTGGCCCTCGGGGCGGTCCGGCCGCTGGTGCCCGGGCTGGACGTGCTGTTCGGTATCCGGCTGGGGCCGGAGCTGCTGTTCGCGGTCCTGCTGCCGGGCCTGCTGTACGAGGCGGCGTTCCACATCTCCCTGGCCGATCTCCTGCGGAACTGGCGGACCATCGCCCTGCTCGCGGTGCCCGGCGTGTTGCTCTCGTCCGCGGTCACCGGGATCGGGGTGTGGGCCGGGCTCGGCGCGGTGGGGCTGGCCACGCCGTTCCTCGTCGCGCTGCTCTTCGGCGCGCTGATCAGCGCCACGGACCCCATCAGCGTGCTGGCCATGCTCAAGGAGCTCGGCGTGAGCCGGCGCCTGCGCATCGCCATGGAGGGGGAGAGCCTGCTCAACGACGGGCTCGCCGTGGTCGTGTTCGCGGCCATCGCCGGGCTGCTGGGCCTGGGGCACGGCGGGCACGAACACGTGGACACGGCGTGGGTCGCCCGGCTGCTGCTGTGGGAGGTGGGCTGCGGCATCGCCGTGGGTGTGGCGCTGGGCGCGGTGCAGTCCTTCGTGACCTCACGCGTGGACGACCACCTGGTGGAGATCACCATGACCACGCTGGTGGCGTTCGGCTCCTACCTGGTGGCCGATCACCTCCACGCGTCGGGCGTCCTGGCCGTGGTCGCGGCCGGTCTGTGCAGCGGCAACTACGGTGGCCGCTTCGGCATGTCCCCGACCACGCGCGTCGCCGTGGTCTCCCTGTGGGAGTACGTCACCTTCGTGGCCAACTCGATGGTCTTCCTGCTCATCGGCCTCGAGGTGGATCTGGTCCGGCTCGCCAGCCGCGCCCACCTGGTGTTCGGGGCGTGGATCGTGGTGCTGGTCGCCCGGGCCGTGGCGATCTGGGGCCTCGCGCCGCTGCTGTCACGCTCGCGAGAGAAGCTGCCGTCGTCGTGGAAGCCCGTGCTGTGGTGGGGCGGCCTGCACGGCGCCCTGTCCATGGTGCTGGCCCTGTCCCTGCCGCCCGACTACGTCCACCGCGAGCTGCTCATCGACCTCACCTTTGGCACGGTCCTGCTGTGCATCCTGGTCCAGGGGTTCACCCTCGAGCCGCTGCTGAAGAGGCTGGGTATCGGCGGTACGGATCCCGATCGGATGGCCGGAGAGCTGCTCCGCGGGAGGTTGCTCGCCAGCCGCGCTGCCCTGGCCGAGCTGGAGCGTCAGCACGAGGAGGGGCGGCTCGACGGTCAGCTGACCGAGTCTCTCCGCGACGAGCTCGACCAGCGCATCGAGGCCACCGAGCAGGGGATCGCCGAGCTGACGAGCCAGCACGCCGACCAGCTCCGCGACGAGTTCCTCCACACCCGCCGCAACCTGCTGATGACCGAGCGGGACGCCCTGCTGCACTCCAACATCTCCGGTGTGATCTGTGACGACGCCCTCAACCGGCTCCTGGCCGAGGTGGACGAGCGGCTGGACTCCCTGGAGGACCACGGCGAGTAGCGGAAAAGGCGTGAAGGTGTGAGCGTCCCTTTTCCCCGGCACCCAAAGCGTGCTATTCGACCGGCCATGCGTACAACACTACTGATCGTCACCCTGTCCCTCCTCCTCGGCGGCTGCCCCGAAGTCGACGAGGCGGCAACCTCCACCGCCGAAGACGTGCCGGCCGCCAGCGGTGAGGCCACACCGGATACGGACTCGCGGGTCACCGCCACCGTGCAGAAGGTGGCGGACTCCGAGGGCTCCGACCTCCCCGCCCCCGACGACGTGGCCGCGGCCCCGGCGGACGCGACGCGGACGACCTCGGGCCTGGCCTACAAGGTGCTGCAGCCCGGCGGCGGCGCCGACCACCCCGCGTCCGCGGACACGGTGGAGGTGCACTACACGGGCTGGATGACCGACGGCAAGATGTTCGACAGCTCCGTGGTGCGCGGTCAGCCCGCCAAGTTCCCCCTGAACATGGTCATCCCCGGCTGGACCGAGGGCGTGCAGCTGATGGTCGTGGGCGAGAAGACGCGATTCTGGATCCCCGCGGCGATGGCCTACGGCGAGACCCCCCGCCGGCCCGGCGCCCCGGCCGGGGACCTGGTGTTCGACATCGAGCTGCTGTCCATCCAGGCCGCGCCCAAGGTCCCCGAGGACGTCGCGGCCGCGCCCAAGGACGCCACGGTGACCCCCAGCGGGCTGGCCTACAAGGTCCTGACCCCGGGCACCAACAGCCAGCACCCCGCGGCCACCGCGCGGGTGACCGTCCACTACTCGGGCTGGACCACCGACGGCAAGATGTTCGACAGCTCTGTCACCCGCGGTGAGCCGGCGACCTTCCCCCTCAACGGCGTCATCGACGGCTGGACCGAGGGTGTGCAGCTGATGGTCGTGGGTGAGAAGACCCGGTTCTGGATCCCCGCCGACCTCGCCTACGGCGAGACCCCCCGCCGACCGGGCGCGCCGTCCGGCATGCTCGTGTTCGACATCGAGCTGCTGGCCATCGAGTAGCCGGTCCCGCTACGGGTTGAGCGTCGTCATGATGCTGGCGGCGCGCCGCTCCCCCATCAGCACCGACGCCGTGTTGACCCCGTGGTCGCGGGGGTTGTGCGCGCGGACCACGGTGCGCAGGAAGGCCCGCCGCCGGTGGTGGCGCTGGTGCGTGTCCACCTCGATGGGCGGATCGATGGGGCGGCCGAGGGGATCGCGGATCATCAGCACGAGGGGCCGCGTCGTGGGCTGATCGCCGTCGCCGGGACCGAGCACGACGGCCCACTCGCCCGTGTCCAGCTCCACGAGGCTGCCCGGGGGGTAGCGCCCCACGAGGCTGACCAGCAACCGGACGATCATCGGGTCGAAGCGCGTGGCCGCGCCGCGGATGACCAGCTTGATGGCCTCGGTGGGGGTGAACGCCGGACGCCAGGGACGATCCACGGTCAGGGCGTCGAAGTTGTCGCACACCGCGACCACCCGCGAGAACAGGTGCAGGGACGGCCGCAGGAGGATGGGGTATCCGCCGCGCCCGTTGAACCACTCGTGGTGCTCGGCCGAGATCAGCGCCCGCTCCAGGATGGTCTGGGCCATACCCTGGTTGAGGAGCATGTCCTTCATCCCGGCCAGCGGGTGGGTCTCCATGAGGGCGCGTTCGGCGTCGTCGAGCTCGCGCGTCTGGGTCAGCAGCCCTTCGGGCAGCAGCTTCTCGCCCATGTCGTGGTTCAGCGCGGCGAGGCCCAGGCGGATCAGGTCGCGGCGCGGCAGATCGATCCGCAGTCCGATGCCGATGGAGAGTAGCGCCACGTTCATGGCGTGGTTCTCCATGCCCAGTCCCACGTCGCGGATGCCACTCATGGCGACCATGGCGCCGATGTTGTCCTCGCCCATGGTCACGAGCTTGCGCAGGGCCGTCCGCTGCCGGCGCCGACGCCCCAGGGTCATCTCGTCGCCGCCGGCCACCTTGCCGATGGCTGCCATGCCGCGCACGTAGGCGTTGAGGGCCTGGGTACGCACCTTGCCCGAGTCCGAGCCCTCGCCCTTGAGCAGATCCTCGCGCAGCACGAGGCTGACCTCGGAGACCCCCGCGGCTCGGAGGCCGTCGGAGATGGCCGTCCGGGCCTGCTTGGCGTCCTCGATGTCCTTGGTGTCCCGCAGCAGCGAGAAGAACGTGATCAGGGACTGGTCGGTGAACCCCTCGGCGATGGTGAAGCCGGCGATCCCGGCCCGCGCGAGCCGGTCGCCGAAGCGGCTGCAGACCTCGTGGGTCCCGGTGTCCAGCTTGGTGCGCACGCCGTTGATGAACACGTGATCGGGCAGGATCACGATCCCCACGGAGACACCCTCGACCTTCATCAGCTCGCGCATGGAGTTGCGGATCTCACCCAGGATGCGGCGAGGGGCCTCGTTGGTGACGGAGTAGGTGCGCAGCACCCGCTCGAGGCTCTCCATCTTGGGCACGACCTCGCGGCCCACGCGGCTGACGACCTTCTTGCGGGCGCGCTCCTCGGTGAGGCGCCTGGATTCGGCCTCGTCCAGCGTGCGGGCAAACCCGGTGGTGGGTTCCATCAGTGGACCCTCCCTTCCAGGGCTTCGCGGCAGATGCTCCGCACGTAGGGGTTGAGGGACTTGGCGGCCTGCTTGAGGACCTGGCGCGAGCGCAGGGAGTCGATCAGGGCCAGAGCCCTGGCGCAGGCCTCGAGGTCGGCCTTGGCCTTGGCTCCGGTGAACAGGCCGTAGCTGCCCAGGATCTCCTGCAGCAGGGGTATCGCGGCGTCCCCGCCGGACGCGGCCAGCGCCGCGGCGATGACGCGCTTGCGTTCGGGGTCCCCCTCGGCGAAGGCCCCCCCCTCCATCATGCTCTTGAGGGCGTCGAAGGCTCCCACGGGGCGGCGAGTGCGCAGCAACTCGATCACCTGCTCCCGCACGACCGGGCTGTCGTCGGAGAGCAACGCCATGGCCGGCCCCACCAGCGATCGAGGGAGGGGATCAGGCAGCGCCTTGAGGGCGGCCGCGCGCACGTCGGAGATGCGGTGCCGCAGCAGCTTCGCGAGGGTGGCCGTGGCAGCATCCCCGCCCATCCGCGTCAGCAGGTCGATGACCTGGATGATCTCCTCGACGGACCGTCGCTCGAGCCCGTCGGTGATGCGGGCCATGTCCCGCTGGGCCGCCCGCGCCACCTCGTCCATCACCCATCCCAGCCGCCGGGCCTCTCCCCCTCCCATCCGCTGGACCACCAGGCGGGCCCGGTCGCCGTTGCCGCCGCCGAGGAACCGGTGGAGCAGCTGGACGTCGGCGACCTCCTCCTTCGAGAGGGTGGCCGCGAAGGCCGAGAACAGGGCAGGGCGGGTCAGGGTGTCCAGCCACGCCTCGAGGCCGAACCTGCCCGGCTGGATCAGCTCCACCGGGCTCGCGGTGAGCCGCATGGCCAGCTCGACCGTGGCCTTCCACAGGTGGCTGTCCTGGGTCTCGTCGCGGGTCAGGGCGCGCGTCACCAGGGCGGTGGCCTGGTCCGTGTCGAGCTCCTCCCGGCCCCGGGCGCCCGCCACCAGCAGCAGCGAGATGACGCGGGACAGGATGGTGTCGTGGTTGTCCTGCGCCACCTCCCGGCGCAGGGTGCCGACGTCCACCTCCTCGTGGAGTTCGCCGTCGGATTCCTCGGCCCAGTGGCCAAGATCGAGGGCGGCGAGGTGCTGGGCCGGGGTCCAGGATTGGTCCGGGACGGCCAGGTCCGAGCGGGCGTCGGCGACCCCCGTCTGCTCACCACCGGCCATCTCCGCGGGGAGTTCGGGATCCGCTTGCGCGCCGCCGGGCGCCGCACCGCCGGGCGCCGTACCGCCGCCCGCCATCGCGGGTCCGCCATCCGGGCCCTCGCCCCTGCCCGGTCTCCGGCCGGCTCCTGGTCCTGGACCCGATCCGTCCTTGCTCAACGCGGCGCCCACGCCCCCGATGCCCTTGCCCGGGGGGGGAGGATCGGGGTCGAGGATCTGGCGGACCATCTCGTGGATGTAGCCCTCTTCGCCCCGCGCGGTGGTCTCGCTCATCTCCTGGGCGTCGGACAGGTACTCGACGGCCTCGTAGGAGATCGCCTGGAGCTGGGCCTGCCACAACAGGCTCGACAGGGTCTCCTCCTCCCACTGGGGGAGGCCGAGGTTGATGCCGAGCAGCTCGGCGAACAGCATCATCTCGGGCCGGTGCAGGCCCGGCAGGAACGCGAAGCCGATGATGCCCTCGCGGTGCAGGGTCCGCGCGATGCCGTCGCGGTTGTCGTCGTCCTGGTAGACGTCCTGGTCCATCCACGACAGGGCGTCGCGCGTGACCGAGAACTCCAGCTCCCCCGCCTCCTTGAGCAGGCGGGCCACTTCGCTGGCCATGCGCTCGCCGGCGCGCTGGGTCTTGGGGTGCTCCTGGCCGTACAGGCGGGCCGCGGCGATGAGCTGGTGGAACTCTTCGAGCATGTCTCGCACGGCGTTGACCGTGGTCTGGGGGACGTGCTCCAAGCTGCCTCCGATCGAGTGAGCCTAGGATATGCGACCGGGAATCCCCGGGGAAGGTGTCAGCTCGCGCGGGTGATCACGATCAGCCCGCGCGCGAGCAGACACAGCGCAGCTCGCAAGATGGTGTCCGTGTTCAGGGCGCTCGCGGCCACCGGTTCCCGCATCAGCCCCTGGAGCACCTGCTCCTCCATGGGGGGGAGCCGCGGGATGGCGCGCGACGCGTGGGGGAGAGCGCGGAACAGCAGGGGACCGCGGTGGCTGTCGAGCTTGCGGAAGAGGTGCGGCGGCAGGGCCGTGTGCATGGCCTCGATGAGCGTCGCGCCCACCGCCGGGGCCGCTGGATCGGCCTTCAACTGGGCGGTGGCGATGGGCAGCGCGTGCCCGCGGGTCCAGCGCAGGACCGAAGCCACGGTCATCGCGGCGCTGCGCTCGTCCGAGCCCTCGCCGGCGTGGGCCCGGTGGGCCACGATTCGACCCTCCACGATGCCCAGGTAGGCGGCGCTGCTGCCGGACCAGAGCATGAGCTCGAACTTGCGGGTCTTGCGGGACGCGCCGAGCAATAGGTGGCTGATCACCAGCAGGCCGAAGTCCTGGATGCGGCGCTCGAACGCCGGGCCCGCCTGGACCGAATGCCGCACGAGCGGCTCCCAGCCTCCCCCTTCCAGTGAGACCAGCTCGATCCCCTTGGCACGGGATCGGGTGGCCGCGGCCTCCACCATCGCGCCGTCGAAGGGGCCGATGTGCCCGAAGCTGGTGAACAGATCGACCCTCCGTCCGGCGCCCAGCCGCAGGGGAGACGGCGTCCCGGCCGCGGCCTCGGCCACCTCGCCGCTGGCGAGGAGCTCCGCCAGGTGGGGCGTGCCCCCTACCGAGGCGCTCTCCTCCTCTGTGTCGCTGGAGGGCGCGGCGTCGGCGGCCGGCCGGCCCGGGTGGTAGGGCTGCGTGGCGACGTCCTGGGGCACGGCCGCGACCTCGGGGACGTCCACGGTGGAGGTCAGGCCCTGGCGTGACTCGTCCCTGAAGCGGGTGGTCGGGTCCTTGTGCGACCGGGCCTCGGCCTCGGCGGCCTTCTTCAGCTCGCCCAGGAAGTGGATCATCGCCTGGTCCCCCAGGCGGATCTGGGACTCGTGGGCCAGGTCGGTGACGTCCTCGAGGAACTCCAGGGCCGACTCGTAGCGGTCCGCCGGATCCGGCGCGAGGGCGCGCAACAGGATGGTGTCCACCCCGTCGGGGAAGTTGAGGTGCTTCTCCAGGACCTTCTCGGGGTGCCACTTGCGCAGGTACATCTGCTGCTGGACCGCGTTCTCCGCGGGCGGGAACAACGGCTCCATGGCCAGCATCTCGAAGAAGCACACGCCCACCGCGAACACGTCACTGGAGCTGGAGGCCTCGCCGCCCAGCAGCAGCTCCGGGGCGAAGTAGCGCAGCTTGCCCACGATCAGCCCGGGCTCCTCGGCGCGGCGGGAGATGGTGGCCCGGGCCACCCCGAAGTCGCTGAGCTTCACCGCGCCGTTGAGCCCCAGCAGGATGTTCCCCGGCGAGATGTCGCGGTGGATCAGTCCCAGGGGGTTGCCCTCGATGTCCCGGGCGCTGTGGGCGAAGTGGAGCCCCTTGAGGGTCTCGGAGATGATGTAGAGCGCCGACCCGTAGGGCACCGTGACGCCGAGCTCCTCGCACTCGATCATCAACGACAGGACGTCCATGCCGTGGACGAGTTCCATGGCCAGGTAGACCAGCTCGCCGTCTCGATCCAGGTCGAACACGCGCACGATGTTGGGGTGCTGGAGCTCGACGGTGATCCGCGCCTCGTCGAAGAACATCTCCGTGAAGTCGCGGTCGGTGGCGTAGGTGGGCAAGATGGTCTTGACCACGCACAGGTGGGCGAACCCCTCGATGCCGCTGCGCTTGGCCAGGTACACCTGGGCCATCCCACCCTCGCCGATCTTGCGGATCAGCTCGTAGGCGCCGACGTTGCGCACCTCCAGGTTCGGATCGGGGGTCAGGTCCATTGGTTCTCGCGCGTCCCCTGGGGCCCATCGTGGACCGAGGGGGCCATTGTACTGCCCGTCACACGGCGCGGGAAAGACGGGGCCTGCAGAAGCGCAGCTCCCGGTCGCGGGCGCACTGCGGGCACGTGTGCCGCACGTGGATCTCGGTGCACTTCATCCCCGGCACCTCCCAGATGTCGCGTCGCGGCGAGCCCCCGCAGCTGCACGCCGCCGGCGTCACCAGGTCCAGGGTGATGCCGCGGTACTCGACCTGTTCGATCCGCAGGTCGGCCAGGCCGTCCTCCCGCAGCTGCTCGAGCAGGTCGTGGAAGAACCGGACCGTGTACGGGGCGCGGCGCTGCGCCAGCTCGCGGCCCGCCCGGCTGAGGAGGCTCTGCGGCGCGTGGCGGGCGTAGGTGAGCTCCACGGTGATGCGAGCGAGCACGCCCTCGCCGATGCCGCGACCCCGCAGGCCCGCCTTGAGGAAGTAGTTGGCCACCCCCAGCGGGCCGAGCTTGTCGAGGTTGTCCGCGTCGAACAGCACCTGGGCCAGCGGCGTGGGCTCGGGGTCGTCCCGGTACAGCTGCTCGATGGCCTCGGCCACGGCGTCCACGTGCTCGTCCGGCACGCCGCAGCGGGCCGACAGATCCCGCAGCACCCTCACCGAGCGGCTCTCCTCGGGGAGATCGTCGCCGTGGTAGCGCCCGGCGCCGAACTTGCCCGCGTCGTGGAACAGGCCAGCGAGGCGGCACAGCTCCCTGTCCACGCCTTCTGCCTCGCCCAGCTGGCACGCGATGTCGGCGACGCGGGTGACGTGGTCCCACAGGCTGTCGTGGTCGCGGCCGTCGCGGCTGGCCGCGGCCTCGTCGGAGCGGATGCGTTCGCGCAGCAGCGTCTCCAGGCTCTCCATCGGGGCCTCCGGTGGCCAGAGTCTAGCGCAGGTGCGATGATGACCCGCATGTTCGACACACAAACCTATGTCCAGCGTCGCGAGGCGCTCGCCCGGGCCATGGGCGACGGCCTCGTCCTGCTCCAGGGGTCCCCGCTGGTGCCCCGGAACTACCCCGACAACGTGTTCGTGTTCCGCCAGAGCTCGCACGTCCTGTACTACGCCGGTGTCTCCCGCCCCGACGTGTGGGTGCTGATGGACGGAGCCACCGGGGAGACGACGTTCTACGGCCCGCCGTGGACCATGGACGACGTGGTCTGGTGCGGCGAGCAGCCCACCCTCGCGGACCTGGCCGGCGCAGCGGGCATCGCGGACGTGGCCGAGCCCGAGGCCCTCTCGGCGGCCCTGGCAGACGCGGCAGGGCAGGGCAGGGCGGTGCACTACCTGCCCCCGTACCGGGCGTCCATGGAGGTGGCCCTCTCGCGCATGCTCGGGGCACCGTTGGATGGCGTGAAGGCCGGCGCCTCCGCGGATCTGGTGGAGGCCGTGGCCGAGCAACGGCTCGTCAAGACCGCCGCCGAGGTGGCCGAGATCGAGGAAGCGCTGGGGGTGACCCGCGACATGTTCGTCGCCGCCATGGCCGAGGCGCGCCCGGGGCTGGTCGAGGCGGACATCGCCGGGCTCATCCAGGGTATCGCGCTGCGTCGGAACCGCCAGCAGACCTTCCTGCCCATCACCACCGTCAGCGGCGAGGTCCTCCACAACGAGAGCCGCGACCAGGTGCTCGGCGAGGATCAGCTGCTGTGCATCGACTCGGGCGCGGAGTCGCCGGAGTTCTACGCCTCGGACATCACGCGGACCTTCCCGGTGCGCGGGCGGTTCGACGCGCGCCAGCGCGCCGTGTACGAGGTGGTGCTGGCGTCGCAGAAGGCCGCCATCGCCGCCACCCGCCCCGGCGCGAGCTACCGCGACGTCCACCTGACGGCGGCGCGGGTGATCACCGAGGGGCTGATCGAGGTGGGGCTGATGAAGGGGGACGTGGAGGCAGCGGTGGCAGCGGGGGCCCACGCGCTGTTCTTCCCCCACGGCCTCGGCCACGCCCTGGGCCTGGACGTCCACGACATGGAGGATCTGGGAGACACCGTGGGCTACGGCCGCGGCGTGAAGCGTGATCCCCAGTTCGGCCTGGCCGCCCTGCGGTTCGCCCGGGAGCTGAAGCCCGGGTACGTGATGACCGCCGAGCCCGGCGTGTACTTCATCCCCGCGCTCATCGACCAGTGGGCCGCCGAGGGCAAGTCTGCGGCGTTCATCGACTACGACGCGGTGAACGCCTTCAAGGACTTCGGCGGCATCCGCATCGAGGACGACGTGCTCGTCACCGAGGAGGGGTCCCGGGTCCTGGGTCCCGGCATCCCCCGGGAGATCGAAGAGATCGAGGCCATCGCCTCGATGTGACCCTTGACGCCGTCGCGGTCCTCCTTCATACCGGGGACCAGACGGAGAACCCCAACCGAGGAGCCCCGATGAGACACCTGCTGCTGATCATCGCCCTGGCCTGGCCGCTGACGCTGGTCCTGGGCGGCTGCCCCCCCGACGAGGGCGACGACGACGCCTTTGGCGACGACGACGACGTCTCCGGTGACGACGACGACGCCTCCGGCGATGACGACGACGACGACGCCGTCGGCGACGACGACGACGCCTGCGCGGACTACCGCGCCGAGTACCCCGGAGGCCCCTACGGCTTCTCCGAGGGATCGGTGCTCGACAACTTCCCGGGCATGGTCGACGGCGACGGCAACAGCCGCGATCTGGTGGAGATCTTCGAGGACACCTCCAAGGTGGCGCTGGTCATCGCCAACGCCTTCGACACGTGAGGCGGCTGCCAAGCAGAAGCGGCGCTTCTGAACGACTGGTATTCGCAGTGGGGTCCTCAGGGTGTGGAGCTGGTGACGATCATGTGCACCGCGTCGGGGCCGGGCAACGCCCAGCTGGCCGCGCAGTGGCAGAACCAGTTCAACCTGACGTCGCTGGTGTGGGGCGACACCACCGACTACATGTACACGAACTTCACCGCCCCCCTCGGAGGGGGTAGTTACCCCTCGACCATGGTGGTGGACCTGGACACCATGACCTTCACCAAGTTCGTCACGGGCGGCGTGGGCGGTGCCGAGTCGCACATACAGCAGATCCTCGACCAGGATCATCCCTGCGCCGACCTGTAGAACCGCGCTACGCGGGCCTTCCCGGGGGGTTAAGTTCACTTGCTCAGTAGATGAACGGACACTAATATGATTCCACCTCCGGCGGGGTGGGAGGCTGGGCACCTGTCGCCGGGGCACCGGGAGCGAAGGGAGCGAGCGATGAGCTCGACCAACGGACGAATGGGATCCCTGCAAAAGGGCGCCAACAAGGCGCGCGTGGGAGCCCAGTTCTTCCGCAAGTGGGTGGAGTCGCGGGTCGGGGAGACCCTCAACCGGCCCGACATCTGTCGACCGAGCATGGTCTGCACCATCCTCACGTCCGAGTGCAACTACAAGTGCTCGTTCTGCAACCACCCGCAGATGACGCAGGTGGACCGCATGTCCCTGGAGAAGTGGAAGGAGATCCTCGGCTCCCTCAAGGACTGGCTCGGGTGGTATCGGATCAACTTCCTCGGCGGCGAGCCGTTCATGTACCCGGAGCTGTTCCCCCTGCTGGAGTTCTGCCGTGACAACGGCATCACCGCGGGCATCACCACCAACGGGTGGTTCCTGACCGAGAAGAACTGCCAGCGCCTCGGCGAGATGGATCTGTTCAACATCAGCCTGTCGGTGGACGGCTTCAAGCCGGAGATCCACGACGAGCTGCGCGGCATCCCCGGCGCGCACAAGCGGCTGTTCGAGGGCATCGAGAACCTCAAGCGCTACACCATCCCCAACTCCAACGTGCGCGTCGCCTTCCGCACCAACGTGCTCGCCCACAACCTCGACGACCTGGTGCCGCTGGCCCACTTCGTCAAGGTCAACGGTCTGCACTGCATCGGATACCAGCCGGTGGAGTACCGGCCCATGGAGCTGGAGGAGGAGTGGGAGTACGTGCGCGGGGAGAAGAAGGAGGCGTGCGCCGACTCCCCCAACGACCGGCTCACCCAGTTCACGGTGGCTCCGGGGGACCGCCCCGAGAACATGGAGCAGCACTGGGTGGGGGACTTCGACAAGCTCGACGCCACCCTCGAGGAGATCAAGAGCCTCCACGGCAAGGGCTTCCCCATCCTCAACTCGCGCACCCACCTCGACGCGATCCGCGACTACTACCACAACCCCTCGCTCATCTACG
>CAYRNR010000131.1:0-24624 GCA_964425605.1 uncultured Rickettsiales bacterium | reverse complement strand
GCTTGTTGGGGAGATGTAATTGTCGCCGATGGGGAAATGTAGTTGACGCCGGGCAGTAGGGAGCTGGCCACCTGCCGAGAAAACACACGGGTGAATCGGGTTTCGGCCAATGGTCGTTCGGCAGGCTGGTATCCGAGTGGCTATCGTCGATGAACAACTTCACTTCCCGGTGTAGTTTTGACCATGTCACCGTGACCATGTGCCAACCGACCCCGAGGGGGTCTTTGTGCCAAAGCCAGCAGTCCTGGCCTTTTGCATTCGCACACCGGAAACTGATGACTCCCCCAGGATATTTTCTAGGACGAGACCCGCCCAGCAGGGCGAAAACGTTCTGATAGACGGATTTCTCCTCTATTCGAATGGTGCTGCCGTTGTTGTCGCAAGTGGCCAGGAAGTAGAAGTTGGACTCATCACGGTCGAACAGCCCCGGTATCACCTCGAACCACAGGCACACCGTACCTTCGGCAAGGGAGACCCAATTTGATTCGATGGTCCAGTTGTTCCCATGCGCGTGACGCACCTCGTCTGTTTTTTGGTCGTGAAGAATCGGTTGGACCGCGCCCCCCGCGCCCCCTCGTTCGGCCTGACCACGCCTCTTCATGGCCTCCAGCCGCTTCCCTGGGGCCCTTGCGGTGGCCTCCTCCTGGCGAAGTCGGGCCAACAGGTTGCAGGCGGTCTTGACCTCAGTCCGAGCAGGCTCAGGGAGCCCCCTCG
This sequence comes from uncultured Rickettsiales bacterium, assembly GCA_964425605.1. Classification (GTDB taxonomy): domain Bacteria; phylum Myxococcota_A; class UBA796; order UBA9615; family CAYRNR01; genus CAYRNR01. The sequence continues at coordinate 23,910 of CAYRNR010000131.1, read as the reverse complement.
TGCTGTCCTGGCCCGGGACGTACCCGTAATCCGTCAAGATGACCTCGGCCTCCTCTTTGGTCGTGACCTCCCTTGGAGCGGCAGGCGGCGATGCCCATGGCTCCGGCGCCGGAGGCGCATCTGACCAGTGCCAGTAGGCGGGGTTGAGGCAGCCCTTCGTCACCTGTTCGTAGGAATCACCGACGGTGACCTGGGCGACGTCCAGGGAACTCCAGAACACAGCGTGCAGGAGCTTCGGAATCGCCCCCTCTTCCGGGGCCCAGATTCCAAAGTCCTTCGCCAAGTCGATGGGGAACGTGTACCAGACGCCGTTGGCGTGGTCTGGGTGGATTTCCCATCGGTGTGTCTGTGCTCCAGCCCAGGGGTGCGGGAGGACGAAAGCGTCGTCCGTGGAGTACACGACGCATCGAGGTTCGCCGTCGGGGAAGCACCCTACGAGGGCGAAGCCGATGCGGTCTTGCCCGCGTACTTGAACCGATGCGAACCGCCGCCGGATGCCGAGCCACAGGCAAGACGGGTCCGGCAGGGTGAATCCGCCGTCGGCAGGGCCTGTGATGTGAAGGTGGGGAATCTGGCCATGCTGTGGTTCAACCGCTGGCTCGATGTTGGCGCCGCCGAACAAAGCTCCCCGCTTGTTGTCTAGGGCCAACCCTGGGATGCTCAGCAGTCTCCTCGCCGGACGGCTGGCAGACGCCCTAGGCAGGGCGCCGCTGGTACTAGTGCTTGCTCCCGTCTCGCCCGCAGCGGGAGCGCCGATCCCCTCGGTCCGGCCTACGTGGGCTTCAGTGGCCATGGTCGGCCAGTGCCTCCTGAACAGTTCTCCATGTCCCCCCATCTCGTGGAGGAGGTCTTCCCAGAACACGACGTCTACGGGGAACGGAGCTGGATTCTCCCCGAAGTGCAGGCGCACCTGCTCTTGAAGCTCTACGTCTCGGTCGGCGGTGACGACGAACAGGAACTCAGCAAGGGCCGGTTTGAACGTCTCGGCTTTGGTCACCTCGGCAACGACCGTCTGGAACGTCGGGGACTCCGTGTTCTTGCATTGTGCCCCCACGACCTTCCCGCCGAGATGGCGGGCCGTCCCGAAGATGTCCACACCGTTCTGACGCTGTCCTCGCCTGCCGTTCCGCGTGGCGTTCGGATCTGCCCAACGGAGCTTCAGGGCATCGAGGACGATGTCCTCGAACTCGTCCTCGCTTTTGGGCTTGGGCCACTTGGCGGTTCCTTCGGTCGGCATGGTGAATCCTCAGCGAGCCGATGATAGCAGTGGCAAGCATGTCCGCTCCATGGCCCACGGAACGGCGTGTCGGCGACGACGATCCGGAAGTGGGAAAGGGGGGGGGCTCCCGGCCCCGAAGCGGGACACGGCGAACAGGCGGAGTGGAAGTGATCTGACATCGGGAAGTTGAAGACGCGGCTTCTGAAGCACAAGCGGCGAGCGGCGGGCGGGCCACCTCAACGACAACGTTGAGGACACGCCTCTGGACGATAGATTGCTATGCGTGTAGCGTCCGGTACAGGCGCTTTGCCTCTTCAACGACCTTGATGGTCCTCCCCATACCCGACGCATCGAGCAGGGATGCGGTTGGCCCTTCGATCTCAAGCTCAGCCAGTCTGTACGTGGACACAACTTCCAGCCACCGTGCGACGATCCTCGCATCTGTCAGCTTGGCGAGAATCGTGTCGTCGCCGGGGAGACAGTTTTGGAGGTAGTAGAACCACCGGGCCTCCGAGAAACTCGCCAGCAACTCGTTTGCGTGGGGCTGCGCGGCTCTGGAGGTGCCCCAGTGATTCCCCAACCTGACGCACAGCGTGGCCGTTGCACACTTGGCGAATGCCGGTTTGGGAATCACGGTTCCCAGGTGAGCCAAAGCACGCATCGGCTTCGGCTCGTTGTGGAAGTTGTTGAAGGCGAAGTGCGCGTCAAGGACGCCCTGTGAGGCCGAAATAAAGGTCCTCGACCGGAGGTCCTCCGGCACGAAGTCGAAGCCTCGCACTTTTGTTAGGGCGGCGCGGAGACCCGTCGCGGCGGTGGTCTTACCTGCGCTGTTCACTTCAGCAAAGGCCCGGCCCACAAGCCACTTGTCCGGTTCGAGTAGATCGGGCCAGAAGACGGGGATGATGGTGTTCGCGTTCGCCAAGGCATGTTCAAGGCTCGCACCCTGGCCGTTTTTCACCAGAGAAAGCAGGACACGAAGCGTCGTCCGACGAAAGAAATATGGGCACGCCAATAGTTGGACGATCTCCGGGTCGTCAGCCTTGAACGGGCGCCGAACCAGGTCATTCCTGAACTCGGCGAACTCGACAGCCCCGTCGAGGCGTTCGTGCCCCAGGACGCCCTTGACGCATGCAAGCAGAACTTGCCCGGCGTCGATGCGAGTCATCACTTCGTCTTCCGTCATGTCATCGCGACGGTCAGCGAAGTGCCCGACGAGTTCCATCGCTTGCCGGAGACGCAGGGCCTGAGTGCTGTCGAACATCCCAAGTTCTTCTGCTAGATTCACGGCCTCGTAGTCCGTCACGACGTTCTCAATGGAACTGTCCGCGGTGATGTCCCCACGGTCGAGCATCTCGCCAATGAACATCATCCCGAGTCCTGCGAGCTGACGGCGCAGACCGGACATCGTCTTTGACCACAAGAAGAGCGTGCCCATCTCGTAGCTCTCGGACTCGAACGCAACTCGGATCTGTTGTTGGTCCCTGGGGGAGAGCTGTCGTGCGTACTCCGCTAGTGCCGCCCCTTCGACGTTCGCCGGGATGACGACAGGTGCTTTGGGTCGCCAGATTTCAACGTCGTCGGCCATCAAGCACCTCCCTTGTAGAATCGCGTAGCGCCGTCGTTTGATCGGAACAACGCTCCCTTCAACGCCTCCGCGTCAACGAGTGATGTCAACACTCCGAACGCCCGCCTCCTTGCACCCCCTTGCGTCGAGCTGATCGGTTCGTCGGTCGCGGGGGTCTTCACGAACGCCCGGTACGCCAAGACGACGGCATCAGTGGTCATTACGACGATGCCGTCGCTGGACAGAAGTCCTTCGAGGAGTGCGGCATAGCCGAGCAGGCGTGCCTGAGCATCTTGGCTCCCCTCTGCGAGGTGAGCACGGACAGCATCGCAGAGGTCGAGTGGCGGATGTAGCGGCACCTGGTCCACCTTAAGCGGCTCGGGAACGTGGTCCTCGTCCCCCACGACGGCAACCAGGGTCCCGTGTCCGCTCTGTAGAGCCGTGGTGAGCGTTGTGCGGAGGAAGCTCCCGACTTGCTCTTTTAGTTCGTCGGGCACAGCCTGGCCTGCGGCTGCGGCGAGCTGTTCAATCTCGTCTCTGGGGGACGGGGCATCCTCAACGACGGCCGAGAGATGGACATTGACCCGGTGGCCATCACTCCCGACCAACTCCACAGCTCGCTCACCTAGGTTGCGAAGCAAGATGAGCCGTTGGCTGGCCGAGGAGACCTTCACCGCGTCGTAGAGGTCGATGGAGACAGGGGAGACGGGTTCTCGGAAGACGCCGTAGGTGAAGTCCTCCTCGGCCCGATTCAAGAACATCACCCAGCCACGCTGCGCCAGGGGAGCGCAATCTTTGAGTGCGCTCCGCACCGTCCTTGCGCCTCGTGGACCCCTCCCGAGAAGGATGGGCTCGCCTCCGCCCAACGCACCGAGCGCGATGTCGATCTCATCGCAGAGGAGGACCTTGGGAAAGAGGGCCACCCCTTCCTCGCGGTAACCTGACAAGGCGACGACAAGCTCCACCAGCCCTTCCTGCGTCGTCGGACACGCCATCCCCGCGTCGCCCAAGAAGCGAGCCAAGCTCCCTAGCAGAGGGTCAAGGAATGTCGTTGTTCGCAAGGCCACGGGCACTCCCGCAGATTTGAGGGCGATCGATCACGCCTGCCGTCCAATCGTACAGGCAGTATCCCCCGAAGACCACGGCCCCATGACACGTTCTCCGGCAAGTCGATGCTCGCGAGGCGCCTGCCGACGATCCTGCCGCCGTTGACCCGGGAAGAGGCGCTGGAGGTGACGCGGATTCACAGCGCCGGGGGGCTGCTGCCGCCGAACATGGGGATGGTGCGTAGCCGGCCGTTCAGGTCGCCGCACCACACGGTGACGGCGCAGGCGCTGGCCGGGGGCGGGGTGCCGATCCGGCCGGGGGAGATCACGCTGGCGCACAGGGGGGTTCTGTACCTGGACGAGATGCCGGAGTTCCCGCGGTCGGCGCTGGAGGTGCTGCGACAGCCGCTGGAGGACCAGATGGTGTCGGTGGCGCGGGCGTCGCAGAGGGTGACGTTTCCGGCGGATTTTCAGCTGGTTGCGACGGCGAATCCGTGTCCGTGCGGGTTTGCGTGGGACAGGCACAAGGCGTGTCAGTGCAACCCACACCAGGTGCAGCTGTACCAGGGGCGGATGAGTGGGCCGCTGCTGGACCGGATCGACATATTCGGGGAGGTGCCGCGGATCTCGTACGAGAAGCTGGGCGCGGATCACGGGGGGGAGTCGTCGGAGACGGTGCGGCAGCGGGTGGAGGCGGCGCGGCAGCGGCAGCTGCATCGGCTGGGGGGGCGGCCGGAGGGGCTGCGGTCGAACGCGCGGCTGACCAAGGGGGACATGGAGGAGCACTGCAGGCTGGACGAGGCGGGCCGGGCGCTGCTGCGGGAGGCGGTGGACGAGGGGTTTCTGTCGCCGCGGGCGCACGACCGGGTGCTTCGGGTGGCGCGGACGCTGGCGGACCTGGAGGACCGCGAGGCCATCGCGGACTCGCACGTGAGCCACGCCATCGATCTGCGGGTGGGGGCGCACCCCCTGGAGAACCAACGGGCCCAGGCGTTCGCGCTGGACGTCGGGTTCGATCACCCCCCCGGGGAGGGGGATGGGCGGCAGGACGCCGCCGGAGAGGACGGATCATGACGACAGCACGAAACGAAGGTGGGCTCGACGGCGCGCTCAAGACCATCGAACAGACGTATGGAGCGGGAACGGTGATGCGCCTGGGGGACCGGGCGGAGATGAAGGTGGCCACGGTCTCGACGGGGTGTCTGTCCCTGGACGTGGCGCTGGGGACGGGGGGCCTGCCCAGGGGGCGGATCGTGGAGATCTTCGGGCCCGAGTCGTCGGGCAAGACCACGTTGACGCTGCACGCGCTGGCCGAGGCGCAGAAAGCCGGCGGCACGTGTGTGTTCATCGACGCGGAGCATGCCCTGGATGCGAGGTACGCGCGCAAGCTGGGGGTGGACACGGACGACTTGCTGGTAAGCCAACCCGACTTCGGCGAGCAGGCCCTGGAGATCCTCGATGTGCTGACGCGCAGCGGCGGCATCGACCTGATCGTGGTGGACTCGGTGGCGGCGCTGACCCCGCGCGCGGAACTCGAGGGGACCATGGGTGACAAGCACGTGGGGCTGCAGGCGCGGATGATGAGCCAGGCGCTGCGTAAGATCACCGCCAACACGTCGCGCACGGGCACGCTGGTGCTGTTCATCAACCAGCTGCGGCAGAAGATCGGGGTGACGTTTGGCAGCGGTGAGGTGACCACCGGGGGCAACGCGCTGAAGTTCTACTCGTCGGTGCGCATCGACATCCGCCGGATCGGGGCCATCAAGAAGGACAACGCGATGGTGGGCAGCCAGACGCGGATCAAGGTGGTCAAGAACAAGATGGCGCCGCCGTTTCGCGAGGCGCTGGTGGACATCCACTACGGCATCGGCATCTCGGCCGGGGCCGACCTGCTGGATCAGGGCCTCAAGCGCGGGCGCGTGACCAAGAGCGGGTCGTGGTTCTCGGCCGGTGACGACCGGCTGGGCCAGGGCAAGGAGGCGGCGTGGAAGGCGCTGCTGCAGCGGACCGAACTGTGCGACACCATCCGCTCGGAGGTCCTCTCCGAGGCGGGCATCGCCCCCCAGCCCGAGACACCTGGCAAACCGCCGGAGAAGACCGCCGCGGTGAGCACCAAGAAACCACAGCGCAAGCCCAGCAACGGCGGCGGAGCGCCACGACCGACCCCGGTCCCGGCAGCGGGGACGGAGGCCAGAGCATGACCTCCGAGGTGTTCTTCAGCGTGCTTCCGCGCGATCCCGAGGAGCCCGCGGGGCCGATCACGAGGCGCGGAGTGATCTTCGTGGAGACCCGCGGCGAGCGGCAGGCGGGCCTGGTGATGGTCGAGATTCCAGCGGAGGTGATGGCGAACCTGGTGACCGCGGGGCGCCTCGCCGGCCACGGCCTGCTCGCCGAGATCCAGAGGCGTCTGTGCTGTCCGCGGCCCGTCGTCTGGCGTGGCCGCACCGCGCGCTGAATTCAGTCGCCCGCCACCGCCTCGGCCTCGCGCTTGACCCACTGGGTGGCCTCGACCAGGCCGCGCTTGGTGGCGATCTCCTGGATGAAGCCGGGCACGTTGCCCTTCACCTGGAGCTCCACGGAGTAGTACAGGCGGGTCCAGCCGTCCTTGGTGGGGTGGTCCTCGACGAACCAGTAGCCCACCGAGTCGTCGAAGTCGCTGAGCTTGGTGTAGTCCAGCGTCCAGGTCATGTACCCCTGGTCCGGCCGGTACACGTGGTCGATGAAGTACTCGAAGTTGAAACCGAACCCCTTGAGCACGAAGCGGACCTTGATGCGATCGCCGACGTGCTCGTAGGTCTCGCACTCGGACACGTAGTTGACCCAGTCCGGGTAGCGGTCGTAGGACACGATGCGGCTCCATACGACCCGCGTGCTCGCGGCGATGTCCTGGATGGCCAGGCCGCGGCCGGCCCCCTCGGCCTCCTGGATCGGCACCATCACCGACTTGCCCTTCTCCAGCCTCTCGAGGTCCTTGGCGGACAGCTCGATGGCTGGCGGCGTCCCGGTGTACGGGGTCAGGATCCCCTGGTGGTCGTGGGGCTGGTTGGCGTCCCCGGCGCTGGCGGCCGCGGGCAGGAGCAGGCAGAGGATCAGTAGCAAGGCTCTCATGGTGCGGCAGCCTAACCGTCGGGGCCGCCGCTGCGCAATCCCGAGGTAACTGCCCCCGGGTGGATCTCCGCGAGGCCACGAGTACACTGAGCCCATGGGTTGCCCGCCTCGTCAGCAGTTCTCCCGGTTCATCCTTGTCGTCGTGCTGCTGTCGCTGGCGCCGCTGCTCCTCGGGGCCCGCCCGAAGATCCCCAAGGACAAGGCGCTGGGACGCCAGACCCAGCGCGCCGTGGACGCCGCTGCCGCCCTGGCCGCGCGTACTCCCGATCAGTGGGCCTCCCTGGAACAGCGGTACGCGGCCGGAGAGGTCTCGCTCGCGGAGCTGGACGAGCTGCGCGTGTACTGGGCTGCCCACGACAACCGTCAGTTCGCCTCCAGCACCTGGACGCTGCGGCTGATGAGTGACGATCTCGACGGCCCCACCGCGGTGGGCCTGCCGCCAGCACTGCTGACGGGCGACCCGGCCGGCGTGGATCGCGTGCTGACCGAGTACGTCGGCCGGGTGAGCACCCCGGCCGGTGAGCTACTGTTGCTCCACGCCGCGGCCCTGTGGGGACTCGGACGCGAGGACCACGGCGCCATCGTCTACCGCCAGGCCCTCCTGGGCGACACGGTGTTCACCTACTACGACTCGACGTTGCGGCAATGGCTGCAGGGGCGCGCTGCGCAGATCCGGCAGGGGGACGAGGGGGAGGCCTTCCACCCGGAAGACCTGACGCGCGCCGAGGCACTGCGACAGGATCTGCACAATCGCGGCCACGTGGGCCGCCTCCTGCTGGCCTTCCTCCAGGGCATACCGGTCCCGGCCGGGGGGTACACGCCCGAGGGGCACGTGGCTCCAGAGGTGACCGCCGACCTCTTCGGCACGCGCCGCATGGACCTGCACTTCTGCTACCAGGACGCCGGGGGGGAGGCCGGGCTGGGCGCCGGGATACTCACGGTGGACCTCGACGTGGATCCCTTCGGCGCGGTGACGTTCTGCGCGGTCCAGCCCGCGTCGCAGATCAAGGACCGTGGGCTGTGGGAGTGTGTCTGCGAGACCGTATCCACGCTGCGCTACCCCCTCCCCGAGGGCCCCGGGAAGGCCACGATCCGCCACCGCCTGGACCTGCCCCTGGGGAAGTGAGCCTGCAGCTCAGCCGTTGCGGACGGCGCGGATGACGTGGGCCGCCCCGAAGCTGAGCGCCTCGACCGTCACCGGATCGCACCCCAGCTCCCCCAGCATCTCGCCCAGCCGCGCCGCGGGCACGTGTGCGTCGATGCTCCGGGCCAGGTAGCGGTAGGCCTCGGCGTCGCTGAACGGCGCCACCACCGCCGGGACCACGTGGCCCAGCCAGATCCGTTGTGCCGCGCCCACGACGCGATTGCTCGGCGGGAACGAGTCCAGGATCAGCAGCGTGCCCCCCTCTTCGAGTACCCGCAGCAGCTCGGATAGTGCCGGCTTCAGATCCGCGAAGTTGCGGGTGGTGTAGCACGTCGTCACGGCCCGGAAGGCGCCGTCGGGCCGATCGATGTTCCCCGCGTCCCCGGCGAAGTACATGGCCTCTGGATGCAGCTCGCGCGCTCGATCCAGCATGGCCGCCGACGGGTCCATCCCCTCGACGGTCACGTCCGGCCGCCGCTGCTGCATCCACCGCGTCACCGAACCCGTGCCGCACCCCACGTCCAGGACACGCGCGCCGCTGGGCAGGTCCAGCATCCCCAGCGCCCGGCTCCGCCACAGCCCGGTCTGGCCCAGGGACACCAGGTGGTTGAGGGTGTCGTATCGCGGCGCGATGCGATCGAACATGTCCACGACGATGCGGCGCTTGTCCTCGCCTCGCAGACCGATGGCCTCGGTGGGATCGGGTCGCCGGCCCATGGATCAGTCCGGCAGGATCGCTGCGGCGCCGGGGCAGTCCGCGAGGGCCCCGGCCAGCGCTTCGGGATCGTCGGCCTCGCCGAAGGGCAGGGGACCGACCACGGGCGCGTCCACCCAGCGCGCCACCTCGTCGCGGTTGGTGGCGCAAGAGGGATCTGTCTCGCCGCCAGCGATGCGGTTGAGCACCACCGCGGCCACCTCGATGTCGAGGCTGCGCAGGACATGGATCACCAGCCGGGTCTGGTTGATGACCCCGAGCTGGTCCGGCGCCACCACCACCACGGGCAGCCCGCATCGCCGCGCCAGCTCGGCCGCGTCGCCGCCCTCCCACAGGGGCGACAGCAGCCCGCCGGCTCCCTCCACCAGGGTCAGGTCGAACCGCGGCCGCAGCGCCGCGATGTGCGCCTCCCACGCTGCGACGTCCAGGGTGACGCCCTCTTCGCGCGCGGCCACCGGCGGCGCCAGCGGGGCCTTCAGCCAGGTCGGGCAGACCTCGCGCAGCTCCTGGACCTTGCCCGCCGCGCGCCACAGCATCGTGCCGTCGGCCGGTGCATCGTCCACGCCGCTCTCCACCGGCTTGTACGCGCCCACGGTGAATCCCCGCGCCCGCCACGCCGCGGCCAGAGCCGAGCCCACGACGGTCTTGCCCACGCCCGTGTCCGTGCCCGTGATCAGCAGTGCGACCGGCGGCCTCATCCGCGCATCTCCTCGGCCATGCGCGCGGTGACGCGCTCGACGGCGTCGTACAGGGCGCCGCACAGCAGGTCGATCTCACCGTCGGTGATCGCCAGCGGTGGCATCAGCACCACCACGTCGCCCAGCGGCCGGATCATCACGCCGTGCTCGCGCGCGGCCATGCACACCGCCGCGCCCACCTGCAGCTCCGGATCGAAGCCTTGCTTGGTGTCGCGATCGAGCACCAGCTCGACTCCGCCCATGAGCCCCAGCTGCCGGATGTCGCCGACATGGGGAAGGTCCGTGAGAGGTGCCAACCTCTTCACAAAACGCGCCGCAGCCTCCCGCACACGCGGCAAGAAGCCGTCGTCCTGGACCAGCTTCAGGCTCGCGACGGCCGCGGCGCACGCCAGCGGATTCCCCGTGTAGCTGTGGCCGTGGAAGAAGGTGCGGTACTGGGTGTGCTCGCCCTTGAACGCCTCGTAGACCTCCTCGGTCGCCAGGGTCGCCGCCAGCGGCAGGTACCCGCCGCTGAGCCCCTTGGCCACGGCCAGCAGGTCCGGCTCCACTCCCGCGATCTCGCACGCGAACAGCTCGCCGGTGCGGCCCAGGCCGACGGCAACCTCGTCGGCGATCACCAGCGCCCCGTGGCGCCGCGCGATCTCCGCGGCCCCGGCCAGGACCTCGGGCGGATAGATGCGGATGCCCGCCGCGCCCTGCATCAGCGGCTCGATCACCAGCGCCGCCACCTCACCGTCGTGCTCGGCGAACGCCTTCTCCATGACCTCGAGGCATGCCAGGTCGCAGTCTGGCCGCTCACGCCCCACGGGGCAGCGGTAGCAGTACGGTCCCACGGTCCGCGCCGTGTGGAACAGCAGCGGCCGGTAGATGCCGTGGAACAGCTCCATCCCGCCCACGCTCACCGACCCGATGGTGTCGCCGTGGTAGGCGTCGTCCAGGCACACGAACTTGGTGCGCCTGGAGCCGTCCGGGTTCCCGCACTGCTGCCAGTACTGGAACGCCATCTTCAGGGCGATCTCCACCGCCGTGGACCCGGAGTCGCTGTAGAACACGCGGGTCAGCCTCGGCGAGGGGGCCACGGCCACCAGCTCCCGCGCCGCCTCGATGGCCGGCACGTTGGTGGGCCCCAGCAGGGTCGAGTGCGCCACCTTGCCCAGCTGGTCGGCGATGGCCTCGTCGATCTCGGCGCGGCGGTGGCCGTGCAGGTTCACCCACAGGCTCGACACGCCGTCGAGGAACGCGCGCCCCTCGGCGTCGCGCAGCCAGCATCCCTGCGCCTCGGCCACGATCACGGGGTTGTCGTGCTCGTAGGCGCGCATCTGGGTGAACGGCTTCCACAGCAGGCGACGGTCGTCGTCGCGCAGCGCCTGCAAGGTGGCATCGTCGAGGCCGGGCGAAGGCTGATCGCCGAACGGGCTGAGATCGGCGGCGAGGGGAAAGTCGAAGGGCGCTGGCATGGGCCGCTCCTGCGCTCCCCGCCCGGGGAGCTGTCGAAGGATCGATCCCCTTTCTACTCCTTTACCAGCGCGGCGCCCAGGGGTAGTCCCGGCGCGATCTCCGCCAGGCAGGCCAGCAGGCCGTCGATCTGCTCGGCGGTGTGGTCGGCGGTGACGGAGAAGCGCAGGCGGCTGGTCCCGACCGGGACCGTGGGCGGGCGGATGGCGCGGGCGAAGTAGCCGCGCTCGAGCAGCTGGTGCGACGCCACCACCGCGTCGAGCTCCGCGCCGACCACCGCGGGCACGATGGCCGTCGGGACCGGGCTCGTGGCCAGGCCCAGTTCCTTGACCCCGCGCCACAGGTGCGCGGCGTTGCGCGCCAGGGCGTCGCGCCGCGCGTCGTCCTCCACCATCAGCTGCAGCGCCACCCTCGCCGCCGCGCAGGTCGCCGGCGGCAGGGCCGTGGTGTACAGCAAGCTGCGGCCGCTGCTGACCAGCAACTCCCGGACGTCGCGCGTGCACAGCACGAATGCTCCGTGGGAGCCCAGCGACTTGCCCAGCGTGCCCATGCGCGCGAAGACCCGGCCGGTGATCCCGGCGTCCGCACACGCGCCCAGACCCCCGGGGCCGATGGAGCCCACCGAGTGGGCCTCGTCCACCAGCAGCGTGGCCCCGGCCGCGTCGGCCGCGTCCGCGTACCCCGTCAGGTCCACCTGGTCGCCGTCCATGCTGTACAGCCCCTCGGCCACCACCCAGCGCAGGCCCTCGCACGGTGTCCCCAGCGCCGCCACCAGCGCCGCTCGATCCCCGTGCTCGAACACCTCCACCGCGGCGCGCGACAACCGGCAACCGTCGACGATGCTCGCGTGGTTCAGCGCGTCGCTGCACAGCAGGTCGCCCCTGGCGGCCAGGGTCGTGAGGATGGCCAGGTTGGCGTGGTATCCCGACGAGAATGCCAGCGCCGCCTCGGTCCCGAAGGTCTCGGCCAGGGCCCCCTCCAGCTCCTCGTGGCACTCGCTGGTGCCCGCGATCAGCCGGCTGCTGCCGCTACCGGTGCCGTGGCGGCGCGTGGCCTCCACGGCCGCCTCCAGCACGGCGGGGTGGCTGCGCAACCCCAGGTAGTCGTTGGAGCAGAACACCACCACCGGGCGCCCGTCCACCACCGCCTCGACCCCGCGCGCCTCGGTCAACGCCGTGAGACTGCGGCGCTGGCCCCGGAGCTCGATGGCCTCGAGCCGCGCGCGGATGGTCTCGTCGAGGGTCATTCGGTCTCCTCGTCTTCTTCCTCGTCGTCCCCGCCGAAGTCCGGGTCCGCGGCCACGGCCGTGCGGTAGACCCGCTCGAGCGACTGTTGCTCGCTGTGCAGCTCCAGCAACGTCCAGCCCCCCTCCACCACGGCGCGGAACACGTCGGCCCGGACATCGCGCCTCGACGTCAACGACACCACCTTGCCCTCGCCTGCCTCGGCGCCGGTCACGCCGTCGATACCCGCCAGCGCGTCTGCCACTGCCGCGGCCACGTCCTCGGCCAGTTCGAGCGTCAGGCGCAGCTGCTCCTTGGCCTGCGTGGCCAGATCCTGCGTGGTCCCCTGAACCCGGATGCGCCCCCCGTCGATGATCACCACCCGGTCGCAGGTGGCCTCCACCTCGCTGAGGATGTGGCTGGACAGGATGACCGTCCGCTCCTCACCGATCTCGCGGATCAGATCGCGGATCTCGGCGATCTGGTTGGGGTCCAGTCCGCTGGTGGGCTCGTCGAGCACCAGCGTGGTCGGCCAGTGCAAGATCGCCTGGGCCAGCCCCACCCGCTGGCGATATCCCTTGGACAGGTGGCCGATGGGGCGGTCCAGCACCGCGCCGATGCCGCACCGATCCACGGCGCGCGCCTCCTCGTCCGCGCCGGTCCGCCGCACCGCGCCCATGAACCGCAGGTACTGCCGCGGCGTCATCTCCGGGTACAGCGGGGCGCTCTCGGGCAGGTATCCCACGGTCCGCCGCACGTCCAGCGACCGCGTCACCACGTCCATGCCCTCGATGCTGGCGTGGCCCTCGGTGGGCGCCAGGCCGCCGGTGAGGATGCGCAGCAGCGTGGTCTTGCCCGCCCCGTTGGGACCGAGCAGCCCCACGATCTCGCCGCGCTCGACGTGGATGTCCACGCCGTCGAGGGCGCGCACGCCCGGGTAGTCCTTGACCAGGCCTCGAGCTTCGATGGCCGTCATTGGCGCCTCCCCCGAGATGCTATCAGTCGACTAAGCATGATCGACTCTGTATACAGGGTTGAAGCGAGATCAACCATGGACGAAGCGGTCAAACCGGTCCTCATCGGCGTGGCGGGTGGTACGGGGTCGGGCAAGACCCTGCTGGCCCGCACCATCCAGTCGGTCCTCGGCTCGCGCCAGGTGGCCCTGATCAACCAGGACGCCTACTACCGCGACCTGATCGACCACGGCGGCAAGGACCCCTCCGAGATCGACTACGATCACCCCGACGCCCTGGAGCTGGGGCTGCTGGCGCGGCACCTGGACCTGCTGTCCGAGGGGCGCCCGGTCCATCGCCCGGTCTACAACTTCGACACCCACCGCCGCTCCCCGACCCGCATGGTGGTCGAGCCCATGCCCGTGGTGGTGGTCGAGGGGATCCTGGTGCTGCTCGAGCCGGAGATCCGCGCCCAGCTCGACTTCAAGGTCTTCATCGACGCGGACGCGGACGTGCGGCTGTGCCGCCGCCTCGACCGCGACTGCAAGGAGCGCGGCCGCACCGTGACCGACGTGCTGGCCCAGTACCGGCGCACGGTCCGTCCGGCCTACCTGCGCTTCATCGAGCCCACGCGGCGCTACGCCGACGTGATCATCAACAACAGCGAGGACGAGGCCGGCCGACGCGGCTTCGACCTGGTGGTACGCGAGGTGCGCCGACGCGCAGGCCTCGGAGAGTGAGGGGATATGCAAGTGCAACTGAGTTGGGTCCTGGCCCTGGTGGCCTCGTTGGGACTGCTGCTGTCCGCCTGCCCGGCCAGCGAGGACGACGACACCGCCTCAGGCGGCGGTGACGACGACACCAACGCCTCGGGCTGCCCCACTGGCGAGCCCCCCACGGGTGACATCATCCAGCCGTCCAACACCGCCCAGTTCGCCTCGGGCGAGACCGTACACATCCTGGCTCACGTGGAGGACGACTCGACCCCCCCCACCGCGCTGGAGATCCACTGGATCGACGACCTGTACGGTGAGGAGACCGAGTTCACGGCCCCGGCGCCGTCGCCCAACGGCGACATCGAGTTCGACAAGTCCGACTTCCCCGACGGGATCCACATCATCCGGCTGCGTCTCACCGACTCCGACGGCTGCGAGGCCGAGGAGTCGAGCACCCTGAGCATGGGCGAGGTCTAATCCGCCGCCCGAGATCCTCTCCTTGCTCGAAGCGTTCTCCACCCTCCAGTGCTCGGCCCCGTGGAACGGGTGCGTGGTGCACCACACCGGCCTGGTGTTCCCGTGCTGCCACATCTGCGAGGACCACGCGTCGGAGTACTCCCACTCGCGCAACATGATCCTCGGGGATCTCAACCACGACAGCCTGTACGACATCCTCAACGGTGAGGCCGCGTGGCGGCTCAGGCGCGCCTGGGTCGAGGGGGACCTGACCGGGACCTGCTGCCACCACTGCCACATGACGTTCAAGCACGCGTGCTCGCCGTACTTCCGCACCGACGCGTTCGTGAACTTCATCGATCGGACGTACCGGGTCAGCGGCGGCAAGCTGATCCAGGAGCGCTTCGAGCCGTTCCCCCTCGAGCGCCTCGAGATCCAGACCAACTCCACGTGCCAGCTCCGATGCACCTTCTGCAGGGACGACTACGCCCCCACGGGCGCGCCCGAGCTCCTCGTGCCCGGCCACATGGACGTGGACCTGTTCGAGCGAATCCTGGACGAGGCCATCGACCTCGGCGGCCCCGGCGCGGACCTGTACACGCACTGGTACGGCGAGCCGCTGGTCCATCCCCACAAGGAGCGCATCTACGAGATCACCGGGCACCGCCCGTTCTTCGCCACCTGCATCGTCACCAACGGCGTGCTCCTGGACCCGCCGTTCGTGGATCACCTGCTGAGCCTGCCCAGCCCCCCCGGGGTCTACGTGTCCCTGCACGCGACCACCCGCGAGGCGTACGAGGCCACCACCGGCAGCGATCGGTACCCGCGCATCCGCCGCAACGTCGCGAACCTGCTCGAGAGCCGCCGCCGCGCCGGCCGCGAGAACGACATGAACATCTACATCGGTGTCACGGTCGTCGAGCAGAACGTCCACGAGCTGGAGGGGTTCATCCACGAGTGGCGCGGCATCTTCACCGAGCTCGATCAGGCCCCCGCGATCCACTTCAACGGCCGCGGGAGACCCTCGCGCAACACCCTGATCATCGTCACCGACGGCGAGGACCCGTACAGCGACGCCATGCGCCGCGGCTTCTGGATCATCGAGAGCGCCCAGGCGGACACGGAGCCATCCCACGCCGAGATCGAGCGCTACGCGGCCACCGACGCGTGGAGACAGTGGCCAGACCCGTCCAAGGAGTTCATGGATCTGACCCAGCGGCTGGACCAGTGCGCCATCTACGCCGAAGGGGAGCGGTCGAGGCGTCGCTTCCGCCACCTGCTGGCCTCGCTGCTGTTGCGTCAGGGACACTTCGAGACCGCGACCCTGGGGCGGGTCAGCGAGCAGACCGCGGGCCGGCTCATGGGGGTGCTCGACGACCGCACCGGCGGGAGGGCCGCCCTGCGCAGCGTGCGCCGCACCCTGGCTCGATCCCACGATCTGGAGTTGAAGCTCTCGCCTCAGGCTCGCCGCGAGTTCCGCACGCGCCTGCGACTGGACCTGTCCCCGGCGGGCCGCCGCCGTCGCTTCAGCCGTTGCACCACATCACGTCGTGCAGCACCTCGCAGGCGCTGTTGATCTGCTCGAGATCCACCCCCAGGTGTGTCACGAGGCGCACGCGATTTCGCCCCAGCGCGAAGCACAGCACGCCCTGCTCGCCCAGGTTCTCGACCAGGGCCGGGGCGTCCTCCACCTCCAGGTAGACCATGTTGGTGCGCACGGCCTCCATGTCCACGCGCGCCCCCGCCTCCACGCAAGCCTCGGCCAGCAGCCGGGCGTGGACGTGGTCCTGGGCCAGCCTCTCCACGTGGTGCTCCAGGGCGTAGCGCCCGGCCGCGGCGAGGTAGCCCACCTGGCGCATGCCGCCGCCGAACATCTTGCGGAAGCGGTGCGCCCGCTCGATGGTCTTGGCGGACCCGGCCAGCAGTGAGCCCACGGGCGCGCCCAGCCCCTTGCTCAGGCACAACGACACCGTGTCGAATCCTCGGGCGATGCGCGCCGGCGCCACCCCCTGCGCCACGGCCGCGTTGAGCAACCGCGCGCCGTCGAGGTGGGTGCGGATACCCCGCTCCTCGGCCAGGGCCAGGTGGGCGTCCAGCACCTCGAGGGGGTACACCGAGCCGCCGCCCTCGTTGGACGGGTTCTCCAGACAGATCAGCTTGGTGAACGGCTGGTGTCCGCCGTCGGGCGCGTTGCGGATCGCCGCCTCCACGTCCGCCGGGTCGAGGATGCCGCGGTGGGCTTCCAGGGTGCGGACGCAGACACCGGACAGGGCGGCCGGTCCGCCGCCCTCGTGGGCGAACACGTGGGACTTGAGCTCCACGATGATCTCGTCGCCGGGCTCGGTGTGGGTGCGGATCGCCACCTCGTTCGCCATGGTCCCGGACGGCACGAACAGCGCCGCCTCGTGCCCCAGCAGCTTCGCCGCCTCCTGCTGCAGCGCCGTGGCCTCGGGGTCCTCCCCGAACACGTCGTCGCCCACCTCGGCCGTGGTCATCGCCTCGAGCATTCCCGGCGTGGGCCGGGTCACGGTGTCGCTCCTGAGGTCCACCAAGTCCATGGTCATGATCTCCCGCCGCTTGACTTGTGCCCGGCAGCCCGCAATGGTTGTCCGATTTCCGGCTGAACGAGCCTGATCCCTCCCCATCGGAGGCGGAAGAATACACCGGAAACGACACCCTGCGGGAGATCACCATGGCAGAAGGACGTTTCAAGATTCGCGCCCACCACCTGGCCCTGGTGGCCATCGCCATCCTGTCTGGCCTGCTGGTCTACAACGTGGCGCGCCCCCCGGCCGGCGAAGGCTTCGGCCCCGCCCACAAGATCGACACGCTGGGCCTGCTCAGCGACGACGAGGGCCTGCTGGACAACCGCTCCGAGATGGAGGGCGCGCTCGAGCTCGCGCGCGCTGTTCTGATCGGGGAGAAGACCCAGCCCGACGACTACCCGGCGGTGGCCGCCTTCGAGGGGCGCCGCGTGTTCGTCTCCGCCTACGGCATCACCCGGCCTCCGCTGCTGGGCTCGGGCAAGGGTGACGACCTGTACGCCAGCATCGTCGCGGCCACCGAGGACCTGATGGACCAGGGCCGCATCGACTACGCCAAGAAGGACGCCACCGAGTTCCGCGTCCGCGTCGACGTGGTCACCGACACGGAGAAGAAACACCTCAAAGAAGAGGTGTACCTGCCCCCGCGCGAGACCATCGGCACCTGGGGCATCGTCATGGAGGACGTGGAGGGGCGCGTGACCTTCCTCACCGCCGCGGAGATCCACGAGCAGGCCCTGTACGACAACAAGAAGCGCGGGCTGCCCACCGACGAGCTCATCGATCACCTCGCGGAGCGTGTGGACGGCCCGTCCGTGATCCGCCCCGACGCCCACTTCAGCCGCGTGTACTGTCGCTCGTACATCGAGGGCCTGGAGGGCCGTGGCGTGGTGGAGCTGTACCGCAACCGCACCACCCCCAACGACGAGCCGGCCCCCGAGAACCTGGCGAAGTCGTCGCGCGCCGCCGCCGACTACATCGCCCGCATCATCGACGACCGGGGCAAGCACAACTACCTGTACCACCCCCACCAGGACCGCGACTCGTCCTCGTACAACATGCTGCGCCACGGCGGCACCACGTATGCGCTGATGCAGGCGTACGACCGCTTCCGCGACCCCGCCTACAAGGAGGCCTCCGAGCGCTCCTTCGAGTACCTGCTGAGCCGCACGCAGCTGCGCGAGGACCCGGGCCCCTGGGGACCGAACTACCGATTCCTCGTCGAGGACCGCAAGGCCAAGCTCGGCGGCTCCGGCCTCGCCCTGGTCGCCATGTGCCAGTACACCGAGGCCACCGGCGACATGCGCTACATGGAGGAGATGAAGGAGTTCGCGCGGTTCATCGTCAAGATGCAGGACCCGGCCAACGGCAAGCTCATCAGCTACTTCGACTACGGCCCCACCGCCGAGATCCCCGACAAGGACAGCATCTACTACCCCGGCGAGGCCCTGTACGGCCTGGGCAAGTTCTACTTCATCGATCCCAACCCCCTGTGGAAGGACACCGCCGTCAAGGGCGCCGACTGGCTGATCTACGAGCGCGACAAGGGCATCCCGCCGCTGAAGCTCCCCCACGATCACTGGCTGATGATGGCCCTGTCCTACCTCTACGCCCACACCAACGACGAGGGCTACAACACCCACTGCATGAACATCGCCTCGGCCATCGAGGACCGCTTCCGCGGCCGCGACGACAAGCTGGTCAAGGAGATCGACGACTACCTCGGCACCTACTACCGCGTCGCCCGGGTCACCCCCGTGGGCTGCCGCGTCGAGGGCCTCGTCGGCGCCGTGGACCTGTGCAAGCTCGCCGGCAAGGACCACCAGTGGCTGCTGAACATGGCCGCCACCTCCACCGGCTTCTCCATGACCCAGCAGTACGACCCCATCAACAGCTTCTTCCTGCCCAACCCCCGCAAGGCGCTGGGCGGGCTCCCCGAGGGCATCCTCGAGCACTCCATCCGCAACGACTACGTCCAGCACAACCTCTCGGGCTTCCTCGGCACCGAGCGCCACCTGCTCGCCGATCAGGGCATCCTGGTCCCCGGCGGCCCCGAGTGGAGCCGCGAGTACGTGGCCAAGGGCAAGGTCTTCGCCGGCCTGAGCCCCGACCAGGACCCCGGCTACCCCTACGCCGGCGAGCCGCTGTACCACGTGCCGTACATGGGGGCGATCGACCCGGCGGCGGTGGCGGCCGTGAAGGCGGCGGTGGTCGAGGAGGTCGAGGAGGTCGAGGAGGAGGTCGAGGAGGAGGTCGAGGAGGTCGAGGAAGCGGTCGAGGAAGCGGCCCCGGCCGAAGAGACCGTCGCTCCCTAGTTTCTTTCTTTTTCCATTTTCCCCCCCACCGCGTGTCCGTTTAGGGTGAAGGGAGCCCGGAGCGGCTGGCCATGCCCGAACAAGCGACCCGAGCCCAGGTGGAGATCCTGTACAACCGGTACGGTGCCATGGTGTACCGCCGGTGCCGCCGGATCCTGGGCACGGACGAGGACGCCTGGGACGCGACCCAGGAGGTCTTCGCGCGGGTGATGCGGCACTACGACAGCTTCCGCGCCGAGGCGGCCCCTTCGACCTGGATCCTGCGCATCAGCACCAACCATTGCCTCAACGTGTTGCGCGATCGTCGCGGCCGGCGCTCCAAGCTGGCGGCGCGGCGACAGGATCTCGAGCCCGGGGACCGGGGTGAGAAGGCGTTCGACGGGGTGGAGCGGCTCGAGCTGATCCGCGCGCTGCTCCTGCGCTTCGACCCGGACATCCAGCGGCTGGTGATCCACCACTACATGGACGGCATGACCCAGCAGGAGGTGGCCGCGGTGTGCGGCC
Organism: uncultured Rickettsiales bacterium; assembly: GCA_964425605.1. Classification (GTDB taxonomy): domain Bacteria; phylum Myxococcota_A; class UBA796; order UBA9615; family CAYRNR01; genus CAYRNR01. The sequence continues at coordinate 4,251 of CAYRNR010000131.1, read as the reverse complement.
TGTCCGTGCCCACGGTGCGCAAGCGACTCCAGATCTTCGTGCGGCGCAGCCGCCGGTACCTCCACGAGGGGTTGCTGGCGAGCCTGCCGGCCGCGCAGAAGGGGGTGTCGCCATGAACGGCGAAGACCACGACCTGGCCCACATCCTGGAGACTCCGTCGGCGCCCGAGGGCTGCCTCACGGACTGGACCCTGCAGCGCTACGCCCTGGACGAGCTGGTCGGGGAGGAGCGCGAGTCCGTGGCGATCCACGTGGCCGCGTGCGCGCGGTGTCGCGGTCAGATGGCCACCCTGGACGACTTCCGCGATGATTTCTTGAGTCAGCGCCCCTTTGCCTCGGCCGAGGCCGAGGTGGCCGAGCGGGTGATGTTCCTCCCCGACGAGCCCGAGATCGAGGTGCACCAGCCCAGCTGGTCGTGGCTTCGCGTCGCCATGGCCGCGACGCTGGCCGGCGCGGCGGCGCTGGCGACGGTGCTGGTGTTCTTGCCACCGCTGATGGGGGATGTGCCCGAGCCCTACGACGGCCTCAAGGGAACCACGGCCCTGGGGGCGGCGCTGCTGCGTGACGGCGAGGTGCAGCGGATCGAGGGCAGCATGGCGGTGCGCCCGGGCGACGAGATCCAGTTCCGCGTGGACACGGGCACCTACGACCACGTGATGGTGCTGGGCATGGACGGCACCGGCGCCGTGTCGGTGTACCAGCCGCTGGGGGGCGGGCACTCCGTCGCCGTGGACCCCGGCGCAGGCCGCACCCTGTCCCCTGCGTTGAAGCTCGACGACGCCCCCGGCCCCGAGGTGTACGTGGCCCTGTTCACCGACGATCCCGTGGCGTCGCAGGACGCCGAGGCGCTGGTACGCGGCTGGGCAGGAGAGCACGGCGCGCGGGGGCTGGCCGTGGAGGCCCCGCAGACGGCCCTGGGTGGCGCCGTGGAGGTGCTGTTGCTGGACAAGGAGGTGCGTTGAGGCGCCGCTGCCCCGGCTTCGGGGTGGCCCTCGCGGCCGTCGCACTCGTCGCGTCTCTGATCGCCGCGTCCGCGCCCGCGCACGCCGCCACCCGCCGCCTGGCGGTCGTGGCCAGCCAGAACGCCGGTGGCCACGGCACCACACCCTTGCGCTACGCCGACGCCGACGCGTTCAAGGTCCGCGACGTGCTCGTGCAGCTGTGCGGCTTCGACGCCGAGCTGGTGCGGTTCCTCCCGGACACGGGCCGCGCCGAGCTCGTCGCCGCGCTGGCCGAGGCGACCCGCCGCTCGCGCGCCTACACCGAGGCTGGCGACTCGGTGCTGCTGCTGGTGTTCTACTCGGGCCACGCCGACCGCGATGGCCTGCTGCTGGGGCGGTCGCGGCTGTCGTTCGAGGAGCTCGATGGGTTCGTGGAGCTGTCCGGGGCCCAGGTGAAGCTCCAGCTGGTGGACGCGTGCCACTCCGGCGCGGCGACGCGGTCCAAGGGCGCCACACCTGTGCCGTCGTTCCTCGTGGACGTGGACTCCTCGCTGGCGTCCGAGGGGCGGGTGGTGATCGCCAGCTCGGCCGCGGACGAGTACAGCCAGGAGTCCGACGCCATCGGCGCGTCGTTCTTCACCCACTTCATGGTCTCTGGGCTGCGCGGCGCCGCCGACTCGGACGGCGATCTCCGGGTGACCCTGGACGAGCTGTACCGTCACCTCTACGACGAGACGCTGTACCACACCGCGGGCACGCGGACCGGACCGCAGCACCCCGAGTACGACTTCGACCTCAGCGGCCAGGGGACCCTGGTGCTGGCCGATCTGCAGGTGGCCTCGGCGTCGCTGGTGTTCCCGCCCGACGAGGAGGGCCGATACACGGTGTTCGACCGCCGCCGTCGCGCCTACGTGGGCGAGATCGACGCTCGCGGTGAGCCGGCCCGCCTCGCGGTCGCGCCGGGCGCGTACATCGTGCAGCGCCGCGCGCCCGAGCATCTGGGGCAGGCCGAGGTCCGGCTCGACACGGGCGACGAGGTGGACGTGGACGGGCTGGTCCTCGTGGAGCAGGCCTACACCGACGACGTGGCCAAGGGGCTGGCCCTGCGCTGGAAGCGGCGCACCCGCGCGGTGATCCGCGCCGGCGGCGGCGTCCACGCGGTGCTGCAGACCCGGTTGCGGGAGGACTACTTCCCCACCCTGCCGCTGGTCAGCCTCGGCGCGGGCATCGAGTGGCGCGGTCGGCCCCGATCCGAGCTGATCGGCGACGTGAGCTTCGGGCGCGCCGAGTACGCGCTGCCCGGGTACTTCGACCAGCGCGCGGCCGAGGCGCACCTCGACATCGGCGTGAGCTACCGCCTCGTGGAGGACCTGTCGGGCTTCCGCCTGGCCATCGGCCCGCGGTTCGCCATGCTCACCTACCAGCGCACCCCGCCCGGGGACTTCCTCGCCGGTTTCTCCGTCGGGGTGGACGGGGGGATCGGGCTGCGCTTCCGCGACAACGTGGGCGTCGCCCTGGACGCGCGCGTCGGCTACCTGTTGAACCACACCGCACTGGAGAATCAGAGCCATGTCCATCTACAGACGTTGCTCCGGCTCGACCTGGCGCTCTAGGGCGCTGCCGACCCTGCTGGCGTTGCTGGCTGTCGCCGGCTGCGGCGGCCTGCAGCCCGCGTCGTGGATGGAGCAGGACGAGGCGTTCGTGGTCGCGGTGCCCGACGAGGCGCGCACCCAGGTGGGCAAGCCGCGGGCGCTGAACGCGCGCGTCGATGGGGACCCGGCCATGACGCTGCAGCTGCTGGACCCGGTGGTGGACGCCCTCAACGGCATGACGCTGCAGCTGCTGGGAGTGCTCGACGAGATCGTCTCGGTACCTCCGGACGAGCGCACCGAGGACTCGCGGCGCTGGGGCCCCAGCTACGTGTCCGATGTCGACCTGACCTACCAGCTCGACGTGCAGTTCGAGGACGCGCAGTACCACTACGAGATCCTGCTCGACGCGGGCGACACCGGCGCGGCGACCCACCCGGTCATGACCGGGGCCTACCAACCGTCGGGCGACACGACCGGCGCGGGGACCTTCGACCTCGACGGCGTCGTGCTCTCGGCGATGCTGCCCGTGTCCGGCGTGACCGGCACCCTGGTGGTGGACCACGAGATCGACGCGTCGTCGTTGCGCATCGGCATGGACCTGCGCGGCCTGCAGGCCGACGACCTGGACGACCTGCTGGTGCCGGATCGGTACACCTACGCCGAGGGCGAGGACGACGGGCAGCTGTGCTTCCTCGCCCCCGTGGACTGGGCGGCTGGCGCGGCCGCGGAGCAGCTCCTGGTGGTGGCCCGCTGGGACCTCGACGGCGGCGGCCGGGCCGACGGCTCGCTGTCCGGCGGCGACCTGGCGTCGCCCATCGAGATCGTGGAGTGCTGGGACGCCGAGGGCAGCGCCACGTACTGGTGGGACAGCGCCGGGCTGTTCCCGGCCAGCGGCGACCCGTCCGCGTGCCCCGAGGAGGCCGCCGACCTGCCCTCGACCTGCGACGAACTCTGAGCCGATCCCTCTGGCCGGGCCCCGATCCAGGTGCTATATGCACGGCTCCACAGCGCGGAGCAGACCATGTACCGGGTGACACAGGATGGCTGGATCTCCTCTTCCCACCAGGTGAGCCGCGGCGACGGCTTGCTGGAGCCCATCCACGGCCACAACTGGCGCGTGTGCGTCACCGTCGACGCCGACGCCCTCGACGCACGCGGCCTGGTGGTGGATCTGGACGAGCTCCAGCGGCGGCTCGACGAGGAACTCGACGGCCTGGATCACGCGCACCTGAACGACCTGCCCGGGTTCGATCCCGCGTCCGTGTCGGCGGAGCACCTGGCGCACCACGTGTGCGAGCGCCTGGGCGCCCGGTTCGACGACGATCGCTGCCGCGTCAGCCAGGTGCGGGTCTGGATGACCGACGCCCGCTCCGCCTCCTTCTGCCGCTGATTTTTTCGACCTCTGAGACTTTCTGCCTTGGTCCTTGCCTTGCGCCACACCGTTGGTAAAGAATGTCAATGTAGGCGCGGATTCAGTTGCTGTAGCTGTAGCAGAAGCGGCCCAGGGTCGCAGCAGAGGTTGGAGGTACGCTGTGGGTAGGATGACCCCCGAGACGATCGATCTCCTCGAGATGGCCAAGGACATGGTCTCCGCCGGACAGTACGACGGAGCTGTCAGGGCGTACGAGGAGGCGCTGAGGGACATGGACGACGACGGGGGCACCCCCCTGGCCGCCTCCACCCACAACGACATGGCCGTGGCCATGTTCCAGCTCGGCG
>CAYRNR010000130.1:0-24849 GCA_964425605.1 uncultured Rickettsiales bacterium | reverse complement strand
GCACCGTCAACGTCGATCGCAGGGCAAGAGCCATCGGTCCGCCTTCTCCCATGGATGGGTATGATTCGGGTGAAGAGTGACCACGGTCGCTGTCCCCGTCAAGGGACATTCCTGGCTGCGCGCGCGAGGGAAGTCCCGCGCGGGCCGGGTGTTGGAGAGCACGATGCACCCCACGAAACCACGACTCCCCGCGTTGCTGGCCGCAGGGCTCGCAGCACTCCTCACGGTCGCCCCGGCTGCGGCCGATCCCCCGACGAAGACCCTCGAGACGCTCGAGGAGGCGCTGGAGATGTTCGAGTGCTGGGGAGGCGAGTGCACCTACACCGTGCGCTTCCGCACCGAGATCGCCAAAACCGACGGCTCGGACGCCCAGGAGCAGATCCGGCTCGTGGAGATCACCCGTGGGACGGACGGCGAGACCACCACGAACACGCTGGAGGTGATCCAGGACGGGGTGGACGTGACCGACGACGAGGAGGCCCAGAAAGGCTTCGGCAAGGTCTCCATGGCCGAGGAGGAGGAGATCGAGCAGGAGAAGGACGGGGACGGCGAGGGTTCCATGAGCCTGGAGATGTCCCTGCCCCTGGGCGAGGACGCGGCACACTACCGGTTCGGCGAGGCGACCCAGGAGGGCGGCCTGATGGTGGCCCCGTTCGAGCCGGTGGACGGCAAGAGCCGCAAGGAACTCACCGGCCTCAGCGTGGGCCGGCTGGCCTGGGACCCCGAGACCCTCGAGCCGCGCTGGGTGGAGTTCGGCTACGCCCGCAACCCGCGCATGGTCAAGTCCATGTCCTCGCACCTGGAGCTGGGTCAGATGGAGGGCAAGCTGATCCCCGTGGCGTGGAACACCGAGGGGGTGGGGGGATTCCTGCTGTTCAAGCGCCGGCTGGTGATGGAGATGTCCATCGAGGCGCTGCGCTGATCGATCGCGTCAGGGCCCCATCTCGATCTCGCCGGTGGCCACGTCGAGCCCCGCGTAGAGGATCGTCACGTCCAGCGGTCCCACCGGCACGCCGTGGACCGTGACGTCCACGTCCATCCCCGACTCGCAGTAGCAGGGCTTGCCGATGTCGTCGAGGTTGATCCGGCACATGCCGGTCCGCGGCATGGCCGCCCCCACGATCAGGTCGACGCAACAGTTGAGGTGCCACGCGTCGAGGTTGACGAGCAGGTCCCCGCCGCCGAGGTCCTCCATCGTCAACGTCGGATCCGGATTGCCAGGGACCTCGGTGTCGACCCAGGTGACCTCCACGTCGAGCAGGGGCGGGCCAGACGTGTCGTCGTCGTCGCCCGTCGCGCTGTCGTCGTCGTCGTCCCCGGCGCTGTCATCGTCCGCCGCGTCGTCGTCCGCCGCGTCGTCGTCCGCCGCGTCATCGTCCGCCGCGTCGTCGTCGTCCACGGCCGAGTCGTCATCGCCCTCGTCCTTGGAGCACGCCCCGAACACGAGCCCCAGCACGAGCAGCCACAGTGGGAACCTGGACATGGCCACCTCCTGCGGCCATTGAATCACCGGGGAGGATGGCTGTCGAATCCGTGGTGACGCCGATGGTGAAGGGCGCGGGTCACGCGCCGTACTCCACGGAGCAGTCGTCGCTGAGGTAGGTGACCACCCCCTCGGCGATGGCCCCGGCGAAGAGCAGGGCCTCCTCCTCGTGCGGCGCCACCGGCCGGCCACGGCCGTCGAAGTCCCACAGCAGGTCCTTGCGCACCTCCAGGGCCATGGCGTTGAGGCGGGTGGGCGAGTCGCGGTACTCCGAGATGATCCGGCCGCGGCCCCGGCGCAGGAAGTCGCCCACCTGCACGTAGGCCGCCAGCGCGGCCTCCAGTCGCCCGTCGCTCTCCTCGGGCGCCCGACGGTACATGTGCAGGTACGAGCGCAGCATCTCCGACTCGGCGCGCCGCAGGTTGGTGTCGTTGAGCATGTCCCAGACCATGACGAAGTTCGGATCGTCCACGGTCTCGGGGCGCTCGATCTCGAACCGCCGGCGAAGCTCCCCGAAGAACGCCCACACCCGCGCCCGCACCTCCAGGCTGCCCTCGGGCAGGGAGTACGGGTAGTTGGGCTCCACGAACAGCCCCTTCTTCTGCAGCGTCAGCGAGATGCGGTCGCGCAGCACCGGATCGGCGGTGAACTCGCCCAGCTCCCGGGGGTACAGGGGATCGAAGGCGGTGATGTACCCGGGTTGCTCGCGTTCGATGCCCTCGGACCGCGTGATCACGCTGAACTCCGGGCGCTCCGCGCCGCTGGGGTTGCGCTGGTCGTAGGTGTGGATGGCGATCTTGATGAGCTTGCCGTCGATCGCCCCCTCCATGGCGTCGGAGATCCTGTCGTAGATATCGGTCAGCAGCTGTCGCTTCTGGGGGTGCGACAGCAGGTGCGAGAAGGGGCGGTTGATCGCCATGCGCTCGGTGTGCCTGGCCCCGTGGGGTGTGACTCCGGGGAAGCGCCCGAAGTCCAGCAGGGTCCGGGCGATCTTGATGCGGTGGTATCCGGGCAGCCCCAGCAGCGACGCCAGGGCCCGCGCCACCAGCGGCGCGCCCCAGTCCCGCTCGCGCACGTAGGCCGCCTGGATGCGCTCGGGCCGGATCGGCTTGCCCTTGCCGTCGGTCATGAACGCTTCGGGGATCACGTTCCCCGCGTGGATCACGTCCACGAGCACCTTGTCGCGCATGGACTCGGGGAGCCGGAAGCGGGTGTCGGGGCTCGGCTCCACCGGGATCAGGTCGAACGGCTTCTCCACCTCGGCGCAGAACTCGATATCGGTGCGTGTAGCTGGCATGGCTCCATGATGGTAGGAGCGGCGAGGTGGGGGGTCAATCCGGGGTGTCACCCGGAGCTGAACGCGAAGGGGTAGTTCACCACCACCTCGCCACCGTCGGCGGGCGCCTCGAACCGCATCGTGGACATCACGTTGAGCACGCAGCCGTCGAAGAAGGTGTGCTCCGGGAGGGTGCCGTCCACCACCTCGGCCCCGCTCACCGTTCCACCCTGGTCGTCCTCGGTGATGACGAAGCGCACCACGATCTCCCCCTCGAGGTCGGGCTGCAGCTCCAGCCACCCCTCGTAACACTCGCGTATCCCGTCCAGGGACTCGAACACCGCGGACTGGATCCCCTCGGCGTCCGTGGTCCACAGGTGCCCCTCGTCCGCGGCCAGGGCCGCGGCGACCCGGGCGGCGCGGGCCGCCTCGTCGTCCTCCTCGGCAAACGGGGCGTCCGAGAAGTCCTGGTCCCCGCCGGGTGCGGAGGCGCGCCCCGCAGGCGGCAACAGACCAGACGGGCGACTCGAGCGGACCGGTTGATTCCCCTCACGGGGCTCGCGGGTGGAACCCCGTGGCTGTGTGGGCGTGGCGCCCTGCTCTGCGTCCGAGGTCTCCTCGACGCCGGGGCGCCCGCGGACCACGAGCACGGCGACGAACAGGGCGGCTGCGGCCGCGATGACGATCCAGATCCGTCGATCTCCCATGGCGCCTCCCGTTCCAGTATGCACGGGCGAGGAGCCGAAGGGTTTCCCGTCTGGGCTCCCAGGGCCATCCACGGGTAACATGGCCCTCGGAGGTGGGACGAATGATCCCCGACGCCACCCGAATCATCGCCTTCGCGGTGCTCGCGCTGCTGCTCCTGAACCCCTCCCCGGCCCGCGCACAGAGCGGCGACGCGGTCCTTTTCTATCACGGCAACGGGGGGTACTCCTCCAACACCGCCACCCTGGAGAACGCCCTGCTCACGGCCGGAGCCAGCCGGGTGGACGTGCAGTCCAGCTTCCCGGTCTCGCTCGTGGACTACCGTCTGCTGTTCCTGTCGGTGCCGTCGTCGAATTACGACGCCGCCGCCACCGCCGCGCTGGTGGACTACGTGGCCCAGGGCGGGCTGCTGGTGATGATCGCCGAGGCCGAGGGCTACCAGTCGTCCACCATGGGCATCTTCAACGGCCTGCTGGCCCAGATGGGCAAGAGCACCCTGTTCACCGGCGGCTCGTTCGACTCCGGGTGCGCCTTCAACGCCTCGGTGGTGCCGGCGCACCCCGTGGTCGATGGAATCACGGACCTCTGGTACGCGTACGGGAGCGAGCTGTCCGTCACCGGAAACGGGATCGAGCTGGGCGTCGGCACCTCGGGTCAGTCCGTGGTCGCGGTCGAGGGCAACGTGCTGATGGTCACCGACTCGGGGTTCTTCCTCGGCACCTGCACCGAGTTCGCCTACAACGTGCCGTTCCACATGAACCTGTGGACCCACTGGGGGGACATGGACGAGGACGGCTGGGGCATCGGCGACGGCGACTGCGACGACAGCGACGACAGCATCTACCCCGGCGCCGTGGAGATCTGCGACGACGGCATCGACCAGAACTGCGACGGCGTGGCCGACGAGCTCGCCGACAACGACGGTGACGGCCTGTCCCAGTGTGACGGGGACTGCGACGACGCGGACAGCGGGGTCTTCCCCGGCGCCACGGAGATCTGCGACGGGTTCGACACGGACTGCGACGGGTGGGTGGACGAGGACTTCGACGTGGATCTGGACGGCTGGAGCCTGTGCGACCTGCCCATGGACTGCGACGACACCCGCGACGACGTCTACCCCGACGCCCCCGAGCTCTGCGACGGCGTCGACAACGACTGCGACGGCATCGTCGACGAGGACATCGACGAGGACGGCGACGGCTACACCGTGTGCGGCGGGGACTGCAACGACTCCAACGGCGACATCTACCCCGGCGCCCCGGAGCTGTGCGACCTCGAGGACAACGACTGCGACGGCGCGCTGCCCGCCGACGAGGTGGACGACGCCGACGGCGACGGCTTCGTGGCCTGCGAGGACTGCGACGAGTCCGATCCCGCCATCAACCCCGACGCCCAGGAGATCTGCGACGGCATCGACAACGACTGCGACAACGACATCGACGAGGGTCTCGACGGCGACGGCGACGGCATGTCCATCTGCGAGGGCGACTGCGACGACACCGATCCCCTCACCTACCCCGGCGCCCCCGAGCTCTGCGACGAGCTGGACAACGACTGCGACGGAGCCCTCGCCGACTACGAGTTCGACGACGACGGCGACGGATACCTCGAATGTGACGAGTGCGACGACGAGGACGCCTCGATCTACCCCGGCGCCCCCGAGACCTGTGACGACGGTATCGACTCGGACTGCTACGACGACCTCGACGAGACCGAGGTGGACGACGACGGCGACGACTACTCCGAGTGCGCCGGCGACTGCGACGACCTCGACGGCGCCGTCAACCCCGGCGCCACGGAGCTGTGCAACCAGGGCATCGACGACGACTGCAACCCCGCCACCGACGAGGCCGCCGACACCGACATGGACGGCTTCAACATCTGCGCCGGCGACTGTGACGACTTCGACGCCAACGTGAACCCCGCCGAGGACGAGGTCTGCGACTCCAAGGACAACGACTGCAACGGCCTCGTCGACGACGGCATCGACTACGACCTAGATGGCTGGTCCGGGTGCGGCGACGAGGACTGCGACGACTACAACGCCACCACCTACCCCGGCGCCAGCGAGGTGCCCTACGACAACATCGACCAGGACTGCGACGGCGAGGACCTCTCCGACATCGACGGCGACGGCCACGACGGCGGCGCGTATGGCGACGACTGCAACGACACCAATCCCGACATCAATCCCAGCGCCGAGGAGAACTGCCACAACGGCATCGACGACAACTGCAACATGATCTCCGACGAATACGACGACGCCTGCGTCGAGGGCGGGGGCGACGACGACGACTCGGCCGACGGCGGCTCCGTCGACTGTTCTTGCGACAACGCGGTTGGAGGTCCCACGGCCCCCGCCTCGTTCCTCGGTCTGGCCCTCGCCGGCGCGCTGCTGCGACGCCGGCTCCGCCCACGGCTCTGACACCCCCGGGGAGGTCTCATGCGCCTCTGGTTCGCCACCTTCGCCGTCCTCCTGTTCACGCCCACCGCGCTCGCTCAACCCGTCGCCGTGGGGAGCCGCCCGCCGGCCCTGGCCGTGGCGGAGTGGGTCTCTGGAGCGCCGTCGAAGTCCGCCGACCTCACCGTGGTGATGTTCGTCGGCACGTGGTGCCCGGTCACCCGTGAGGTGTTCGACCTGCTGGACCCGGCGGCCGAGCAGCTCGACATGCAGATCGTCGCCATCACCCCGGAGGACGAGACCGATGTCCAGGAGTTCCTCCGCATCGGTGGCTGGTCCAGCGTGGTGCTGGGGCGCGATCCCGACCGCCAGGTCCGCGCGGCCTGGTTCGGCGACGACAAACGCAACTACTTCATGCCCTACGCCTTCGTCGTCGCGGGGCGGGGCAAGGGGCACGTGCTGTGGCACGGCCGCGTGGCCCAGTCCGACCATCGGTCGCCGCTGGCCCACTTCGAGGCGATCCTTGCTGCCGTGGCCGATGGCACCCGCACCGTCGACGCCGCGGTGGTCGAGGCTGCGCAGCACGAGCTCGCCAGCGAGGCGCTGCGCAAGCTCCAGCAGGGCAGCACGGTCGAGTGGTACGACGCCCAGCTGGAGGTCCTCGCAGGCCTGGAGATCCCCCGCACGCTGCACCGGGACGCGGCCAATCGCTTCAACCAGATCGCCTGGACCCTGGCCACGGAGGATCCCGACGAAACCCGGCTCGACGTGGCCGTGCGCGCCGTGGAGGCCGCCTTCACCTGTGGCGGCGCGAGCGATCCCGCCATCATGGACACCTACGCGCGCGTCCTGTGGGAGTGTGCCCGGCGGGACGAAGCCCTCGAGGTCCAGCAGACCGCGATGGACCTCGCCGCGGGCACCCACTGGGAGTCCCAGTTGTTGCCAGCCCTGTGCTCGTACGCGGCCGAGCTGGGTGTCCCACCGCCCGATGCCTGCACACCGGGGCCCTGGACCGGCAACATCAACCAGGCCTTCGAACGCTACGCCGGCGATCGGTGTGTGGTGGTGGCCCCGGATCCCGGCCTCGGCGACGAGCTCGACGCAGCCTGGCGCGACGAGATGCTCGAGCTGGGCGCCCGCTTCTTCAAGGGCGCCCCCATACAATCCCCGGAGGGCACCACCGAGGAGCAGCGGGCCTCCAAGCTCCTGGTCCTCTACGGCCGGCCCGAGCGCAACGCCCTGACCCGCGCCGTGCTCGACCACCACGGGATCACCCTCTCGCCCACGTCCGTGGCCGTGGGTGAGACCACGATCGAGGTGGCCAATCCGTTCCTGATCGCGGCGCTGCCCAGCCCCTGGCAGCCCGAGCTGCCGGTTCTCGTGTACACGGCGCTGCAGGAGGATCACTCCCACGGCCTCAACAGCGTGTTCCACGGGCCCACTGCCCTGGTGTTCGGCTCGGCGTCGGGCGGCGACGACGCGCACACGATCCAGACCGAGCCTCGCCTCGACGACGGCGTCGTCGTGGGGCTGGACGTCCTGCCGGCCGAGCTGAGCCGCGAGCAGGCCGTCGCCGACCTCTGGGCCCTGCACGACGGCATCCGCGACCGCTATGCGGGGTACGACGACATCCGGTGGAAGGCCCGTGCCCGCGGCACCGAGGTCGAGGACGACCTGCAGCAGCTCCTGGACCAGATCGCGACCCGCGAGACCTGGACGGGCCCCGCCTACTTCGACCTGGTCATGGCCTACCTGGAGCCCGTCCAGGACACCCACTTCCACCTGGCCGTGACCGCGATCGAGGGCGGGGGGATCGTGGCGTTCCACGAGCGCCTCGTGAGCTCCACGGCGCCGTACTTCGTCGACGGGCACGTGGTCGGGGCCGACGCGGATCTGCCGGTGATCCCGCCGCCCCACCGGGCGCAGCTCGGCGTGCCCTACCGCTTCCCCACGCTCCCGCGCGACGGGATCGACCCTGCGTTCCTGGTGGGTGTGCTCGGGGATCCAGAGGCACCGCCGGCCGAGTTGACCCTGGACGGCGGCGACGGCCCGAAGGCCTTCCCCGTCCACCGTGGCCGCGCCCTCACCGAGGGCCGCGACCGGGGCTGGGGTGTCACCGAGCCCCCGGACGCGCCGCTGCCCGTCCTGACCGTCACGACCATGCGCGAGGCGAGCCTGCGCGACCTCGGCGCGAGCGCGGATTCATTGCGACAGCAACCTGCCGTCGTCCTGGACCTTCGAGGCAACGGCGGCGGCAGCGACTCGCCGGCGCGGCAGTGGTGCTCGCGCTTCTCCCACCAGTGGTTCCGCTGGGGCTGCCACGCCCAGGTGGTGCCGGGCGAGGCCGCGCCCCTGCGCCACTGGTACTCCGGCAGCGACCACGCGTACATCCTCCACGGCGGCGACGCGGCCGAGGTCCCCTACGACGGCCAGCTGTTCGTGCTCACGGACACGGGCGTCGCCTCGTCGGGGGAGACCTTCACCATGCTGGCCAGTCAGATCGAAGGTGCGGTCCTGGTGGGCGAGAACACCTCGGGTTGCATGGACTACGGCAACGCCGACCAGCACCTGAAGCTCCCCCACAGCCGCATCGACCTGTGGTTCGGACGCAGCCGCTTCGTGTGGCAGTGCGTCCGGCCCGCCGCCGAGGGAGTCGGTGTCTTCCCCGACTACTGGCTCGACGAGGAGGACCCGGTCCAGTGGCTCTCGGAGCACGCCGTCGAGCCTACGTCCCCTTGATCGCAGCGCCGACGTAGTTGGTCAGCTCGATCGAACTGGGCTTGAACAGGATGCTCGCGGCAAAGGTCGCGTGGTCGAGCCGGCCGGCCTTGACCTGGAACATGTCCCAGATCCGCCGCGCGGTGACCAGCGGTCCCATGGCCGGGGCCAGCCCGCTGCGTCGCACCGGACGCAGCCCGTGCGCCCGTAGCAGCTGCTCCATCTCCTCTGGCCGGATGAAACGGTCCCAGTCGTGGAGGCCGCTGGGCACCAGCGACGTGAGAGACCACTCCTGGAACAGGTGGATCAGGACGATCTTGCTCACCCAGGTCCGGTTCACCGTGTCGTAGAAGTACAGCCCGCCCGGTCTGAGCACCCGCGCGGTCTGCGCCATCACCGCGTCGAGGTCGTCCACGTGCTCGAGCACGTCACAGCACACCACCAGGTCGAACTGCCCGTCCTCGAACGGCAGCTCCTCGCCCGGGGAGACCTCGTAGGTGATCTCCAGGCCGTGCTCGCGCGCATGGTCTCGCGCGGATTCGATGGACTTCCGGGAGGGGTCCACGCCCGTCACCTCGCAGCCCAGCCGCGCCAGCTCCTCGGAGAACAACCCACCCCCGCACCCCACGTCCAGCACCTTCCAGCCCGCGGGGCCGGCGCCCCCCTCGGTAGCGCAGATCTCGCCGAGGAACTGCAGCCTCCCCGGTATCAGGCAAGCCAGCAGGGCGAGGTGCCCCCGGCCTGACCACCAGCCCTCCCAGTCGCGGTCGTAAAGGGTGTTGTCCACGGTCACGAAGGGTGCCCTCCGGTCAGCCCGAGAATGCCACGGTCGCCGCGAACTCGTCGTCGATGTTCGCGACCAGGGCCAGCGACCGCGCCAGGGCACGCGACGCCTCGTTGTCGGCCGACGTCACGTACAGGGGTGTGGTCCCGTCACGGAGCAGTGCGTCCCCGAGGGCCGTGGCCGCGGCACGCGCCAGCCCGCGGCGGCGGTGCTCGGCCTCGGTCTCGACCTGGATCTCCGCGTATCGAGTCGATCGCCAGAGACAACGACAGGTCGTCACGATCGTCTCTTCGTGGCGGACGATGGCCTGGCCATCCGCCACCGCGCACGAGTACCCATCGGGCAGCGGCCCCACCTCGAAGGACTCGCCCATCCAGAACACCAGGTTGCGGGACAGGTCACGCACGGCGGCGCAGCCCAGCACGGCGACGCGCAGGGACCACGGCGCCATCAGGTACCGCTCCCCCGGGGTCGCGCGTGTCAGCACCTCACACGCCCGCTGCAGCCCGTGGGCGCGCAGCAGCGCGACCGGCCCCAGCCGTCCCTCGGCCTCCACGAGCACCGCCGCGTCATCGGCCTCACCCACGGTGACGATCCGCGATCCCGGGTGTTCCCTGGCGTAGTACCAGGCGACGGCGTCGCCCGGCCATGCACCGGATATCAATCCTCCGACGACATCGTCGCTCATCCGTCGCTCGTCCATCGCTGGTAGCTGCTGCGCTCCATCTCGGTGATCCGGACCGAGAGACTGCATCGCTTGCCTTCACAGAAGGGTCGGAGGTGACGTTTGAGGACCTCCAGCACGCCCTCGGACACCAGCGCCTTCACCTCGTCGTCGCGGCCATCGAGGATGCACACGTTCATCGCCACGAACGCCCGGTCCGGTGCGCCGTCCGCCACAGCGAAGTGCTCGCGGCCGATGGCCCGGCTCTTGATGTCGTCGAGGCGGAACAGGCCCGTCCCCGCGAGGAACGCGTGCACGTCCTCGAACACCTCCACCCAGTCGGGCAGGTCCTCGAGGTTGTCGGAGTACTCCAGGATGCAGTGGGGCATGGATTCTCCAGGGACAAGACCGTATCAGAACAGGTTGAAGCCGTAATGCTCGCAGATGGTCCCCCAGTAGAAGCTGAACACCACCGCGCCCCAGACCAGCAGGGTCACGATCGCGGTGAGGATCCCGCACAGATATCCCACGTTGGCCCGCCGCCTGGGCGGGCCCTCCCCTTCGCCCTCCAGCGCAATCTGCCACCGCCCCTGGTGCCCCAGGTACACCGTCTGCAGCCCCATCAGCAGCCCCACCGCGCCCACCCCGAACAGCCACCCCACCGGCAGGATCCACCCCAGCACGAACGAGATCACCATCATGGCCAGGCTACCGAACCCCATCGCCAAGGCGAGCTCCGGATACCCCCACCTCACGTCCTGCTCGCGTTCACTCCTCATGATCACGCCCTCTCACCGCGACCGATCCTGCGCCTCATCTCCTCGACCAGCTCGCGTCCGGCGACGGGATGTCTTCGCGGGTCAGCGCGTCTGCGTCGATTCTTCTATCCAACCCACCCCACCGTGCCGACTCATTCACAGGAGGCCCTCCCTGAACTGCTCGACGATGGCAGCCGACTCCACTGCGCGTACTTGCAGGACGAGGTGTGCGCCCGGCAACTCGACGACCTCGGCGTGCGGCACCACGGCCGCCACCTGGGCCGCTCCGCGGGCTCCCACGAGCCGGTCTCGCTCGGCCCGGACGTAGGTCACGGGAATCTCCAGTGATCCCAGCTCCTCCGAGCACTCCACGTTCGCGATGGACCGCACGCGGTGTGCCAGCACATCGGGTCCGACGCGCGTGACCGCCCGACGCACCCGTTCCACCAGCTCCCCCGTAGCATCGAATCCCGTGAGCAACCACCGGATGACGAACTCCGGCGGGCTCATGGCGAACGTCGGACGAGCGGCGAGAAACCGCATCCACCTCATGGATGCAGGCAGCGGATTCCGGACGAACGACGCCGCGAGCACGAGCCCAGCGATCCTGCCGGGGTACCGCGCGGCCAGGCCGACGCCGACGGGACCGGAGAAGGACTCCGCCACCACGACCGAAGGGCCGGGGCCCAGCCGTGTCTCGACGAACGTGACGAGCTCGTCGTAGGACATCGCCCGGTCGGTCGGATAGCGCACGATCCGATGGGGAACGCGTTCGCCGAGGGCTCCGGAGAGATCCCGGAACAGGTCGCCCGTACCGTCCAGGCCCGGTAGCAGCAGCACGTTCATGCGCCCCTCCGCGTCACGGCCCATGAATTACTCGAATCGGCATCCCTCGCCTGCGAATTGATCCAGCGCCCGCGCCGCGGCCTCACGACGCTCACCCGGATCTTCGATCGTCGCTGGCAGCGGCGCGCGATACTCCCCCGCGATCGTCCGCGCCATCTCCCTGCTGAGCGCCAGGTCGAGCACCAGCGCACCCTCCGGATCCAGACGATAGACCCACGCGGTCAGACCATACCCCGACATGGACGCGAACTCGTGGAGGGGGAAGCTGACCCAGAGGATGAACTCGTCGTCGCCGTCGCCGTCCAGATCTTTCAGCCACGGCAAGGCGCCCCCGGAGTACTGCCGCAGCGTGCGCCAGCCCACGGTGCTCGTCGAGGTGCAGATCCCGCGAACCGGCGTGGGTGCCGGTCCATCGGCGATCCCGACGGACACCGACCAGAACCGGCCGCTCCCCGCCGGCCCATCCGCATGGACGAGCACGACCCGATCCCCGGACGTGCCTCGAACGGCTGCGGACGCATCGATCCCCTCGCACGAGCCCTCGAAGTCTCCGCCAGCGAGCCACTGGAATCCGGTCTGGGGCACCGAGATCGACAGCTGGGGCATCGGCATCGAGCACAACGGCACATCCTCTTGTGCCCGCGCGGGCGACGCGAGCACACAGCCTGCCAGGAGGACGACGGCCATCGAGAGCTTCATCATGGATCTCCTCGGATCCAGGAGTATATCGCCCCTCACCCCGGTGAACGCGCGAGGATGAACCAGACCCGTGAGGCCGAACGGTGCGCGGCAGAGCGGAGACACTGCAGGAACGCCGCGTCGAGCCCGGTCGCACGCTCGCCGAAGCGTGACACGAAGCGGGGCATCATCCCTGCGAGCCGGCCTACCCACGCGTCGAGAACCTCGGACGACGCTGGCCCCTCGAAGCGGAACTCGTCGTCCTCGAGGTCCCTCTCGGTCTCGATGCGCCACCCGCGCCGCGACAGCACCTCCCGCACATGGGCGTGGGACCGGAATCGGTAGACGCCGGCGTGGAGGGACCTGTCGTAATAGTCTTCGAACACATCCCGCCAGCGGGACTCCAGGGGCCCGTGGCCGAAGAGGTCATCGACCTCGGTGATGGCCAGCCAGCCACCGGGTCTCAGGACCTTCTCGACGGGCAGGAGCATCTCGTCGAACTGCGGGAAGTAAGCGGCGGTGAAGCTCGTCCACACACCATCGGCCCGCTGCCCTGAGGTGTCCAGAGCCCTGACATCACGACACTGGAATCGAGCTCGCGGGATCCCCCTCTCGACGGCGTGGTCGATGGCCTCGGGATTCACGTCGACTCCCAGGACCTCGGCGCCCAGATGTGACAGGTCACGGCTCTGATCGCCGATGCCACATCCGAGATCGATCAGGGTCTTGCCCCCGAGGTCGCCCAGCTCCGCGTACAGATCGGGCCAACGTCGCCACGCATACTGACGCGAGTAGATCAGGGCCCTCGACATGTGCCTGAATTCTCCAGCCTCACGGCCATTCTATTGCAGCGAATACGCGTCGTGGATCACCCGCTCGTCGAAGAACCTCCACACCTGGTTCTGGGCTCGCCAGGCGAGGAGGGGATCGCCGTCGGTGGAAGAGAACAACAATGTGTGATGGGCAGGATCGAACTGGAACAGCCCGCCGGAGTGGCCGTCGTCCTCCTCGCTCAGGTAGTAGTCGGACGGCAGGACCGGGGCCGGGTGATGGGGACCGACGTCGCCGGGGAAGACGATGCGGAAGGCGGACTCGTCCAGATCCGACGGGCTGGAGCAGGCCGAGGCCACGTCGTCGTCGTCGTCGTCGTCGCCCGGGGGCGTGCCCTGGGGATCGTCGGGACAGCCGAGCAGCAGCGCGGCCAGCCCCAGGACGGCGAACCGGCTCACTCCCGCTCCTTGAACCAGATGGCCTCGGGTGGGCTCGGGGCCTTGAACCGCGCGTAGCCGGCCTCGGACCAGCGGACGCCGAGGGCGCACGCGCCGGGGCTCCTGGCCTCGCAGGCGGCGCGGAGGCGCTGCTGGATGCCCGCGTACAGCTCGATATCGGGTGGGCCATAGGTGCCCGCGGGATCGAGCTCCGCGCAGGACGGATCGGGGAGCCGGGGCTCGGTGGAGCAGAACGCCTCGTGGAGCTGGCCCGCCTCGAGGAGGTCGGCGTCGGGGCAGCCCCTGAGGCCCAGGAGGTGGCACTGGCGGACGGTGGCGGCGGTGGCGTCGAACCATTCCTTGGGCTCGGCGGCGAGGTGGACCTCGGCGAGCAGGCGGCAGGCCTCGGCAGAGTCCTGGCTGCAGGCGCGGTCGAGGAGCTCGGCGCGCTCGGGGCCGGTTCGGGTGGCGGCGAGGTCCACGCAGGCCTGGGAGTCGCGCTCGTCGCAGGCGAGAGTGAGCAGCTCGGTGGCCAGGGCCGGGGCGGACGAGGCGAGGTCGCGATAACACGAGGCAGGGGCGCCGGCGCACAGGGTGTGGCAGGCGTCGAGATCGGCCTGGTCACGGCAGCGGGTCTCGTCGGAGGGGCAGCCGAGGATCAGCAGGAGGAGGCCGGTCGGGATCAGGGTTCGAGTCATGATCGGGGGTCCGGGGGCACGGGGGCGTCCCAGTGCAGGTGGCCCTGGCGGAATCCGAGGTGGCGGAAGAAGGCCTGGGCGCGCTGGTTGTCGTAGGCGGTGTCGAGGCGCACGCGGTTGGCGCCGAGGTCGCGGGCGCGGTCGAAGACGGCGGCGACGAGGGCGCGGCCGATGCCGCGGTCGCGGCGGGCCTCGCGCACGCAGATCTGGTCGAGGTACAGGGATCGCTGTGGGAAGACGAACGGGTTGATGGGCGTGTCCTTGAGCACGCAGCGGGCGTAGCCGAGGACGTGGTCGTCGTCCACCGCGGCCAGGAGGAGCTCACCGGGCTGGCCGAGGATGGAGGCGAACCACTGGCGCATCGCGTGCAGATCGGGCGCGAGGTAGCGCGTTGGATCGAAGGCGACGTGGATGGCCTGGACCTCGGCGTTGAGCTCGGCGAGCTGGTCGAGGTGCTCCTCGGCGGCGTCGACGATCTTCAAGGCACCATGCCCAGGTACTTCATGGCGTCCACGACGCTCTGGGGCACCATCGCGCGCACTCCGGCGGGCAAGAACCAGAAGATCTTGTCGAGGTAGACCACGAACAGCATGACCAGCAAGAACGCGCCGGGGATCAGCACGGTGGTGAAGACGCGCATGGGCAGCGGGGGCCGCACGGCCTCGGCCTTGCGGACCTCGGGCTTGTTCTTGCCGTCGCCGTCGTCGGGCTTCTCCAGCTCGCGACGCGCCGCCGAGGGCCCCTGGAAGAGCAGCCACCAGGTCTCGGTGACGGGCTTGCGGTCCAGATAGCGCAGCAAGAAGCGGTCGGGGATGCGGGCCACCGTCTGGCAGAAGCGGCACTGGACGACCTTGCCCTCGGCCACGTCGGTGTAGCCGGCGCCGCAGTTGGGGCAGGTCATGGCCACGGCGCCGGAGCTGCGGTCCAGCTTCACCTGGGGCCGGTCCACGCGCATGTCGTCGGCGCGCACGCCCACCAGGCCGTCGCAGACCTCCTCGGCGCGTTCGGGGAGCTCGCACACGGTGCCGTTGCCGCAGCTGGGGCAGCGGGTGGTGACCCGGTGCTCCTCGCGGAAGGTCTCCACCGGGGTCGCGCAGCGGCGACACAGCGGCGAACCCGGGCTGGCATCGACGCGCAGCGACCGGGTCAACGTCATGCCGTCGCGGGTCACGGTGCCGGCCTGGGCCGAGGTGGCCTGGGTCTGGTCCACGCCCACCCGGGCCACGGGGTTCGCGCCGACGATGGAGATCCGCGGGTGTGGGTGACGCCCCTCGGTCTCGGGACCGGCGAGGTCCCCCACCTGGTGGGCGTGCTGCAGCCCGTCGCCCCACGACTCCACGTCGAACGCCTGCTCCAGGCCGCAGTGGTGACACTGGACCGAGCCGTCCATGTCCAGGAAGTTCAGCGGCGACATGTGCCCGCACGACCGGCACTGGAAGTGGCAGCGCACCCCGACCCAGAAGCTGCCGTCGGCGATCTCGGGGGCGCGGCGGCGGCCACCCAGATCCCCGTCACAGACCTCGCAGCTGTTGCGGGCCGTGGGCGCGATGACGCCGCAGGTGGGGCAGATCTCCAACCGGACACTCCGTGGTTGCCCGCTTAGTATAGAGTGATCCCATGAGCTGGATCATCGACGTCGGCCAGGAGGCCAGGGGGGTCATCGCCATCGGGCAGATCGCCACCGGCGTGGTGGCGGTGGGGCAGATGGCCACCGGCGTGATCGCCATCGGTCAGGTGGCGCGGGGGTTCGTGGCCATCGGGCAGGGGTCCGTCGGCCTGGTGGCCGTGGGCATGGGGGCGGTGGGGGTGTTCCACGGCACGGCGATGATGGGTATCGGCGGCCGCGGGCTCGGACTGGTGATGCCGGTGGCGCCGTACTGGCCCAAGAAGTTCGTCCGCCCGTCCACCACGTCGTGGCGGCGGCTGAAGGACGGATCGGCCGAGGAGGGCTGGCTGCGCGTGGAGCTGGACGACGACGAGCACGGCCCGGTGCTGCTGCGCGAGGGCAAGGCGCTGCCCGTGCGGTTCACCCGGAGGATGCTCGGCGCGGCCAGGCGATACAGGCCGTCGCGGGGCGACAAGCTGTTCGCCAAGGTGGCCAGCCAGGGCAAGGCGCTGGTGTGCACGGAGCTGAGCTTCGTGCCGCGGCGAGCGCACTGGAAGAAGTCCTACTGGGTGGGCACGGTGACCCAGCTGGCGACGCTGGCTGCGGTCTGCGCGGGCTTCTGGCTCGTGGCGGGCCGGCCGGTGATCGACGCGATCCTGGGGTGGTAGTCCGGGGGGCGGTCAGGGACTCGCCGGCGTGTAGGTCATCATCACGTCCGACACGATCTTCAGCGCCGTGGTCAGGGTCGAGACATCCGCAGAGATCGAACCGTCGTCCCCCGACGGGTGGCCGTGTCCGATCAGCTCCGCGTGCTGCTGGTCCGCGGCCTCGCCCACGGTGAACACCGCCCGGTAGACCAGCGACGGCTGGCCCGATCCGTACTCACCGCCCGAGTAGTGCGGGTCCCCTTCGGGGAGTTCGTCGGCCCACGGATCGTTCCAGTCCAGGGACTGGTTGAACTCCGCGAGCAGGTGGTAGGTGCCCGCGGGCAGGTCCGCGGGCAGCTCGAAGGTGCGCGTGAAGCCGCCCCGGGGCGTCGCGCCGGTCTCGGCGTCGGGCAACGGCTCGTCGCGGGTCGGCAGGAACACGCCGTCGTCGGCCGCCACCCCTCGGGCGTGCCCCCACACGGGCAGCGACGACTGCCGCCGCACCTCGTCGCGGTCCTCGCCGGTGAACTCCGTGCCGAGCCACGACTGGCGGCCGGTCCGGCGCGTCACGTACAGGGTCTTGACCAGGACGCCGCTCTCGTCGGCGATCCAGAAGGCCATCTGAGGCCGCGTGTTCAGGGGGACGCCCCGCCACTTGCGGTGGTGGACATACGACTCGCCCGAGGTCACGGCGACGGCCACGGTGGCCTGCGCGTGGGCGATCGTGGGGGCCAGGATCACGGTGAGAAGACCGGCACACAGCAGGCGGTTCATCCCGGCACCACCCCGTCGAGGCGCATCTCGGCCGAGCAGCTGGGGCACGCAAATCGGCTCTTGCCCGCGGGCACCGACAGGGGGCAGCCGCAGCCGGTGCACTGGAGCTCGGGCTGCGACACGTCGTTGGTGTGGCCGCACGCCTCGCACACGACGCGCTTGGCGCCCGAGACCACGTCCAGGGGGCGGGCGCAGCCGCCGCAGTGGCGTTTCGTCGTCTCCACCGGCTGGATGGGCGCGTACTGACCGCCCAGGCCCATCTCGTCGATGAGGCGCTGCTGCTCGGCGTCGTCGAGGTAGGGCAGCCACCCCTGGATGAACGCGGACGCGCCGATGGCGGAGCACAGATCCAGCGTCGGGTGGTCCGGGTGGCCGTCGAGGAGCGGTACACACAGCTCCAAGAAGCGCTCGTTGTGGTTGCGGAAGGTCTGGACCAGGCGCTGGAAGCTCTCGGGCTCCACCTTGGTGGTGAGGCCGCGGTTCCACTGCAGGTGCTTCACGGCCAGCTCCATGGCGGACTGGCGCTCGCGGCATTCCAGATCGAACGCGGCGGCGAGGTAGCTCTCGACGGTGAACTCCAGCAGGGCTGCGCGGTACTCGGGATCGCCCAGGCGCGGCGAGTACGCCGCAGGGCAGTGCTTCATGTGCCCCTCGAACACCCGCAGCAGCGACGCGCGGTAGGCGTCGCGGTCGTTGTCGATCTTGGCCTGGGCCTGGATCGGTCCCTCCTTCGCCTGCAGCGCCTCGTACGCCGGCCCCGGCTTGGCCGAGCCAGCGGTCTGGCACGAGATCCGGAAATCCCAGTCCGCCAGGGCGCCGCAGTAGTCGCAGTACATGTACGCGGTCTTGGGCGGCACCTGCTTGGACGCCCCGCAGGTGGTACAGGTGACCTTCTTGATCCGCGACGAGCCGCCCGCCTTGGGCGTGGCGGGCTGGAACGCCTGGTTGAGGTCGATGGGCAGGTTGGTCTGCAGCACCACGGCGCCGCCGGACTTGAGCCGCTTGTAGATCAGGAACCCCGTCAGCGCGAAGATGGCCAGGGGCAGCAGCATGCTGCACAGCACCGCCACGATGCTGATCAGGGTGACGAAGAGCGAGGCTCCGATTCCGACCGCGTCCATGGGGACTCTCCTCGGGTAGATGAAAGGAGCATCCTATCACCGGGCACGGATGGACCCGGTTTTGTGGTGGAATCCTTGCCACGTCTGGGATCATTCATGGGAAAGGACCGATCATGACTGGGATGACCCGCGCGTTTTGGACGATCGTGGCTGCTGTCTGTGGGATCGCCGTGGGTGCTCCGGCGCTGGCGTGCAGCTGTGCCTTCGAGGAGACCCAGCTGCTGGCCCCGGCGGACGGGGAGGCGGACGCACCCCTCAACGCCCGCGTGTGGGTGGGGGGTGGGATGTACAACGGCGAGGCCGGGGACGCCGCTATCCGCCTCGTGCTCCTCGACCAGGCCGGTGATCCGGTGGCCGCGACCGTGACCGAGCTGTCCGGCAACAACGAGCGCATCGCGGTGATCACCCCCGACGAGCTGCTGGTGGCGGGCGGGACCTACACCATCGAGCTCGACGAGTACGAGGTGCTGGGGACGTTCACGGTCGGGGACACCCAGGACCAGGACGCCCCTGCGTTGCCCACGGAGGCCGACCGGGAGTCGAGCGCGTCGGCGCGTATCCCCAACCAGACCAGCAGCTGCGGGCCCACCGACATGGTCACGCTGACCCTGGACGGCGACGGCCTGGTCTACGTCGCCGAGATCGACGGCTGGGACTCCCTGGACGCGGACGCCATCGACGGCGAGGCGTCGGAGGTCTCCCTGGACGGCGTCCTGCAGATCGGCAGCGCCGGCTGCGTCTGGAGCTGGCCCGACGCCGAGCCCCGCGCCTCGACCACGGTGCGCTGGGGCGCCTACGACATCGCCGGGAACTTCTCGGGGTGGACCACCGACGAGGAGATCAGCATCCCGTCCGCGGGCTGCTCGTGCTCCGCCGGCGGCCAGGGCGCCCAGCACGGGGCTGCCGCGCTGCTGCTGGGGCTGCTCGGGCTGACCGTGCGCCGCGCGCGCTGAGACCCGGAGGGAGGAACGCATGGACATCGCGCGATGGCTCCTCGCGCTGACGCTGCCCCTGGCCGGCTGCCCCGCCTCGGGGACCTCGGTGGGCGACGACGACGACACCACGGCAGCCGACGACGACGACGCCACGGCAGGTGACGACGACGACACCACCGCAGGCGACGACGACGATACGGCGCCCCCTGATCCGTGCGAGACGGTGGGCCAGGGCGGGCCGTGGTTCGACGCCTACGGAGCGCCCCAGGACGGCGAGTGGATCGAAGGCGTCCTCGCCTGGGACGGCGAGTATCTGTCGGTGGCGCCCGACTTCGGGCCGGCGTACGCCACGCGCATCTCGTATGGAGGCGATGTGGACATGGACACGCTCATGACCGGCATCGAGGGCCCCGGGAGGTTCTACCGCGAGGCCGGGTCCGGGGGGGCGTGGGCCACCAACGGCGTGATCGCCGCGGTCGCCCAGGGCGACGACCGCGCGGTGGTGATAGGGGCCTCGGCGGTGCCGGGCAGCAACCTGGACGCCATCGGCTTCCAGCTGCGCGTGATCCCGATGGAGGATGCCTGCCCTGACCCGGTGATCGACATCGGCGGGTGCGGCATGGGGGCTGCCCTGCCCATGGCCGTCGAGCTGGACGGAGAGTCGGCCGCTGTGTGGCCCGGCCTGTCCCAGCCCCTGGACGGGTTCACGTTCCGGCTCTACGAGGGCTGGCAGGTGTTCGAGGTCCTGTGCGACGACTTCGACTCGCCTGGGTACAGCTGGACGCTGGTGAAGGGGACCTGACGAGCCGGCCGGACTACTCGATCACCGCGACCTGGTTCCCACCCTTGATCTTGGCGTCGAACAGGGCTCGGTCGGCCCGCTGGAAGAGCTTGTCCTGGATGATCTCCTCGCCTTCGTCGGCGCTGCTGAGGGTGTCCTCGTGCAGCACGGCGCGGGGCTCGAGGCTCGCCGCCCCGACGCTCGCGGTGATCCTCACCAGGCCGTTGGGGGCGGGGATTCCGAGGTACTCCACCGCGAGGCGGATACGTTCGCCGAGGATCTCGAGGCCGCGGCGGTCCACGCCCCTGGCGAGGATGCCGAACATCTCGCCGCTGTGGCGGTAGGCCGAGTCCTCGTTGCGGATGGACTCGTTGAGGATGCGGCCCACGGCGGCGAGGATCTGGTCGCCCACGGCCTGGCCGTACTTCTGCTGCACGTGGTCGAAGTGGTCCACGTGCACGAGCATCAGCCCCAGGGGCTGCAGGTGCCGCATGCAGAAGCTCATCTCCTCCTCGAGGCGGCGCATCAGGTACTGGCGGTTGCCGGTCTCGGTGAGGGTGTCGATGAGCAGCTTGGACTCGAGCTGCCGGGCGTGGTCGGCGCCCTGCTCGTCCACGAGGTTGCACTGCAGCACCACGTGGTGGCCGGCGCCGATGCGGCAGCCGTCGGTGAGCTGGCGGCGGCCGTCGATGGTCTCGCCGTCGACGAAGGTGCCGTTGGTGCTGTTCAGATCCTCGATCCAGGCCGACTCCCCGTCCACGGACAGCCGCGCGTGGAGGCGCGAGACGCTCAGGTCGGCCAGCTGCACCTCGGCCTCGTCACCGCGGCCGATGTGTCCACTCTCCTGTGTCACCACGTACACCTGGCGCATGCCGTTGCCGCGCAGCACGGTCAACGCAATACCCTGCACCGGGCCGCGCCGGATCGCGCGAATGGTCTTGATCTCGGTGACCGTGGCGGACTCCACGGACTTGCTCGTGTGGACACGGGCCCAGCTGTGTGGCTTGGACGAGGACATGGACCGTGCGGGCTCCCCCTTCAGAGCCGAAGTCCGGGCCTAGCTCCCACCGCGCCCAGACTTACCAGCTCTTTTATTGTAGGCACAGGGGTAAAGGTCAAGGCAACCCAAACGTGTCCACGTTGGCATCCATCCAGGCCAGGCGGGCCAGCAGCCACGCCTCGAGGCGAGCCATCTCCTCGTCGTAGCTCTGCACCGGGCACAGCCAGTTGATGCCGTCCCACGAGAACTCGATCTCGTCCATGGGCCAGACTTCGAAGTTGGCGTACGCCGCGTCCCCCACGATCCCCTGGTACGCCTCGAGCCGAAGCAGCACGGCGTCCTCGGAGAGCTGTGCGGCGCGAAGCTCGGTCCACCGCTCGACCAGGCGTTGCTGGAACTCGGGGATGGAGGCGAAGGCCACGATCATCGGGGAGCGGTAGAGGACCCAGCCGTCGGCCTCGCAGTTGTTCACCGGGTAGCCGCCGTAGGCGAGGTCCAGGTCCCACGGCAGCAGCGTCAGCGGGCCGTCGAGGTCCTTGAACAGGTAGATGCTGAGGAAGTACGCGTCGTTGTTCTTGGACAGCTCCTGCAACAGGACCCAGTCCACGGCCGAGTCCAGGTCCATGTGGGCGAACACGCCGGTGTCCGGGTCCGCCGGATCGGGGCCGGTCACCGCGTCCTCCCACGCCTGCAACGTCGCGGTGATCCCGGCCACGGCGGGCTCGGACGCCTCGTCGGCGCGCGGGTAGACCAGGCACCACTGTCCGTAGGTCGCGGCCGTGGTGAGGAAGCAGTCACCACCGTCGTCGTTCTTGACGATGAAGCTCCCGCCGAGGTCGTCGAGGTCCTCGTCGATCACCACGCGGTCGTCGCCGCGCTTCACCCGCTCGCCCAGGGTGTACACCCCCAGCCACTGTCCGTTCAGGGTCAGCTCGCACAGGGACGTCTGGGTCGCGTACCGCTCGGTGCCGCCGAGGCTCTGGTACAGGTCGTACGACAGCTTGTTGCGGAACAGGGCCCGGTCGGCGTAGTTGCCGTTGATCACCCAGTCACTCTCCGGCCCCATGCCGAACAGATCCGCGTCCACGTCGCCGCCGCCGTCCCCCACCCACAGCGCGAAGCCCAGATCCGAGCTGGTGGCCGCGGCCTGGTGCACCTCCACGGCGACGACGTTGCTTCCCACGACGAACAGCTCGGCCGGCAGCGCCACCTCGACCAGCGCGGTCTCGTCCGCGCCCCCGATCGCCGTGACCGCGAGGGTCTGGGAGGTGACGGGGCCGTCGGGCATGTTCGAGCGCGCGGCCTCGACGCCGTTGACGTGGATCACCACCCCGTCGTCGCGCATCACCGCGGCGACGGGGTCCACCAGCGGCGCGGAGAACTCGACGGTGTGGCGGAACCAGGTGGTGATGTGCTTGGCCTGGTCGTCGGCGCCGTAGGAGATCTCGGTGGTCTCCTCGCCGCCGTACCCCAGGGGGGCCTCGCCGGAGGCCCAGGGCCCGTCGTCGTAGGCCGGAGCGGTCCAGCCGGCGCCGGGATCGACGCCCGTATCCAGGTACCGCCAGGTGGCGTCGAGGGCGATCAGGGTGTGGCCCTCCCGCCACAGCTCCACGTTGTAGTGGCCCTTGGGGAATCCAGACGACGAGCGGCCGCGCAGCTCCACACCGGCCCACCCCGAGTACTGGGTCGCGCCGTCGTGGTCGTCCACGCGCAGCCAGCACGGCAGCTTGGGTGAGTCGAGGATCTCGTGCTCGCACTCGAAGGCGAGCTCGCACAGGGGCGCGAACTCGTCGTAGGGGTGCTGGGCTGCGGGCACCTCCTCCAGGACGCCGCCAGGCACGTGCTCTGGCGGGTCGATGCCGGGGGTCGTGTCGTCGTCGTCGCCGGGGACCGTGTCGTCGTCAGCGAGGGGTGAAGGGCCCCACTGGCCGCTGTGAGGGCACGCGGTGAGGAGGACCGGAATCAGCAGGGAGAGGGGACGCAGCGTCCTGGTCAGGGACCGACTACCGGCGGCGGCGCAGGGCGATCAGGGCCAGCAGCCCGGCGGCCAGGCCCAGGTGGGACGCGGTGCCGTCGGCCGACACGCTGCACTCGCAGTCGTTGCCAGCGGCGGAGTCGTCGTCGCCCTCGGGCTCGGCGCAGGACTCGTCCTCCTCGTCGGCGAAGCCGTCGCAGTTGTTGTCCACGTAGTCGTCGCAGATCTCCTCGGCGCCGGGGTTGGTGGTCGCCTCGTGATCGTCGCAGTCCTCACCGTCGCAGGCGATGGGCGCGAACCCGTCCTCGTCCTCGTCCACGTCGTCCACCAGGCCGTTGCAGTCGTTGTCGATGTCGTCGCAGACCTCGGCAGCGGTCGGGCTGACCAGCGCGGAGTTGTCGTCGCAGTCGTCGTTGCAGGTGTCCACGCCGTCGCCGTCCGCGTCGTCGAGGTTCAGCGCGGCGTCATCGTCGTTGCAGTCCCCGTCGCAGGTGGAGTAGCCGTCCATGTCCAGGTCGGCGGGGTTGAGCGAGGCGTCGGTGTCGTCGCAGTCGTCCTCGCACAGGCTGTAGCCGTCGGCGTCCTCGTCCACCGAGGTGACCGTGGGATCGTTGTCGTCGCAGTCCCCGTCGCAGGTGGTGGAGCCGTCGGCGTCGATGTCGTCGAGGTTGAGATCGGCGTCGGTGTCGTCGCAGTCCCCGTCACACGTGGTGTAGGTGTCCGAGTCCAGGTCGTCGAGGTTCATCGCCGCGTCCGCGTCGTCGCAGTCGCCCTCGCACAGCAGCCAGCCGTCCTCGTCCTCGTCCACGTCGTCGGGCGGGATGGTGCCGTCGCAATCGCTGTCCTTGCCGTCGCAGATCTCGGCCGCGCCGGGGTAGACCGCCGGGTCGTTGTTGTCGCAGTCGCCCTGACAGGCGTTGTAGCCGTCGAAGTCGATGTCCTCGTCCACGTCCTCGTCCACGATGCCGTCGCAGTCGTTGTCGATCTGGTCGCACAGCTCGGGGGCGCCGAGGTACACGGTCGCGTCGAGGTCGTCGCAGTCCTGGTCGCACAGCATCTCGCCGTCGCCGTCCTCGTCCACCTCGGCGTTGAGCGGCGTGCCGTCACAGTCGTTGTCGATGCCGTCGCAGAGCTCGGGGGCGCCGGGGTAGACCGTGTCGTCGTCCGGGTCGCAGTCGTCGTCGCAGGCGGCGAAGCCGTCGCCGTCCATGTCCATGCTCTCGATGGTGTTCGGGTCGCAGTCGTTGTCCTGGCCGTCACAGACCTCCACGGCGCCGGGATAGACCTGGGCGTTGAGGTCGTCGCAGTCGCCGTCGCAGATGGAGAAGCCGTCGCCGTCCACGTCGCCGTTCTCGTCGGTCATGGCGTCGCAGTCGTCGTCCAGGCCGCCGTTGCAGATCTCGGGCATCCCCGGGTTCACCGCAGGCGAGCCCTCGTGGCAGTCGCCGGCGCACACGGTCCAGCCGTCGCCGTCGTAGTCGAAGCCCTCGTCCACGTCGCCGTCGCAGTCGTCGTCCACGAAGTTGCAGGTCTCGGTGGCGCCCGGGTAGACCGTGGCCTCGTTGTCGTCGCAGTCGCCGTCGCAGACGTAGTAGCCGTCGCCGTCCACGTCGAAGCCCTCGTCCACCACGCCGTCGCAGTTGTCGTCGATCCAGTTGCAGACCTCGATCATGGCGGGGTTGACGTCCGGGTCGGTGTCGTCGCAGTCGTCGCCGCCGCAGCCGATCTCCAGGTGGCCGTCGCCGTCGTCGTCCACGTCGTCGGCCACGCCGTCGCAGTCGTTGTCGATGC
>CAYRNR010000129.1:0-25109 GCA_964425605.1 uncultured Rickettsiales bacterium | reverse complement strand
TCTCGATCATCGTGGTCAGCGACGAGAACGACTGCTCCGACGGCGGCGGCCTCGTGGGCGACGACCAGGAGGCGTGCTACCAGGAGGCGGACCAGCTGATCCCGGTGCCCCAGTTCGCAACCAACCTCTGGGCGTCCAAGGCCAACCCCCGCGACGTGACCTTCTCCGCCGTGGTCGAGCTGGACTCGGACGACGGCTACGCAGCGTGCGGTGAGGCCAGCACGGGCCACCGCTACCTCAAGCTCGCGGCCATGACCGGAGGCATCACGCGCTCCATCTGTGGCGAGTACGACAACATCATGGACGAGATGGGGCTGTCGGTCTCCGGCATCCGCGCGTCCTTCCCCCTCTCCCGCACCCCGGACGTCTGCTCCATGACCGTGGCCGTGGACGACATCCCGATCCTCCGCGACGACTCCGAGACGGACGGCTGGACCTACGAGCCCGAGAACAACTACCTGATGTTCTGGGGCCCCGCCGTGCCGGCCCGCGGCTCCACCATCCTGGTCACCTACCAGAGCGGCAACGGCGACAACGAGGAGATCTGCGAGGAGGAGGACTAGCCAGCCAGCCCGTCCTCAGATCAGGTAGGTCTCCAGCATCCCCAGCGCGGCCAGATCATGCAGGTCCGTCTGTAGCTCGGGTACCTCGAGGTAGGCGTGTTGGTCGCCGAACCACTCCTTGAGGGAGGTGACCACACCCCGGTCGTGCTCGGCCCACTCGGTATAGCTGCGGTGGAGCTCCCAGACGCGCTCGACCATCTCCTGGTAGGCGTCCGGGTCCATGCCCGCGGGGGCCTGTGAGGGGAACCCGCCGGGCCCGATGGGTGGGGTGGGGGAGGGGGCCGCGGAGCTCCCCCAGTGCACGCGGTTGACCACGAACCCGCCGAAGGGCAGCTCCATCTGGATCAGCTGCTCGAGGAACGACGCGGCCTCCCGCACGGCCATCGACGTGGGCTGGGTGACCAGGACGAACGCGGTGGTGGGGCGGCCCAGGTGCTCCTGGACGCGGTGGGCGCGGGAGCGAAGGAGGCCGAAGATACCGGAGAAGGAGGTGGCGAACTCGCTGAGGCTGGTCAGGACCTCGGCGCCGGTGAATCGCTCGAAGATCGAGAACAGCGCGGCGCTTCCCTTGCCGAAGATCCGCAGGCCGGCGCGGGTCGCGGAGAACGACGGCGTGACCAGCCACTTGAGCACCCCCTCCTCGAGCACGTCGGAGACGCGGCGCGGGGCGTCGAGGAACTCCAGGGCGTTGCGCGCCGGGGGGGTGTCCACGACCACCAGGTCGTAGGCGTCCTCCTCGAGCACGTCGAGCAGGCGCAGCATGGCGCTGTACTCCTGCGAGCCGCTGATTCCCTCGGTGATCTTGCGGTAGAAGCGGTGGTCGAGGATGCGCTGCGCGGTCTCCTCGTTGGGGGCGAAGCGCTGTACTGCGGTGTCCCAGGTGCTCTTGACGTCGAGCATCAGCGCGTGCAGCTCGCCGGAGATGGGGGAGGTGCCAGCGAGCTCGGCCACGGGAATGGCGGTGGCCTCGTTG
The DNA here is from genome assembly GCA_964425605.1 of uncultured Rickettsiales bacterium. Classification (GTDB taxonomy): domain Bacteria; phylum Myxococcota_A; class UBA796; order UBA9615; family CAYRNR01; genus CAYRNR01. The sequence goes on along the minus strand of CAYRNR010000129.1, from coordinate 23,573 downwards.
GGCAGATGCCCCACGCCCAGCGCGTCGGCCAGTCTCCTCGCCGGATCGATGGTCATCACCAGGACCCGCTTGCCGCGCCGGGCGGCCAGCAGGGCGATGGCCGACGCGATGGTGGTCTTGCCCACCCCGCCGGTGCCGCAGCACACCAGGACCCGCCGGTCTAGCAGCGGCAGCAGGCTGGAACCGCCCACGGCTCGCAGGGTGAGGCTCGGCCAGTCGTGGGAGGTGCGGTCGGAGCTCACGGCAGCGTCTCCAGGTGTGCCGCGATCTCCCGCAGCTGGACCAGGCCCATCTCCTTGGTGGGCAGCATGGGGACCTCCACCATGGGGACGTCCAGCGAGGCGCGGAGGTGGTCGATGGCGGTCTGGGCGGTGCGGCGCCGGGCGATCATGCGCTCCACCTCGCGCAACGCCCGGCCAGCCTCGCCGCCGATCCGTGCGCCGTCGCCGTCGAGGAACCGGCGGTAGACCTCCCCCTCCCGGGGCTCGAACGGGGTCAGCGGGACGCCGTTGATCACCACGGCGGCCAGGTGGATCTCGCCGCTGTCGGTCAGGGCCTGGGCGAGCTCGATGGTCTCGTTGACCGGCATCTCCTCGGGCAGGGTGACCAGCACCAGCGCCGCGCGCGCTGGATCGGACAGCAGTTCGTCGACCAGCTTGGCGTTGTTGAACAGCGGCCCCTTGCGCGCCATGTCCATCATCGCCCGCGGCGATCGCAGCATGGTCAGCCCGTGGCCGGTGGCCGGCGAGTCCAGCAGCAGCAGCTCGTACTGGGGGTTGCCGTCCTCGTCCACCTCCCAGCCCAGGTCCATCACCTTGCCCAGGGCGACCAGATCGCTCAGCCCGAGCACGGCGTCCATGAACGGGGCGATGAAGCGGTTGCCGAAGACCAGGTCGTACAGGGAGCGGAAGCGCAGGTGGCGCAGCAGGTACTCCTCGGTGGCCTCCTGCGCCGAGATGTTGAACGCGTCGAGGCCGGGGCGCACGTTCAGCCCGCCGTAGGTGGAGGCGCCCAGGTCGAACAGACGGCTCAGCCCGCCCATGCCGTTGAGCTCGATCATCGCCGTGGGGCGCTGGGCGCGCGCCGCGAGCAGGCCCAGGCCGGCGGTGATGGTGGTGCGGCCCACCCCCCCCTTGCCGGCGACCACCACCAGCTCCCGCTGCAACAGCTCAGGCATCGGCGGGGGGTTCCGGGGCCGGCGCTTCGGCCAGCACCCGCGCGGCGGCGCGCCAGCTGCGGGGGCTGATCCACGTGGACAGGTGCCCCTCGGTCGCCAGCGTCATCGTCGCGTCGGCCTCGCCGGAGGCGGTCTCGTCCGCGAAGACCACGTTGTCCCCTGCCGAGCGCACGGCCAGGACCGGCCGCGCCAGGGGGGCCTCCTCGATGCCCGAGTGGCGGGCGGCGCCCCCGGGCAGGAAGACACCCATGCGGGCAGGCCGCACCGGCGCAGCCACCGTGACGAGCCGGCCCAGGGGCAGGGTCGCGTCGCGCCCGGCGGCCAGCTGGATCGCCAGGGCGCCGTCGCCGAAGCCGATCACGTGCACCGGGGCGTCGTCGGCCACCATCGACACCGTGCGGACGCGATCGGCGAGGACCGCGGCCACCCGCTCCGGAGGCGCCCAGAGGGGGTTGCACGACACCACACACAGGGGGTTGGGCAGCTGGCGGGACAGCCACAGGCTCAAGGGGATGCAGGCCGTCCAGGTCATGGCCGAGCCCGGCACCAGGAGGATCGGCGATCCCTGGCCCGGGCGGCTGAACAGCCGCGTCGGGATCAGCCCCAGCGGCCACAGCGCCAGCAGGCCGGCGGTGACGAGCAGCTCGCGGCAGTACGCGCCCACGGCCTGGGCCAGGCGCCCCCCCCGCGCGTCCGGATCGGCGGGGGGCAGGCGTTCGCCGGTGACGACCGCGCGCACCCCGTAGGTGAACGACACGGCGGCGGCGAGCGCCCACAGGAGCAGCGCGAGAGCTGTGCCCAGAGTCTGCATCTTTGGTCCAGTCCGGAAGGTAGCCAGCGGGCAAAGGGGCTGTCAACGAGGACGAATTGACAAGCCCCGCGCGCGTGAACAAGATGTGGCCCCAGCCAGGAGCACGCGATGAACGAGCCGCTTCGACGTACCGCCTTCCACACGTTCCACGAGCAGCTGGGTGGCCGCCTGGTCCCCTTCGCGGGCTACGAGATGCCCCTGCAGTTCGCAGGCATCGTCAAGGAGCACAGGGCGGTCCGCGAGGCGTGCGGACTCTTCGACGTCAGCCACATGGGCGAGGTGGAGGTGGTGGGGCCCCAGGCCCTGGCGCTGACCCAGCTGTTGATCACCAACGACGCGTCCACCCTCACCGACGGCCAGGCCCTGTACTCGACCATGTGCCTGCCCAGCGGCGGCATCGTCGACGACGTGCTGGTGTACCGCTTCGACGAGCAGCGTTACCTGTTCGTGATCAACGCGGCCAACCACGACAAGGACCTGGCGTGGATGATGGAGCACCGCCGCGCCGCCGCCGACGTCATCGATCGGTCCGACGAGACCGCCCAGCTGGCGCTGCAGGGGCGCGTGGCCCCCGAGATCCTCGCCGAGATCACCGATCTGGATCTCGACGCCATCACCTTCTACCGCTTCGCCGAGGGCGAGGTGGCCGGGGTGCCGGCCGTGGTCTCGCGCACCGGGTACACCGGCGAGGACGGCTTCGAGATCTACATGGCCCCCGAGGACGGCCCCGCCATCTTCGAGGCGCTGATGGAGCACGGCGAACCGCGGGGTCTGGCGCCCGTGGGGCTCGGCGCCCGCGACACGCTGCGGCTCGAGATGAAGATGGCCCTGTACGGCAACGACATCACCGAGGACACGACGCCGCTGGAGGCGGCCCTGGGCTGGGTGGTGAAGCTGGGCAAGGGGGACTTCCGCGGCCGTGACGCCCTGGTGAAGCAGAAGGAGCAGGGGGTCACCCGCCGCCTCGTGGCCTTCGAGCTGCTGCAGCGCGGCGTGCCCCGGCACGGATACCCGGCGTTGCTCGACGGCGAGCCCGTCGGCGAGGTCACCAGCGGCGTGATGAGCCCGTCCCTGGGAAAACCCATCGGTCTGGCCTACCTGCCCCGCGGCAGCTGGAAGCCCGGCAGCGAGTTCCAGGTCGAGATCCGAAACAAGGCGGTGGACGCCGTCGTGGTCAAGCCGCCGTTCTATCAGCGGCCCTACTAGAAACGAACGACCCTGTTGGACTGGAGGAATCCCGTGAACTTCCCCAGCAATCTCAAGTACACCAAGGAGCACGAGTGGATCGCCGTGGACGGCGACATCGCCACCATCGGCGTGACCGATCACGCCCAGGACGCCCTGGGGGACATCGTCTACCTGGGCGACTTCCCCGAGGTGGGTGACGACGTCGCGCGCGACGACGTGATCGGAGTGGTGGAGTCGGTCAAGGCGACCTCCGACATCTTCGCGCCCCTCAGCGGCGACATCGCCGAGATCAACGAGACCCTCGAGGACACCCCCGAGGTGGTCAACGAGAGCCCCTACGACAAGGGCTGGTTGCTGAAGATCGCCGTGGCGGACGACACCGAGCTGGACGACCTGCTCGACGTGAAGGCCTACCTGGCGCTGCTGTCCGAGGACAGCTGACCCCACCCCCTCCAACCCCTGGCCGCCGCCGGCGCTGCCTGACGGGGGACCCATGCGATATCTGCCCACCACCGACGAACAGGTCTCGGCCATGCTCGAGACCATCGGCGCGGCCGACCTCGACGCCCTTTTCGGGCCGGTGCCCGACCGCCTGAGGTTCCGCGGCGAGATGGACCTCCCCGCGCCCCTGACCGAGGAGCCGCTGGTGCGCCACCTGCGCCAGCTGGCCTCGCGCAACACGCCCCTGTGCGACAGCGCCTGTTTCCTGGGCGGCGGTGTGTACGATCACTACGCCCCGGCCATGGTCGACCAGGTGCTGCTGCGGTCGGAGTTCTACACGGCGTACACCCCCTACCAGCCCGAGGTCTCCCAGGGCACGCTGCAGGCCGTCTTCGAGTTCCAGACGCTGGTGTGCCAGCTGATGGAGATGGACGTGGCCAACGCGAGCCTGTACGACGGCGCGAGCGCGGTGGCCGAGGCGTTGCTCCTGGTGGATCGGTTGCAGCGCAAGGGCCCGACGAGGGTGCTCGTCAGCGAGGGCATCAACCCCGAGATCATGGAGGTGCTCTGCACCTACCTGCGGTACCGCGAGGACATCGTGCTCGAGCCCGTGCCCCTGGGGACGGACGGCTGCACGGACCTCGACGCGCTGCGTGATGCCGTGGACGGCGCCGCAGCGGTGGCCGTGTCCTACCCCAACTACCTGGGGTGTGTGGAGGACCTGCAGGCCGTGGCCGAGGTGGCCCAAGCTGCCAAGGCCAAGCTCGTCGTCACGGTCCCCGACCCCCTGGCCATGGGGCTGCTGCGCGGTCCCGGCGCCTTTGGCGCGGACATCGTGTGCAGCGAAGGCCAGCCCCTGGGTATCCCGCCGAGCTTCGGCGGCCCGGGCGTGGGCCTGTTCGCCGCCAAGCAGAAGTACATGCGCAAGATGCCCGGCCGGCTCTGCGGCGAGACCGTGGACCAGGACGGCAAGCGCGGATACGTGCTGACCCTGTCCACCCGCGAGCAGCACATCCGGCGCGAGAAGGCCACCTCCAACATCTGCACCAACCAGGGGCTGATGGCCCTGGCCGCCACGGTCTACATGGCGCTGATGGGCAAGCAGGGGGTGGCGGAGGTGGCGCGCCAGAGCCACCTCAAGGCCGCGTACCTGCGGCGCCGCATCGGTGAACTGGACGGCTTCTCGTTGCCCTTCGACGCGCCGTTCTTCCACGAGTTCGTGGTCCAGTTCGACGGCGAGGCCGGCGCCCTGCTGGGGCGGCTGGCCGATCGGGGATTCCTCGCCGGCATCCCCCTGGCGAACGTGCCCGGCGGCGGCGACGGCCGCTTCCTGGTGTGTGCCACCGAGCGCAACACGCGCGAATCCATCGACGCCATGGTTCGGACCATGGACGAGCTGGGGAGGGAGCTGCGATGACGACCCCCGGAACCCGCGGCCTGGCCTTCGAGGAGGCCCCCCTGTTCGACCTCAGCGTGCCCGGCCGGATCGGCGCACAGCTACCGCCTTGCGACGTGACCGAGGCCGAGGCCGGCCCCGCCGCCGACCTGCCCGCGCACCTGCGTCGCGCCGAGGTCACGGGCTTCCCCGAGCTCAGCGAACCCCAGGTGATGCGCCACTTCCTGCGCCTGTCCCAGTGGAACTTCGGCGTGGACAGCGGCTTCTACCCGCTGGGGTCGTGCACCATGAAGTACAACCCCAAGGTGAACGAGGCGATGGCCCGCCTCGACGGGTTCGCCCAGCTCCACCCCCACCAGCCCATCGAGCAGGTGCAGGGCGCGCTGCAGCTGGCGTTCGACCTGCAGAAGATGCTCGGCGAGATCAGCGGCCTGCCCGCGGTCAGCCTGCACCCGTCCGCCGGGGCCCAGGGGGAGCTGACCGGCCTGTACGTGATCCGCGCCTATCACACCGCCCAGGGCAATCCGCGCAAGCGGGTGCTCATCCCGGACACGGCCCATGGGACCAACCCGGCGTCCGCGGTGCTGTGCGGCTACGACGTGGTGGAGGTGCCCAGCGGCGACGACGGCGTGCTGCACCCCGACACCCTGGCCGAGTACCTCGACGAGGACGTGGCCGCGTTGATGCTCACCAACCCCAACACCCTGGGCCTGTTCGAGAGCCACATCGACCGCCTGGCCGAGCAGCTGCACGCGGTGGGGGCGCTGCTGTACATGGACGGCGCCAACCTCAACGCGATGATGGGCATCACCCGCCCCGGCGATCAGGGCGTGGACGTGATGCACTTCAACCTGCACAAGACCTTCTCGACCCCGCACGGCGGGGGCGGCCCCGGTTCCGGCCCGGTGGGGGTCGTCGAGATCCTCGCGCCCTTCCTGCCCAACCCGCTGGTGGTCCGCCACGACGATGGCCAGTTCGGCCTGACGTCCATGGCGGATCGTCCCCAGAGCATCGGCCAGGTCCGCGCACACCTGGGCAACTTCGGCATCCTCGTGCGCGCCTACACCTACATCCGCGAGATGGGCGCGGCCGGGCTCAAGCGGGTCTCCGAGCTGGCCGTGCTGCACGCCAACTACATGCGCGTTCGCCTGCGCGGCCACTACCCGATCCCCTACGACCGCATGTGCATGCACGAGGTGGTGGCCACCACGTCCGGGGTGGCGTGGAAGCGGGCCAACGTGGACGTGGCCAAGCGGCTGATCGACTGCGGTTACCACCCCCCCACCATGTCCTTCCCCCTGGTGGTGGAGGACGCGCTGATGATCGAGCCCACCGAGACCGAGACCCGCGAGACTCTCGACGCTTTCTGCGATGCCCTGATCGCCATCAGGCGAGAGATGGACGAGTCGCCCGAATCGCTGCGCGAGGCTCCTATCAGTCCCGTGGTTCGCCGCCTCGACGAGACCCTGGCCGCACGCAAACCTCGCCTGAGATGGACCCCGGGGGAATGACGCCGAGCGGGTTTGGGAATATCCTGTAAAAACCCGAGGGGGTCGGGGTTGTTTTGCGCCTGATCCCCGGTAACAGTGGGTGTGCATCCGCCAGGAGGCCTTCCATGACCGCACCGTTGCGGCTGACCCTTGTTGTTTTCGTGGCGCTGTCGTTGGCCGGCCCAGCGCGGGCCCAGCACGACGTGTTGATCATCTGGGACGACAACAACGCCGAGACGCAGAGCCTCCAGACGGCGCTGCAGAACGCCGGGATGACGGTCGTTCTGAGCGACACCGACGAGACCGCCTACGACGGGACCAATCCCCCGCTCGGCGCGTTCGACGCGGTGATCCACCTCAACGGCTCGACCTACGGCACGGACATGCCCACCGACGGCCAGGACGCCCTGGTGTCCTTCGTGGAGTACGGCGGCGGGTACATCCACAGCGAGTGGACGGCGTACGAGTACAACTACGGGCGCATGCAGAACATGCGCGATCTGATCCTGTTCGACCGCTCCGGCGGCGGCACGGGCAACGTGACCTACACCGTCGTGCCCGGCATGCAGGGGCACGCGGTGATGTCCGGCATCCCCGCCTCGTTCGCCATCAACGCCGGCTACAACAAGGGCTACGTGCACACCTTCGGTGTGGACGAACCCGAGGTGCTGATGAACGACGACGCCGGCTACCACGCGGTGGCCGTCCGCGAGTGGGGGTTCGGCCGGATCGTCGGGTTCAGCCACGCCGGTGGCTACCAGAACCTCGGCGCCCTGCTCGACGCCAACGTGGAGCAGCTGTTCATCAACGCCGCGGCGTGGGCGTCCTCGGCCCCGTGTCAGGACCTGGATGGCGACGGAGTCGACAACCAGATGTGCGGGGGCAACGACTGCGACGACTCGGATCCAGACACCTACCCCGGGGCCGCTCCCCTGGATTCGCTGACGGCGTGCATGACCGACGCCGACGGTGATCTGTTCGGCGACGACGCACCGGCGGGCGGGGTCGTCGCCGGTACCGACTGCGACGACTCGGACTCGCTGATCAACCCGAACATCGCCGAGAACGACTGCGACTACGTGGACAACGACTGCGACGGCGACCTGCATCCGCTGGAGACCGACGACGACGGCGACGGCTACGACGAGTGCGGCGGGGACTGCGATGACACGGACAGCGCCACCTACCCTGGGGCCGCGTACCTCGAGGGTGGCGGGTGCATGACCGACGCCGATCAGGACGGCTACGGCGACGACACGCCGGACTTCGGCGTGGACATCGGCATGGACTGCGACGACGGTGACGCCACGATCAACCCCTCCGCGGTCGAGATCGCCTGTGACGGCGTGGACACCGACTGCGACGGCCTCTACTCGGCCGAGGAGACCGACGACGACGGCGATGGCCTCAACGAGTGCGACGGCGACTGCGACGACGCCAACGCGGGCGTCTACCTGGGCGCCACCGAGGTGGCCTGCGACTACCTGGACAACGACTGCGACGGCGTGCTGCACCCCGAGGAGGTGGACGACGACCTCGACGGCTACGACGAGTGCCAGGGAGACACGGACGACACCGACCCGTCGATCCATCCCAACGCCGTGGAGATCGCCTGCGACTACGTGGACAACGACGGCGACGGGCAGCTGCACACGGACGAGGTGGACGACGACGGCGACGGCTACGACGAGTGCCAGAACGACTGCGACGACGCCAACGCGTTCGTCAACCCCGGCGCGGCCGAGCTCCCTTGCAACCACGTGGACGACGACTGCGACGGCACCTTCCACGGCAACGAGCTCGACGGGGACGGGGACGGCTACGACGAGTGCGGTGGTGACTGCGACGACGGCGACGCTGCGGTGAGCCCGGGGGCCACGGAGATCCCCTGCGACTACATCGACAACGACTGCGACGGCGCGCTGCACGCCGAGGAGGTGGACGACGACGGCGACGGCTACGACGAGTGCAGCACCGATTGCGACGACGCCGACGCCGCGGTGAACCCCGGCGTGGTCGAGGTGGCGTGCAACTACATCGACGACGACTGCGACGGCGCGCTCCACGCGGACGAGGAGGACATCGACGGCGACACCTGGGACGCCTGCGAGGGGGATTGCGACGAGACCGACGCGCTGATCAACCCCGACGCGATCGAGGTGGCGTGTGACTACCTGGACAACGACTGCGACGGTTCGCTGCACCCCGAAGAGGTGGACGCGGACGGCGACGGCTTCGACGTGTGCAGCGGCGAGTGCGACGACGACGACAACACCGTCTACCCCGGCGCCGACGAGCTGTGCGACGGCGAGGACAACGACTGCGACGGGGACGTGGACGAGGGGGAGTCCCTCGACGCCCTGACCTGGTACGAGGATCTCGACGGCGACGACTACGGCGTGGCCGGCCTCACCCTCGACGCCTGCGCGCAGCCCAACGGCTACGCGGCGGTGTTCGGCGACTGCGACGACACCAACGCCTTCATCAACCCCGACGCCGAGGAGGTCTGCGACGGAGTGGACAACGACTGCGACGACACCAACGGCGAGAACGACGACATCGACGGCGACGGCTACACCCTGTGCGACGGCGACTGCGACGAGGCCTCCATCGTGGTCAACCCCGGCATGAACGAGGTCTGCGACTCGGTGGACAACGACTGCGACGAGACCACCGACGAGCTCGTGGACGCCGACGGCGACCTGCTGGCCATCTGCGACGGCGACTGCGACGACACCGACGCGACCATCTACGCCGGCGCCGTGGAGCTGTGCGACGGCCTGGACAACGACTGTGACCTGGCCCTGGCCGTGGACGAGGTGGACGAGGACGAGGACGGCGTGATGCTGTGCGCCGACGACTGTGACGACGCCGACGCGACTACCTACCCCGGCGCGCCGGAGCTGTGCGACTACATCGACAACGACTGCGACGAGATCGTGGACGAGGACGTGGATCAGGACGCGGACCTCGACGGCTACAACGCCTGCCAGGGGGACTGCGACGACACCGACGCCACGGTCTACCCGCTGGCCGACGAGCTGTGCGACGGCATCGACAACGACTGCGACGGGACCATCCCGGCCGACGAGGAGGACCGCGACGACGACGGCTGGCTCGTGTGCGACGGGGACTGCAACGACCTGGACAACGACCTGACCCTCGACGACCTCGACGGTGACGGGTACACCACCTGCGACGGGGACTGCGACGACCAGGACGACAGCGCCTACCCAGGCGCCGAGGAGTACTGCGACGGCGTGGACAACAACTGCGACGGCGTGGACGACGACTCGGACGCCGACTACGACGGCTTCATGCCCACCGAGTGCGGCGGTACCGACTGCGACGACACCAACGACGACATCTACCCCGGCGCCTTCGAGGACTGCGAGGACGGGGTGGACAACGACTGCGACGGCAACGTGGACGAGGAAGATCAGGAGTGCATCGGCGACGACGACGACTCCGCGGACGTCGTGGAACCCACGGACTGCGAGTGCGCCGTCGGCGGAGGCTCGACCGCCGCGGGATTCCCCCTGGCCCTCCTGGCCGCCCTGGCCCTGGTCCGTCGACGTAACCGTTGAATCCCCGGCCGATCGTCGCTAAGACTAGCTTTTCCAAAGTAGACGCACCTGCGAGAGGAGATCCCATGAGGAGTCCCGGTCTGTTCTGTACTGTCTTGCCGCTGCTGGCCCTGCTACTCGTTCCCTGGACGGCGGTCGCGCAGCAGGCGCTGCTGATCCAGGACACCGCCCCGTGGGGTGACGACGCCTGGAACTCGGAGCTGACCGCGGCGGGGATCCCCTACACCCAGATCGGCTCGGCCGACGTGGCCAGCACGACCCTGACGGACTACGACCTGGTCATCACCGCCAGCGTGCAGGGCAGCCCCTACGACGACAACCTGCAGGCCGAGCTGACCGCCTTCGAGGACTTCGTCAACGCCGGTGGCGCGCTGATCTGGTCGGGTTGCACCCACGGTGAGACCCCTGACGTACCCCTGGGCGGCGTCAACGCCTACGACCAGGGCTCGTACAGCACCATCCTCGACGACACCCATCCGCTGGCCGCCGGGGTCGCCGGCCCCGACATCTGGGGCAGCTGGGACCACCACAACACCTTCTCCACCGTCCCCGGTGGCGCCGAGGTCATCGCCGAGCAGCAGGCGACCGGGGACGCGACCCTGTACGTCTACGAGGTCAACGACGGCGTGGTCATCGCCACGGGCATGACCTGGGAGATCGGCTGGGACCAGGGCTGGGAGAACGGCACCATCCTGGTCAACGCCATCGACTACGCCTGGAACTACACGCCGCCGTGCGTCGACGTCGATGGCGACGGCTACTACGACATCGCCTGCGGCGGCGACGACTGCGACGACGCCGACGTGGACGTCAATCCCGGCGCGGCCGAGGTCCTCGACGGCATGGACCAGGACTGCGACGACATGGTGGACGAGGGCGTGCTCCCCGCGGGCGCGCTGATCATCACCGAGATCATGAAGAACCCCGCCGCGGTCAGCGACGACTTCGGCGAGTGGATCGAGGTCTACAACAGCATCGGACTGCCCATCGACATGTACGGCATGGTGGTCAGCGACGCCGGCTCCAACAGCTTCACCGTGGACGCCAGCGTCGTGGTGCCCTCCATGGGTCACGCGGTCCTGATCAAGGACGGCGATCCCGGCGTCAACGGTGGCGTGACCGCCGACTTCGCCTGGCCCGGCGGCTCCATGGACGTGGGCAACGGCGAGGACGAGATCATCGTCACCTTCGACGGGGTCGAGCTCGACCGCGTCGAGTACGACGATCCCGACTGGCCCGACGACAGCGGCGCGGCCATGTCCCTGAGCATCGACGCCTACGACACGGCCTTCAACGACAACTTCGACAACTGGTGCAACGCCATCGCCGCGTACGGCGACGGTGACCTGGGCACCCCCGGCACCGCCAATCCCGTCTGTTGCCCCGACGCCGACGGTGACGGCTTCTACGACGTCGCGTGCGGCGGTGACGACTGCGACGACACCGACGCAGCGGTCAATCCAGCGGCCACCGAGGACGCTTGCGACTTCATCGACAATGACTGCGACGGCGCGATGCACCCCGACGAGACCGACCACGACGCCGACGGCTTCACCGTCTGCACGGGCGACTGTGACGAGAGCGACGCCTTCGTGAACCCCGGCGCCAACGAGGCCCCCTGCGACGGCGTGGACACCGACTGTGACGGCGCGCTGCACGCCAACGAGACCGACGACGACGGCGACGGCTTCATCGAGTGCGACGGCGACTGCGACGACACCGAGCCCTCCACCTATCCCAGCGCGGACGAGCTGTGTGACGGCGTGGACAACAACTGCGACGGCGAGGTGGACGAGGACACGGCCATCGACGTGGAGGTCTGGTTCCTCGACGCGGACGGCGACGGCTACGGCGACGCCGCGGTGTTCCAGGAGGACTGCTATCAGCCCGCCAACTTCGCCGACAACCCCGACGACTGCAACGACGCCGATCCCAACACCTACCCCGGCGCGGCCGAGACCTTCGACTCGTCGGACAACGACTGCGACGGCCTCTACGACGAGGGCGCGCTGCCCGACGACGCCATCGTGATCACCGAGATCATGCAGAACCCGGCCGCGGTCCTCGACGACGACGGCGAGTGGTTCGAGGTCTACAACACCACCGCCCTGCCGGTGAACCTGGTGGGCGTCGAGGTGTACGACCTCGGCTCCAACTGGTTCGTCGTGGACGACGATCTGTGGGTCCAGCCCGAGACCCACGCCGTGCTCGGCGTCAACGCCGACCCCGCCCTCAACGGCGGCGCCCCGGTGGACTACGAGTGGATCGATTTCAACCTCAGCAACGGCGACGACGAGCTCTACCTGGAGCTCGACGGCGATGTGCTGGACTCGGTCGAGTACACCGGCACCGCGCCGTGGGTCGACCCCAACGGCGCGGCCATGTCCCTCGACCCCACCGCCTACGACCCGGACCTCAACGACGACCCGGCCAACTGGTGCGAGGCTCCCACCGTCTTCGGCATGGGTGACTTCGGCTCCCCCGGCGACCTCAACACCACCTGCTGTCCCGACGCGGACGGCGACGGCTTCCTCGACGCGGCCTGCGGCTTCGACGACTGCGACGACATGGACCCGGCCGTCTTCCCCGGCGCCGAGGAGATCTGCGACGGCATCGACAACGACTGCGACGAGACCACCGACGAGCTCGTGGACCTCGACGGCGACGGCTTCGCCCTGTGCGACGGCGACTGCGACGAGTACGACGACCTGGTCCACCCCGGCGCCGAGGAGATCTGCGACGGCCTCGACAACGACTGCGACGAGACCACCGACGAGCTCGTGGACGGCGACACCGACACCTTCACCATCTGCGACGGCGACTGCGACGACGCCGAGGCCACCGTCTACCCCGGTGCCGCCGAGATCTGCGACGGCCTCGACAACGACTGCGACGACCTGCTCGGCGCTGACGAGGTGGACGAGGACATGGACGGCGTGCTGCTGTGCGCCGACGACTGCGACGACCTCGACGCCACGGTCTACCCGGACGCGCCCGAGCTCTGCGACGGCCTCGACAACGACTGCGACCAGATCATCGACGAGGACACCGACGTGGACGCCGACGCCGACGGCTTCAACGCCTGCCAGGGCGACTGCGACGACGACAACGCCGACACCTACCCCGGCGCTACCGAGATCTGCGACGGCTTCGACAACGACTGCGACGAGGTCGTGCCCGACGACGAGCTCGACGACGACGCCGACGGCTACCTCGTGTGCGAGGACGACTGCGACGACGCCGACGCCGACGTCAACCCCGACGCCGACGAGGTCTGCGACGGGGTCGACAACGACTGCGACGGCAACACCGACGACGTGGACGCCGACGCCGACGGTTACGTGGCCCTCGACTGCGGCGGCGACGACTGCGACGACGCCGACGACGCCATCAACCCCGACGCCGCCGAGGACTGCGAGGACGGCATCGACAACGACTGCGACGGCCTCACCGACTACGACGACGACCTGGATTGCGAGGAGGTCGGCGACGACGACGACGACGACTCCGCCCCGGGCGACGACGACGACGACGACGCCGGCGACTGCGAGTGCGACGCCACCGGCTCCGGCTCCAGCAGCTCCGCGCTTGTCGCCCTGCTCCTCGCCCTCGGCCTGATCCGCCGCCGCCTAGCCTAGCCCCTTCTCACCTTTCCACTTCCCCTTCGACCTCCCCCTCCACTTCCACTTCCACTTCCACCTCCCCCCTCCACCCGCTAATCTAGGGCACCTGTACGCGGGAGGCTTCGTGCGACCAAACATCATCCAGTCTCTGCTCGTCTCGCTGACGGTCCTGTGCATGGCCGGCCCGGCGCGCGCCCAGGACGACGCTCTGCTCGTCCAGGATGTCGCGGCGTGGAGCTACGACGCATGGAACGTCGAGCTCACTCTGGCGGGGATCCCCTACACCCAGATCAACTCGGCGGCCCTGGCCGGCACCAACCTGCACAACTACTCGATGGTCATCACCGTCAGCGTGCAGGGCAGCACCCACAACACCCGGCTGATGTCGAAGATGGCGGACTTCGAGGCCTTCGTTCAGGCTGGCGGCGTGCTGATCTGGTCGGCGTGCACCCAGTCGGGCGAGACCCCGTACCCGGATCCGCCCTTTGGCGGCACGGACGTCTACTCCACCGAGACGTACAACACCATCATGGATCCCACCCATCCGCTGATGGTCGGGGTCGCCGATCCCATCTACGGCAACTCGTCCAGCCACAACTACATCGCCAGCCCGCCCGCTGGCGCAGAGATCCTGACCCGGGGGCAGGGGAACGGCCAGCCCACGCTGTACGCCCTCGAGGAGGGGCTGGGCCTGCTCATCGCCTCCGGCCTGACCTGGGAGCACGGCTGGGGCAACAGCTACGGCGCCGGGGACGTCCTGGTCAACGCTGTCGCGTGGGGCTGGGACAACACGTCGTGCGACGACGTGGACCTGGACGGCTGGGGCGACGTGGGGTGTGGCGGGTTCGACTGCGACGACAGCGACTACACCGTCTACCCGGGCGCCGAGGAGATCTGCAACGACGGCATCGATCAGAACTGTGACGGCGTGGCCGACGAGACCACGGACAACGACGGCGACGGCCTGTCCCAGTGCGACGGCGACTGCAACGACGCCGACGGCAGCGTCTTCCCGGGCGCGGCCGAGGTGTGCGACGGCTTCGACTCGGACTGCGACGGCCTGATCGACGAGGACTTCGACGTGGACGGCGATGGCTGGAGCCTCTGCGACATCCCCGCGGACTGCGACGACACCCGCGCCGACGTCTACCCCATGGGCCCCGAGGTGTGCGACGGCGTGGACAACGACTGCGACGGCGTCATCGACGAAGAGACCGACGACGACGGCGACGGCCTCACCGTGTGCCAGGGCGACTGCAACGACAACAACCCGGACATCTGGCCCGGCGCCCCCGAGCTGTGCGACGAGCTGGACAACGACTGTGACGGGCTCGTCCCCGCGGACGAGACCTACGATGGCGACGGCGACGGGTTCGTCGAGTGCCTCGACTGCAATGACGCCGACGCGGCCATCCGCCCCGGCGCCCAGGAGATCTGCAACGGCATCGACGACGACTGCGACGGCGACGTGGACGAGGGCCTCGACGGCGACGGCGACGGCATGTCCATCTGCGAGGGGGACTGCGACGACACGGATCCGCTGACCTACCCGGGCGCGCTGGAGCAGTGCGACGAGCTGGACAACGACTGCGACGGGCAGCTGGCCGCGTACGAGTACGACAACGACGGCGACGGTTATCTCGAGTGCGAGGAGTGCGACGACACCGACATCTCCACCTACCCCGGTGCCCCCGAGACCTGCGACGACGGCATCGACTCGGACTGCCTCGACGACCTCGAGGCTACCGAGGTGGACAACGACAACGACACCTACTCCGAGTGCGCGGGCGACTGCGACGACGAGGACCCGGCCACCAACCCCGGCGCCGAGGAGCTGTGCAACTCCGAGCACGACGACGACTGCAACCCGGCCACCGACGAGATCGCGGACACGGACATGGACGGCTTCAACATCTGCGCGGGCGACTGCGACGACTTCGACGCCGGCGTGAACCCGGACGAGGAGGAGGTCTGCGACACCAAGGACAACGACTGCAACGGCCTGGTGGACGACGGCATCGACTACGACCTCGACGGCTGGTCGGGCTGCGGCGACGAGGACGACTGCGACGACTACAACGCCAGCATCTACCCCGGCGCGTCCGAGGTGCCCTACGACAACATCGACCAGGACTGCGACGGTGAGGACCTCACGGACCTCGACGGCGACGGCTACGACGGCGGCGCCTATGGCAGCGACTGCGACGACACCAACGCCGCCATCCACCCCGACGCCACCGAGAACTGCAACAACGGCATCGACGACAACTGCAACGGCATCGCGGATCAGTACGACGACGAGTGCGGCGCCGGCGACGACGACGACGACGACGACTCGGCCGAGGACGGTGGCGTCGCCTGCTCCTGCCGCGCCGACGCCGGCCCCTCTCCCTCCCTCGCGGCCCTCCTCCTGGCCGCGGCAGTGCTCGTCCGCCGCCGCCTCGCCTGATTCCCCCCGCAGAACGATTGATATCCGCCCGCGCGTGGTCCAAACTTCCGGCCTCTATCGAGGGATCCACAACCGAGAGTCGGAAGGAGAGCCAGCATGAGGTTCGGGGGCTTGTTCTGTCGTAGTTTGTTTGGTTTTGTAGTGGCCTGCGTCATCGGGTGGTCCGCGCCAGCGTTCGCCCAGGAGGCGCTGCTGGTCCAGGACTCGACCCCGTGGTACGACGCCTGGAACCCGGAGCTGGCTGCGGCCGGGATCACCTACACCCAGATCGGCTCGGCCGACCTGGCCGCCACGGACCTGACCCAGTACCGCATGGTGGTCACGGCCAGCGCCCAGAGTTCGACCTACAACCAGTACATCAACGACAAGCAGTCGGACTTCGAGGACTTCGTGCTCCAGGGCGGCATCCTGCTGTTCTCGGGAGCCACCCAGTCCGCGTACACGCCGTATCCGCTGCCGCCCTTCGGCGGCGCCAACGAGTACGACGGCGAGACCTACAACGACGTGGTCGACGCCACGCACCCGATCATGGCGGGGGTGGGGACGCCGATCTACGGCAACTCCTCGAGCCACGACAAGTTCCCCAGCCCACCCGCGGGCGCCCGCGTGCTGACCACGGGCCAGGGCCACGGCGAGGTCACCACCTACGTGCTGCACCGCGGCGCGGGCGCCATGGTGGTCACCGGCCTGACCTGGGAGCACGGCTGGGGCAACGGCTACGAGCACGGCGAGGTGCTGATCAACGCCATCGACTGGGGCTGGAACTTCGAGCCCGAGGCGCTGCTGGTGCAGGACGCCGTCGCCTGGAGCGGTGACGCCTGGAACGACGAGCTGACCGCTGCGGGCATCTCGTACACGCAGATCGGCTCGGCCGACCTGGCCAGCGCCGACCTCTACGCCTACCGCATGATCGTCACGGTGTCGGTGCAGGGCAGCACCTACAACACGCGGCTCAACGCCATGCAGTCGGACCTCGAGGACTACGTCACCGCTGGCGGTGTCGTCCTGTGGTCGGGCTGCACCCAGTCGGGCGATACCCCGTACCCGGCCCCGCTCTACGGCGGCACGAACAACTACGGCACGGCCTCCTACAACGACGTGGAGGAGCCCGGTCACCCGATCATGGCCGGTGTGGGCGACCCCATCATCGGCTCGTCGGCCAGCCACAACTACTTCACCAGCCTGCCGGGCAACGAAGACGTGCTCGCCACGAACCAGAACAACGGCTACCCGACCCTGTACGTGATCGAGGCCGGCGACGGCGCCCTGGTGGGCACCGGCCTGACCTGGGAGCACGGCTGGTACCACGGCTACGACGCCGGCATCGTGCTGGTCAACGCCATCGACTGGGGCTGGGGCTACGGCGTCTGTGTCGACGCCGACGGCGACGGCTACGCCGACGAGGCGTGCGGCGGCTCCGACTGCGACGACACCGACGCCGGCATCAACCCCGGCGCGGCCGAGGCCCACGACGGCGTGGACCAGGACTGCGACGACCTGGTGGACGAGGGCGCGCTGCCCTCCGAGGCGCTGATCATCACCGAGATCATGAAGAACCCCGCGATGGTGCTCGACAGCTACGGCGAGTGGTTCGAGGTGTACAACAACACCGCCGTGCCCATGGACCTCTACGGCATGGTCGTCACGGACAACGGCTCCAACTCCTTCACGGTCCTCGACAGCGTCCCGGTGCCGGCCTACGACTACGCCGTGCTGGCCAAGAACGGTGACTTCGGCCTCAACGGCGGCGTGGCGACCGACTACGTCTGGACGACCACCTTCGACCTGAGCAACACCGAGGACGAGATCGTCGTGACCCACGACGGCACCGAACTCGACCGCGTCGAGTACGCCGATCCGGACTGGCCCGACGACAACGGCGCGGCCATGTCCCTGGACATCGGCGCCTACGACACGGGCCTCAACGACGACTTCGGCAACTGGTGCAACGCCGAGGCGGTGTACGGCGACGGCGACCTGGGTACACCCGGCGTGGACAACCCCCAGTGCTGCCCCGACGCGGACGGCGACGGCTACTTCGACGACGCGTGCGGCGGCGACGACTGCGACGACGCGGACGCCGCGGTGAACCCCGGCGCCGCCGAGGTGGACTGCGACTACATCGACAACGACTGCGACGGCGCCCTGCATCCGCGGGAGATCGACAACGACGGCGACGGCTACGACGACTGCTCCGGGGACTGCGACGACACCGACGCGGCCGTCAACCCCGGCGCGGCCGAGGCGCCCTGCGACTACATCGACAACGACTGCGACGGTGTGCTGCACCCGCAGGAGGTGGACGACGACGGCGACGGCTTCGACGAGTGCCAGAACGACTGCGCCGACGGCGACGCGGCCATCAACCCCGGCGCCCACGAGGCGGCCTGCGACTTCATCGACAACGACTGCGACGGCACCCTGCACCCGCAGGAGACCGACGACGACGGCGACGCCTTCACCGAGTGCGACGGGGACTGCGACGACGGTGACCCGGCCGTGAACCCCGGCGCCCCCGAGGCGGCCTGCGACAACATCGACAACAACTGCGACGGCGACCTGCACCCGGACGAGGTGGACGACGACGGCGACGGCGTGGACGAGTGCCACGGGGACTGTCACGACGGTGACCCGGCCATCAACCCCGGCGCCAACGAGGCGCCCTGTGACGGCATCGACAACGACTGCGACGGCGTCCAGCACCCCGACGACGTGGACGACGACGCCGACGGCCTCAGCGAGTGCGACGGCGACTGCGACGACGCCGACGCCGACATCTTCCCCGGCGCCGACGAGTGGTGCGATGCCATCGACAACGACTGCGACGGCGACATCGACGAGGACGACGCCCTGGACGCGGACGTCTGGTACGAGGACCTCGACGGCGACCACTTCGGCAACGACGCGGTCTTCGAGCTCGACTGCGACTACGTGGCCGGCTTCACCCTCGACGGCGGGGACTGCGACGACGCCGACGCCACCGTCTACCCGGGCGCGACCGAGCTGCACGACGGCGTGGACAACGACTGCGACGGCCTGTTCGACGAGGGCGCGCTGCCCTACGACGCGCTGGTGGTCACCGAGATCATGCAGAACCCGGCCGCCGTGCTCGACGACGACGGCGAGTGGTTCGAGGTGTTCAACAACACCGGCGTGGAGATGAACCTCGTCGGCATGCTCGCCTATGACCTCGGCTCCAACATCTTCACCGTGGACCAGGATCTGTGGGTCCTGCCCGGCCAGCACGCCGTGCTCGGCAACAACGACGACTACGCCGCCAACGGCGGAGTCCCGGTCGACTACGTCTGGCCCGACTTCAACCTCGGCAACGGCGACGACGAGATCGTGCTCGAGCACGACGGCGTGGTGCTGGACGAGGTGGTGTGGGACGGCGGCATCCTGTGGATCGATCCCAACGGCGCCTCCATGTCCCTCGACCCGGCGTCCTACGCTCCGGCCGCCAACGACGATCCCGACAACTGGTGCGAGGGCTCGACCGCCTTCGGCATGGGCGACCTGGGAACCCCCAACGACATCAACCCCACCTGCTGCGAGGACCTCGACGGCGACGGCTTCGCCGACGTGGCCTGCGGTGGCGACGACTGTGACGACACCGACGCTCTGGTCAACCCCGACGCGCTCGAGGAGTGCGACGGCATCGACAACGACTGCGACCCGGCCACCGACGAGCTCGTGGACCTCGACGGCGACACGTTCGCCCTGTGCGACGGCGACTGCGACGAGTACGACGCCCTGGTCTTCCCCGGCGCCGACGAGATCTGCGATGGCATCGACAACGACTGCGACCCGGCCACCGACGAGCTCGTGGACGGCGACGGCGACACCTTCGCCATCTGCGACGACGACTGCGACGACACCGACGACACGGTCTACCCCGGCGCTGCCGAGCTCTGCGACGGCCTCGACAACGACTGCGACGGACAGCTCGGCGTCGACGAGGTGGACGAGGACGGCGACGGCGTGATGCTGTGCGAGGGCGACTGCGACGACCTCGACGCCACCTCCTACCCCGACGCACCCGAACTCTGCGACGGCATCGACAACGACTGCGACGGCACCATCGACGAGGACACCGACGCCGATCTCGACGCCGACGGCTTCAACGCCTGCCAGGGTGACTGCGACGACAACAACGCCGACACCTACCCCGGCGCCGCCGAGATCTGCGACGGCTTCGACAACGACTGCGACGAGGACATCCCCGTCGACGAGGCCGACGAGGACGGCGACGGCTGGCTCGTGTGCGAGGACGACTGCGACGACACCGACGCCGCGCTCAACCTCGACGACGCCGACGCCGACGGCGTCACCACCTGCGACGGCGACTGCGACGACGACAACGCCGACACCTTCCCCGGCGCCGACGAGATCTGCGACGGCGAGGACAACAACTGCGACGGCGTCGGCGACGACGTGGACGAGGACTTCGACGGCTACATGCCCATCGAGTGCGGCGGCGAGGACTGCGACGACACCGACGAGGATATCCACCCCGGCGCCTTCGAGGACTGCGAGGACGGCATCGACAACGACTGCGACGGCGACATCGACGCCGCCGACGACGAGTGCGAGGACATCCCCGGCGACGATGACGACGACGACGACGACGACTCGGCCGGCGACGATGACTGCGAGTGCGACGCCTCCGGATCGGGCTCGAAGAGCTCCGCCATCGTCGCCCTGCTACTCGCGCTGGGCCTGATCCGCCGCCGGATCTAGCCCCTTCCTAGCCCCTCACTCTCCCCTTCTCGCCCCTCCCGATCCCTTCCAATTCCTCCTCATCTTCCCCCTCCACCTATCCGATCCGATACAGAAGGGGTCTAGGTGACGAAAGACCGGGGAAGCACGCAACGGCGCGACGACGCGACGGCGCAACGTTCTGAGTTCCTGTTCTCCTTTGTCCGGCGTGGCGGCCGTGGCGTCGTAGTCCGCCCGCGGCCCGGTCGTTGCGTGCTTCTTCTTCTCCGGAAAGAAAGGGGACGGGAAAGAAAGGGGACGGGAAAGAAAGGGGACGGGAAAGAAAGGGGACGGGAAAGAAAGGGGACGTCAAGAGGAGGAAAAGGGACGCTCACACCTTTACGCGTTGTCAGACCACGTATTGATACCCGCACGCCTCGAGGTACCGATCCAGCCCATGGACGTACTCCTCGACGTTCCCCTCGTCCGGCTCCTCCTCGTCGAGGAAGTGCACCATCTCCACCAGCCGCTCCTGGAGCAGGGCTGGATCGGGCGCCTTGGTCTGGTCTCTCCACTCGACCTCGTCCCAGATCTCGGCGAAGGCCTCGAATGTGGCGCGGACCGCGTCCTCGTCGAGCTCGTCCACCTCGCCCATGAGGGGCTCGTCAGTGAACGAGGTGAGCTCCGGGAGCTTGTCGAGGACCTTGCCGGCTGCTGTCTCGAGCATGTCCACGAGGTCCTCGTCGAGCATGTAGCGTTCGCGCTGGTCGTCCAGCCACTCCCCCAGGCGTTCGCGGAAGAGGGATTCGAGTCGTTCGAGCTGTGCCATGTCGTCCTCCATGACGGCCGTTCGGCCCCCCCTCTGACGCAGGAGCCCGTCATTCATTCGAAGGCACGGTGAACTGAAGCGCCTGGCGGCCTCGGCTCATGGGGCGTCGAGGTCGTTGCAGATCCCGTCGCCGTCCGCGTCGCCGGTGTTGTCGTCGCCGATGCAGGCGGTGGGGTCCGGTCTGTAGTGTCGGCTGGCATCGGGATCACCGGCGTCCGACACCTCGTCGATTCGCGTGGAGATGGTGGGCCATTCGGGGAGGTCGACGGTGGCGGTGAGCGGATCGCCGGCGTCGATGCACGCGCTGTTGGCGGCGTCGCCCGCGGCGACGTGCTTGAGCAGAACGCGGTGACCGAGCAGCACGAACGGGTCCGAGCGGGTCGCGTTGGCGTCGTTGAGGTAGACGTTGCCGGTGCCGTAGCCAGACAGGTCCGTGTCCGCGCAGGTGTGGTCGACGGTGAGGGTCGGACCCCCGCCGCCTATGTCCACCGCCGGGACGCCCCCGTAGATCGCCGTGTTGCGGATCGCGAAGGCGCTGGCCGAGTCGATGAAGAACACGGACGATCCGATGTTGTCGTAGAACGCGCAGAGGGTGATCTCGAAGGCTGGATTGGAGCCGATGGTCGCCACGGCGGCCCCTTGGGCCCCGGACGTGTTGCCCAGGAAGGTGGTGTTGATGAACGTGGTCTCCTCCCCCACCATGACACCACCGCCCTTGTCCGCGGCGATGTTGTCCATGAACAGCGAGTGCTGGACCACCACGTCCCCCCAGCCGACGTACAGGCCACCTCCCGTGCCGGCGGTCTCGTTGTCCCGGACGATGACCCGGGAGATCAGACCGCCCACGCAGTCGATGGCGTAGATTCCGGCCCCGCTCGAGGAGCCGTAGCCGTGCGCGACGGTGAGGCCATCCAGGTTGGCTTCGCCGCGCATGATCACCACCTGCGCTGCGTTGTCTCCCATCGTGCCCGGCGTGCCGTCGTCGTCGCCGGCGAAGTCGCCGGAGAGCACGGTCTCGTCGAACAGCCCCGCGCGATCGTCGAGGAGCATCTCGGTTCCCGTGAATCCGCCGTACAGGGACAGGCCGTCGAGATCGACGACGGGGATGTTGGCCGCGTCCGGCGTGTACAGCCCCTCGGCGATGAACACACGCTCGCCTGTGGCGGCCACGTCCGCGGCGGCCTGGATCGTGGTGAAGGCATCGGCCCACGACGAGCCATCCCCAGCGCCGGTCGCGTCGTCATCGACGAACCAGACGTCGCAGACATCCTCCTGGTCGGGATTGGGCCGGTCGTCGCAGTTGTCGGTGTAGGCGCACCAGCCGTCGCCGTCGGCGTCCCCCCAGGCGTTGTCGCCGATGCACAGGTCGATGTCGTCGCAGATGCCGTCGCCGTCGGTATCCCCGGTGGCGTCGTCGCCGTCGCACAGGTCGTGGACATTGCACACACCATCGCCGTCGACGTCGTCGCCGGGCTGGCCCAGGCCGGGATCGCCGTCGTCGCAGTCGTCGTCGGTGAGGATGCCGTCGCAGTCACCGTCCTCTGCGACGACGTTGGACCCGGGGTCGTTGTCGTCGCAGTCGTCTGCGGTGAGGGTTCCGTCGCAGTCTGCGTCTTCGGCGAGGACGGTGGACCCTGGATCGTTGTCGTCGCAATCGACGGCCGTGGGGGCTCCGTCGCAGTCGTCGTCGGTGAGGACTCCGTCGCAGTCTGCGTCGTCGTCGATCTCGGTAGACCCTGGATCGTTGTCGTCGCAGTCGTCTCCGGTGGCGATTCCGTCGCAGTCTGCGTCGTCGGCGATGGCGGTGGACGCCGGGTCGTTGTCGTCGCAGTCGTCGGCCGTGAGGATTCCGTCACAGTCTGCGTCCTCGGCGAGGACGGTGGA
>CAYRNR010000128.1:0-25518 GCA_964425605.1 uncultured Rickettsiales bacterium | reverse complement strand
TCGTGAAGATCGTGGAGTTGGTTCTAGGGCGAGGTTGCGTGATCAGCCCTCTAGCCCAGACCGTGCTCCGTCCGCTCGATCAGCTCCACCTGCATGTTGTGGTTCAGCTCCACGAAGTACGCGTTGTAGCCGCTGATCCGCACCAGCAGATCCCGGTACTCCTGGGGATGCTCCAGCGCGTCACGCAGGGTGTCGGTCCCCACCACGTTGAACTGCATCTGCATGCCCCCCATGTCGAAGAAGGCGCCGACGGTGGTGGTCATGCGGTCGAGGACGCGGGCGTGGGGCTCGTCGGGGCCGGGCAGGACCTTGACGTTGAAGGCGATGTTGTTGGGCATGTGCAGGGGATCGAGCTGCGCCACGGTGCGGATCTGATCGGCGAGGGGGGCGCCGCACAACGGCGACGGCGTGAGCCCGGGGGTGAAGGCCTTGCCCTTGCGCCGCCCTGACGGGAGGGCTCCGGAGAGCATGCCGAACGCCACGTGGTTGGACATGGACCAGTAGCCGGGCACGTAGTGGCCGCCGCGGTAGTGGGGCTGGGCCTGCCAGCGGTCGTAGGCGAAGCGCAGGACCTGATCGGCGATCTCGCGGGGCAGCGCGTGATCCTGGCCGAAGCGGGGGACCTTGTTGAGCAGGCGTGCCAGGAGCGCCTCGTGGCCCTCGAAGTCGTCCTCGAGGGCCTGCAGCAGGGTGGGCCAGTCCACCCGCTGCTGGTCGTAGACCAGGGTCTTGATCGCGCACAGGGTGTCGATGACGTCGGTGAGGCCGACGGTGCCGATGCCGGTGGAGTTGTACACTGCGCCGCCGTCGATGACGTCCTTGCCCGACTCCATGGGGCCGGTGAAGAGCGCCGACAGCAGCGGCGAGGGCATCAGCTCCCGGTGGGCGCGGCCGAGCATGTTGTTGCACTCGGCCGCGCGGTCGATGAGCCAGCCGAACTGGGTGGTGTAGGCCTCGAAGAAGTCCTCGAAGGTGGCCATGGGGGCGGGGGCGCCGGTCTTCGGGCCGATCTGCTCGCCCAGGACCGGGTGGACGCCGTCGTTGAGCGCCATCTCCATGGGGGCGACCATGTTGAACATCAAACAGCCCGTGTGGCCGAAGTGGCGGCCGCAGCTGGTGGGCTCCACGCAGCCGGTGGCGGACCAGTCGCGGGCGTCCTCGATGGCGAAGCCCTGCTCGGCCATGGCCGGGAGCACGGCGCCGTCGTTGTGCAGCGAGGGGGTGGCCCGGGTCAGCAGGTTCACCTCGCACAGCCTGCGCAGGTAGGCCTCCGAGTTGACGCCCGGGGTGAAGCGGGCGTTGACGTTGGGGTCGCGCAGCCGCAGCAGCTCGGTGGCCTTGAGGAAGATCCACGTCATGTCGCTGACCGCGGTCTCGCCGTCCCGGGTCTGGCCGCCCAGGGTGATCACCTGGTCCGACGACGATCCACCGAACAGCCGGCTGCCCATGTCCGGCACCAGGGGCAGGTGATCGGTGCACTTGAGCATCAGCGCGCAGGTGATCTCCAGGGCGTCGTCGAGGATCCACTGGCGCCGCTCGGGATCGTCCACGCCGTCCAGATCGGCCTGCAGGTACGGCTGCATCCAGGTGTCGAGGCGGCCCAGGGACAGCCCCGCGTTGATGTTCTCCTGGTGCTGGCTCAGGAACAGCAGCCAGATGGCCTGGGCCGCGTCGAAGAGGTTGCGCGCGGGTTTCGCCGGCACGTGGCGGCAGGCGTCGGCCATGCGGAGCAGCCGTGCGCGCTGGTCGGCGAGGTCGAGGTCGTCGGGATCGATCTCGGCGGCGAGCTCCTCGGCGCGGGCGGCCATGTGCGAGGCGTACTCGAGCACCCCGACGATGGCCACCTGCATGGCCTTGTAGACGTCCTTCTTTGCGCGCGAGTCGGCCTCGGCCTCCCGCCGCTCGGCCTCGGCGCGGATGTCGTCGAGGCCCCTCTGCAGGGCGCGCGGCACGTCGATGATGGTGTGGGAGACCGCGTACCCCTTCCACTGGAAGTACAGCACGAAGCGCTCGTCGAGCTGCAGCGACAGGGGGTTGCCCTCGCGCCGGCGCATCCACTCGCGGACGTTGTCGTCGAGCCAGTAGGGGAACACCTGCCGGTCGAGGATCTCGCGGTCCTCGTCGGCGATCTTGTACGGGTTGAGCTGACGGCCGGTGACCGTGAGCAGCTCGGGCCAGATGGTGGCGCCGTAGGTCTCGGGGTAGATCATCACGCCCACGCGCTTGGCGGTGGTGGTGCCGGCGAGCAGGTCGTCGTCGTGGATGATGGCGCGGCGGTTGGCCAGGATGTGGTGGATGGCCCGGGCGCGCCGCAGGGCCGGGCCCTCGGCGGTCATGTGGGGATCGTGGCGAGCCGCGAGCACGTGCTCGGTCAGCAGGCGTCCGCGCTCGGAGCAGATCTCCGGCTGGACCTCGCGGTGGGCCCACAGCAGGCGCTTGATCGCCGGCAGGTCGTCCAGGCCGACGTGGGCCAGGTAGGGATCGTCGAGGGCGGAACACTCGTTCGCGGGCGGTTCCGCGCAGGGCTCGCCGGTCGGTGGCGCCGACAGGTCCCGCCAGTCGCCGTCCTCGCCGGTCCACAGCGCGCGGTTGGGGGCCATGGGCTTGCCGCCGAGGACCACGTCGGCGGCGATGGCGCCGAACTTGTACAGGTACGACAGGTTGCCCTCGACCTTGAGATCGTTGCGCAGCAGCATGGTCAGGGCGTCGGCGCCAGGCTTGAAGAAGTCCCGCATCATCCCGGGATCGCGGAACCGCAGCACCACGTCGGCGTCCTCGGCCGGGCCCTTGCCCGCGCGGACCGCGCCGTCGCGAAACGCCATGTGCGTCGAGACGCTGTCGTCCCACGTGGAGAACTGGAACGTGCCGTCGAAGACCACCTCGTCGCCGGCGGGGTGGGTGTCGCGCAGGTGGTGACGCAGCGAGGGCTTGAGCTGGAGCATCCAGCCGATGGCGCGCATGCGCCACAGCACCTCGGTGGGGGTGAGGCGGTCGCGAAGGGTAGGGGAGGGCATGGATTACCTAGTAGTGCGCGCCGGCCAGATCGGCCACCGTGCCGACCACCATCTGCGTGGCGTTGAAGCCCAGCTGCAGATCCCGCTCGGAGTAGGTCTCGAAGACGTCGGTGGGTTGGTGCCAGTGGGGGTTGGCGCCCGCGCCGATCTCGGCGAGGCGCTGGTTCTCGCGGATGCTCACCGAGGCGGTGTGGTCTTCGAAGGGCACCGAGTCGGTGTTGGACATGGCCGAGCCGACCTCGGCGGGGTAGTCGGTGCAGTACGACGAGCAGCCCCCCTCGAGCCGCTCGGCGAGGCTCTGGGAGGCGGCCGCGAAGATCGACGAGGCCTGGTACTCCACGTCGATGTCCGCCTGGGGGCTCTGGTCCTCGTCCGGCGGCACGCCGTGGTCGAACAGGATCATGTCCGACTGCAGCACCCCCAGCCAGGTGGGCTCGGGGTACTCGCCGGACCCGGCAGGCTCTTCGACGCCCTGGAGGTCGTTGCGGCCGGATACGTAGGCCGAGCTGCCGATCAGGCCGACCTCCTCGCAGTCCCACCAGATGAAGCGGACGGAGGAGTCCAGGGTCAGGGAGGGATCGGAGAACACGCGCGCGGCCTCGAGGACCAGGGCCGAGCCCGAACCGTCGTCGTCGGCCGCCCCGCCCCCGCCCCGGCCGTCCAGGTGGGCCGAGACGATGTACATCTGGTCCGGGTGGGCCGCCCCCGCGCGGGTCACGTAGAGGTTGGCGTGGGCCGCGTTGCCGTAGGTGAAGCCGTGGCGTTGCACCTCGTAGCCCATGGCCGTGAGCTGCTCGACGACCCAGTCCTCGGCCGCGGCGTAGCTGGACGAACCCTGGGAGCGATCTCCGAAGGAGGCCAACGTCCTGATGGTGTCGCTGAACGATCCCGCGTCGAGGTCTCCGACCAGGTCTGCGGCGGCGGAGGTGTGGTCGTCGTCGTCGGCCGCGTCGTCATCGGCTGCGTCGTCGTCGTCAGGGACGGTGTCGTCGTCACCCGGGGCCGCGTCGTCGTCACCTGCGGTGGCGTCGTCGTCGCCGGCAGTGGCGTCGTCGTCCCCGGGGGTGATCGTGCCGGCCGAGGGGCAGCCTGCGAAGAGCAGCGCGAGGACGAGGGGGGCGAGGATGCGCACGGGAACCTCCGCACGCAGCATATCAGGGCTTCGGGGGCAGCAGCGGCACCCAGTGGAGCGCGTCGTCGCGCTCGGGGTCTTCCAGCTGGACCTGGAATTCGCCCTCGTGGAAGCGCAGCGCCAGCTCGGGGATCACGTCGGTGCCCTCCCGTTCGACGCGCGCGTGAACGACGGTGGTCTGCTCGCCCGTCAGATCCAGCAGCCACCCCCACAGCATGGATCGCTGGGCGTGGACGGCCACACAGGCAGCGCGTCCCCCGTCGTCGGACAGGGTGCACGTCATGTCGCCCCGCATCGCCCTGCCCAGGAGCCGCCACGCGGGCTCGCCCTCGTCGAGTACGGTGATCTCGAGCAGCTCCTGCGGCGCGTCACCCGGGGCGATGCCGCGGGTCTGGCCCGTGTCCGGATCGCGGCAGGTGCGCAGGGCGACGACCAGGCGATCCTCGGCCACCGGCTGCCACCACGCCACCTGGGCGTGGAACGTCGCGCGGACCTCGCCGTCGGCGTCGGCCACGGTGCACAGGTCGAACCACGGGCAGACCTGGTCCTCCTCCTGGGGCGTCCGCGCCTCCCGGCAGGCCACGACGGGCCCCGGTGGCGGCTCCTCCTCGGTGGGCTCGGTGACCTCGGCCCCGGTCGGCGGCTCCACCGCGGCCGTCGCCGGTTCGGGCGTCGCCGACTCGGGCGATCCTCCCAGGGTCGGACAGCCTGCCACGGCGAGCACCATCGCGGCGGCCACGGTCACGGTTCGTGTGTACGCGCTCATCTCAGAGCCTCCGCCGGGCCCTGGCCGGTCGCGCCGGCGGCTCGTCGTCGAGTTCGGAGTTCGCCGTCGTCACCAGCTCCTCGTGGGGCTCCATCGCCGCCCTCGCCGCCTTGAGCCGCTGCAGCTCCGCCAGCGCCTTCGCCCGCTTCCGTTCCACCGGCGACAGCTCCACCTCTTCCCCACCTCCCCCCTCCACTTCCCCCTCCACTTCCCCCTCCACTTCCCCCTCCACTTCCCCCTCCTCCTCCAACCCATACGCATCCCGTATCCGCTCCAGCGGATCCACCCCCCGCTCCTTGCGCAGGATCTCCTCGGCCGCCCCCTTCTCCCCCAGCAACAGCTCCTCGAGCTCGTCGAGCAGCCCGTCGGCGAGCTTGCCGATGCTCCGCTTCGCCGCGGCCCCGGCCGCCTTGCGCGCTGCCCGGTCCTTGGCATCGTCGAACCTGTCGAGCAGGGATTTGACCTTGTCGTCCGCCATGGAGCCTCCCGCTGAATGCTACCTCACGGTACGCTGGGGAGGGCCCCAGCATTTCGTTCGAGGAGGTCGCCATGGTCAGGCTCGGTACATTCACGATGATTCTCGCCTGCTTTGTCGGCTGTCCCTCCAGCCCACCGGCCACCGACGACGACGCCACCGATCCGTCGGATGACGACACCGGCCCGGCCAACGAGGTCGTCGCCGACGTCCAGGCCGTGTCCGTGACCGGCGAACCAGGGGCCTACACCTTTGCCGCGACCCTGCTCACAGCGGACATCGACTGCGACCAGTACGCCGACTGGTGGGAGGTGGTCACCCCCGGCGGCGAGCTGGTGTATCGCCGCATCCTCCAGCACAGCCACCCCGACGAGCAGCCGTTCACCAGGGACGGCGGGCCAGTGACGGTTCAGGCCGAGGACGAGGTGCTCGTCCGGGCCCACATGAACACCACCGGATACGGCGGTGCGGCGATGCGCGGATCCGTCTCCACCGGGTTCACGATCGATCCCGAGATCGATGGAGAATTCGCAGCGGAGCTGGCGAGTCAGGAGCCCTTGCCCACGGACTGTCTCTATTGAACGCTCTGAGCCATCTCCACGGGGATGGACGGCCGCTCACGGGCAAATGACTTCGTGCTCGGTCCAGCTGTTGTTCTTGATGATGATCCGTCCCGTCCCGTGGGGACCTGCGATGTCTTCGGGTGCGTTGTACACCGTACCGACCGCCTCGCAGGACCAGCCGACCAAGCATGGCCCGCTGTGCCCGAACTCCCGGCACGCGCTGTAGCTCGTGATGCTGGTCAGTGTGGAGTCACCGTCGAGCACCAGCGCGATCTCCCGGGTGCTCGGATCGCCCCAGGTCCAATCCTCCTCGACACGGTACGCGACCCACGCGGGGTAGCCCCAGTCGACGGCGTCGTAGAAGCACTCGAAGATCTCGTCGCGCCCCTCCATCTCCGGCTCTGCGTAGCCGCAGTAGTCCGCGTCTTGTGTCGCGATCGCGGCCGCCTCCTGCACCAGGTCGCAGTCGCTGCAGGCGGCGACGCACAGCAGTGAGATCGGTAGTAGCGTGACCGCGATTGAACGGAGTGTCTTCGGACCGGCGAGCATGTCTCCCCCTTCGCACGATCCTACACGATCACAACGCCGGCTCTCCTCCCGAACCCCGTATCCGCAAAGGCACGGGTCGCCCCTGCCCGCGGACTGTCTTTATTGAGCGATTTCAGGGATTTGCAGAATCGTGCCAAAAAACTGAGAAAGCACAACATCTGGGCGTTGACACCCTTTTACCACCTACATATAGTGGTCGGGCCGCGCCGGGTTGGGTGCTCGGAATCCGCGGCGAATCACCACTAGTGCATGTGCCGTTGGAGCTGTTCCAGCAGGGACAGGAGTGTTTCTGAATGTCGCCCCCCGCTACCCGGTTCGACCCCGCTGATATCGTCGATGCTGCTGCTGCCAAGACCCGTTCGGAACCGGTGACCGCCGGGGATACCCTGGACGACATCCAGGTCCCCGACACGCTGGAGCTCGCCACGGGCGACTTCAAGCACATTCGCAAGCGCGATGGCCGCCTCGTGGACTTCGACGCCGCCAAGATCTGGTCGGCGGTCACCGCCGCGGGCCGGGCCACCGGCGAGATGGACGGGGACATGGCGCGGCGGATGACCGTGCGCGTGTTGACCCTGTGCCACGCGCTGTTCGCCGACGGCGAGCCCACCGTCGAGGGGATCCAGGACGTGGTGGAGGAGGTCCTGCTGGCCTCCCCGTACAAGCGCACCGCTCGCGCGTACATCATCTATCGCGAGCAGCACGCCCGGATGCGCGAGATCGTGTCCCTGGCCGACGTGGACCTGGTGGACAAGTACCTGCAGCGGCGGGACTGGAAGGTCAGCGAGAACTCCAACATGGGGTACTCGCTGCAGGGGCTGAACAACTACGTGGCCTCGGAGATCTCCAAGGTCTACTGGCTCAACAAGGTCTACCCCAAGGAGGTCCGGCGGGCGCACGTGGAGGGCGACTTCCACATCCACGACCTCAACTACCTGTCGGTCTACTGCGTCGGCTGGGACCTGCGCGCGCTGCTGGAGAAGGGCTTCCGGGGCGCCCCGGGCAAGTCCGAGTCCAAGCCCGCCAAGCACTTCCGCACGGCCCTGCTGCAGGTGGTCAACTTCTTCTACACGCTCCAGGGCGAGGCGGCCGGCGCCCAGGCGTTCTCGAGCTTCGACACCCTGCTCGCGCCGTTCATCCGCTACGACCACCTCGAAGAGGAGGAGGTCAAGCAGGCGCTTCAGGAGTTCGTGTTCAACCTCAACGTGCCCACGCGCGTGGGATTCCAGACGCCGTTCACCAACCTCACGCTGGACCTGAAGGTGTCGCCGCTGTACGCCGACGAGGCGGTGATCATCGGCGGCGAGCGCAAGGAAGAGTGCTACGGCGAGTTCCAGCACGAGATGAACATGCTCAACCGAGCGTTCTTCGAGGTGCTGTGCGAGGGCGACGCCCGCGGCCGGGTGTTCACCTTCCCCATCCCCACGGTCAACATCCACGCCGACTTCGAGTGGGACGCCCCCGAGCTCGACGGCCTGTGGGAGGCCACGGCGCGCTACGGGCTGCCGTACTTCGCCAACTTCGTCAACTCGGAGATGAATCCCGAGGACGCCCGGTCCATGTGCTGCCGGCTCCGCCTCGACATGCGCAAGCTCGAGAGCCGCGGCGGCGGCCTGTTCGGAGCCAACCCGCTGACCGGCTCCATCGGCGTGGTGACCATCAACATGCCGCGCATGGGGTACACCGCCGCCCATGAGGAGGAGTTCCTCGACCGGCTCAGCTACCTCATGGACCAGGCCAAGATCAGCCTGGAGATCAAGCGCAAGGCCCTGGAGCGCTTCACCGACGAGCGCCTGTACCCCTACACCCGCTACTTCCTGCGGGAGATGCGGGACAAGGCGGGGACCTACTGGAACAACCACTTCTCCACCATCGGGCTGGTGGGCATGAACGAGGCCTGCCTCAACCTGCTCGGGGTGACCATCGGCGAGCCCGCCGGCCAGGCCTTCGCCCTGCGCGTGCTCAACTTCATGCGCGAGCGCCTCGCCCAGTACCAGGAGGAGACGGGCCACCTGTACAACCTCGAGGCCACGCCCGCCGAGGGTACGGGCTACCGCCTGGCGCGCCTGGATCGGCGCCGCTTCGGCACCATCCGCGACGCCAACCCGGTGGAGGGCCGCAAGCCCTACTACACCAACTCTACCCAGCTGCCGGTGAACTTCTCCGACGACGTGTTCGAGGTCCTGGACCTTCAGGACGAGATCCAGACCCGGTACACCGGCGGCACCGTGCTGCACGTGTTCTCGGGCGAGGCCCAGGCCGACGCCAACGCGGTCAAGAACTTCGTGCGCAAGGTCTGCAACCAGTACCACATGCCCTACTTCACCTACTCGCCCACGTTCAGCGTGTGCCCCGAGCACGGCTACCACGCCGGCGAGCACCCCACCTGCCCGCAGCCCGACTGCGAAGAGCGCACCGAGGTCTACTCCCGGGTGGTGGGGTATCTGCGGCCCGTGGACCACTGGAACGAGGGCAAGGCCGAGGAGTTCCAGCACCGCGCCTCGTTCGACGTCGAGTCCTGCTGACTTGCATCTCGGCGGCCTCCTCCGCACCAGCTTCAGCGACTTCCCCGGCCGCGTCGCCGCCGTGGTCTTCACCCGCGGCTGCAACTTCCGTTGCCCCTACTGCCACAACCCCGAGCTGGTCCACGTCCGCGGGGACGATCCCGTGGGCGAAGGTGAGCTGTTCGACCTGCTCCGTCGCCGCCGCGGCAAGCTCGACGGGGTGGTGTTCACCGGCGGCGAGCCCACGCTGCAGGCGGACCTGGTCGACGTGCTCGCGCAGGTGAAGGCCCTGGGCTTCGAGACCAAGCTGGACACCAACGGGAGCCGCCCCGACGTGCTCGAGGCCCTGCTCCGCGAGGAACTGGTGGACCTCGTGGCCATGGACGTCAAGGCGCCGCTCTCGCGGTACCCGGAGGTCGCCGGCGTGCCCGTGGACACCGGCGCCATCGAGCGGTCCATCCGTCTGTTGATCGACTCCGGGATCGAGCACGAGTTCCGCACCACGGTGGTCGAACCCCTGATCGCGCTGCCCGACCTGCTGGACATCGGCGAGCAGATCCGGGGCTCGGGGCGCTACGTGCTGCAGCCCTTCGTGGCGGGCCAGACCCTGGCCCCCGGCTTCGAGGGGACGGCGCCCGAGCTGGGGGAACTGCGAACCGCGCTTGCCGAGCGTGGGTTCACCTGCGCGGTGCGGTAGTCTGGATCGATGACACGTTCCGACACCCCGGAACCCCTGTCCCCGAGGGGGCTGCACAACCGCGTCGTCCTGGCCCGGATCGGTGGCGTCACGATCGTCAACTTCGGACTGTTCGCCGCCCTGGGGGGCGCCGCCGGAGCGTACCTCGTGCTCGCGCGGCAGATCCAGGCGGGGATGGAGCCCCGGGAGTACGCGCTGCTGGCGTTCGGCTTGATACCGCTGCTGGTGGTGGTGGGCTCCCGTGTGTTCGTGCTCGCGCTGCAGTGGCGGGAGTTCGTCGCGTCACCCCTGAGCACGATGCGGACGCCGGGGTTCGCGTTCCAGGGTGGGTTCATGGCGGGGACGGTGGGGTTCGTCGTGCTGATCTGGCGGCACGATGTGGATCCCTGGCTGCTGGCGGACTCGTTCGCCCTGGCGATCCCGCTGGGGCATGCCTTCGGGCGGATCGGTTGCCACACCTACGGGTGCTGCCACGGCAAGCCGACCCGATCGCGCCTGGCGATCCGGTTCACCCACCCGGACTCCAAGGTGGTCCGGGCCTCCGGGCTGGGGGGCGTCCCGCTGCACCCGACGCAGCTGTACTCGTCGGCCGCCAACGTCACCATGTTCGTGGTGCTCGGCGCGCTGGCCACCCGGGAGACCCATCCAGGCCAGCTGGCCGGCGCCTACCTGCTGATGGAGGCGACGGGCAGGTTCGTCATGGAGTTCCTGCGGGGTATCCCGACGGCGAGGGTCCTGGGGCTGAGCCCGTTCCAGTGGGTCAGCGTGGCCCTGTTCGTGGCAGGCGCCGTGGTGCTGGGGATCGCCTCGACGGGCCAGGCCGTAGCGCCGTGGAGTGGGGGCGAGCTGGGCCGGTCACTGACCGAAGCCGCGGCCCTGTGGATCTATCCGCTGTGGGTGTTCTTGCTGTTCTTCCTCGCATTCGGCGTGCACGGGAGGCAGGTGGGACGGGTCTGACCCGGCTCGGGCGCGAGGGGTCACTCGGCGGTGTAGATGTCCTCAAGCGCCATGGTCACCGCGTGCATCTGGTGCTGGGTCACGTCGATGCGCAGCTGGTGGGACACGTCCTTCTTGACCTCGGCGCCGCTGGGCTTGCGGGCGTTCATCACACCGCCCAGCGCCATGATGTCGTCGGAGGGGTTGTCCACCAGGAACGAGTTGGTGTGCGACAGCGGGCCGTTGATCTGCCACCCGCCGAGCTTGTGCAGGGAGCGATCCAGGGTGTACAGCAGGTCGATCTGGGCCGGCACGTCGCCGCGCATGCGGGCGATGAGGTACGCGCTGTTGAGGCCCTCGACGGCGTAGGCGTGGTTGCGGCGCTTCTTGAGCGTGGCGTGGGTGTGGGTCATCCACCAGCCCAGCGACAGGGTGACGTCGGCGAACAGCTCGTAGTCCTTCCACTGGGCCTGGTAGTACTCCAGGAACGACATGGAGCTCCACTGGTAGAAGCCCTTGGTCTGATTGGAGTCGATGTCCTCGGGCCACGAGCCGATGGTGTAGGTCTCGGCCGTGGCGCGGGCCATGGTCTCGATGGTGGGCACGTACTCGGTGTACCCGAGCTGCCGCGCGGCCTTGCACAGGCACAGCAGCGACTCGCCGTCGTAGTAGGGGCTGGAGCGCCGGACCTTGTCCTTGGCGTCGTGGCGGTAGTCCCGGGAGATGTGGCCGTTGTCCAGCTGCATCCACTGGAGGAAGTCCAGGTAGCCCTTGAGCTTGGCCGTCAGCTCGGTCTTGTACTCCTCCTCCATCGGCGCGTCGGTCATCAGGTACTCGATGATGGACAGGGCCACCAGCGCCACGGTGCCCGAGCTGATGTTGCGGTCCTCCTTGTACTTGAGCGTCAGCGTGCCCTCGGGGCCCTCGACGGTGTTGTCGAACCAGAACTTCAGGCCCTTGTCCAGCGACTCCTTGGTCTCCGGCTTGGGCTCGTAACGGTGGCACAGGGCCACCCCCCACAGCGAACCCGCCTGACGGACCTGGTTGTCGTCCAGGACCCAGGTGCCCTCGAGCCAGTCGTACATGTAGCGGAAGTTGCCCTCGGGCAGCTGCCAGTTGATCAGGAACTGCGAGCCCAGCGCGAACTCCTCCTCGAGCAGCTCCCGCGTCATCTTCAGCTCCATGAACGTGCGCGGGTCCTTCGGATCCTCGCCGTCGTGGTGCTTGATGGCCTTGTCGTGGGTCGCCCACGGCTGGGACTTGCGGACCACAGCCATGGCCTCTGCGTAGTCGTCCGGCAGCGTGGTGAAGTCGAAGTTCTCGTCGAAGGCGGGGGCGCCCTCCTCGTCCGGCGTCGGGATCGCCACGGCCCCGTCGGTCTTCTCCTTGCAGGCGGTGGCCAGGTAGAGGCCCAGGACGGCCATCAGGGTCAGCGAGACGACGAGGCGGATTCTCAGGTCGGTGTTCATCTTTTATCTCCCCGGGTGGTCGCGCCCGCGCGTGGCGAGCCGCGAGAACATAACAGGAAGGGCGGCCGAGGAAAGCAGTAAAAGAGAAAGGCGTGAAGGTGTGAGCGTCCCTTTTTCCGAGTCGGGTTATACTTATCGCAACCCAGGAGAACCGCGATGGGAACCACCACTATCGGCATCAAGATCGACGACGAGACCCGGCGCCGACTCAAGGAGCTGGCCGAGGCCAGGAACAGGACCGCCCACTGGATCGTCAAGGAGGCCGTGTCCGAGTACCTCACGCGAGAGGAGGTCGTCGAGAAGGAGCGGATCGAGGACCAGCAGCGCTGGGATCACTACGTCCTGACCGGAGAGGCCGTGGACCACGACCGCGTCCGCGACTGGCTGCAGGGCCTGGCCGACGGTCAGGACGACGAATGCCCTCGCTGAGATGGCTTCCCGGCGCGCTGGCCGATCTCCAGCGCCTTCATGCTTTCCTGGCCGAGGTGAGCCCGGACGCAGCGCGCAGAGCCGCCGGGACGATCCTCGAAGGCGCCGATCGACTCCAGGAGCAACCGAGGTTGGGTCGGCCCCTCGAGGACGGCCGTCGGGAGTGGTTCATCCCCTTCGGGGTCGGCGCCTACGTGCTGAGGTATCGGTTGGACGAGGAGGGGAACCCGGTGGTGATCCGGGTCTGGCACCGCCGGGAGGACAGGCGGACCTAGGCACGGAACCGAAGTCGTCGATCACTCCAGAGAAAAGAAACCGCAGACGGACGTGGATGGACGCAGACGGACAAGAACGGAGCGGGGAGAGGCTTCGGGGTAGCGGGATCGCACAATGATCTGGAGCCGCGTCCACGTCGGTTGGTATCCTCGTTCGTACTCCCCGTGACAGGGGCCGGTGGGCGGTACCTCGAGCGAGGGGGGGGGCTGTTGCGCAGGAGGTACACCCATGTCCTGGT
This sequence comes from uncultured Rickettsiales bacterium, assembly GCA_964425605.1. Lineage (GTDB taxonomy): Bacteria > Myxococcota_A > UBA796 > UBA9615 > CAYRNR01 > CAYRNR01. The sequence continues at coordinate 12,470 of CAYRNR010000128.1, read as the reverse complement.
CCCGCCGTTTCCGTGTCCGAACGATCGCCTCGCTCCTTGGGTTGTTCCTCGTCCTCTTCGCGGCCCAGGCCGCCGCGTGGTTCTCGGACTACGTAGACTCGACGAACGAAGATGGGGGGGGGCATACATCTCTCGCGGGAACTCATCGGGCTGACGCTGTTCGTGGCCCGGTGCCACAAACCGGAAGCGGACCTCGATACCTGCCTGGCCGAGCTCACCGAGCTGTACCCGCAGTTTGATCCCGAGACAGGCCGGGTCCAGGTGGAGATCGCAGCTCGCGCGACGTTGAGCGAGGCGACTATCCTCGACTGGGAGGACGGGGTGCCCGCCAGCCTGTTCACCTTCGGCCACATGCTCCCTGCGGGCGAAGGGCCTGACGGGGAACCCATCAGCAAGTTCACGGGCCTTGCGGATGCCGAGCGCGTGCTCCTGCTCCGCAACAGGCTGCACGACCTGTTCGACGAAGGCGGCGTGAAGACCGTGGGCAACTTCGTGCCCGTGTTCGGAGAGGCCTATGTGTCCACCGAGACGTGGCTGCTGCCAGAGCAACCTTCGGACCCGGAAAACGCCGTTCAGTGCAACGACCCGATGGTCCACCACGGCTACCTGACGGCGGGAGCGCTCGTCGGGGACGACATCAACGGCATCCTGGCGGGCCAGACCATGCCCACTCCGCCATGGGCGGCGAACGACCCGTTCGTGGACGGGGCCGCGGTGCCGCCGCGGGTATTGCTCACGGCCGAGCACTGGTGTGCCTACCAGGCGCAGGGGACGATGCACCTGTGCGATCTGCTTTTCGAGGGTGGTGTGGATCCGCTGGAGTGGGGGCTGGTGCAGATCTGGGAGGGCGCTCAACTCCCGGTGGCCTACGAGATCCCTGCCGAGTCCATGAGCGCGGACGCCGTGGCCGCCATCGAGCAACTGCATCCGGGCTTCGTCGGAGCCATGGTCAGCGGAACGATCGAGCTGATCGGGTATCGAGACGGCGCCACGGCATCCGTCCGCAGCGAACCGTTCGACGAGAGCGTGACGGTGGACCTCGATTTTCGCGTGTACAGCTTCAGGAGCGAAGCTCAGGTCTTGCTCGTCTGGGAGGACGGGTACACGCAGGAAAACGAGATGGTCCAGATCGACTTGAGCTACCCCAACCGTAGGTGGGACGTCTCCATGGAGGTCTCGTTGATGCTCGCGGAGGACGTCGAGGGCTTGGCCGCGGGCGGTGCCTTGCCCTTCGACGAGGCGGTCGTGGCCATGGTGTCGCGTGTCGACTTGGACCGACGGGACGAGCACTACGTCGCAGAGCAGCACCCAGGCGGGATCGTCGGCGCCGGCACGCTGGAGGAGATCTGGCTCAACCCGGACGGGGTGGCGCTGGCCGAGTCGCTGGCGGACGACCAACCCCTGGTCCTGCAGGCGGACGAGGTGCTCGCGGGCAACGAGATCGGGCTGAGCGAGGAAGGGGGCTTCCAGCCCGGGGACGAGGAGATGGTCCAGGACTTCCAGGACCTGTTCGCGGCTCTGGGCGAGCTGGATGATGCCGTGGGCACGCTCTCGCAGGAGGACCTGCTCGCCGCGGTCCTCGACAACAGTACCTGGGAGTGGTCCCAGACCATCGGGCCGTTCCTCGGCCGATACGCACTGGACCGGAACAACCGCCTCGGCGGCGACGGCCAGCACGAGAACCAGGTTGGATACGACGGTGCAGGCATCCTGGGGCTCTCCGTCGCGCAGACCCCCGAGACGCACGAGGAGTTCGACACCGATCAGTGCAAGCAGTTCGCAGGTGGCAACAGAGAACAGGGCGTCGTGTTCGTGCTCGACGGGTACGACGCGGACTTCTCGCCCATCGCCACCCTCGACGGCCGCAACGTGGGCCACGCGCGCTGGGTGGTGATGGACCCGCAGCAGCTCGGGGCGCTGTCGAGCGTGGCTCACCTTCGCGATCCTGCCAGCTTGGGCCAGGGGATGTACCCCGCCAACCCCGTGACCAGCAGCGACATCGCGACACTGATGGGGAACCTCGTCTACGCTGCCGCGGACGCCTCCATCCCAAGCCTGGACGATCTATCGTGCGAGACCCGCTGGGCCGAGCGCGACGCGAACGAGCGCGACGCGTGCGACCAGTTCTGTCTGGACATGCAGGCGCAGCTGAGTCTGACCGACGAGGAAAGGGGCGACTGCTGGACCGGATGCGACGCGTACTTCGACGCGGTGGAGGACGCCTGGTACGAGCAGTGCGTGCAGCCGGACTACTTGATGGTCCAGCCCTTCGAAGGAGGAGCCCATGCGTGCCTGTCCGTGAGGAAGGCCGAGGGTGAGCTCGATCTGGGCATGCCGCCGGTGATTCACGGCGAACCTCGGGTCTTTCCCTACGACGTCACCCAGGTCTGGGACGGGGAACCCTGGCCCGGCGGCTGCGCCGGTGCATGCCTCCCCTATCCGGTTCCCGACTTGTTCGAAGACTTCAACCAGCTCGAGGAGGTGGTCTACCGGCCGCCCGTGTACCTTGAGGAGCGCAAGAACCCCGACGAGATCCTGGTCCACGTCCCGCTTGGCCTGACCCTCGAGTTCGACACCGAGTTCACCGTGCAGATGAACGTCGGCGGGTCGTTTCCCGGCCTCCCCGACCCCTCGGACACGGCCTGCCCAGCCCTGCCCGTGGCCGACGCGCTGTACGACGAGGCCCTCGCGGATTTCCAGGTGGCTCCGGACGATACCGAACTGGCCCTGTGGCTCCTGACCCACTTCCCCGCAGGTGGCCTGCCCCCCGAGCTCGTCGATCAGCACATCGAGACGGCTCGGTACCAGTTCGAGCAGTTCGAGGATGGGAATGAGGGAGACGAGAGCACCGTGCAGGTCCTGGCTGGCACCGCATTCCTGTACGTGGACCTGGAGTGGATCTTCCCGGTGGAGATGGAACGGCATTGGGAGTACGGATCGCGCTTCTGGGCTGCCAACGCTCACCCAGTCCACGTGTCCGAGCTCACCGGCGAAGGAGCCTTCACAAGCGTCGAACTGACCATGGAGTTGGACGGCTTCTGCTTCCAGCTCGATCCCGACGCCTCCGTTTTCGAGGGGCTGATGTACGGCTATGACGCCGACTTCATGAGGGACTACCTCGAAGAACGGATCGATCCCAACGATCCTTGCGGAAATGAGCTCGCTGTTTATGTGAGTTCCAGTCTGGAGGAGACTTCGGACATCCTTGGGGAGCTGCTGGCGATGGAGTTCGTGTCTCCCAAATCTCTGGACGACGCGATGGAGGAGCAAGATGAGGTGGGCTTCCAAGGTTTGAAAACCGATGTGGCGATCGCGCTGGCAGAGTTCGCGAATCTGCAGCTCGACGTCTACAGCGGGCTGGGCCTCGCGGACGTCGCCCTCGTCCCGCCCGAGTACCGCGCACTCGAGCACGGCGGGCCTTTCGAGATGTGGCTAGTGGAGGACGTGTTCGACATGGCGAATCCCTCGTCCACCATGCTCGCGCCGCGGTGGATGGTGATGGACGACTGGTGGCGCCAGGGGGCCTGCGAGTCGCTGGGGGCTGATGGCGCCGATTGCTGGGGCACCCTCGTGGCTGCGCAGGGCTCGACCGTGAACAGGACGACGGAGTACATCACGCACCCCGACGGTTCGCCGACTTTGGAGCACTACGGGAGCTGGCCGGTCAGCGAGGGCCAGGCGGGCTGGCTGTTCTTCGAGGTGGCCTACGACGAGGACCTGCCCCCGGACGAGGCCACGCGCTTCTATCCGGCGCCAATGACATACACCGTGGATGGGTTCGGTGATCTGGAGGACGCGAACGATAGCCCCTGGGACATCGGGTTCGAGGCCCTCGAGGAACCGGCGCTGCTCCCACCCTGGCAGCCTGGTCGGACGGGCGGACCTTGACGGAATTCCGCCGCTGGATCGGGCTCGGTGCGCTCGCCCTGCTCGGGCTCGGGTGCTCGTGCAGCTGCGACGAGGCCGGCGACGACGACTCGGCCGCGGTAGCCCTGGCTGAGATGTGCTGGATGCTGCAGGACGAGCATTTCGGGGACGGGCTGCGCGGGTGTGCGGATCCCGACTGCGCGGACCAGCCTATGTGCCAGGTGAGCTGGGCCTCGGACCTGACAGCCGGGATCGCTTCCGTCGAGGTGGTCCCCGAGGCCGAGCAGGGATCCGTGTACCTGTTCTCAGGCGCGGCAGGCCCCTGGATCGACCTGGACGGCGACGGGGTGGCGGACACCGTGATCACGGTCAGCTGCCTCGACACGGTTCAGCACGACCTGTGCGCGGACGACGTGCAGATGCAGTTCGGCCAGTTCTTCGTGTCGGGCGCGGATTTTGTCGAGCAGCCATTCATGTCATACCCCATGGGGGACGCCCTGCTGTTCTCGCTGCTCGAAGAAGACGACATCCCGGACTCGGCAACCATCTGCGCGGGGACGACTGCCGCTTTGGATATGGACGGCGACGGAGTCCGGGACCTCGTGGCCACGCACCCGTACCCGGACCGCGAGCGCACCGTGCAGCTGTGGTGGGGCGGCGCGGACGCTGCCATGCCACGCGATCCGGACGCGCAGTACGACCACGGGCGTGCCTGCGCCGTGGCCGTGGCGGCCGGCGACCTCGACGGCGACGGCCGCGAGGATCTGGCCATGCTCAACGGACCGGCTGTGTCCGGCTACATCGGGCTGGAGCTGGGCGGGGACCGGGCCCATACGCTCACGGCAGAGGCGGCTCACGTGGCCATCGCTGTCGGGGGTTCGTCCCCGACCGACGTGCACCTGGTTGAGCGGGCCGGCGACTTCGTCGGCGACGACATGGACGACCTGGTCGTGGTCATGCGCTGCAGTTCTGACGAGTTTGGTGGGGAGATCACCAGCGGGATCTGCTACTCGGGAACGGACATCCTCGTCGCCGTGTTCGCGGGTCGGACCTCTTGGCCTGCGTCGCTGACCCTCGAGGACGCTGACGTGGCGTTCGCCTTCCCGACCGGCGAGTTCTTCAACGCCAGTCAGGGCCACGTGGCTGCCGCGGGTGACGTCAACGGCGATGGCTTCAGAGATTTAGTCTACGTCAACGAAGAGGTGAATTTGTTGTGCGTGGACCCGTCGTTCGAACATGTGAGGGGGGTGGGATGGGTCTTTCCGGGAACCGGCGAGGGGTGGACGCGCGATGGCCTGCCCGACGCAAGGTTCCTACTCTCGGCGTCTTTCGAAGAGGGGGAGAGGTCAGATTTCGGGCACTATGTGCATGTAGCGGATCTCGATAGCGACGGAATGGCAGAAATCGTAGTCAGTGACGGGAGTTCGCCACCGTACGCCGAGATGGCGGAGCACTTTGGTTTGCCCTATGGAGACACAGGAACCGATGGCTTGGAGATCTCGTTCCACATATTCAGAGGCAGTCCGGAGTTGCTCGGTGAGCCCGGAAGCTGGGCCTACCCTAGTCACATCGTGCTCGAGGGAGAAGAGAACATGATTGAGTTGGTGCCCGAAAACCACCTGAGCCTTTCTGTGGTACGGGGAAGGCTTGATACAGGAACAGACTTCGACGGAGACGGCGCTGCAGACTGGGTCAATCGCAACATGACCTTCTACGTGGCGCAAGCCGAGCCTGTGCTCCCAAACGACCGGACCGTCGTGGACATCCTCAGCGGTGCCGCACTGCTCGAGGGATTCTGAATCGCTCCATCCCGGCTCTATTCCCCATCCTCCCTGCTTTCCTGCCTTCCTTAGCGGCCCATTTTCCGCCTCCGCGCAACGGCAGCGACCAGGAGCAACAGGCCAAACCAGCCGGTCGCAAGATTCGCGCCCCCTGCGATCCCACACGAACACCCGTCCCCCTCGTCGTCGTCGTCGTCCGCGTCGTCGTCGTCGTCGTCGTCCGTCGGCTCGGGCTCGGCCAGGGTGATGGTGGGGGTGAAGGTGATGTCCACGGAGGGGCAGTTCATGTGGTGGATGGCGAAGTAGTAGGTGGAGTCGGGCTCCAGCGAGAAGCCGTCCTCGGCGGTCAAGGTGATGGTCTCGGGCTCCTCGTCGAAGGTGCCGTCGGCGTCGCGGACCGAGGGGATCTGCACGGAGATGCCCATGCCGGTGTCGATGAGCTCGTAGTCGAAGGTGACCATGTTGTCCTTGCGGACGTGGACCGAGTACTGCAGGTCGTCGGAGCTGAAGTCGCCGCCGCCGTAGCGTTCGAGCTCCATCAGCAGGTCGATCTGCTCGACGGTGCCCTCGGCCGGGGTGGTGAGGGCGAACTGCTGGGAGGCGGTGAACGAGGCGTCCATCATGCGAGCCAGCTCGCACAGGTCGTCGGGGAGCTCGGGGAAGCCCATGACGTGGGCGAGGTGGAACTCGAAGGGCTCGCCGTCGACCAGCGGGAGCCAGCGGCCGCACATGAGCATGCCGCGCTCGTCCAGGGCGGCCTCGATGGCCTGGGCGTCCTCGTCGGTGATCGTGCCGTCGGCGACCAGGTCGTCGGCGAGCAGCACGATGGCCTCGGCGAGCTCGGCGTAGGTGGGCATGTTGCTGATCAGGCCCAGCGCGCCGAAGATCAGGGTGTCGGCGGCGTCCTTGCCGACGATCTCGTAGACGTCCCAGGCGGCGGCGCCGACGATCTCGCCGTCCGCGTGCACCTCGCCGTCGAGGTCGGCGGGGCAGGTCAGGTCGTTGTCCATGGACCGCGAGATGGTGTACTCGCCCACCACCGGATCGCCCTGGTAGCTGCCGGCCCAGTAGTCGGCGAGCCCCTCGTGGATGCTGCCCGGGGCGTTGTTCCAGCCGAACTCGTCGTAGGTGATGAAGTCCATCAACATCTCGGTGCGGGTCTGGATGACGAAGTGGCCGAACTCGTGGGCGACCACGTCGGAGTCGTAGGCGAAGTCGAACACCTCGCCCTGGCCGAAGACCAGCGTGGCGGTGCCGTCGCCGTCGTCGCTGTAGTAGGCGTTGTCGTAGTAGCCCACGCCCGGGTCGTGATAGTTCACCGCCACGTCGGCCGCGCCGAGCATGGGGTGGCCGTGGACGTCCTCGAAGAAGTGGCTCAGCTCGGTGATGTGGAAGTAGGTGTGCACCTCCACGAAGGCGTCGTCCACCGAGGGATCCTCGGGCTCGTAGTAGAAGTTGCCGTCCTCGTCGGGCACGGCGAGCTGGTCGATCTGGATCACGTCGGCGTCCTGGGTCAGCTGGAAGACGTGGGCGTAGGTGCCGTCCATGACGATCTCGTCGCCGTCGAGATCGGTCAGCTCCACGTCGATGAGCTCGGAGTTGGCCGGGCTCTTGCCGTAGACCCACCCCTGGGCGCCGCGGCGCAGGTCGGCGCGCTGGAGCACCACGCCGGTGTGGGCGTCCAGGACGACGCGCCACGATCCCAGGGCCTGCTTCACGTGCACCCGGTAGACCAGCTGCCCGCCGCTGGCCGAGGGGAGGACCCACAGCTCGGGGGCCGCCACCAGGGCCTCGGGATCCCCGATCGCGGCGCCGGCCACCGTGGCTGCTGTCGCAGCGTCCACCGTCGGCGTGGTGTCCACGGTCAAGGGCGCGTGGACCCGCCGGACAAAGGGCTCGCGTGTACCGTCGGGACCGATCTTCGTCACCACGTCGGTGCCGTACACAGGCACGCCGCGGTGGAGCTGGTGCTGGTGGACGAGGTCGCGCCCGCGCCACGTCGACGTGCGGTCGTGGCCCAGATCGTCGCCTCCGGAGTCCGTGGCTGCGGCCGGGGCGGCCAGGGCGAGCAGGGTGAACAGGGCGAGCAGGCGCATGCGGGCTCCTCGTGTCGGGTCGCCGCCGCTGGATGACGACTACCTGCGTTGGGACGATATTGATACCATGCGCCCGGGGATCGAGGAGGGGAACCGGTCATGACGTTGAAGACCGTCACCGTACCCGACGAGTTCGCGCCGCTGTTCGAGGAGGCCGAGGCCTTCGTGCGCGAGTTCTTCGGATCCATGGAGATGGACCCCTCCCAGGGGACCATCCGCATCGGCGGGCGCCGCTACATCCTCGTGGCGGCAGACAGCCTGTCGGTGGGCTTCCACGAGCGGTTCGCCGCCATGTTCCCCGGGCTGAACGCCGGGCTCGCGCAGCGCGCGGCCGCCTCGGCGCTGTACGACATCGCGTTCAACGCCGGACGCAACGACGCGGCCTCGTTCCACCAGACCATGGGGGTGACCGATCCGCTGGCGCGTTTGTCCTCGGGGCCGGTCCAGTTCGGCTACTCGGGGTGGGCGCGGGTCCACATCTGGTCGCCGTCCCGCGCGGTCTCGGACGAGACGTACCAGCTGATCTACGACCACCCCAACAGCTTCGAGGCGGACGCGTGGCTGGCGCGGGAGTCCAGCGGCGCGCCGGATCAGCCCGCGTGCCACATGAGCGCGGGGTACTCGTCGGGGTGGTGCACCGAGAGCTTCGGCATCCCGCTGGCCGCCCGAGAGGTGTTCTGTCGCGCCCACGGCGACCCGTGCTGCCGGTTCGTCATGGCCCACGAGAGCGCCCTGGACGACACGGTCGAGCAGTTCCTGGCCACGTGGCCCGATCCGTCGAAGCCGCCGCAGGACAGCGGTGCCTAACCCGGTCTACCAGAGCATCCTGGCGAGGCTGGTCCAGGTCTCCCCCCTGCTCGCCCGGGGGATCCTGGACGAGGGCCTCGAACACTTCGGCTACAGCCGCGAGCAGGTGACGGCCAGCCAGATGCAGCGGATCATCGAGGAGTTCCTCCCCGATGTGCTGCGCGACGTGGACCTCGAGGAGATGGCCGCCGGCGTGATCATGGCGGACGACCAGCTGCGGTTCATCTCGTCGACCTTGCCGCCCATCCTGTTCGGGGGCGCCCGCCTGGACCACGACGAGCAGCTGGACCGGTTGCAGCGTGACGATCTCGTGCTACCCGCCGACGCGGAACCCTACACCCAGGACATGCGTCGCCTGTGCCTGGATGGGTCGTATCCGCGCACGGTGTGCGTGGGCCGCTTCGCCGCGCCCGGACCGGACGGGACGGTCCTGCGGCTGTCGTTCGTGCGCGACGAGACCCTGGCCGAGGGGCTCCGGTCCGAGCTGACCCAGGCGCAGCAGGCCCTGGCCGAGTCCACCCGGGAACAGGAGCGGCTCGCGAGGGATCTGTTGCGACAGGAGCGGGCCACGTCCCAATCGCTCCAGCAGGCCCTGGAGGCCAAGGAGCAGGCGCTGGAGGCGCAGAACGACGCCCTGCTGCAGTCGGAGCGGCTGGCCTCGCTGGGGGCGCTGCTCGGAGGGATCGCCCACGAGCTCAACAACCTGCTCGGACCGATCCTGGGCTACTCCCAGCTGCTGCAGACCCGCGAGCTGGACCCGGAGCAGGCCGACGCGGCCGCGCGCATCGAGATCGCGTCGAGGTCCTCGGCCCAGGTGGTGCGCTCCCTGCTCGCCTTCGCCAACCCGCGCGCGGGCGACGAGAACCCCGGCGACCTCAACCAGGCCGCGCGAGACGTGCGCTCCCTGCTCGCGGGGATCTGGTCGAGCCGCGGCATCGTCGCGAGCCTGGACCTGGCCGAGCCGCTGGAATCGACCTCGGCGGACCTCGGCCAGCTCCGGTCCGTCGTGCTCAACCTCGCCACCAACGCCACCAACGCCATGGGGGAGGGGCCGGGACAGCTGACCCTGACCACGCGGCAGCTCGACAACGCCATCGAGCTGGTGGTGACCGACACCGGCCACGGCATCCCCGAGGAGCTCAAGGACCGCATCTTCGAGCCGTTCGTGACGTCTCGCCAGGGCGCGGGCGGCACGGGCATGGGGCTGAACATCGTGCGCGGCATCCTCTCGGCGGTGGGCGGCACCGTCTGCGCCGAGAACGTCCCCGGCGATCCAGGGGGCGCGCGGTTCACCGTGACGCTCCCCTGCGCTCAGAACGCCTCCCACCTGTCCTCGGTGATCTCCGATCCGGCCAGCCTCTCCGACATGCCCACCCTCGTCGGCTCCAGCTGCCTGGTGGTGGACGACGAGCCAGCCCTGCTGGATCTGATCTCGCAGGTGCTGGGCGAGGCGGGCCTGAGCGTTCGCACCGCCTCGAGCGCCCTGGACGCCCTAGAGATCATGGGCGAGGGCTCCTTCGACCTGGTGATCAGCGACGTGCGGATGCCGGGCATGGACGGCCTGCAGCTGCTGGATCTGTTGCTGGATCGCACCGAGAGCTGGGCCCGTCACTTCCTGTTCATCACCGGCGATCTGCTGGACCCGGCGCTGGAGCAGCGCATCGACGAGATCGGCGCGAGGGTGCTGTTCAAGCCCTTCGACATCGGCCAGCTGCTCAGTGCGGTGCAGGGGGTGCTGGGGCGGGAGGGGTGATGACGCCCGTGAGGCGCGCTCAGAAGCGGCCCACGATCCCGAGGTAGTTCCCCCCGAACACCGGCGTGATCTCGACGCGTGGCCGCCGGCCGAACATGTCCAGCATCAGCACGTCGGTCTCGCTCAGTCCCAGCTCCTCGCGCACCTCGGCGTTGTACTCGTCGATCATGCGGTCGGTCTCCTCGGGCGAGTAGTAGAAGGCCACCCATTTCTGTTTCCCGAGGGGGACGACCAGCGGGATGTAGCAGATGCTCGCGAAGGTGATGCCGGTGGCCAACAGGGCCACGCCCCCGGCCATCCCCGGGTGTCCGCCGCCGTAGATTCCGGCGGCGAGGGATTCGCCGATGAACTCGTCGATGAGTATGGCGCCACCGATGATCATCGGGATGCCGGTGCCCAGGAACACACCGAAAGCCGTCTTTCCCTTGCGGCGCTCGGTCTCCATCTGGGTGAGCATGGCGTCGTCGCCCAACATGTCGGCGAACCCGATACCCGTGACCTCGCTGCCCCCGCCGGTCATGACCACCCACGTCATGCTCACCGAGGTGCCCGTGGTGTATCCGTTGGTCACGTAGGTGGTCGTGATCTGCAGCGGCCGGCGGACCAGGCGACACCGGTCGTAGTCCTTGAGCGCGCGAGCCATCTCGGGCGTGAGCTCGGGCTCGTCGTCCGCGCGAGCGTCGTCCAGCGAGATGGACAGGATGTCCCGGTCGGGCCGGGCGACGGCTTGCTCGGAAGCCAGGGCGGGCGCTGCGATCACCAGCGCCAGCGACACGCAGCAGGACCGCAAGAACAGGTTGACGATGTCTCCCATGAAAGAACCCCCTCGGAACTGGTTGTCGGTGGACCCGAGTCTACGATCATTCGAACGACAGCAGATATCCGCCGCTGTCATACGTCCCGTAGAAGTCACTCTCCACCTGCAGGTAGTAGCGGCCCTCTGCGGCGAAGGTGTGGGTGATGATCGGGTCGTTGGGGTAGGTGGGGTCGTCGTAGGCCAGCTCGGTGACGCCGTCGGTGTCGAACAGGGTCAGCTGACCCTTGAGGGTCGAGCCCACGGCGAACGAGTCCACGGTGATGGACCAGGTCTCGCCCGCACCGATCTGCACCGAGAAGTAGTCCTTGTCGTCGTCGCTGTCCACGTGCCCGCAGGCCACCTGGGACGTGGTCGTGGGGTTGGCCTGGCCGTGGTTGGCGTTGGGCTCGGACTCGGTGGTGTCGCACGGCTCGGTGGCCGTGAGGTCCAGGGAGTAGAAGTAGTCCAGGCCCGCGCCGTTGGCCGAGAGGTCGGCCATGGAGACGAAGTACGTGCCCGCGCGCGCGAAGAACGACGTGAACTGGGGGTCGTTGGTCCCCACCGTGCCGCAGCGCTCCGAGACCCCGTCGGTGGACCAGACGTCGATCTTGGGGCTGAGGACCGAACCCTGGTCGGCCGCGTCCACGTCGAAGTTCACCATGGTGTACGCGTCGACCTCGAACGCGAACCAGTCCTCGTCGCCGGCCGGGTCGATCACCCCGCAGACGACGTCGCTGGACCCGATGGCGTCGGCTTCGTCGGCTTCGTCGTTGGGCTCGGTCTCGGGGTTCTCGCAGGAGTACGTGACCTCGTCGATCAGCCCGTCGCAGTCGTCGTCCACGCCGTTGGACTGCTCCTCGGCCAGCGGGTGGATGTGCGCGTCGGTGTCGTCGCAGTCCTGCTGGCAGGTGCTGAACTGGTCGCCGTCGACGTTGGAACCATCGATGTCGTCGCAGTTCTGGTCGATGTCGTCGCACGGGTCCTCGGCGCCGGGGTAGATGGTGGCGTCGTTGTCGTCGCAATCGACGCTCTCGCCGTACCCGTCCCCGTCCTGGTCGAGGAAGTGGACGGTGTCGTCGTCGTCGTCGTCGTCGTCCGCCTCCTCGGCCGGACAGCCAGCGATCGCGAACGTGAGCACGGCGGCCAGCAGCCACAGCAGATACCTGTCTCTCATGGTGTCTCCCTCCGGGCGGCGAGCTTACCCCACCGCTGCAGGATCAGTGGAAAAAAGACGTCCGCGCGCGTACGATTCCGCCCCTGGGGCGGAGGGGTTGCCCCCCGTCTCCTCGTGATCCAACGGCCCACGGACAAGTACTGGAGGACAGCGCGATGGCCCTGAAGCTGGACACCATCGGCAAGAAGATCGGCCC
>CAYRNR010000127.1:0-25987 GCA_964425605.1 uncultured Rickettsiales bacterium | reverse complement strand
TGCCCCTGAAAAACCGGTCCCTCAAGTGGGGGCATGCGCGTGAAAAATCACAGTTCTGTATTGCATTCAATGCATTTTCTATGTGTTTGCTGGAATAGAAAGGGTGGTGTTATAAGCCCGCGCTGTCCGAAGCGGACTCGGAAAAGCTCCAACCCGGGGGTGCCCGCGCCCTCGAACGTGAACAGGAGGATACGATGGCGATTCAGCGAGAGGTCGGGGGGAAGGTCATCCGGCTCGTCGTCGGTGATATCACCGACATGGAGGTGGATGCCTTCGTATACGACATCACCGAGGACGTCCAGCTGGGCGCGGGGTACGGGGGGGCGATCACGGGTCGTGCAGGGAGGGTGGTGCAGGACGCCCTCGACGAGATCGGCGGCTGTCCGACCGGGGAGGCGGTGCTCACGACCGCCGGAAAGATGAAAGCCGAGAGCATCATCCACACCAACGGCCCCAAGTTCCACGAGCGGGACACCGAGGCCAAGCTGCAGCGGTCGATCACGTCCGTGCTCCAGATCGCCGACGACAACGGCATCAGACGACTGGCCATCCCCCCCATCGGCACCGGCCTGTACCAGGTTCCGCTCGATCTGAGCGCCCGAGTGCTCGTGGCGCGAGTGACCGAGCACCTGAAAAACGAAACGCAACTGGAAGAGGTCCTCTTCGTGGCCCTCAACAGCCGTGAGTTCGCGCCCCTCGAGGCCGCGATCCAGGGAGGTGCATGAGATGGAATCCTTCACGACCATGACTCTGCTGTCCGCGGTTGCACAAAAAGGACACGGCGGTGGTCTGATGTTCATCGCCGAGGTCGTCCACTGGGCGGCCCTGTGCTTCATGGTGATGGTCTACTCAGCCCGCCTGGTCTGGTTGCTCAAGCACCCGGCTGGACGAGATCGCCAGGCCAGGGGCGAACGCGCCGCCGACCACGCCGCCACGGCCGGGGCACTGTACTCGCTGGGCAACATCGCCATGCCATGGGGGATGGAGAGTACGCGCAAGGGCTTTGCCTTCTACCTGAGCTTCGCGCTGTTCCACATCGGCGTCACCGCCGGGATCTTCCTGGCGTTCGTCAGCTCCCTGTACCGTCCACTGCACGAGATCACCTTGGTGGCCTACCTCTTCATGGGGCTGATCGGGATTGCCTTCCTGATCTCCCTGGTGCGCGTCGCGCGCCGGTTCGCGCTGCCGCACATGCGGTTGATCAGCACGCCCGATGATCACTTCGCCCTGTGGACCCTTTCGGTGTGGCTCTTCTTCGGCGTCACTGCGCAGGCACACATCGCTGGCCTCCTCGCGGGCGAAGGTTGGTTGATCGCCTACCTCTTCTGCACCACGTTCTTCCTGGTCTACGTGCCGTTCTCCAAGATCTCCCACTACCTCTACTATCCCTTCACCCGATGGTGGCTCGGCAAGACCCTCGGACATCGCGGCAGCATCGACGTTGCCCGGATTCGCAGCTGAAGGAGGTCGCCATGACATCCAGTACCTACAAAGTCGACAAGATGGTCGAGCTGCTCAAGCCCAAGCTGACCCGGCAGGTCGTGGGCTCGCTGGTGGGCTGCGTGCACTGCGGCATGTGCAACGACTCCTGCCACTACGTCATGAGCCATCCAGACGATCCCAAGATGACGCCGTCGTACAAGGCCGACCAGCTGCGCAAGCTGTTCAAGCGCAACTATGACTGGACCGGCCGGGTCGTGCCGTGGTGGGTCAAGGCGGAGCGGTTCACCGACGACGATCTGGAGCGACTCAAGGACATCGCCTTTGGCACCTGTACCAACTGCCGGCGCTGCACCTTCAACTGCCCCATGGGCGTGGACACGGCCGTTCTCAACCGCATCATGCGCGGCCTTTTGACCCGCGTCGGCGTGATGCCCGAAGGGGTACGAGTCGTCAGCAAGGACAGCTGGGAGCTGGGCAACCAGATGGGCGTCCTCAAGGAGGACTACGTCGACACCATCGAGTGGATGTCCGAGGAGCTGGTGGACGATGTGGAGGACGACGCTGCCGAGATCCCCATCGACAAGGTCGGCGCCAACATCATGTACACCATCAATCCGCGCGAGGTGAAGTACGATCCCCGCAGCATCTCGGCTGCCGCCAAGATCTTCTACGCCGCGGGCGAGGATTGGACCATGCCCACCTGGGGATGGGACCAGACCAACTTCGGGCTCTTCTCGGGCGACGACGCGCTGGGTGGCGCCACCTACAAGCACCTCGAGGAGAAGCAGCGGGAGATCAAGGCGGGGAAGGTCGTCATCTCCGAGTGTGGTCACGGGTACCGTTCGACCCGCTGCGAGGGCCCCAACTGGTCGGCTACCGACCAGGACTTCGTGATGGAGAGCTCGGTCATCACCATGCTCAACTACATCAAGGAGGGCCGGCTGGTCGTCGACAAGACCCGCAACTCAGAGCCGATCACCTTCCACGACTCGTGCAACAACGCCCGCAGCTGTGGCTTCTACGAGGAGCCGCGGGAGCTGCTGGAGCTGGTGTGCACCGACTTCCGCGAGATGACGCCCAACCGCCAGGAGAACTACTGCTGCACCGGCGGCGGCGGCGCCATGTCCATGTCCGAGTACACGCCGCGGCGGCTGGTGTCGGCCAAGGTCAAGGCCGACCAGCTCGTCGCCACGGGCGCCAAGACCGTCGTGACCTCGTGCCACAACTGCGTGGACGGCCTCTCCGACTGCATCAAGCACTACGAGCTGGGGATCGAGGTCAAGCAGTTGGTGGATCTCGTGGAAGAGGCGCTGGTCCTGGAGGAGTGCCCGGCGATCAAGTCGCGTCACGAGGAACTCGCGGCGGCGAAGGCGGCGCAGGAGGCAGCTGCTGCCGCTGCTGCCGTTGCCGCGCAGGCGGAGACCGACCAGCCCCTCGCCGGCCGCCGTATTCTCGTCGTCGAGGACGAGGACGATGTGCGGCTCTTCCTGACCACCGTTCTCGAGGACGTCGGCGCCGAGGTCCTCGAGGCCACGGATGGGGACGAGGCCCTCGCCGTGGCGCGCCGGGAGAAGCCGGATCTGATCACCCTGGATCTGTCCATGCCCGGCAAGGACGGCGTCGAGGCGTTCACCGAGCTTCGCGCCGATCCGGAGATCGCAGGATTGCCCGTCTGTGTCGTCACCGGTCACCCGGAGTTCCGCAAGGTCATCTACGACCGCGCGGTGCCCCCGCCCGAGGGGTATATGGAGAAGCCGGTGGATCCGGACGACCTCACCACGAACCTCCGTCGCATCCTGGACCTCGCCGACAAGCGGGAGCTTTGAGACGGAAAACGCGCTCGAAGGGAGTTCAGTCCATGGAAGGGCGATACCAGCAGTTCTTCGAGGAAGTCCCCTGCGAGCTGCGGGTCCAGGGGCCCGACCGGATCATCGAGTACGCGAATCGGGCGTTCCACGAGTCGTTCGGCGAGTCCGTGGGAGACCACTGCTACCGGGTGATCAAGCGCCGAGACGAGCAGTGCCTGGTCTGCCCCTCTCAGCAGACCCTGGCCGACGGCAAGAGACGCGAACACGAGGACATGGTGACCACGGCGTCGGGTGACGAGATCAACCTGTTGTGCACGACGTCCCCGGTCTTCGGCCCCGACGGGGAGGTGGACAGGGTGCTGGTGATGTTCACCGACATCACGCAGGTGCGCGAGCTGCAATCGCAGCTGGCCTCCATCGGTCTGCTCGTGGGCTCCATCTCCCACGGGATCAAGGGCCTGCTGACCGGACTGGATGGCGGCATCTACCTCGTCAACTCGGGGCTGGAGAAGAAGAAGCCGGAGAGGGTGGAGAAGGGCTGGGAGATGGTCCAGCGCAACATCACCCGCATACGCAGCATGGTGCTGGACATCCTGTACTACGCCAAGGACCGCGAGCTGGAGGTCATGGACATCGAAGCGCCCGCGTTGGCTCGCGAGATCTCGGAGATACTCCAGAAGAAGGCCGACGACCTCGGAGTCTCGTTCAGGGTGGAGATCGCGTCCGATGTGGGCACCTTCGAGGGGGACGGAAGAGCCGTGCGCGCGGCGTTGGTGAACATCCTGGAGAACTCGCTGGAGGCGTGCCACTCGGACCACGGCAAGGCTCAGCACGAGGTCAGGTTCTCCGTTCGGCGCACACCGCCGTGGATGCTCTTCGAGGTCCAGGACGATGGCATCGGCATGGACCGCGAGACGCGAGAGAAGATCTTCTCGTTGTTCTTCTCGTCCAAGGGGATCAAGGGAACCGGCCTGGGCCTGTTCATCTCCAACAAGATCGTGGACAAGCACGGCGGCGTCATCGACGTCGCCTCGGAGCCGGGCCGGGGAACCCGGTTCCTGATCCGGTTGCCCCTCCTGGGCCGACCGAGCACGCGACCACAGTCCGAGGACACACACCAGTGAGGGGCGAAAGGGAGCCGATGCGAGGCAAGAAGTTGCTCGTGGTCGACGATGATCCCGATGTCGTGATCTACCTGTCGTCACTGTTGGAGGATCACGGCTTCCTCGTCGAGAGTGCGCGTGACTCCCGATCCGCGCTGGCGGCGCTGGACCGGTTCCGGCCCGACGTCGTGCTGATCGACGTGCTGATGCCGGGGAAATCGGGGCTGGATCTGCTGGTCACCCTGCGCGCGGACCAACGCCACAGCACCCTTCCCGTCGTCATGATCACGGGTAGCGACCAGGTACTGGAGGATGGGTGCGCGTCCTACATCGGGCTGCACCACGGCATCCGGGGCCCGGATCGCATCTTCGGCAAGCCCATCGACGTGGACGAGTTGCTCGCGGGTCTGAACGCGCTGGTCGCCTGATCAATCCTCGGCGAGGAAGCGTATCCGCAGCGGCAGCAGGGACTGGGGTAGGAAGCGGACCACTCGCCTGGGGAAGATCAGCCACACAGGCTCTTCTTCGGGATCCAGTGGGAGCAGGATCTCGGCCACGGTGTAGAGGAACAGCGCGATCGCGGTGCCGCCGAACAGCAGCAGGATCTCTCCGAACTCCGGCCGGTAGGGGATGAGTTCGAGCAGCGGAAGCGCTCCAGCACCCTGACCTGCCACGACGAGGTCGTACTTGGAGAAGTAGACGCCGAGGATGACCATCGCGGCCGCCGTCAGCAGCCACTTCGCGGAACGGCGTGTCGCAGGGTGGAGCAGCAGGATCAACGGGACGACCCCGCCCAGCAGGACCTCGAAACCCCAAAACGTCACAGCGTAGCCCCCGGCCGACAGCAGGTGCGTGGCGTCTGCGAGCGCGTGGTGGTACGCGCCGGCCACGAACTTCTCTCCCAGCAAGAGGAAATTCACGAAGATCAGTCCGACCACGAGGGGGCCGAGGCTCCGGGAGAACAGATCGCGGAACACCGCAGGTACGCGCCCCGTCTTGACCAGATGGGTGACCGAGGTGAACACGATGTGGACGGCAGCGCCGGCCGTGACCGCCGACACGATGAAGTGCGCCGGAAGCAGGTGGGTCGACCACAGCGCCTTGGCGTTGACCGAGCCGAACAGCGCGCCGAGGTTCGTGTGGACCACCAGCGTGATCGTGAGCACGAACCAGCCCACGGCCTTGGGTACCCACTTGGGTAACTTCTCCTCGAGGATCACCACGAGCAGTTCCACGGCCAGCGAGGCCATGAAGATCATGTACAGGCCGCCCATCCAGGACATCCTGGAATCGAACTGGAAGAAGACGTACAGGTTGTACATCTGCCACGGAATGCCCAGCTCGAGACAGATGAACAGCAGAGGCGGAACGATCAGCAGCAACGAGATCAGCACGCCTCGTTTGGCCAGCGGCCGGAAGCGCTCGACGCCAAAGACCGTGTAGACCGAGTTGACCAAGCTGGAGCCGGTCGCGGCCAGCGCGAAGAACACGTAGCTGGGGACCAGCATCCCCCACTCCAGCGGGGGCGCCTCGTGTCTGAAGAGCGTGTGCAAGGCGCCGTAGGCCCCCAGCAACATCAGGACACCGAGCAAGCCGAACCACCACAGGAGCCTGCCGAGTCCCATCTTCGCCAGGTTGGGCATCGTCATTCCCCTTCTCCTTCTGTGTCAGCGGGTCCCGCTTTTTGACCGGCGATCACGGCCGAGTACAAGCCGAGGCCCGCGGCACCCACGAGCACCGTGGCCAGCTGGGAGCGCGTGATGGCTGCGCTGTGGGCCTGGTATCGAGCGCGACCGAGTTCGGGGAACTTCCGCGTCGAGAACGGGGAGGCGGACGTGTATATCCAGGAGGTGCCGCCTATCTCGTCGTCGCCATAGACATGGGCGCCGTCACGCTGCGCAGCGTCCGCCTTGGCGAGGATGTCCTCGCGTTCGCCGAAGGTGAACAGGCGCTCCGGGCAGCTCTCCACGCATGCGGGCTCCATCCCGCGGGCCAGGCGATCCGCGCAGAACACGCACTTGGTGATCTTCCTGTGCTCCCAGTCGAACCGTGGGACCGAGAAGGGGCAGGCGATCACGCAGTAGCGGCAGCCGATGCATCGTTTCTTGTTCCACAGCACCGGCCCGTCGTCGGTCTTGCGCAGCGCACCTGCGGGGCAGACGGTCACACAGGTCGGTGAGACACAGTGCATACACTGCCACTTGGTGTGCAGGTCCTCTTCCTCGGTCCCGGTCTCTGCGGCCGTGACCACCGTGAGGGAGGAGGGCGACAGGTCGGCGGGCTCGGCCTCTTCGGACTCCAGCTGGTTCCACTCGCGACAGGCGCCCTCGCATGTCCGGCAGCCGACGCAGCGGTCCACGTCCACCAGCACGCCGTACTTCGACAGGGGCGTCTGGGCGGCCATCGCTCGCATCGAGCACAGGGACATCGTACCGGCGCCCGCCACGGCCCCCGATGCAGCGAGTCCCCGGAGGAATCCGCGTCGAGAGATACTCATGGTGTGCCCTCCTCGACGGCCTCAGCGTGGCAGTCGATACACTCCAGGGGTCGGTCGTCTTCCTCGGTCCTGGCGTCCATGCGCTGGTGACAGCCCACGCACTGACGGTGGTAGGCGTCGATGGCGTCCATCGGCGCGTCCAGATCGTCGTCCGGGCTGGCGCGGGTACCGTGGCAAGACGTACACAGCTCGTTGTCTTCGTCCACGTCTGCGGTGTGGTGGCAGGCGATGCAGGTGAAGGCCTTGTCCGAGTGGAACGGCGTGGACAGAGGCAGCTGCTCGCCAGCCTCCGTCAGCGTTTCCACGTGCTCGGCGTGCTTGAAGGTCACCGCCTGGAACTTGTCCGCGAAGTGACCGATCTCCACCTCGGCCTCGAGGTCCCCGGGTGGGGTCTTCGGGGGTGCCCAGAACCGTTCCTGGGGCTGCTCCTCGACCGCCTCGTCGGCGAT
The DNA here is from genome assembly GCA_964425605.1 of uncultured Rickettsiales bacterium. Lineage (GTDB taxonomy): Bacteria > Myxococcota_A > UBA796 > UBA9615 > CAYRNR01 > CAYRNR01. Next base: position 18,687 of record CAYRNR010000127.1, on the reverse strand, counting down.
GGGTACCTCGAGCGAGTGTGCCATCGGCGAGTCGCCGGCCTGCATCGCCGCCAGCGCGGCGGCCTCGTCTCCGTGGCACACCTGGCAGGCCCCTGCGGCCGGTCCTGCCGCCAGATCGCCGTCGCCATGACAACCTGCACAGTTCTCGTCACGGCGGGCCAGCTCCACGTGACAGCCCGTGCAGCTCCGGCTCGACGTGGGCTCGTGGAACGCCTCACCCAGCCTCACGAAGTCGCCTTCCCGGCTTCCCTCGTAGGTATGGCACGAGCCGCACTTGTCGAGCTTCTCGTGGTGGCAGGTCCTGCACGACGAGGCCAGCGTCTCGTGCTTGGCGTGGTCGAACTCCACGTCGAGGAACCAGACACCCTCCATCGAGATGGTGGTCATGTCGGGCTGGTTGCGGTCCAGCCTCGGGATCTCGGGCTGCGGTGTGAGGGGATCCATCTGACCGTCGAGGTGGCAGCCGCTGCAGTCGGCCGGACCCGTCTCCTCGCCGTCGTGGGTCACGTGGCATCCGACACAGGATGTGTGGGCCGCGTCTCGGAAGCTCAGCAGGTCTCCGTCGGTGACCTCACGGTGGCAGTCGCGGCACGAGGACTCCTCGCCCTCGGCGTGGACCAGCTCGTCGTTCGCCTCGTCGTACACGTGGTGGCAGGTCTCGCAGGCTTCCTCGAAGGCCTCCACGTGACGGTGGTGCACACCGAGGTCCATACCGGCTGGCTTTCGGGAGGACTGGAACGCCACGCGCGGCACGTGACAGGTCCCACAGGTCCGGGGGCCCGTCGTGCTCTGGCCGGCCTCCGCCCTCTCCGTGTGACAACCGATACATTCGTTGTGGTACGTGTCGAGGAGTTCCCGCCGACCCATCTCGCCTCGCGCAAACGCGGGGATCGGTCGGTCCTCGTCATCCAGGTCGTGGCAAGCTTCGCATCCCTCTTCCTGGAGTGCTTCGGTGTGCAGCTCGTGGCGGAACGCCACGGGGGCGCGCTGCAACGATCCGAAGACGTCCGTGCGCTCGATCACGATGAGGTCCGGGCCCATCCCCGCGATCTCGTCGCCCTCGGGCTGCAGGTGCCATATCCAGCCGACCAGCAGGAGGCCGGATATCGCCACGATGAGCATGTAGCCGATGGTTCGGGCAGCCATTGCCGCTCCTCTTGTTGCCTTCCAGGCCGCTAGACCTGGAGCTCCTCGGGTACTTCCATGACCTCGACGAGGATCTCGCTGAAGAACTTGGCGTGCATGCCGAGCTCGTACCCTTTGATGATGTCCTCGATACCGCTGCGACAGTTGTGGCAGGGGGTGACCACGACCTCGGCGCCGGTGGCGCGGAGCTGGTCACCCTTGACACGGTTGCCCGAGATCCGGGTCTTGGTCCAGGGCGGCCCGCAGTTCACGGCGCCACCGCCCGCGGCGCAACAGAAGTTGTGCTCGTACCGCGGCGTGACGTCCCGGAAGTCCGAGCAGGTCGCGTACATGATCTCCCGCAACTTCTCGCCCAGGCCGAGGCCGCGCACGATGTTGCAGGGTTCCTGGATGGTGACGGGCTTGTCGTACTTCTTGGCGATCTTGATCCGGCCGCTGGTGATCAGGTCGTGGTAGAAGTCCACGGCGTGGATCATCGGCATGGGGGGGTACTTCCAGCCCGCATACCGGGGACCGTCGTAGACCGAACCCCGGAATGCGTGTCCGCACTCGCCCATCACCACCTTCTTCACCTTCAGCCGCAGGGCCGTGTCCCAGTGCAGGCGCTCGAGGCGCCCGGAGGTGTCGTAGTCCCCCGAGAACATGCCCATGTTGCTGTTGTCCCAGCCATCGGTGGCGGGCATGGTCCAGCTGAGCCCCGCCACCTTCATGATCAGGGCGATGTTCGCCAGCAGCTGGGCCAGGATCTTGGGCTCGGGCGCGATCACCGAGTACATGATGTCCGCGCCCTCCACCTCCAGCGGGATGCGGGCGCCCTTGACCTCGTCGCGCGCGTCGTCCTCCTGCCACATCAGCGTGTCGATCCACTCGTCCTGCTGCACCCACATCTGGTTGCTGGTCGCCGCGTGGCTGTTGACCGTGTCCTGCAGGTACTGGGGAACCACGTCGAGCAGGTGCATGATGCGGCGGGTGACTGCGGTCACCAGGAAGGCGATATCCACGCCAAAGGGGCAGTACATGCTGCAGCGGCGGCAGCCGTTGCACTCGGTGTAGGCGATGCGGGCGGCCTGCTTGATGAATTCGGGGCTGACCTTGCCCTTGCGCTCGAGCATCTCCCAGACGGTGTGCTTGACCTTCGCCACGGGCGCCCAGGTCGGATCGCCGTCGTGGGAGAGGCAGTAGTGGCAGGCGTTGGCACACAGACCGCAGCGCATGCAGGTCTTGGCGTAGATCTCCAGCCGGTCCTTGTGCAGGCCCAGCACCTTGTTGACGACCGTCTCGATACGCTCCGGTGTGAGCTTGGCGACGTTGTCGTCGATCCCCGGATCCGAGACTTCCGACCTGGGTAGTGTTTGCATCGGTATCGTCCTCTTTTGCTTCCCTACCAGTCCTTCGAGTTCCGAACGGCGCCGAACTCGCTGCCCATGTACGCCCGGGTGAACACGAAGTAGAGCATGTGGGTGAGTCGGGTGAAGGGGATCGCGGCGATCCACAGCACCCCGCTGACGATGTGCAACATCAACACGGCGTCGTAATCGAACCAGCCCCGTGCTGCGATGAAACCCGTCACGAAGGGACCGAGCGCGATCAGCAGCACCAGGTAGTCCTTGGCGTCCGTCACGTACGCCACCACGGGGATCACGAGCCTACGTGTGAGCAGGAACAGACCGCCGAAGACGACGACGAGCGTCATCACGTCCGCCACCACGTCGGGGATGCTGGGGAGCCGAACGCCCCAGGATTCGAACCACAGCGCGTTGTGGGCCATCAGCAAGATGGGCGTGGCGATCAGACAGAAGTGGAACGCGAAGGCCACGACGGTCATCACCGGACGGGCGCGCATGTTCGTGCTGGCGAACGGCACGATCCAGTGCATGATCGAGCGAAGGCTGAACTTCACGTCCATGTAGGCGTAGGTGACCTTGTCGGTCTTGGGCAGCCGGAGAACCCGCATCACGTTGTAGATGGCGCCGCACAACAGGGCGATGAACGCTATCCAGACCAGGGGGCCGCGCAGTACTTCGTACATCTCTCACCTCTGAAAGGAGCGCGTATCGTCGAACTCCGTCGTCACGGTTTTCCTAGAGCGAGGACACGGGGACGACCGAACGCGTGTACTTGTCGTCCTCGATACCCCTGAGCAGGAGTTTCGTACCGTCCGGGCTGAAGACCGGACTCCACAGGGCCGTGAACGTCGGCGCGGCCACTCGGCCATCGACGGCGATGGCCAGCTGCCCGTCGAGTTCCACCTTGGCGACCACGGTCTTTCCGTCCGGGCTGAAGACCGGGTCCCAGACCATGTCGAACTTCTGGTCCCAGGCCTGGCCGTCCACGGCCATGGTCCAGCGGCCGTCGTCCTTGACCACCGCAGCGAGCCGGCGACCGTCCGGGCTGAACACCGGCGGAAGAACCAGGTCGGCCCACGTCGCACTCCAGGGAACGTCGTCCAACGCCACCGTCCATCGCCCGAAAGCAGCGGCGACGACTGCGGCGATGTGCTCTCCGTCGGGGCTCAACCTGGGTCGCCACAGCTGCTTGTACTTGCCGTTCCAGGCCGGCTTGCCACCCCTGACCAGCGTCCACGGTCCTCCGACGTTGGCAGGAACCATCACGTCACCCGCCGGTGTGAAGGCGGGCTCCCAGATGGCGCCGAAACGCTCCGCCCAGACCTCGCCGTTCTCCACGACGCTGAACTCGTGCTTGCCCAGCCGGACCTCGGCAGCGTACTTGCCGCCGTCGGCTGCAATCGGTCCCCAGACGTTGATGAACTTGCCGTCCTGCTGTTCCCCGTTCACGGCCACGCCCCAGGTGCCCTCCATGAAGCCGACCGTGTCGGCCTCTTTCAGGCGTTCCACCTGAACGGCGGCAACCACGGTCTGTCCGTCCGGACTCACGGAGAACTCCCTCAGGGAGGGGAAGAACGCTGGCCAGGGCTTGCCGTCGATGGCCAGGGAGTGGTCCATTCCGCGCTTGATCTGAACGACGATGTGCTTCCCATCCGCGGTGATGATGGGGTTCCAGGCGAACTCGAAGCGCTCTTCCCAGGCCTGTCCGTCGACGGCGACCGTCCACTCGTCGTCCACGAGAACCAGCGCGGTCAATCGCCCGTCTGGGGTGTACCGGAGATACCAGGCCCGCTCGAAGACGCCCTCCCAGGCTTCTCCATTCTCGAAGACGAGGAAACCCTCGTCGTTCCTCACGGGAACGGCGATCTTCTCGCCATCGTCGCTGACCGCGAACTCGTGGACCTCATCGTACTGCTCTCTCAGCGGTGCGATGTCCGCGATGGTTTTTTGGGTAGCTTCCCAGTCCCAACTTGCAAGATCCGGCACGTCTCTGGTCCTCGTCTGTGGTCTAGGTGGGCCGTGAAGTGTCGCCGATCTCCGAAGACGCTGTCAGCGCAACTCCTCTTGCCTGTGCGCGGAAATAGGAACTATTTCCATAGCAAAAAGCTGCCACATCTTGCACAGCATGCCCATTAGTGTCAATTCGCGATGAAGCAACTAAATCAACAAAGTTGAATAAGTTTATTAACATGATAAATACCATCTATTTGGTCATGATTGAGCAGTCGAGCTCGGAGCACCGATGTGGAGCTGCTCGAACGGTCGCGAGTACGGTCCACCGTCGCTCGACCTCCTCAGGTTCCCTGCTCCAGCGCGAACGCTCGCTGCTGGAGGCTTTCCATTCGATCGCGATCGGCGAGATCGTCGAGGGTGTATGCACCCAGGATCTTCTCGATCTCGTGGTTCACGAGCACCCAGATGGGGCGGCACTCGCAGAACTCCGTGCGAATGCAGCTCCCGGGATCGCCGACGCACTCGGCGATCTCCATCTGTCCCGACGCGGCGCGGACCACGTCGCCGACGCTGATGGTCTCCGCGGGGCGGGAGAGGGCGTAGCCACCGTGGCGGCCGCTGAAGCCCTGGATCAGGCCCGCGTTCTTGAGCAGGAAGGCCAGCTGTTCGAGGTATCTGCGGGAGATTCCGGACCGCCGGGCAACCTCGGCGAGGCTCATCAGACGGTCCTCGGACTCGGCCCTGGCCAGATCGACCATCAACCTCAAACAGTACCTTGTCCGGGAGGGCATTCTCACAGTACAGTTCGCGCTCCGATCGACCCACGAGATAGGGCGCTGTGCCCCCTGTCGGCCTCGCCAGATGACGGAAGTACCATAGTTCCCATAGGAATTGCGTGCAATAGAAAAAACGCAGTACTTACGCGCACTTATCGGTAATAAACATAGTATATGTAATGAACTTACTCGTCATTGTCGTATACGGATCATGCACGCGCCGAGAGGAGGGCGAATCGGTCCACGCAGCTGGGATCAAGGGGAGGGGAGGGGAGCCAGGGGTGCGGAGAGGGAAGACGTGAGGGCGGGGACTACAGCTCGCAGGCGTCGGCGAGCATCTCGGTGACGTCCACGATGCGAATCCGGTCCTCGACGCCCAGCGTCTTGACCGCGTCCTCGAACATGGAGATGCAGTAGGGGCAGGACGTGGCCAGGACCTCGGCGCCGGTCTCCAGCGCCTCCTGTACGCGCACCTCGCTGGGCCGCTGGCCCGCCTCGACCTCGACCCACATCTTGCCGCCGCCGCCACCGCAACAGAAGGACAGGTTGCGGCTCCGCTTCATCTCGAGCAGCTCGACACCCGTCATCGCCGCGAGCACGTCACGGGGCGCCTCGTAGACGTCGTTGTGGCGTCCGAGATAGCAGGGATCGTGGAACGCGACCTTGACGCCGCCCTGGTCCTTGGATGGGGTCAGGGTGCCGTCCGCGATCTTCTTGGCCATCAGCTCGACGAAGTGTTCCACCTCGACACCCTCGAGCCCGTAGTCCTTGTTGAAGGTGTCGAGGCAGTGGGGTGAGCTGACCAGGAGCTTGCCCACGCTGGCCTTGGCGAACAGGTCACGGTTGGTCTGTCGCAGGGTCTCGGAGAGCTCGTCGTCGCCGATCTTGCCCAGGCTCTCCGCGCAGCACACGATGTCGTTGCCGAAGGAGCCGTACTCCACGCCCGTGGCCTCCAGCAGCTTGAGCTGGGCCTCGGCGACCTTCCGGTTGCGTGGGTCGTAGGAGAGGGTGCAACAGGTGAACCAGTTGTACTCCTGCCCCTCGTGGATGGGCAGCTGACCGTCGGCCCAGGCCGCGCGCTCGGATCGCTCACCGGACCACGGGTTGCCGTTGGCCTGCATGCTGCCCACGAACGTGCGCAGCGGCGGCGGGAACATGCCACCCTCGCTGAAGGCGCGGCGGATGGCCTTGACCACCTCCACGCTGGCGACCTCGCGCGGACACTTCTCCACGCACAGCCCACAGGTCGAGCAGCCCCAGAGCAGCTCCTCGATCCCCTCGGCGCCCAGCTGCGCCATCATCATCATCTTGCGGTTGCTGTGGCCCGTCAGCTCACCCCAGGGGCACAGGGCCGCGCAGGTGCCGCACTGGAAGCACTTGTGGTTGTGCTCGCCGCCGGACATGTCGATGAACTCGGTGACTTCGAAACAGGGGTACTGGGTCATGGGTTCTCCTGGCGTGTGGAGCTTTCGTCGAGGGCCTCCACGAGGCGGATAAATCTATAGAGACGGGCCCGATCAGGTCAAGTCGAACAGGCTCTGTGTGTGGCGTTTGTCGTCGGATCGGTGGGTTCGAGGGTGGAGTGCGGTGTGCAGCGCTGGCGGTTGGGCACCGGGGGCAAGATTTTCTTCGCACCGCCGTGCTAGACTGACACAAGAGGTATTCTGCATGCGCGTCACGTTCTGGGGTGTTCGAGGTTCGTGCCCGGTCCCGGGACCCAGCACGGTCCGGTACGGTGGCAACACCCCCTGCATCGAGGTCAGGTGCGGCGACGACCAGCTGGTCATCCTGGACGCAGGTACCGGCATCCGGGCGCTGGGTAAGTCGCTGCTCGAGGAGGGCTTCGGCCAGGGCGAGGGCGAAGCGCACATCCTGCTCAGCCACACCCACCACGACCACATCTACGGCCTGCCGTACTTCGATCCCTTCTACGTGCCCGGGAACCGCCTCCACATCTACGGCCCGGACCGCCCCGACATCCCGATGCGCGAGCTCCTCGCCGACTGGATGTCCAGCCCGTTCCACCCCGCGCCGCTGCACTCGCTCCAGGCCGACCTGGAGTTCGTCAGCATGCGCGACGGCGGCTCCATCGAGCTGGACGGGCTGACCATCCGCACGGCCGCGGTCAACCACACCACCCTGTGCAACGCCTACCGGATCGAGTCCGAGGGTACCGCCATCGGCTACGTCACGGACACCGGACGGTTCCGTGGCTCGCTGCTGCTCCCCCAGGATCTGCGCAAGGCCGTCGCCAACGGCACCGGCGCCGAGGACGACGTCCTCTCGCGCATGCGCGAACAGCTGATCGATCTGATGCGCGGGTGCCGGCTCCTCATCTACGACACCATGTTCGACGCCGCCGAGCTGGCCGAGCGCCCCACCTGGGGACACTCCTCGGCCGAAGAGGCCCTCGACATCTGCCGGGCCGCCGAGATCGGGCATCTCAGCATGTTCCACCACAGCCCGGACTGCAGCGACGTGGAGCTGGACGCCCGTCTGGCTCAGGCCCGGGCGATGGCCGGTGGACTCCAGGTCAGCGGCGCGCGCGAGGGCGAGACCCTCTACCTCCGCTAGGCTCGAATCACGACCAAGCCAGGATCGAAGACGACGCGGGCACGGGTGCGTTCGGCGTCTGGGGGTGGGAAGAGCGGTCGGGTCAGACCGTGTAGTCCACGATCACCACTCCACGATCGCGAGGGTCCTCTTCGACGCTGTCGGCTTCCTCTTCGGGAGGCTGCTGCTCGACGGGAACCTCGATGTGGAGCGGGGCCCTGGAAGTCTCGGCTTCCTTCTCCTGCTTGATCTTCCGGATGATGTAGGCATCCAGCATGGCCTTGCTCCGACGCGGCTCACGGCCGCGCGCTGTCTTCATTTTAACACGGAAGCGGCCAACTTCTGAGTCTCCGGCGCGTTTCTGCGTTTCTCCTCGATCAACCTAACCACCTTCGGCCCGGGGGCAACGGGCGGCGGTCAATCTCCGTCTCAGCTGTTCGGCCGTCCCCTCGTCGAGGCCCGACTCGAGCGCAGCGTCGATCAGCTGCAGGGAGAGACGGGCGTAGACATCGAGATCTTCAGGGGAATCTTCCAGCGTCCGGAGGTGGGCGGCGACCGTGTCCAGATCGCCGCGGCGAATCGGGCCAGTGAGGGCGCGGCTCGTGCCCTCCGAGGCCGCGTTCTCGAGGGTCGTGCGCATGAGGGGCACGAACAGCTGCGGGAGCTGCGAGGCCGGCAACCCCGCGAGGGCGGCCTGGCGCTCCACCACGCGAAGGAGCCCCACCAGCAGGTTCGACGCCATCGTGGCCGCGGCGTGATACCGAGCCTTGCCGGCCGCGGGGAGCTCCACGCAGCCGCAGCCGAGGGAGGACACCAGCCGCCGCGCGGCCTCCACGGCCGGGGCATCCCCCTCGAGGATCCACGGGAAGGGCCGCGGCACCTGGCCATCGCCCAGGAACGTCTGCAGGGGGTGCATGGCGACGCACCCGCGCTCGTCTCCGGTCGCGCGCAGCGCCGACGCGGCCGTGGCGCCCGAGAGGTGAGCGAGGCTCGCGGTCGGCTCCAGCACGTCGGCCCGCCGGAGCTCCGCGGCCACGGAGCCGATGGCGCCGTCCGGGACCGCGAGCACCACGAGCGAGGCGTCGATGGACGGGAGGTCGCCGTGCGCGACGGTCACGTCCGGCAGGATGCCTCCGCGGGATGTCCGGCTCCACGCGACGGTCACGTCGATGCCGGAGGCCCGGGCCATGTGCACCAGGTCGCGGCCGGCGCGCCCCAGGCCGAGCACGGCGATGGAGGGGGCGTCCTGGCCAGGGGGCGTTTGCATCCCGTCCATCTTCGCAGCATGGCCGCCGCGCCGCCACCGGCGCCTGTCAATCGCGCGCGAGTTCCCCTACGATCCCCCTCGGCGAGACCCATGGACGTCCAGGACTACATCGACACCACCGCGCGAGAGTCGATGGCCGCTGCCATCGACGAGGCGGGCGGCAACGAGGTCTTCTTCATCGGCCGTCTCGGTGACGGCGGGCGCGTGGACGAGGTGGAGGTCCACTGCCGCGGCAGCGCCGAGGCCGTGCCGGCGCTGCTGGGGGTGCCCAGGGCGGGTGAGGTGGTCCTCCACAACCACCCCAGCGGCGAACTCCAGCCGAGCGACGCCGACCTCTCGCTGGCCTCGCGGTTCGGACAGGACGGGATCGCGTTCTTCATCGTGGACAACGGCGTCGAGGCGGTCTACGTGGTCGTGGAACCCCAGCGTGGCCGCCACACGATCCTGGACGCGGACCGCATCGCCGCGCGCTTCGACGAGGGCGGTGAGCTGTCCGAGCACCTCGAGGGGTACGAATGCCGGCCGTCCCAGGCGCAGATGGCGCGGCACTGCACCGAGGTGATCAACGACGCCGGGATCGCGCTGGTCGAGGCGGGCACGGGCACGGGCAAGTCGCTGGCCTACCTGGTGCCCCTGGCCGAGCACGCCCTGACCAACCGCGTGCGGGTCGCCGTGAGCACGGCGTCGATCAACCTCCAGGGTCAGCTGCTCCACAAGGACATCCCCCTGGTCCGGGACCTGGTCGGCCCGCTGTCCGCGGCCATGGTCAAGGGCCGCGGCAACTACCTGTGCCGGCGCAAGCTCGAGACCCTCGTCGGAGAGCAGCAGATCTACACCCCCTCGGAGCAGGCCTTCCTCGAGCAGATGGCGGCGTGGGTCGAGAGCACCCGGGACGGGAGCCGCTCGGACCTGCCCAACGTCCCGCTGACGGATCTGTGGGAGATGGTGCGCAGCGACGCCGACCAGTGCCTGCGCTCCCGCTGCGCTCACTTCCAGGACTGCTTCTACTACCAGTCGCGCCGCGCCGCGGCCTCGGCGGACGTGCTGATCGTCAACCACCACCTGCTGGTGGCCGACCTGAACCTCAAGCACGCGTCCGGGGACAGCGGCGCCCTGCCCGGGTACGAGGCGCTGGTCCTGGACGAGGGGCACCACCTCGAGGAGGTGGCGTCCGACCAGCTCGCCACCACCGTCACGTCGGTGGGCATCGAGCGGCTGCTCGGCCGTATCGTGCCCCGTTCCGGGCGTCGCAGCGGCCTGCTCAAGCGCCTGGATCGGCGCCTGCCCGACGAGGGGGGGCCCATCCGGCAGATGCTTCAGCGCCGTCTGGCGCCGGCGGTGAACAGGGCTCGTGAGGAGTTGCCCACCGCCGTGGAGGCGATCTGCACGCTGGTTCACGGCAGCGGCGAGGGTACCGAAGAGCGCGCGTACAGGTTCCCGGCCCTGCTCGCCTCCATGCCGCCTCCGGTGCGCCCCCTCGTGGACCACGTGGAGCGGTTGGTGTCCCTGCTGGGGAGCGTGTCCTCCGCCCTCGGCCGCGTCCGCAAGGCCGTGGAGCGCCTCCCGCCGAGCTGGATGGAGCGGGAGATCCAGCTCTACTTCGACCTGCGCTCCTGCCACGACCGGATCACGCGCTCGATCCGCGCCCTCGGTGCGGCCATCGAGGAGAACGAGGACACCTGCCGCTGGATCGAGGTGGATCGAACGCGCCGGGGCGCGCTGCGGCCACGGTTCTGCAGCTGCCCCGTGGACGTGGCTCCCCTGATCCGGGAACGCGTCCTCGACGCCGTGCCCGCGGTGGTCGTCACCTCGGCCACCCTGACGGTCGACCAGCGGTTCGACTACCTGATGCAACGCATCGGCATCGTCGACGGCACCCTCACCCACGAGCGGACCGTCACAGCGAACCTCCCCAGCCCCTTCGACTTCAGCGAGCAGGTCCTCGTGGGCGTGCCGCGCGGTTTCCCGGATCCCAGGTCACCCGCCTTCGTCCAGGCCGCCGAGTCCTTCATCTGCCAGCTGGTCGAGGCCGCCCACGGCCGCACGTTCGTCCTGTTCACCAGCTACCGGCTCCTCCAGCGCGTCCAGGGCACCGCCGAACAGCGGCTGAAGGGGTATCGGGTCCTGGCCCAGGGCACCATGGAGCGCGGCCGGCTGCTGGACGAGTTCCGGTCGGGCGGCAAGGCGGTCCTGCTGGGCACGGACAGCTTCTGGGAGGGGGTGGACGTGCCCGGCGAGGCCCTGTCGAGTGTCCTGCTCACCCGACTGCCGTTCCGAGTCCCCACGCACCCGGTCCAGCGCGCCCGCGCGGAGCTCATCGAGGCGAGGGGAGGGGACCCCTTCGCCGAGCTCTCCCTCCCCCAGGCCGTGATCCGCTTCCGCCAGGGATTCGGCCGCCTGATCCGCAGCCGCACCGACCGCGGCGTGGTGGTGATCCTCGATCCGCGGGTGAACAGCCAGCGCTACGGCCGCGTCTTCCTCAACTCCCTGCCGCCGGCCCATGTCGTGACCGAGTCCCGCGATGCGATCCTCGCCGCGGTGAAGGCCTTCCTGGCGGCTCCCGGGCAGAAAAACGGGGCGTGAGCAACGCGCGTTGAGATAGGATCGCGCGAGCCAACGCATTTCCGTCGGGGAGACACAACATGCACCGAGATCACGTCCGTACCATGGCCCTCCTGTCGCTGGTGACCTTCGCGCTCCTGGCGCAACCAACCTCGGCGGGCGCGGCCACCCTCACCGTCTCCCAGTGGGGCGTCGGCTACTCCACCATCAACGCCGCCATCGACGACGCCGTGGATGGCGACATCGTGTCGGTGGAGATGGGGATCTACAGCGAGGACGTGGACTTCGACGGCAAGAACATCACCGTCATCTCCACGTCGGGTCCGTCGGTCACGACGATCCTCGGCAGCAGCACCGGCGTGAACTTCGACAACGGGGAGAGCGCCGACGCGGTGCTCGACGGGTTCACGGTCACGGGGGGGACCTACGGCCTGTACATCCAGAGTTCGTCGCCGGTGATCCGTGAGTGCGTCATCGCCGACAACACCAGCTATGCGACGTACATCTACCACTACTCGAACCCCACGTTCGAGGACTGCACGTTCGAGGACAACAGCGGCTCGTACCCCGTGTACATGTACTACTACAACGAGCCCGCGTTCACCGGCTGCACCTTCCAGAACAACACCGCCACCCACGGCGGCGGCATGTACATCGACGCGTACAACGACGTGACCGTGGACAGCTGTACGTTCCTCGACAACCAGGCCAGCAACTACGGCGGCGCGCTGTACATGTACTACTCCGGCCTGGAGTTGACCAACTCCCACTTCGAGGGCAACGACGGGTACTACGGCACCATCGCCATCTCCTCGGGCACCTGGGCTCCGGTCAGCGTCCGGGACAACGTGATCTTCGACAACGACGCCGAGTACGGGGGCGCCTTCTACATCTACGACACGCCCCTGTACGTCGCCGACAACCAGATCGTCGAGAACGCGGCCAACACGGCAGGGGGCGCCTTCTATCTCGACTACTACACGCGCGCGACGATCCTGAACAACACCATCGTCGGCTCGACGTGTTACGGCACGGGCAGCGGTTTCCACATCGCTTCGTACAACAACGACCTGATCGCCAACAACATCATCGCCCACTCCACCAACGGCGAGGGCATCTACGCGTCCGACTCCTCCAGCCGCGTGCAGATGGTCCACAACGACCTGTACGACCACGCGGACGGGAACTACGGCGGCTACTACGCGGACCAGACAGACCGCCACGGGAACGTGTCCGTGGACCCGGTCTTCACGGCCTACACCTTCAACGGAGACCTCGCCGACGACGACCTGACGCTGCAGGTCGGTTCACCGCTGGTGGACGCCGGGGCGCCCGCATTCCTCGACGCCGACGGCACGGTCTCGGACCTGGGTTTTGGTGGCGGTGACGACGAGATGGCCCCGCCGGCGGGCTACGACATCGTGGTGTCCCAGCTCGGCAACGGGGACTACCGAAACCTGAACGACGCCCTCGCGGTGGCCAACCACGGAGACGACATCCTGGTGTACCCGGGCGTGTACTACCAGAACGTGGACATCCAGGGCGTGGACGCCACCGTGGAGTCCCTGGCCGAGGCCGAGGTCACGGTCCTGGCGGGATCGAGCGGCGGTACGAGCGCCGCGGTGTACATGGACGGCGGCGAGGCCGTGAACATCGAGGGCTTCACCCTGTGGTCCGAGGGCTCGTATGGCGCCTACATCGTCAGCTCCAGCCCCACGTTCACCGACTGCTGGTTCCGGTTCAACTACAGCTACTCGGCGTACAACTACCACTACTCGAGTCCGACCTATCGCAACTGCCTCTTCGAGGAGAATTCCGGCTCGTACCCCTTCTATTCGTACTACTACGTGGACCTGACGGTGGACGGCTGCACGTTCCGCGACAACACCGCCACCCACGGTGGTGGCATGTACATCGACAGCTACTGTGACGTGGAGGTCACCGACACGGTGTTCGACGGCAACGTGGCTTCGAACCACGCCGGCGCCATCTATGGGTACTATTCGGAGCTGAACGTGGAGGGCTGCGCCTTCAGCGACAACAGCGGCTACTACGGCACCATCAGCCTCAACTCCATGTCCAGCCCGGCCCTGATCGACGGCAACACCTTCGCGAGCAACTACGCGGCCTACGGCGGCGCCCTGTACACCTACGACACCCAGGCGCACGTGTCGCACAACCTGCTCAACGGCAACGAGGCCTCCTACGGCGGCGGCCTCTACATCGACTACTACAGCCACCTGCTCGTGGCGAACAACACCCTGGTGGGCAACGAGGCGTCCACCTCGGGCGGGGGGGTGTACGCCAGCTACTACAACGGCAGCGCGGTGGTGAACAACGTCATCGCCTTCAGCTCCGACGGCGAGGGGATCTACAGCGACTACGACGCCAACGTCGCGCGAATCTACATCGCCAACAACGACGTCTACGGCAACTACGACGGCGAGTACGGTGGCGGTTTGAGCGACCACACCGGCCTGCACGGCAACATCGGCGTGGACCCCCAGTTCGCCACGTTCGTGGACGACCACAATCCCAACAACGACGACCTCACCCTGGCGATGAACAGTCCCTGTATCGACGCCGGCGCCCTCGAGGTGCCCGACGCCGATGCCAGCCGGTCGGACATGGGGTACACCGGCGGCGACCTCGTCGGCGACGTCGCGGGCGCGGACTGGGTGGTCTCCCAGCGGGGCGACGGCGACACCCGCAGCATCGTCGAGGCCCTGTCCTGGGCTTCCAGCGGTGACGTCATCGTCGTGCAGCCCGGGGTGTACGACGAGAACGTGGACTACGGCGGCCTCGAGGTCACCATCCGCGGCACCCTGGGCAAGGACGTCACCTACATCGGCGGCTGGTCCGGTAGCGTGAACTGGGACAACGGGGAGACGTCGGACGCGCGGCTGGAGTCCATGTCCGTGTGGACCAACGACTCGTACGGGCTCTACATCGTGAGCTCCGATCCGACCATCTCCGACTGCCGTATCCTCTACTGCCCCAGCTACTCGGCGTACATCTACCACTACGCCAGCCCGCTGTTCGAGGACACGCACTTCTACCGCAACAGCGGCTCGTACCCCCAGTACACGTACTACTACACCGAGCCCACGTTCCGGCGGTGCCGGTTCGAGCAGAACTCCGCCACCCACGGCGGCGGCCTGTTCGTGGACAGCTACAGCGACGTACTCGTCGAATCGAGCAGCTTCGAGGGCAACTACGCGTCCAATTACGGCGGAGCCCTCTACGCGTACTACTCGGACCTGACCGTGTCCGACTCCACCTTCACCGACAACTACGGGTACTACGGCACGGTCTACCTGCAGTCCATGTACGGAGACGACTACTTCTACCGCAACACCTTCTGTCACAACTCCGCGGAGTACGGCGGCGCCCTGTACATGTATGACGTGACCTCGGCCTACCTGGGCAACAACATCATCCAGGACAACGAGGCAGGCGCGTACGGCGGGGGTGTGTACATGTACAGCTCCGATCCGTCGATGATCAACAACACGTTCGTGGAGAACGCCGGCCCGGCCGGCCAGGGGGGCCACCTGTACGTGGACGCCTACTCCACCCTGGGCCTGACCAACAACATCATGGCCTGGGCCGAGGAGGGGGACGGGGTGTACATGTCCCCGACGGGCGTCTCGTACAACCTCTACTACAACGATTTCTGGGAGAACACGGCGGCCGACTTCAGCGGCCTGATCAACACCGTACCAGCGACCAACTACACCGCGGATCCGGAGTTCGTGGACTACACCGCCGACGGCAACTGCGGCAACGACGACCTGGCGCTGGCGGAGGGCAGCCCCCTCATCGACACCGGCGCACCGACGCTGTACGACGACGACGGCTCGCGCAGCGACGTGGGCGCGTACGGCGGGGGCGGCCCGCCCAACCCGGACTACGACCACGACGGGTACGGCGTGCTGGACGGCGACTGCGACAACATGAACGACGAGGTCTACCCGGGCGCTCCGGAGATCGCCGACGGCCTGGACAACGACTGCGACGGCGACATCGACGAGGGCACCTACCTGTTCGACGACGACGGCGACGGGTACACCGAGGACGACGGCGACTGCGACGACGACGACCCGAACGTCAACCCGGGCGCGAACGAGATCTGCGACGGCGCGGACAACGACTGCGACGGCGACATCGACGAGGGCGTCCTGGTCACCTTCTACGGAGACGTGGATGGCGACGGCTACGGCGTCGCCGGCGACACGGTCGAGGCCTGCACGGCACCGCCTGGGTATGCCGCCCTCGACGGCGACTGCGACGACGCGGACGCCACGGTGAACCCGGGCGCCGCCGAGGTCTGCGACGGCCTGGACCAGGACTGCGACGGGATCGCCGACGACGGCCTGACCATGGCGGACTACTACCCCGACGGCGACGGCGACGGGTATGGAGACGCGGGCGGGGTGGCCGTCAACGACTGCGCGGCGCCGCCAGGACACGTCCAGAACAACGGCGACTGCGACGACGGCGACGCGAGCATCCACCCCGGCGCGGCCGAGGGCGCGTGCGACTACATCGACAACGACTGCGACGGCGCGCTCCACGGTGACGAGGTGGACGACGACGGCGACGGCGTCGATGAATGCAACGGCGACTGCGACGACGGGAACGCCACGGTCTACCCCGGCGCCACCGAGCTGTGCGACGGCCTGGACAACAACTGCGACGGCACCGTGGACGAGGGCCTGACCTACCAGGACTGGTTCCCCGACATGGACGGCGACGGATACGGCGACGCGAGCGCAGCCGCCAACCAGGCGTGCAACCAGCCGCCGAACCACGTCCTGGACCACACGGACTGTGACGACACCACCGGCGCGGTCAACCCCGGCGCCAACGAGATCGGCTGCGACGGGCTGGACAACGACTGCGACGGCACCCTGCACTCGGACGACTACGACGACGACGGCGACGGCGCCTCGGAGTGCGCGGGTGACTGCGACGACACCAACGCCGCCCTCAACCTCGCGGATCTCGACGGCGATGGGTTCTCCACCTGCGCGGGAGATTGTGACGACAACAACCCCGATCTCTCCCAGGCCGACGCGGACGCCGACGGCTTCTCCACCTGTGACGGGGACTGCGACGACGACGACGACGAGACCTACCCCGGCGCGCCCGAGCTGTGCGACGGCGAGGACAACAACTGCGACGGCGTCGTGCAGCCCGACGAGATCGACGACGACGGCGACGGTGTCATCGAGTGCGACGGGGACTGCGACGACGCGGACGCCTCCATCCACCCCGGCGCACCGGAGCAGTGCGACGGGATCGACAACGACTGCGACGGCGTGGTGGACGAGGAGACCAACCTCGACCTCGATGGCGACGGGTACACCCCGTGCGACGGGGATTGTGACGACTACGACGACGACACGTACCCCGGGGCCGCAGAGATCTGCGACGGCGCGGACAACGACTGTGACGGCAACGTCCCGGCCGACGAGGCCGACGGCGACGCCGACGGCTGGATGATCTGCGACGGCGACTGCGACGACACCAACGACGCGATCCACCCCGACGCCGAGGAGATCTGCGACGGCCTGGACAACGACTGCGACGTCACGACCCAGGAGAACGTGGACGACGACGGCGATGGCCAGTCCGAGTGCGCGGGCGACTGCGACGACACCGATCCGCAGATCTTCGACGGCGCGCCCGAGATCTGTGACGGCCTGGACAACGATTGCGACGGCGACGTCCCGGCGAACGAGGTCGACGGCGACGGCGACGGCTGGATGGTGTGCTTCGGCGACTGCGACGACGCGGATCCGCTCACCTACCCAGGGGCGCCCGAGCAGTGCGACGGCGTGGACAACGACTGCGACGGCCTGGTGGACGAGTACGTCAACACCGACAACGACGGTGACGGCTTCACGGCCTGTGGTGGCGACTGCAACGACAACGACGCCAGCGTCTTCCCGGGCGCCGCCGAGCTCTGCGACGGTCTCGACAACAACTGCGACGGGGTCGTCCCCGTCACCGAGGCGGACGCCGACGCCGACGGCTGGAGGATCTGTGACGGCGACTGCGACGACAGCGACGCCGCGATGAACCTCGACGACGCCGACGGCGACGGGTACTCCACCTGCGATGGGGACTGCGACGACGACGATCCCGGCGCCAACCTCGACGACACCGACGCCGACGGCTACGCCACCTGCGACGGCGACTGCGACGACCTGGACGCCACCGTGCATCCCGCAGCCGCCGAAGCCTGCGACGGCCTGGACAACGACTGCGACGGCGTCGTCCCCGCGGACGAGCTCGACGACGACGGTGACGGCTGGAACGAATGCGACGGGGACTGCGACGACACCGAGCTGACGGTCAATCCCGGCGCCACCGAGGACTGCTTCGACGGCCTGGACAACGACTGCGACGGCCTCGCCGACGAGCTCGACGACGAGTGCGGCGGCGACGACGACGACGACACGGTGGGTGACGACGACGACGACGACACGGTGGGCGACGACGACGACGACGACGACGACACGGTCGGGGACGACGACGACACGGTCGGGGACGACGACGATGTCTCCAGCGATGACGACGACTCGGACATCCCCTTCGACGACGACGACACGGACGATCTCACGTCCGAATCCGGCTGTGAATGCAGCTCGTCCGGGGCGGCCAGCCACGGTACCTGGGCCGCGCTGCTCACCCTGGCGATCGCCGCGTTGGTTCGCCGCAGGGCCTGAGCCACCCCCGCCGAGCTCCCCGCGGAATTGACAGTTCCGCGGGATGGACATACATACTGCTTTTCCTGCCCTCGCGCGGGGCGCGGGGCTGAATCCCTACCGGAGGAACTTTCGATGGAACTGATTGGAAATCGTGCGCTCGTGACGGGTAGCGGACGCGGCATCGGCAAGGCCATCGCCCTGGAGCTGGCCTCCCTGGGCGCGGACGTCGTGCTCAACGACGTCGGCGACATGTCCGGCGCCAACGCCGTGGCCGAGGAGATCCAGGCCATGGGCCGCAAGGCGACGGCCCTCGAGGCGGACGTGTCCGATTTCAAGGCCGCGGCCGAGATGGTCAAGGAAGCCAC
>CAYRNR010000126.1:0-26362 GCA_964425605.1 uncultured Rickettsiales bacterium | reverse complement strand
ACAGAGCCGATCGCTCGTACCAACCGCTGCGGGTGGATAGATCAACGGGCTGTTAAGGACAAAATCAGGATCGCCGGGGAACACCTCAAGATTGCCTATGACCGCGAGAATGACCTGATCGAGAAGCGGTTGCGCCACGGCTGCTAGCAGAACGCCGCCAGCACAGGGGCCTCCTCGATGGGTGTTCGGCGCCACGGGGCGTTTCCTTCCGGGCCGGGCTGTCGAGGGTATACTTTGCGGAGGCGCTTCGACACGCCTTTTCGTACCCGTGTAACCGCGCGAGGAGCCGGCAGACCCATGCGATCCCGCAACTCCGCCGAGTTGGTAGCCGCGGCCCAGCCGCGCGTCGAGGAGCTGCGCCGGTGGCAGCGCATGGGGCTTGTGTGCTTTGACGGCGGCTTTGTGCCCGCGGTCCATTATCCGCCAATCACGATGATCCCGCCGATCGACGAGGAGGTGCTGTTCGCGACCTACGAGACCCCGGCGGACGACCTGTTCGACCTGTACTTCCACCTGCCATTTTGCAGCCGCCAGTGTGTGTTCTGCCACTACCCGGCCAAGCTCGGCGAGCAAGCCGAGGAGAAGGACCGCTACCTCGATACGCTGGAGCGGGAGATGGATCTGTATGCCGCGCGCCTCGGCGTAGAGCGCTTCAGGGCTCGCACGATCCTGGTCGGCGGCGGCACTCCAACCAGCTTGAGCCCAGCCCAGTTCGAGCGCTTCCTCGCCGCCGTGGACCGCCGCGTCGACATGTCGGCGTGCACCCAGTACTCGGTCGACCACGATCCGACCACAATTCTCGGCCCAGACGGCGAGAAGCGGCTCTCGCTGATGCGCGCCCACGGTGTGGACCGCTTGACCATCGGTATCCAGGCCATGAGCGACGACATCCTGCGCCGCATGAACCGCGACCACACGGTAGCCGATTCGATCGCCGCCCTGGGGGCGGCCCGAGAGGCCGGTTTCACGCTCAACGTAGAGCTCATCTTCGGCTACCCAGGGCTGACGATCGACGCCTGGGTCCGCCACATGGAGCAGGTCATTTCGCTCGGCACCGAAGAGATTCAGCTCTACCGGCTGAAGGTCATCCCGTACGGGGACCGCACGGGGACCATCACCCGTCAACTCGAGATGCAACACGAGATCCTGCCTTCGGTCGAAGAGACGACCGCGGCCAAGGCGATCGCCCGCGGCATGCTGTTCGACGCCGGATGGCACGAGGTGATCGGGCGCGTGTTCGCAAAAAAACCGCAGCACTACTCGCACTACGCCTTCAACCAGTGCTGCCTGCTCTACGACGAGATCGGATTCGGCTTGACGGCCTTCTCCAGCCTACGCGACCGCTTCGGCCTCAACACGCTGTCGTTTCAGGAGTACTACAAGGCCGTTTCCGCGGGCCAGTTACCGGTGAACCGCGGCGTCGTACGAACTCGCGAGGAACAGATCCGCTGGTGCCTGATCCTCCCACTCAAGAACAAGGACGTCCACCGCGGCGCCTACGAGCAACAGACCGGCGCGCCCCTCGCCGACGTCTTCCCGGCCAAGATGGCGCGACTCATCGACGCCGGACTAATCGAGACCGCGGGCACCCACATCCAACTCACCCCCACCGGCCGATTCTTCGCCGACGAGGTTGCCCACCAATTCTACCACCCCAGCGTCCTACCCTTCCCTCGCGAAGCCTACGCCGACGGACCGCTGAATCCCTACATTGACAACGATCCGTGGGTGTAGCCGCCAGCCCGCGGCTCGCCCCATCGCCAGCAGCACGACCGCACCCGCCTCGCGGCCAGCGAGATCAGTCCTGAACCTCCGCAGCCGAATCAAAGGCCACCGCCACGCGACCTCGGCAAGCCCCGATACCATCGGTCCCGGTGTGCCCGATCCCATTGCCGCAGACGATGGAGCGTTCGTGGGGCATGACCTCACAACCTGAGCAACCCACGCCGAGTTCGCCAAGTGCCGCCCGCTGCCCGCGCAACGTCTACTCTTTCCTCAGCTCCACCCCCATCCCGTCAATCCCGATGGAGAATTCGAACCTCTTGGGAAAATCCGTTCCCTCGAAGGACAACCTCTTCAGGTTCTGCGTCTTGCCCTGCGCAAACAGGTCGAAGTTCCACTCGTAGAAGCCCTTTTCGTCCGAGTGTTCGTAGTCGAACTGGCAGTGTAGTACGTCACCGTCCAAAGCATCGCCGCTGACGGGCCGCAGCACCATTTCGCTGATCATCGTCTCGAAGCCATGCGGCCCGAGGCTCGTGCGCCCCCACTCCTGCATTTCGTCGCACAAGACGAGCAGCGCGCCGATCGGATTGTCCAGGAAGGAGATCTCGACAGGTAGCTCTTGGCCGTCCATACCTGGAGTGACCGCCAAGTTGTGAAAAACGATCCCCCGGGCAGCCTCGAAGACGACGGCCGCAGGATCGTCCACGATGCGTTCCTTTCGGTTCTTGATCTCCGCCGTGTCCAGCAGGTTGATCGCAGCGAGAACGCCGTGATCGAAGAGAGCGTCCGTGCCGGAGATCGACCGACCCTGGATGGCCAACTCGCTTCCGAAGTACGTGGTCAGCATCCCGCCGAGTTCGCCGAGTGCCGAGTCCTGGCTCTCTCCTTCGAGCAACGTCTCGACGATCGCTCCGAGAGTCGGCCCGAGGAGGTTCGTCATGGCGTGCTTGAAAGCCTCGCGGAGTGCCTCCGTGGAGCCCCCGACGAAGTGTTTCGACAGCGCAGATAACCGTGCGGCGTTGGCGAGCGCGAACGACACTGGGTAGCAATGGTCGTGCAGAAGGGCGGCGTACGTCCATGCAGACTCGACGGCTCTCGGAGCCCAGGCGCCTTTCCACCCCAAGGCATCAGCGATCTGCTCGTGGATCGGCTTGCCGCCCACTTTTAGATCTTGCAGGATCTGGCCCGCGTATAGGGTATTCGCAACGTGGATGTGGTGATCTCGATAGCGCTTTGACGTGAAGTAGCTGAGGACATCGATATCGCGGCAAGCGCCAAACAGGTTGGTGACGTTTCCGATTGTGGGCGTCGCACGCTTCGGCTGTTTCCACATCCCCTTGGTGTGGTTCATCGCCATGTCTTGGAGATCGATGTACTCGCCACGATACTCCAGTGGCTGGTTCGTCGCGTTCTCTGAGATCGGTACTGCGGCGGAGTCGTACCTCTCCTGCAAGTGCCGCAGGCAGCGCTCGGCGCTGAAATGTAGGGCGTCTCCGCGTGACTTCACGTATGCGCGTTTGCTGGCTCTGCGAAAGCTGGAGAGACTAGCAAGAATCGCGCTCGCGACCTCCGACCAGACGTCGCTATCACCGAGCTCTTCCGCCGTGAGATCCTTAAATTGGGCGATTGTCCTACCGAACAGCCACCCGCCGCCTGCGGGTACCACGACACCCTCCCAGTACGGGGCTAGGCCATCGACTCCCTTTCGGGTTTTCCGATAACAGAGGGCGTCTTCCACGTCGCTCTGGGAAGCGGTCAGTAAAATCGGACTACCTGCGCGGGTTTCCATGGGAGCCCCTGAACGCGGGTCAGGGATGTTGTCGACGAAGCTCGACCGAAGTGGATCGCGGCCGAGGAGACGGATCACCATGTCCGAATAGCCGTACTTGAAATCATGACGCTTTCCGGCGATCACAAGCTCACCTTGCTCGGCGAGGACGCAGAGGATG
The DNA here is from genome assembly GCA_964425605.1 of uncultured Rickettsiales bacterium. Taxonomy (GTDB): domain Bacteria; phylum Myxococcota_A; class UBA796; order UBA9615; family CAYRNR01; genus CAYRNR01. The sequence continues at coordinate 22,691 of CAYRNR010000126.1, read as the reverse complement.
GTGGTCGACTCGAGGGCGAGTCCTTCGAAGCGCGTCTCGTGCCCCCCTTTATCCTGCGCTTTCTTCAGGGCGTGGCGGAGGTCCGCGGGCGGGAACTTGGAGTTCGGAAAAGCATCTTCTACGAGGAGCTTGAACTCGCGGTCACTGACGCCGGTCGCTAGCCGGTCGATCAGGATGTCGACATTTACCAGTGCTTCTCGAACCAGCGTCTTGATGGCCTTGTTCCCGTGATCGCCGAGCAAGTCGGCGGCGAATCGAACCGACACGTCGTATGGTCGATCGCGGCCGCCCTCGCTGTGCGACAGGGCGAGCTCGAAGAATCTTTTGTAGGCGCGCGTGTTACGCGATGTGATGTCGGGCTTTACACCATAGGATTCACGAGGCTGAAGGATGATGGTGGCGCTGTTGCCGGGGGTCGTAAGGTGCTGGCGAAGCTGGAACAGTACCGCCGCGTGTCCGAGGTGGAGCTCGGCGAGGTCGTTCCCCTCGACCTTCCAGATTGAGTAGAGACACTCGCCGGTGGATTTCTCGGGCATCGGTCAGTGTCCTTTCGATCGAGAGCGGGTTGCGGGGGTTGGGCTCAAGGGCGTTCACTCGTTGGGTTGGCGGAGGGCGGCGATCGACCTCATCGTAGCAGTTCATCGCCGTCCCCGGCTGCGAGGAGTCTGACAAGATGGCGAGCCCTCACGGCGCGGACGACCGCCGACGGAACAGGCCTATCCAGGCGGCGGGTTCGCTTTCACTGTCGTCAAAACGACCGGCGCGGAGTGAGAGTACCTCGAAGCTCGGCTCGACGGCGGAGACGAGCTCCGTCGCCGTGATGCACGTGGGCCCGGGGCCCTGCCAGTTGGTGTCGTCAGCGTTCCCCGAGAGGGTGAGCCAATGGCCGCCGACGTCGAGGTTCTTGGCCACGGCGGCGACGAACCTCCTCCTTTCGTCGCCGTTCGTGATCGCGTGGAAGCACCCGCGCTCGTAGACGAGCGAGAACGGGCTCCCGTGGACCGCGTCGCCGAGGAAGTCGGTGGACTCGAGCCGGACGCTCACGTTCGCTCTGCGTGCCCTCTCGCGTGCGATCCCCAGTGCCACGCAGGCCACCTCGATCGCCACCACGTCGTACCCTTGTTCGGCCAGCCAGACCGCGTCCGTGCCGGTGCCGCAGCCGACCTCGAGCACCTTCTGGCCGCGCGCCGCCAGCGCCCCAACCCTCTCCCGCAGGTTCGCGTCGGGCCGTCCGATGTCCCACGGCGTCCTCCCCTGTTCGTATCGAGCCTCCGTCGCCGATACCTCCTCGATCCAGTATTCCTCTCGCATCGCCCTCTCGTCGTTGCGTTTCGCTTCCTTTCTCCTCTCCGACATGGATTCGTCTCCGTGCTTCCGTTCCAGCGCCTTGCCAAGCGATTGTGCCATGGAATCGTCGTCATCCTCCAACAAGGCGGTGAGCCTCGCCATTTGTACGAGGAGGTCCGACCACTCGGCTTCGACGAACACGTCGCCGGTCAGTACCAGCTCTCTCAAGCCGTACTCGGTCTCGCGCAGATCCCGACGACGCAGCTCTCCGATCGTGGGGGGACGGTCTCGCCGCGCTCGTTGCACAAGTCGGCGAAACCTGGTCTCCCGCGATGCGAACACAGAGAGGTATCGGACTACCGACATCTCGTGGATCAGCGCAAGGTCACTCCGGTTCTTGGCGCCTTCGATGATCACGATCCCGTCCATTGCGGACACCGCATCCAGGAGGCACAACGCCACGAATGCGCCGTCCTTCGCCATCGCTTGCTCGATGTCGGTGTATCCGACGCGCCTCCACTCCGAACCCGCGGTCCGGGCGAGTCGCTTTCTCACGACCTCTCCGACGCTCAACACGGTGGCGTGCTCACGGAGCAACCCCGCGACAGTCGTCTTCCCGCTGGCGGAATAGCCCGCGATTGATAGGACGAGCCTCTTCATCCGTTGGCTCCCGATTCGACCACATCGCGGTACGTTCTGCGACAGACCTCGGACATTTCGGCGTGCCCGGCGCAGCTCGACACCTCTGCCAGCAATCCGCACAATCGTGGGTTGGGGACCATCAGCACCCTGTTTGGGCGCCTGAAGGTGGAGAGGCTGTACGTGCGGTTCAGGATGTCCACGATGTTCCCGTCGTAGCGGCGCCTCTGGTAGGCGTCGACGACGTTCTCCATCCAATCCCGGTTGGTGTTGCGGCCGGCCAACTTGAAGTAGCGGACGCCGGCGCCCTCGTAGGCTTCGAGGTCCTCGGGCCGAACGAAGGGGCTCATCAACAGGCGCCAGGGCTGCTCAAGCAAGCCTCGCACGCACTCCTTCGGATACTGCTTCCGGCCCGTGGCGTGCTTTTCGTGACCATGGCTTTGACAGGAGCCGTGGGCGAACTCGAACGGACAGTAATAGTCACAGCCGTTGTTGACGAGTATCTCCAGTTCCAGCTCGCGAAAACGGCGCGCCATCTCGGTCAGCGTGTTGAGGTGGCGGTTCACCTCGGCGGCCAGGACGACGCGGTCGGCCCCCATGTCCGCGAAGTACGCGAGGCTCTCCACGCTGTCGATCATGTTGAAGCTCGAGACCGTCACGTGTATCGCCGGCCGCTCGCGCTTCGTCAGAATCACCATCACCGGGTGCGAGAGGATGACTCGCTCGACACCACACTCGGTGACCCGATCGAGCAGATCGAGGTACTCCCGGCGAAAATCCGCTTGGGTCTCCCGCCCCGAGTAGCATGGGGCATTGAAGGCGACCGAGACGCGCACCCCATGTCGGCGCGCCAAGACGGCGGTTTTTTGCAGCTCCCCGAAGCCGACATCGTGTACGTTCGGCCTCCCTGACGAGTACCGCGATGCCAGGACCGACAGGTAGACCTCGTCGACGCCGCCTTCCGACGCGCGTAGGACCGCTCGGGTGAAATCGCGCTCGCCATTGGTGCCAACGACCAGCTTCATGGCGCGAAGTCGACCTGCAGGGACTCGTTATCGATGAGGATTTCGTCTCGCAGGAACTCCTTCGAGTTGAGAAGCTCGACGAGATTGCCCCGGTAGCTTCTGTTCTGGTACGCAGCCGCCGTGTTGACGATCCAATCGACGGGCATGTTCCGCCCCGCGACCTTGAAGTACTCCACCCCAAGGCTCTCGTAGAGAGCGATGTCCTCAGGCCTGACGAAAGGGCTGGCGGTGACCATGCTCGGATCGACGCGACACATCTCGCCACACAGGTCCACGTAGCGAAACACCTCCCCGCGGGAGTCTCTTCGGAGTTGCCCCCGGCTCCGGTGGGCATTGTAGCGGTGATGGGATTGCCTGAAAGGGCACTTGAAGATGCACCCTTCGTTCACCAGCAACTCGACATCGGCGTCGCAGGAATCGCAGATGCGGCGAACCGCGGAGAGGTCCCTGTTCAGATCCGGGCTCAACACGATTCGCGCAACCCCTAGTTCGTCATAGTACTCGGCCATGCCGTCGGTGCGGACTTCGGCCACGGTGCTAACAACGACACGGACGTCGGGCCACTCTCGACGGATGGTGGAGACTAGGTGCGGATCGGCGACGGTCACGGTGAGGATGCCGAGCCCAACGATCTGGTTGAACCATCGGCGAAGGTCCGCGAGGAAACCACGCGAGAACTGCTCTCCGCCATAACACGCCGAGTTCAGGACGACGTTCGGCACCGTTCCTCTGGAACGCAGCAGGTCCACGACCTGTTCAAGCTCGCCCGGCGAGGGTTGGTGAACGCTGCTCCTCGCGCTGCCGAAACGGTGGGCGCCGTAAGAAAAGTACGCCTCGTACGGGGCTTCGGGGAGCGCGTCGAGAATCGTCGCGACGCTCGGGAGGTGTGCCGCCACCCCTACGCAGAGCTTCATGGTTTCGACCTTACGCCCTCGAGGATCTCCAGACCGTGGTTGTCGAAGCTGGTCTCGATGGTGTTGCAGCCGTGCGAACGGAAGACGGCCAGGGTCGCCTCGATCCGATCGGGGGATGCGATCGTGACGATCGATGGTCCGACGGAGGAGACGAAAGCGGCGGCGACACCAGCCTCGCGCAGCGCGAGCAGGCAGTCCAGCGGCTTATAAGTCCCGTGGGCGAGGATCGTCGGTACTCCCTTGCTGCCCGTCAGGACCATGTCCCAGACGACGTCACCGAACTTCTCGATGTCCGAGGCGGCGACGGCAGGAATCAGCTCCATGAGAGTCCAGTAGCAGATCTTGCTCGCGTTGAAGCGGTCGTAGTGCCGAAGCTTGTTCAAGAACGGCATCTCGACATCGGAATCGCCGATGCCCTTGCCTGAGTCGCGACCGACAATCTCCTTCAGTTCGGGGATGCCAATGATGACGCGGTAGTCGTCGGGCATCTCACCCCGGTAGACCAACTCGTTCCCAGAGGCCACGACGCAGAGCCCCCCTCGGGACGCGACCCAGCCCGAAGCCCCCGTGGATTGCCCGGGGAGAAGGACCTCGCCCGCGGAGTCCGACTCGACATAGTTGTTCGCGTCGAGCCGCACGAGCTCGCGATCTTTGAATGGACTCCCTAGCGCGATGTTCACCGCCAACGACGCGGCGCACGTCAGGGACGCGGTCGACCCCAGTCCGATGTGGCGATAGTCGTTCGGGCGCGACCACAGCTCGAATCCTCCGCGGTAGTCCGTGAGCGTCCTAAGTATCCGGAGTCGGTGCTGGAGGATCAGCCGGTTCTCGTCGTCGTGCACGACGATCCGATCGTCGTCCTTCCTGAGCACCAGCCTGACCTGGCTGCGCAGGTCGATGCCGAAAGAGATGCTGCCCGCATCGCAGAGAGTACTCTGACCGGACGGGACCAGCTTCGTCATGTCCAGGATGTGAACGTTGACGCGACTGGGCACACGGACGGTGATCTCGTCATACTCGGGACGTGCGGGTCTCGGCACGTCGTCAAGGTCGTTCCAAAGCAGCTCAGACTCGCCGATGGGCCGCAGTACCATCTCCACCATGTCGAACTCGGAGCCGGCGATTCGCATGTTTATTTCCTTTTCCGTGTTGATCCGAATCTTCGAGTGTCCACCCGCGCTTTGTCGCCGCGGGGAGTTGGTGCATTGTAGCGCCCTCTCCTTCGCCAATACCCTTGCGAAAGGATGAGGGGGCACGCGAGAGCCCGTTATCATGACCGCCGAGCGACTCGGCCGCGCTCTCGGCGCCCCCGGTAGGGTCCAGCGCTAGCGAGTCACGGGAGGAATAGTCACGGTTAGTCATTCCCAGCCCAGAATGGCCCGATCTGGCCCAAAATCGGCTTTCGCCTAACCTCCGAAATCCAGTGACATCGGCCCCTTGGAGGACTGATTTTTCCCTTCGGGAGCAAGAAGTCGGAGGTTCAAATCCTCTCGCCCCGACCACCCAAAAACCTGACGCGAAGCGCGCAGGTTTTTGGCCCGGATTTGGTGCAGACGGGGCAGAGCCCCGCAGCACAAATCCGGTCGCCCTTGGATTGAGCGATATTTTTATCGATGGATGAGCCCCCGGACGATTGTTCCGGGGGTTCGTCGTTCTACCCCTCCCCACGACAGACCTCCCGATTCGATCCGGATTCCGGAGGAGATCGATAGATCTGTGGCGAAGACTGCGCAAGACGATCCGGAATCCGGATCGAAAGGGTGAGTCTGATCAGCGCCAGTATCGCCATCGTGGAGTCCTAGCATGGGCCGTACCCACGGTTCCCGGGATCGCGAGTGTGATAGGACCTGGATCAGGGAGGTCCCGTGGAGATCGTTCTTGGCGCGGTCGGTGCGCTCCTGCTGCTCTGGATCGCGCTGCGCCTGTACGTCCACCACTACCGCCGCCACGACGTCAGCCCCGCGGCGTATCCGTGGCCCAAGGGCATCGACGAGGACGAGCTCGACGAGATCGTCGATGGGCTGATGGCCCGGATGTCGCTGGAGGAGAAGGTTCACCAGCTCTCAGGGGACGGTGGATTCCCGTTGCTGATCCGGCTGGGGGCGATGGTGTACCTGTACGGCCGGTTCCCCCACATGTACGCGGGGCGCAATGAGCGCAGGGGGATTCCGCCGCTGTCGTTCAGCGATGGGCCGCGCGGGGTGGTGGTGGGCAAGGCGACGTGCTTCCCGGTGGCCATGGCGCGGGGGGCGAGCTGGGACGTGGAGCTGGAGGCGCGGGTGGGTGACGCGCTGGGCCAGGAGGTCCGCGCGACGGGCGCGAACTACTTCGGGGGGCTGTGCATCAACCTGCTGCGGCACCCGGGCTGGGGACGGGCCCAGGAGACCTACGGCGAGGACCCGCACCACCTCGGCGAGATGGGGGTGGCGCTGCTGACGGCGGTGCAGCGGCACAACGTCATGGCGTGCGCCAAGCACTTCGCCCTCAACAGCATCGAGAACTCACGATTCTACGTGGACGTGACGCTGGACGATCGCACGCTGCAGGAGGTCTATCTGCCCCACTTCCGGCGCTGCGTGGAGGCGGACGTGGCGTCGGTGATGAGCGCGTACAACAAGGTGCGGGGGCGCTGGTGCGGCCACAGCGAGTGGCTGCTCGACGAGGTGCTGCGGGGCGACCTGGGGTTCGAGGGGTTCGTCACGTCGGACTGGCTCTGGGGCATCCACGGCACGGTCGAGCCGGCCCTGGCCGGTATGGACGTGGAGATGCCGCGCACCAGGCACTACGGCCGCAAGCTGCTGGCAGCGGTGCGGGCCGGGTCGGTGCCTGCCGGCGTGATCGACCGAAACGCCCGCCGGGTCGTGAGGACCAAGTTGCGCACGGTCACGCGAGAGGACCCGCAGCCCTATCCCCGCGAGCTGATCGCCTGTGCCCGGCACCGCGCGCTGGCGCAGGAGGCGGCCGAGAAGAGCATGGTCCTGCTGCGCAACGACGACGACGTCCTGCCGTTCGACGCCGGGGCGGTGCGCAAGCTGGCCGTGATCGGTGATCTGGCCGACGCGCCCAACACCGGAGATCGCGGCAGCAGCCAGGTCTCGCCCCCCGAGGTGGTGACCTTCCTCGACGGACTGCGCGAGCACCTGGGAGAACACGGCGAGGTGGTGTTCGACCGCGGCCGGGATCCGGACCGCGCCCGCGCAGCGGTCGAAGGCGCGGACGCGGTGGTCCTGGTGGTCGGGCGCCGGCCCGACGACGAGGGCGAGAACCTCAACGCGAACCACCGACCGGGGGGATCCCGGCGGGTCTCGCGTGGGGGGGACCGGGGCTCGCTGAGGCTGCGGCCCGACGAGGAGGCGCTCATCACCGACCTGGCCCCGCGCCATGGCAACACCGTCGTCGTGCTCGTGGGCGGCTCGGCGATCGTGGTGGAACCGTGGAAGTCCTCTGCCCCGGCCATACTCATGGCCTGGTACCCGGGCATGGCCGGCGGCACCGCCCTGGCGCGCGTCCTCTTCGGCGAGGTGAACCCCAGCGGGAGGCTGCCCTTCACCATCCCGGTGGACTCGTCCCAGCTGCCCTCGTTCGACCCTGCCGCGCCCACCGCCGAGTACGGGTACTTCCACGGCTACACCTGGATGGAGAACCAGCGGCTGCGGCCCGCCCATCCCTTCGGATTCGGCCTCTCGTACACGCGCTTCGCGTTCGAGGCCCTCGAACTCGAGCAACCACAGATCCCCACCGACGGCGAGGTGGTCGCCCGCGTCACGGTGAGCAACGTCGGCGCCCGCGCGGGCGCGACCGTCGTCCAGTGCTACGTGGGCTTCCCCGAGTCCGCGGTCGAGCGGCCGGCCAAGCTGCTGCGCGGATTCACCAAGGTATCCCTCGATCCTGGCGAGAGCCGGCAGCTGACCCTGCGCGTGCCGGCGCGCTCGTTGGCCTGGTTCGATCCCTCTGGCCACGAATGGGTGGTGGAGCCCACGCGCCACACGTTGTGGGTCGGCTCGTCGTCGGATGACTCGGATCTGCTCCGTGCGGAGTTCCAGCTGATCGCGGCGGGCTCTTGACCTGCCCCCGAACTTGCCTCGCGGTCCATCCGCGTGCATCCACGTGAATCTGCGGCCTCCTCCCGATACCAAATGGTTTACTGTTCATCCGGACCCTGGGGACAAGGAGCAAAGAGATGACACAACGTCTAGAGGTCTACAAATGCGAGCTGTGCGGCAACATCGTCGAGGTCTTGCACGCCGCCGGTGGCCAGCTGGTGTGCTGCGGACAGCCGATGGCGCTGATGACCGAGAACTCCGTTGACGCGGCGACGGAGAAGCACGTGCCGGTCATCGAGAAGGTCGCGGGTGGTTTCAAGGTCAGCGTGGGCTCCGTGGCGCATCCGATGCTGGAGGCGCACTACATCGAGTGGATCGAGCTGGTGGCCGGGAACACGGTGTACCGCCAGCACCTCGCTCCGGGCGACGCTCCGGAGGCGCTGTTCGAGGCCGATGCCGATGCGGCGGTAGCGCGCGCCTACTGCAACCTGCACGGGCACTGGAAGGCGTAGCGCTGCCAGGGGGCAGGGCGCCTCTTCACTCCGTGGGAGGTACGTCCGAGAGGGGTTGGCTGACCTCGATGCCGAGGCTCACCTCGTCTGACGAGGTCCGGTCCTCGTTGGCCGTGCGCCGGACCACACCCTCGATCTCGATGGGGGCCGCGTCGCCGGGGCGCTGGAAGCGGAAGACCACGGTGCTGCCGATGTCCAGCTCGAGGGCCGCCGAGATCTGGGCGCCCCCCTCGCTGTAGTCGAGCAGGGTGCCACCCCAGGTGAACTCGTCCGAGACGAGCATGACGGGGATCTCGCAGGGGGTTCGGGGGTGTTCACGTCGCTCTTGGGGCGATGACATCGTCGGAGTACTCCACCCAGTTCCAGTCGAGACGAGCCTGCGCTCGCGATCAAAAAGGGCCCGAAGACCATCGCCTCGGACCCCACCCACCTACAAGGTACCACGAGGTGGGCGATCAGGGGACCGCGTTCGTCACTCGGCGGGCTTGAAGATGAACGGGTAGCTGACGATGACGATCCCCCCGCCCCTGGGCTCGGGGAACTCCATCCTGCGGATGACGTCGCACAGGCACGACTCCACGTCCGGGTCCGCCATGGTGGTCTCCTTGATCTCGGCTGACGAGACCATGCCGTCGGCACCGATGACGAACTTGACCACGGCCTTGCCGCTGAGGGCGGGCTGCTTGGTCAGCTCGCGCTGGTAGCAGTACCGGATCTGCGCGAGGTGGCGGCGCACCTCGTCGGAGATGGCCGACTTGTCCAGGGCTCCGAGGATGATCGGGGAGCCCCCTTGGGCGTCCGCGCCGGTGGCGTTGCGGCCGAAGTAGCCGCCGGCAGCCCCGGACTCCCCGGTGCGACCGCGTGTGCCCAGGCCGCCGAGGCCGCCGAGGTCGGAGGACTCGAGCGCGCCGAGGTCGTCGCGGAGCAGTCCCGGGTCGAGGCCCTCTCCGAGGCCAGGGGTGATCACGGCGAGGGGGAACAGGTCCCCTGCGCCGCCGGCCGGTTGGTCGCGGCAGGTGTCCAGGGTGGCCATCACCACGTGGTAGGGCACGTCGCCGTCGAGAACGACGGTGACCTGGTCCTCGTGGGGGAACTCGTCCTTGACGCGAGCGAGCATGGTGCCCAGGGCGGCGTGGTCGAATCCGTCTTCACCCCTGGGAACCCGGATGGAGGCGTCTCCGTCCTCGTCGGCGATGGCCACTCCGATGTTGGGGTGCAGCGCGAAGGCGTTGCCAACAACCCCGAAGCCCTCACCGTCGATCACCACCGCGAGGCTCAGGGGGACCTCGTCGGGATCCTCCCCGACCGTGCCGAGGAAATCCGCCAGCCGCGGGATGGAGACCTGGGTCACCACCTGCCGTGCGGGATCCACGTTCAGGCCTGCCAGCTCGAACCGGGTTGCTCCGGCCAGCCCGCCGGAGGTGAGGACCTGCAGCAGCAGATCGGACGTCGCGTCGCGATCGATCTGCAGCAGGAGGGACTCGCCCGGTTCGCCCAGCGCGTCCACCAGGGCGGCGATTCCGCGGCCGTCGAGTTGTTCGGCGGGCACGGCGCCTTCGGCGAGCGTGACGACGGTCTCGCCGTTCACGGCGACGGACTCCCGGGTGACGACGACGGCCGTGGACGCGCGCGCCGGTCGCAGCGCCGTGGTGGCCGGCAACCGCTGGAGTAGCTCGGGCGGGGGCAGGTGCAGGCTCAGCCGAGCCGCCACATCGCGCGCGAGCTCGTCGTAGTCGCCTCCGATGGCCTCGGCGCGATCGCCCCCGATCTCGTCGAGCCGCTGGGCCAGCTGCGCGAACCCCGCGCGGAACGCCCAGTACTCCACCAACGGCATCTGCGTCCGCAACGGAGCCAGGTCGCCACCAAAGACTGGGTCGGGGCCCTCGACGTCACAGGCCGCGGCGATGATGCCGGTTCTCAGGGCCTCGGGCATGGCCGCTGCGCGGAGCATCACCTCGCCGCGCAGCGTCCCCGAGGGGCAGGTCGCGGGGCAGTCATCGAGGGCCACAGCGACCTGGGCGGTGCGCGAATCGTACGGCGCGCGGGCGTAGATCCACAGCGCGTCGCCGCAGCTGCCTTCCCAGCCGTGGGTGCGTGCCACCTCACCGAGCCCAGCGGCGAGCAGCTCCAGCTGGTGGTCGTACGAGACCGCGTCGAGGGCAGCCAGGACCATCTGCAGATCGTCGAGCTCGGCGTCGTGCCCGGCGCGAGCGGGTGTCGTCGCGACGAGGGCGACCACGGCGACGACGATGGCGAGCGAGGCTGGGGTGGGGACCGTCCGAGCCTGGAACATGGGGACCTCCCGTGGCCACGGGAAGTATAGCCCTGGGCTGACGCGATCCATTCCGCGGGGTATCGTCGGGGTGGAGGTGATCGATGGTCCGCGTGTGGGTCGCAACGATCGCGCTGGCGCTGTTCCTGGCCGGGGGGGCGAGGGCGAGCGAGGCACAGGACGAGGCCGCCGCGGACGCGGTCGCAAAGAAACCCAACCCGTTCACCGCCTGCGTCGAGGGGCACGATCCCTGCGTGAAGCCCCACCCGGCTCGCGTGGCGCTGATGGGGGCCGGGTTCGGCACCCTGGCGCTGGGCGCGTTCATGACCTACATCGTCGGGGATCGCGCCTACACCGGTGACCCCAACTACCTGCTGGTGGGCGGCGGGATGGCGACGTTGCTGGGGGCGGCGGTGGGGCAGCTGTTCTCCATCAGCGGCCGGGAGTTCTCGGTGGACGGGGCCGTGGGGCCGCCGGTGTTCGCGTTCGGGATGACGCCCGGGGGATGGGCCGTGGACGGGGAGAGCGTGCCGCCGATCCCCATGGTGCGGCTGTCGCCGGCGCTGCAGCTGGACCGGGCGGGGTCCACCCTGCGGCTGGACACGATGTTCGGGGTCCAGGCGGGCTCGGAGCAGCGGACGACCTCGTTTATGGGCGAGGAGCGGACCCTGGGCAGCCACCAGCTGCGCTTCGACATCGGCCCGGAGCTGGCCGTGGCCCTGCCGTACCCGGTGACGCAGGCGGCGTCCGCGCCGCTGACCGGCGGGCTCGAGCTGCGGTACGGGCCCAAGGTGCGGGTGCGCAGGTACGCGTCGGACAACCTCGACGACACCCGCGACGTGACCGAGCGGATGACCCTGCTGCCGCTGAACTTCGGCTTGCGCTGGCACCTGTCGCCGCGCCAGCAGTTCGAGCTGCTGGTGGGGCCGCGGTGGGACTTCCAGACCCTGAGCCGCGACGGCGAACAGCTGCTGGGGCCGGGCGATGGCCAGGCCAACAACTTCTACGGCGAGATCTGGTACCGCATCGGCATCCCCCTGTCGAAGCCCGACCAGGGGCCGCTGCAGGTGACCGCCGAGCTGGCGATCGGGTACGAGCAGTGGAAAGGCGACGATCAGGCCCTCGACTTCGGCTCGGTGGTCGGCTACCTCGGCCCGCTGCACGCGGACTGGACCCTGCACCTGCGCGAGCCCGGACACCCCGTGGCCGCCCACATCAAGGCGGGCGCCGTCCTCGCCAACGGCGGGGGGGCGTGGTTCGAGGTGGGGCTCTCGCGGGCGCCGCTGTCCGTGACAGGAGGTGAGTCATGAGCCGGCGCACAACCACGATCGCCGCTGCATGCCTGTGGCTTCTCGTGCTGCCCGGGTGCCCCTCCGGCCCCGACTGCGCCCGCGGTGATCACGGCGGCGCCGAGTGCCGCATCGCCACCAGCGCCGCCCTGGCCTCGATGGAGGTGGACGGGTTCGTGCTGGCGTTCACGCCGCAGTCGGGCGACGATCCCTACGCCCACGCCGAGGCCGGGCTGTTCCGCCAGGAGGACGCGGCCGTGATCGCGCGGGTGGCCACGCTGGGGGACTTCGAGATCACCATCGACGGCTCCGGGGCCACCGCGGCGACCACGCTGGTGATGGTGCTGACCAACGTGGGCGTCGGCGTGCAGGTGACCGTCGAGCCCGTGGACCACCCCGAGCTCGCGGCGGAGGTCCTCGCCGCGGACAACGAGCTCGGGCGCGGGCTCACCCTCGACCTCGCCGCGGGCGGGTCCTGGATCATCCGGGGCACCACGCCGTGCGCCACGCGCTACCGCATCGCGGCATTCGGGGACACCCAGACCGACATGGACGTGCTGCAGGCCGTCGTCGATCAGCTGGACGTGGAGCGGGCCGAGGCCGAGGCCGCCGGCGAGCCGCTGCTGGGGGTGCTGCTGGTGGGGGATCTGACCGACGTGGGCACCGTCGAGGAGATCGTCGACGTCCGCGAGATGATCCAGGCGGGCTCGGTGCCGGTCGCGTCCACCGTGGGCAACCACGACGTCTACACCGACGACGTGGACGTCTTCAATCGCGAGATCGGGCCGGGGAACCTGCGCTTCGACGTGTGCGGGACCCGGGTCGCCGTCCTGGACACCGGCGACGCTTCGCTGGCGCCGTCCATCGAAGGCCGCCTGACCCAGCTGCTCGACGGCGCCGGCGCCGACCGGCTGATCGTCGCCACCCACTACCCCCCGTACTCCAGCCGGCTCGGCAACGGGTGGTCCCACGAGGACCAGCAGGCCACGGCCCTGGCCGAGATCGCCCTGGCCGATCCCGACGTGGTGCTGGCCGGCCACGTGCACAACCTCACCGAGTTCCTCGAGGTGCCGGTGGGGGATCGCTCCTTCCACCAGATCGTCGTGGGCACCGGCGGAGGCTTCCAGGGCGAGGTCACGCCGCCACGGTTCGGCTACCTGCGGCTGACCCTGGGCGACACCTTCGAGCGCTGCTTCGTGCCGGTGCAGCTGCCGGGCGACGACACGCCCGAACCACAGCGCGACGACGAGCCACCCCTGTGCCCCTGATTTAACGCACCTCGACGCGGGGCTCCCCGGGATACAATCGGCGGCGGGAGGACTCCGCCATGACTCGATCCCCGCTCTACCCCTGTCTCCTGGTGTCCCTGGCGCTCGGCTGCGCGCCCGCGCAGCTGGTGCGCACCGAACGGATCGATCCGGGGGAGGAGTGTGCCGCCGGCGGCCTGGCCGTTCACCTGGGCACGGACACCAACGTCGACGGCATCCTCGGGGACGACGAGATCGCCACCACCGACTACGTGTGCGACGCGGCCCTGGCCCTGGTGAGGGTGGACGCCGAACCCGCGGGCATGAACTGCCAGGACGGCGGTATCGCCGTGCACGCGGGCCTGGATCTCGACGGCAGCGGCGAGCTGGACGACGCCGAGATCACCACCACCGACTACGTGTGCAACGCCGGCGCCGGCATGGGCCCGGGCCAGCCCCTGGTGGAGGTGACCGCCGAGCCCGCGGGCGAGAACTGCGCCGACGGCGGCATCGCGGTGACCTCGGGGATCGACGTGGACGGCAACGGCGTGCTCGAGGGTGAGGAACTGCTCGGCACCCACTACGTGTGCAACGGCTCATCCGGGGTGGCCGGCCTGGTGCGCATCGACGAGGAGCCAGCGGGGTCCAACTGCGACAGCGGCGGCCTGGCCATCGGTATGGGCCTGGACCTGGACGCCAGCGGCGAGTTGGAGCCCGGGGAGGTGGTGAGCACGGCGTACGTCTGCCACGGCGCCGCGATCCCCGGCGGGACACTGCAGGGATCGTTCCTGGTGAGCAACTCGTACGACGCGTGGGTCCTGTCTCAGTATGCCGAGGTGACGGACTGGGTGGCGATCTGCAGCCCCGCCCTGGAGGAGTTCGTCATCCCCGATCTCCAGCGCGTCGGCACGGACCTCTGGTTCAACATGTACCGCTCGCAATCGAGCCAGGGCGGCGACTGCGACACGGAGGTCCTGTCGCAGGTGGACATGCCCGCTCTCGCCGAGATCGGTGGTGAGTTCTACGTCCCGGTCTCCCCAGGGATCACGGACCTGTCGGGATTCACCGCGCTGGGAGACGTGGGCAGCGACCTCTGGATCTATCAGACGTTCCTGACGAGTCTGGACGGGTTGAGCGCCCTGGCCACGGTGGGTGGAACGGTGTGGGTGTACGACAGCGACGACCTCGCCGACATCTCGGCCCTGGGCGCGATGCAGAGTGCCGGAGGCCTTCGTGTCGAGGACAACGACACGCTAATCTCCCTGGCGGACTTCACCGCCCTGACGAGCCTGGACACCTGGCTGATCGTCCAGCACAACGATGATCTCGAGGACCTCGGCGACTTCCCTGCCCTCACCACCATCGACGGCGAGGTGACGATCTACGACAACCCGTCCCTGTCCGACATCTCCGGCCTGTCCGCGGTGACGCACATCACGGGTGGCGTCTGGATCGACGACTGCCCTCAGCTGTGCATGAGCGACGTCAACGCATGGCTCGCCGGGGTGACCGTCGACGGCTACGTGGACGTGACCGTCAACCAGGGGTGCTGATCCACGGTGGGCGGCGAGTTCCCTTCGTGACACCACCGGCGTTCAGCCGACATGGGCAATAGCCACCGCGTCACATCCGTTCCCCTCCTTGGAGGGAAACGACATGAGAACCGACCTCTTGGCCCTGTCCGCAGCGACGATGGCCGTCGCCTGCTGGAGTGGTTGCGTCCGCGAACCCGTCTCGGCGGTCGTGACCACCGTCTCGGGGGACGGCGACTCCGGAGCGCACGACTCCACCGACGTGGACGGCGACTGGGACGGCGACGGGATCGTGGGCGGCAACGACTGCGACGAACACGATCCCACGGTCTACCCGGGCGCGGAGGAGATCTGCGACGGCCTGGACAACGACTGCGACGGCCACGTCCCCTACGACGAGCGAGACTGGGACGAGGACGGCTGGATGAAGTGCGAGGGGGACTGCTTCGACAGCATCGCATCGATCTACCCCGGGG
Source organism: uncultured Rickettsiales bacterium (assembly GCA_964425605.1). GTDB lineage: Bacteria > Myxococcota_A > UBA796 > UBA9615 > CAYRNR01 > CAYRNR01. The sequence continues at coordinate 7,455 of CAYRNR010000126.1, read as the reverse complement.
CCTACGAGTGGTGTGACGGCTTCGACAGCGATTGCGATGGCTTCGTCCACGAGGTGGAGCAGGACTCGGATCAGGACGGCTGGCGTGAATGCGAGGGCGACTGCGACGACGAGGATCCGAGCCGCTCGCCAGGGCTCCCCGAAGTCTGCGACGGCCTGGACAACGACTGCAACGGCCTGATCGACGACAAGGACGACGACGGCGACGGCGATCTGGATGACGATTGTGGCGGTTCGGACTGCGACGACAACGATCCCGCGGTCTTCGGCGGCGCCGTGGAGGAGTGCGACGGCGTGGACACCAACTGCGACGGCGCTCTGAGACCGGGCGAGCTCGACGTGGACGGCGACGGGGTGTTCGTCTGCGACGGGGACTGCGACGACCACAACCCCGACGTGTTCCCGGGGAACACGGAGAACTGCGACGGCATCGACAACAACTGCGACGGCGACCGGCGCCCCGGCGAGATCGACGGGGACGGGGATGGACTCGGGACCTGCCAGGGAGACTGCGACGATACCGATCCCCGCCTCGCGCCCGGTCTCCCCGAGCTCTGCGACGGCCTCGACAACGACTGCACCCCCTACACCAGCGAGAACATGGACGGAGACGGAGACGGCATGTCCGTTTGCGAGGGAGACTGCGACGACAACGACCCCCTCATGCACTACTTCGACCTCGACGGAGACGGCTGGGCGCCCTGTAGCGGGGACTGCCTCGACGACGATCCCCTCGTGGGGCCGTTCACGGACCAGGACGCCGATGGCTGGGGAGTCTGCGACGGTGACTGCGATGACCTGGATGCTTCGATCAACCCCGACGCCTTCGACGGCAACGACGACGAGGTGGACAACGACTGCGACGGGATCATCTCGTCCGACGGGTACGTGCAGGTCGATGCAGGTCGCCAGCACACGTGCGCCCTGACCGGCGCGGGCCAGGTGCTGTGCTGGGGGAGGGCCTCCATGGGCCAGACGACCGCGCCCGCGGGCACGTTCGTGGACCTCGAGGTCGGCAAGTACACGAGCTGCGCGATCCGCGCGGACGGCACCGGCGAATGCTGGGGGTACGACAGCGAAGGCCAGGCCGTCGTGCCCGGCGGCGAGTTCATCGAGCTGGCTCCAGGGTTCATCTTCAGTTGTGGGCTGCGCATCGACGGCACGGCCGAGTGCTGGGGAAGCTCCGACCACGACCTGGACCAGCCGCCCGCGACCCCCATGGTCCAGCTCGCAGCGGGCTACTTCCACATCTGCGGACTGAAGCCCGACGGTTCCCTCGAGTGCTGGGGGCAGGACACCGCCGGCGGCTCGGGATACCCCGCGGGCACCTTCGTCCAGGTGACGTCAGGCGACAACTACACCTGCGCCCTGGACACCGCCGGGCTGGTCCAGTGCTGGGGTAGCGACGGGTCTGCGACGCAGGGCTCGAACGAGGTCTTCGCCCACATCGACGGCGGCGGCCACCACGTGTGCGGGATCACGGTCGCCGGGGACACGGTCTGCTGGGGTTCGTACTACACCCCGCCGGCCACGCCGTTCGTCTCCCTGGCGTCGGGCAAGGGGCACACCTGCGGCCTGACCGCCGCGGGTGACATCGAGTGCTGGGGGGACAACAGCTACGGCCAGTGCACGGTGCCGTGAACCCGCTGCGGTGACCGTCCGGGCCGGTCCAGGCCGTCAGCTCGAGGATTCCTCGGCGTTCCGTTGCGGCAGGCTGACCGTGAAGGTCGCCCCCTCGCCGGGTTCGCTCGCCACCGAGATCCGCCCGCCGTGCTCGCGCACGATCCCCGCGCTCACCGACAGCCCCAGCCCCGTTCCACTGCCCTCGGGCTTGGTGGTGAAGAACGGCTCGAAGATCCGATCGCGCACGTCCGGATCCATGCCCGGGCCGTCGTCGATCACCTCCAGCCGCACCTCGTCGTCGAGGCGCTGTCCGCGCACCGTGATCGAGCCCGCGCCGTCGAGGGCCTGGGCGGCGTTGATCAGCAGGTTCGTGACCACCTGCTCGAGCTGGCCGCGGCTGCCCTGGACCAGCAGGTCGCCGTCGAGCTCGGCGCACAGCTCGGCGCCGTGCCGGTCCAGCTGGTGGCGCAGCAGCGAGGCCGTGGACCGCACCACCTCCCCCACGTCCACCGCCTCGTGCTCTCCACCGCTCATGCGCGCGAAGCTCAGCAGACGCTGGCAGATGTCCTGGCAGCGGCGGGTCGACTCGGACAGCTGATCCACCCAGCCGCGCAACCTGGCCCTGGAGAACTCCGAGTCCTCGAGCTTCGCTTCCAGCAACGAGGCATACCCCAACGTGGCGGTCAGGGGGTTGTTCAGCTCGTGGGCCACACCGGCCGCCAGCTCCCCTACGGCCGCCAGCTTGGCCGCCTGGACCAGCTGCTCCTGGGCCGCCAGCAGCTGCTCGTTCAGCGCGGCCAGCTCCTCGGCGCGCTCCAGCTCCCGCTCGTTGCGCGCATGGACCAGCGCGTAGATGCCCGTGACGATGGAGACCAGCAGGACCAGCCCCCAGAACTCGAACCCCTGGGCCGGCGGGATCTCAGGGTTGGACGCCAGCAGCCACAGCAGGACCGCGGCGTTGGACGCGGCCACGGTCACGAACCAGCGAAACGGCAGACACAGCCCGGCCGCGAGCACCGCCAGCACCGGCAGCATCACCTCGAGGGTGGCCGAGGTGGTCGCCGCGGCCGTGGCGAGGCCGAAGTAGGGCAGCGCGATGAGGGCGGCGACCAGGGTGATCCCGGCGACGCGGATCCAGGCGGACTTGCTCAGCGCGAAGCTGGCCGCAGCCAGGATCGCGACGCCCATGAAGACGATGGGCGCGCCCGACTCGAAGATCTCGACGACCGCGAACAGGAAGACCGGAACGCACAGCCCGGCGATGATCCGCGCACGACGGCGCTCGGCGTCCGAGGTCACCGACGCGATCGGATCCAGCAGGAGCCGCCACAGATCCACGGTGGATTTCCCCTCTCCTCACCCCGGAGTCTGGGACTGTACCAGGAACTGACCGGGTGGGGTTCCAGCAATAGCTTCGACACCGCGTCCGTTCCCCTCCGTGGAGGGAAACGACATGAGAAACATCCTGGTGGGTCTGGCCTCCTCGATCCTCGTCGCCTCGTGCTGGGGCGGCTGCCTTCGCGAGCCGGCCACAGCGACCATACCCTCGGTCTCCACGGACGGCGACTCCGGTGCTCACGACTCCACCGATGTGACCGGGGATTGGGATGGGGACGGCCATGTCGGCAACGACGACTGTCACAATCACGATCCCTCGATCTACCTGGGCGCCGACGAGATCTGCGACGGCAAGGACAACGACTGTGACGGCGAGGTGCCCGCCGACGAGGCCGACCGGGACGAGGATGGCTGGCGAGGATGTGACGGCGACTGCGACGACCACGACGCCGACGTCTTCCCCGGCGCCTTCGAGGCGTGCGACGGCAAGGACAACAACTGTGATGGTCAGGTCCACGAGCAGGAGTCCGATCCCGACGGCGACGGATGGCCTCTGTGCGCCGATGACTGCGACAACGATGAGCCCAGCGTCCACCCCGGCGCCGAGGAGATCTGCGACGGCCTGGACAACGACTGCAACGGCCGGGTGGACGACCGCGATCGCGACGGCGACGGCTGGTGGGATGAGTTGTGCGGCGGCCCGGACTGCGACGACGGTGATCCCACGGTCTACCCCGACGCGGAGGAACTGTGCGACGGCATCGACAACGACTGCGACGGGGCGCCGCACCCGAGCGAGCGGGACCACGACGGGGACGGTCATCTCGGATGCGCTGACGACTGCGCCGACGACAACCCCTTCGTCTACCCCGGCGCCCTCGAGCTGTGCGACGGCGTGGACAACGACTGCGACGGTTTCCTGCGGACGGACGAGCGGGACCACGACGGGGACGGGTGGCGCGAATGCCGCGACGACTGCGACGACCACGACGCGAGCCTCAACCCCGGCGACGCCGACGGGGACGGCTCCAGCACCTGCGACGGAGACTGCGACGACCTCGACCCGACGCTGGAGTCCGCCGATGCGGACGGGGATGGCGTGAGCACCTGCGATGGGGACTGCGACGACACGGACGACTCCGTGGCGCCGGGGCTCCCCGAGGCCTGCGACGGCGTGGACACCGACTGCGACCCGACGACCGACGAGTGGGTCGACGGCGACGGCGACGGCTTGACCGTGTGCAGCGGCGACTGCGACGACAACGATCCCTTCCTCGACCAGCAGGACATGGACGGTGACGGTTTCAGCCCCTGCAGCGGGGACTGCGACGACACCGATCCCCTGGTCGATCCGACCACCGACGTGGACGGCGACGGCTGGGGTCCCTGCGACGGGGATTGCGACGACCTCGACGACGACGTTCACCCCGGCGCCTTCGACGGCTGCGACGACGGAGTCGACAACGACTGCGACGGGGTCATGTCTTCGAGTGGCTACATCCAGGTGGACGCCGGCCGCCAGCACACCTGCGCGCTGACCTGCCTGGGCGAGGTGCTCTGTTGGGGTTGCGACACCAGCGGACAGGCGACACCGCCCGCAGGAACGTTCGTCGACATCGAGGTGGGCAAGTACACCAGCTGCGCCATCCGCGAGGACGGCACCGGCGAGTGCTGGGGTTACGACGACGTCGGCCAGGCCACCGTGCCCGCGGGCGAGTTCGTGGAGCTGGCGCCGGGGTTCGTCTTCAGCTGTGGGCTCCACACGGACGGCACGGCCGAGTGCTGGGGGAGCACGGACTACGACCTGGACCAGCCTCCCGCCGCCCCCATGGTCCAGATCGCCGCGGGCTACTACCACATCTGCGGGCTGGAACCGGACGGCTCCTTGGTCTGCTGGGGCTGGGATTCTGCCGGAGGCTCCGGATATCCCGCGGGCACCTTCGTGGAGGTGACGTCCGGGGACAACTACACCTGTGCCCTGGACACGGGGGGGGCGGTGGCGTGCTGGGGGAGCGATGCGACCGCGACAGCCGCTCCCCTCGACGTCTTCACGCACATCGACGGCGGCGCCCACCACGCCTGCGGCATCACCGTGGCCGGGGACACCGTTTGCTGGGGCTCGGGGTACACCCCTCCCGCCACGTCTTTCGTCTCTCTGGCTTCGGGATGGGCCCACACCTGCGGCCTGACCGCGGAAGGGGACATCGAATGCTGGGGGGACAACGGCTACGGGCAGTGCAGCGTGCCGTGACCTAGCGAACGGCCTCCGCAGCCTTGCGCAGCGCCCGGGCCTCTCGGCGTATCTCTCCAGCGGCGTCCAGGGCCGCGACGTCGAGGCTGCCGGCGGTCATTCGGGCCGCAGAGCCCCCGTCGTCCGGATCCCCCAGCCCCGCGTCCCGGTACCGCCGCAGCCGCTCCCGCACGACGTCGCGGATCTCCGAGGCGTTGTCCACGCCGCGGAAGTGGCCGGTGTGCATGGACACGCCCTCGCCCTTGCCGTGGGGTTCGCCGTCCCCTCCTCCGCCGCCGCCGGCGGTCATCACCTTGACGTCGGCGATGCCGAGCAGGCGCTGCAGCGGCCCGCGGGTGACCGAGATGTTCTGGATGTTGGCCAGCGACAGGGTCATCTCCCGCACGCGCCAGGCGCCCTCGCGGATGCGGATGGAGCGGTCGGTGACCATGTACCAGCGCAGCTCGTAGTCCAGGCGCAGCAGCGCCAGGGTGAGCACCATCTGGGCCAACACGAGGGCCACGGCGGAGACCTCGGCGAGGATCAAGATCACGGCCAGGGCGCCGCCGGTGTGGCTGACCACGAAGCGCTGGAAGAGCCACACGCCGATCAGGGTCGACCCCAGGGCCATGGGCTGGGCCAGGGACCACACGGCGATCCGGTAGTGCAGGTAGCGCGGCGCGGCGCGGAAGACGCGCAGCGATCCCCGATCCCCGGTCGGCGGGGAGGGTTCCGCGGGGATCCTCAGCAGGGGCAGCAGCAGGCGCTTGAGCAGCTCAAACATCGCCAGGATCCCGATCCGCGAGCTGCTCCAGGGCCTCGCGCGCGCCGCGCAGCTCGTCGCGGATGTCTCGCAAGGCGGTCGTCAGATCGTCGGAGTCGCCCTGCTCCGGCTCGACCTCTCCGGGGACGTCGCCTCGCGTCCCCCGCATCCGCTGGTAGAGGAAGTCCCGGACGATCTCGAACTCGAGCAGCCCCTCGAGCTTCATCTCGGCGGCGGCCGAGCCCGCGGCGGTCTGGATGTGGATGTCGGCCAGGCCCAGCCAGCGCTGCACCGGCCCCGACGCCAGGTGGATGTCCTGGATGCGGGCGTAGGCCAGGTTCACCTCGCGGCGGAACAGCAGGCCCCAGCTCATGGCGATCCCCTCGGCGTCGAAGCGGAACCGCATGGTGTGGTAGCGGAAGTACAGGTACGGCAGCACCGCCACGAGGCCGGGGCCGGTCAGCAACGCGCGCACGACGTAGATCTTGAGCAGGTTGCGGTGGGGGCGCTCGATGGCGAAGACGCGCTCGTCGTGGCTCAAGGGCTCCCCCTCACATGTCCCAGAAGAAGTCCGCGTTGGTCAGGTCCGGTTCGCCGCCGCCGTTGTTTGGTTTGGGGTCGTCCGCTGCGATGTGGCGCTGGGCCTGCATCAGGTCGACGATGGCCTCCTCCCAGTAGCGGTCGGTGCCGAAGTGGGACCAGGTGGCCGGGAAGATGGGATCGTGCCAGCGGCGGGCGAGCCAGCCCGAGAAGTGGATCATGCGCATGGCGCGAAGCGGCTCGATGAGGCGCAGGGTGGTGCGGTCGAAGTCCCGAAACTCCTCATATCCCTCCAGGAATTTCGTACGTAACTGATTGGCGTACTCGTCGCGGCCCGGCAGCGCGAGCCACAGGTCCTGCACGGCCGGGCCGATGACCATGTCGTCGAAATCGAGCATGTGCAGCACGCCGCCGCGCAACAACAGGTTGCTCAGGTGGAGATCGCCGTGGATGCGGTGCAGGGTCACGCCCTGCATCCGGTCGTCCACGGCCGCGGCCACGTCGCGGGCCACGCCGGCGAAGCGGTCGCGGAGGCTCGCCGACATGAACTCGTTGTCGTCGAGCCACTGCAGGTGGTCGTGGATGAAGCGCTGGGATCCGAGGGTCCAGCGGTGCTCGGCGGGGCGAGAGGCGGCCACGTTGTGCATGCGAGCGACGAGGCGGCCCAGGCGGACCATGGCGTCGAAGTCCAGCTCGTCGGGGGCGCGGCCGCCGCGGCGGTCGGCGAGGGTGTAGTAGATGTCGTCCTGGCGCTTGAGCGTCGAGCCGTCGGGGAAAGCCAGGACCGGACAGACCGCGATCTCGTCTTGCTGCAGGTCCGTGAGGAACTGGTGCTCCTCGAGGATCTGTTCGGCGGTCCAGCGGCCGGGCCGGTAGAACTTGGCGATGACGCGGCTGCCATCGACCAGCTCCACCTCGTACACGCGGTTCTCGAAGGAGTTCAGCGGGTAGCACAGGCCGGT
>CAYRNR010000125.1:0-26554 GCA_964425605.1 uncultured Rickettsiales bacterium | reverse complement strand
CAAGAAATCAACTAACTCGACGAGTTAGTTGATTTCTTGCGAGCGTCCCTTTTCCGCCTCCTTTTCCGTCCTACGGGGCGGGCTTGAAGACGAACGGGTACGAGACGATGACGATGCCGCCGCCGGCCGGGGCGGGGAAGGTCATGCGCATGAAGCGCGCGCAGATGCACGCCTCCACGGTCTCGTTGTTCAGGGTGCTGGTCTTGATCTCGGCGGCCGTGACGGTGCCGTCGGCGCCGATGGTGAACTTGACCACCACCTTGCCGGCCAGGGCGGGATTCCGGTTGAGCTCCTTCTGGTAGCAGTACCGGATCTGCGCGAGATGCTGCTTGATGGTCCGATCGACCTGGGTCTTGTCCACCGATCCGAGGATGATGGGATCGCCCGCGCCGGACACGGATGGAGCCGCCTGGCCGCCGGAGGAGCTACCCACCCAGCCACCCGAGGCCCCGCGGCCGCGACCTCGCGTGCTCAGCCCGCCGAGGCCCTCACCCGTGCCGCCGCCGCCGAGGCCGCTCCCGCGGGCCCCGAGGCCGCCCGATCCGTAGCTGTTGCCGTACTGGGAGCCGATGATTCCGCCGAGGGTACCCGAACGGAGCTGCTTGCCTCCCACGGCCAGGTCGGACACGCCCTCGGGCAGGGGCAGCGGCTGGTCCACGGTCTCGTACTCGCCGTCGGCGCGCACGACGCGGTCCACGGCGACGAAGGAGGTGTACTGGGTCATCAAGGAGTACTCGAGGCCCAGGCGGGTGACCTCGGCGACCGCCTCCTCGTCCTCGCCGAAGGAGTTGAGGTCCGACAGGCGCATGATGCGATGGCGCGCCCACAGGTGCCGCAGGGCCGCGTGGTCGTCGGAGACGAGGGCGTCCTCGAGATCGAGGCAGATCTCCACGAGCCCCTCGGAGGTGTAGCCCGAGACCACGATCTCGCCCTCGGCCGGCCCCTCGAACTTGCCGAACACGACCACGGGGCGGCTGGCGAAGAGGTCGGGCGCGGCGGGCGGCTCGACGTCGTAGGCGTCGATGCCGTCGAACTCCACCTCGATGCCCTGGAGCACCGGCGCGGAGATGTACTCGCGGAACTGATCGGCCTTCTCGGCGGCTTCGCCGCCGTCGAGCACCACGAAGGGCTCGCCGAGGCCGGCGCGGGCCATGCCCTCGATGAGGTGGCGGTTGACGGAGCTGCCGATGCCGAACGGGAACATGTTGGCCTCGCCCAGGCGCTCGCTGATGACGTGGAAGGCCTGCTTCTCGACGGTCACGTAGCCGTCCGTGGCGACCACGACGACGCGCGAGGTGCCCTCGGCGCGGGGCAGGGCCAGGGCGCGCTCGAGGGCGGGCAGCAGCTCGGTGCCGCCGCCGCCTTGCAGCTGCTTGATGCGGCCCAGGGCGAAGTCGATGTTCGCGCGGGTGGCCGGGAGGGACGCCTCGGAGAGCAACCCGCTGGAGCCGGCAAAGGTCAGGATGTTGAAGTGGTCGCTGGGCCGCAGGCTGCCCAGCAGCTCGTCCATCAGGTCCTTGGTCGTCTCGAGGGGGAACCCGTTCATGGATCCCGAGACGTCGAGGATGAAGATGTACTCGCGCGGGACGATGCGGTCCGGTTCCAGCCGCGCGGGGGGCTCGACCATGGTCAGGAAGAAGCTCTCCTCCTCGCCCTCGTAGATCAGCACGCCGCTCTCGATGTCGTCGCCGGCCAGCGCGTAGCGCAGGACCAGGTCGCGGTTGCCCACATCGGGCCCATCGGCCAGGTGCAGGTGGACGCGGCGGGCGTCGAGGAACTCCACGTCCAGGTCGTGGCTGGGGCTGGAGGCGCGGGCGATGGGGATGCCGCTCTGGATCCACAGGTCGGCGCCGAAGGTGTGGTAGGCGTCGTCGCCCTCGTGGAGGTACGGGTTCTCGACCCAGGCCTCGGTGTCGGGGGCGCCGGCCGAGGGGACGTTGGAGTAGCGGGGGCCGACCACCGTGGGGAAGACGAACTCGTAGACGGTGTCCTCGGGGACCAGCAGCTCCACGTAGGACAGCTCCACGACGATCTCGTCGCCGGGCAGGATGTTGGCCACGTTCATCTGGAACACGTTGGGGCGGTGCTGCTCGAGCAGCGACGCGGTCTGGCCGTTGCTGCGGGCCTCCTCGTACTCCTCCCGGGCCTGCTCGCGCTCGCGGATCCGCGCCTCGACGAGGCGCTCGCCCACGGTCATGGTCATGCCGTGGACGGCCGCGCGGGTGGACATGGGGAAGATGTAGATCGCCTCGAGGGTGGTGTCCCCGTCGTTGGCGTAGACCTGGGTCACGTCCACCTGGGCGATGACGCCGCTCACGGTCACGTCCGCGCGGGTCTCCTTCAGCGGCAGACGGTCGGTCTGCGGGTCGTCGCTGAGGACGAAGAAGTAGGGCGAGAGGGTCTGCTCACCGCCTTCGGGGATGCCGGTCAGGGCGGCCTGCAGGAGCTCCGCACGGCGCTGCTCGTCGGCCCTGGCGGTGCAGGCGCCCACACAGGCTGCGATCAGGACGACGAAGGCCAGGGCCTCTCGCTTGCTCACCACGGTCCATCGATGCCTCATCTCCGTTCCTAGCTGGGCGCAATCATACTTGACTGTATGATCGTTTCCCGGACAGTTCATACGGTCAAGTATGGAGATGTCAAAAGATCATCAAGGCGGGGTGGGCGCGTCCGTCGCCGGGGTGGTCTAATGACGGGACGATGGACCTGCTGAACCAGAGCATCCCGGTCGGACCGCGGCTCACGGCCGTGCTCGCGGTGGCCTACCGCGCGCGGCGCCCGGCGCTGCTGGAGGGGCCGACGGGCATCGGCAAGAGCGAGGTGGTGGCCCTGCTGGCCCAGGAGCTGGGGATCGATCACGTGGTGCTCGATCTGAGCCTGCTCGAGCCGCCGGACCTGGTCGGCCTGCCCGTGGTCGAGGAGGGCCGCACCTCGTACGCGGCGCCGGAGATCCTGCCCACCGGGGGCCAGGGCATCCTGATGCTCGAGGAGCTGAACCGCGCCGAGCGGTACATCCAGCAGCCCGCCCTGCAGCTGCTCACGGCGCGCAAGCTGCACCAGTACTCGCTGCCCGAGGGCTGGTCGACGATGGCGGCGATCAACCCCGAGGACGGGGAGTACCAGGTCACCCCCCTGGACCCGGCCCTGCGATCGCGCTTCCTGAACCTGCGCGTGCACGCCCACCGCCCGTCGTGGCTGCCCTGGGCCGACGCCCACGGCGTCCACCCGGCCGTGCTGAACCTGGCCGCGCGGCACGATCGGATCTTCGACACGGTGCCGCCGCGCACCTGGACCTACGTCTCCGACGCCCTGCACGCCCTGACCCCGGCCGAGGTCCAGGATCCCCACCTTCTGCGCGACACCCTCGGCGGCCTGCTGCCCACGGCGTGGCTGGAGGTGCTGCTGCAGCAGCGGGACGAGGGGGCATTCTCGGCGGGGCCCGACGCGCACGCCCTGGTGCGGGGCCTCGACGAGGAGCTGCGATCCGATCTGGCCGGGCTGACCCGGGACGGACGCCTGGACGTGCTCGAGCAGACCGCGCACCACCTGCGATCCATCGTCTCCAGCGCCGAGCTCGGCGTGCTGCTGGGCCGTGGCGAGTTCGAGATCGAGGCCTTCGAGGCCGTCCTGGACGATCTCCCGGGCGATCTGCGCGACGATCTCGGCCGCGCGTTCGGCGACAACCCCCTCGCCGTCGGCGCCCTCGACCTGGACGTGTCGAGGTTGCTCGCCGGGTACTCGGGGAGTCCGGAGTCGCGTCGCATCGGCCGGTGGTTGCGGGATCGTCCCCACCGGGCGCGCGCCGTGGTCAGCGCCCTGACCGCCCACATGGGCCAGATCCCCGACCTGAACCAGCGGCGCCGCAACAACGGCTTCCGCCTGAGCCTGGGCGTGCTGCTGGAACAGGTGGGCCTGGAGCTGGGCGAGCCCCTGGCCGTGGAGCTGTACCGGCTCGGCGTCGAGCCCCTCTTCCCCGGCAAACGATGAACGAGGCGTTCCCCGGGTACGCCCTGCTCCTGGACCGCTACCCGTACTACGCCCATGTCCTGGCTCAGCTCGAGCCGCTGCACGATCCCACCGTGGGCACGATGGGCGTCTCGGCCGATGGGCGGCGGTTCTACCTGCACCTGGACCTCGACTACGTGGCCCAGCACCAGGAGTTCCTGCTGGGGTTGATGCTCCACGAGGTCCACCACATCGTGCTGGGGCACGTGACCCACCCGCGCTTCTTCGGCGCGGCCCACCCCGACCTGATGGCGCTGGCCATGGAGATGTCGGCCAACGAGTACGTGGCCGAGCCCCTGCCCGGTCGACCCGTGCGGTTCGAGCAGTTCGCCGAGCTGGGGATCCGCGAGAAGCAGAGCACGCTGCAGCGGTACGAGCGGCTCGCGACAGGGCGGCTGGCCGGCGCTGTGGCCCCCCGGATGCAGGTCGAGACCGTGGACCACCACCACGCGAGGGGTGTCGGTGTTCGCGGTGACCACCCCCCGGGCGATGGCCGGCACCTGAGCCAGCTCGTCCACCGCGGCGTCGCACAGGCCCGGAGCGAGGGGTCGCCCACCGGCCGCATCGCCGGCCGCGCTCCCGGGGCCCTGCTCGAGGAGATCGTGGAGCAGCCCGATCCCGAGGCGTACCTGGACTGGCGGGGCGCGTTGCAGCGCTTCCTCGCCCGGGTCCGCGCGCCCGTACACAGCTACGCGCGCCCCAACCGCCGCCTGCCCCACCTGCTGGGATCGGTCCCGGGCCGCATCTGGCACCCCTCCCATCCGGGCAAGCCCCACCTGCTCGCCGCCATCGACACATCGGCCTCCATGGGCGCCGACGAGCTGTCGGAGATCGCCGCGCAGCTCCACATCCTGGGCGGTCTCGCCCGCATCACCGTCGTCGAATGCGACGCGGCCATCCAGCGCGTCTACCCCTTCACCGGGCGCCTCGACTCGGTGGCCGGCGGCGGAGGCACCGACTACCGCCCCCTCTTCGATCCCGACCTGCTCGCCGAGCACCGCCCCGACGGGATCGTGGTGTTCTCCGACGGCTGGGGCCGCTGGCCCGACGACGATCCCCGCGTCCCCACCCTGTGGGCGCTGACGCGTCCCGAAGTCTTCGATTGCCCCTGGGGCACCAGGGCCGCGCTAGACTGGTCGCGCTGACACGGAGGCACCATGTTGAACGCACCCCTCGAGAACCTGGCCGACGCCTACCGCATCCTCAACCCCGGCCCCGTGCTGGTCATCAGCGTCGGCGACGGCGACCGCGACAACCTCTTCGCCGTCACCTGGAACATGGTCGTGCGCAAGGACCCGCCCATGATGGCCATGCTCAGCGGCAAGGGGCACCACTCCTACCCGTTCATCGAGTCCACCGGGCAGTTCGCGGCCAACGTGCTGCACGCGGACCGGGCCGACGCCATCCTCGGCAGCGGCTCCTACTCGGGCAAACGGGTCGAGGACAAGTGGTCCATCATCGGCCTCACCCGCGAGCCCGCGACCCGCATCGCCGCGCCCCTGGTCGCCGAGTCGGTGGCCAGCCTCGAATGCGAGGTCCAGCAGGTCGTCGATCTCGACCGATCGGCCCTGATCATCGCCCAGGTCGTCGCCGCCACCGTGGACACGGACCACTTCCAGGGGGGGAACTGGACCTTCGAGCAGGGGCTGCAGATCCCGCACCACCTCAGCGGCAGCCGGTTCTGTACGAGCGTGGGGGAGCTGGTGGCCCGGAAGCCTCAGGGATAGAGGATCGGCCCGTACACCGGGATGTCGGCCTGGTAGGCCTCGGGGACCTCGACCACGCACACGTCGTCGACGAGGGTGAAGAAGTCCCAGGGCTCGACCATGGAGCGCTGGACGAAGCGGACCTGGATCTCGGTGCCGGCCTCGAAGAAGAGCCTCAGATCGACGGCCTGGAACTGGGCGCGGCCCGGGTAGCCCTCGTCGTAGCCGATCTCGGGGAAGGCGGCGAGGCGCTCCTCGTCGTCGTCCAGGCCCGGGCGGTGACCGCCGGTGACCGCCGGGATCTCGTAGAGGGTGCGGCCGTTCGCGTCGAGGACCTCCACCTGCAGCACGATGCCGCGGGCGTCCACCTCGGACAGCTGGGAGAACATCAGGTGGGGGGCTGCGGGCACGAAGGGCTCGGTGGTGATGCTCGCCTGGCCGCCGGCCTCGGTGACCTGGAGCGCCAGGGCGTGCTCGCCGCTGAGTTCGATGGCCGTGTCGCCCAGGCGGGTGGAGATCTCGTCACCTTCGGCGACGATGCGGGCCACGCCGGTGTCGGTCTCGCCCACGGTCCACACGTCAGGGGCACCCCACAGGGCGAGGTCGCCGCTCTCGAACCCCTCGACCTGCTCGGCCATCCCCACGAGGTACTGGCCGACGTTGGCCTCGGGCCACGCCAGGCCGGGGTCGCCGACAGCGACGCCGTCGTCCAGGGTCTCGATCCCGCAACCCACCAGCAGGACGCCGAAACAGACGATCCACAGTGCTCGATACATGGGCTCCCCTCCAAGAGGGCAGCGCTTCTACCACGCGCGCGATCGGGCGATCAATCGATATCGGGAGGGGGCGCGGCCGCGGTCTGCGCAGCGCGTCGATCCTGCCAGTTCATGATCGCCTCGGCGGCGAAGTACGAGGCCGTGCCCAGGGCCATGCCCAGCACCACGTCGATGATGTAGTGGTGGCACAGGTACACCGCGGAGACGCCGATGAGCAGCACGAACGCCAGGATGCCCCAGCTCACGCGGGGGAAGTGCTTGCGCGCGTAGAACCACGCCATCATCGGGTAGATGGGGTGCATCGACGGGATGGCCGCGAACACGTTGGAGTTGCGGTCGTACATGCCGCCGAAGTAGGTGAAGCCGATGGCCGCATCCACGTCCACCAGGCGCGCGGGGTTTCCCGGCGTGTCGAGGATCGCCGGGCCGAACCCGTGCTCGACCACGTACCACGGCGGGGCGGCCGGATAGAGGTAGTAGATGACGAACGAGGCGATGATGCACAGCAGGAACGTCCAGCCGAACCGCCGCATGTGCTCGCGGTCCTTGAACAGCAGGTAGATGGCCAGGGCCATGTGCACGTACATGTAGCCCGCGTACGCGAACCCCGCGACCAGGTCGGCCGCGATGTGGTTGTGGGTCAGGAAGAACTCCGGCGGCGTGATCACCGTGCCGTCCACCTGCGTGATCCCGAACAGCGCCTGCTCGATGCGGTACGGCCCCTCCACGTGGGGGGGGTTGATGCCGTGGAAGAACGGCGTGACGAACCGCAAGCCGTCGTAGAACAGGGCCTGCAGGAAGAACGGCATGATCAGCTTGGTGGCCCACTGGACGCGGGGGATGTAGCAGAGCGCCACCCAGATGGCGAGGATGAAGCCGTGCTCCACCCGGAAGCCCCCCACCAGGATCATCCAGAGGCCGTAGACGACCACCGCGGGCCCCATGAACAGGGTCCAGAATCCACGGCGTTCCATCAGCGACATCGTGGGATCTCCTCCGCCACCGGATTGTAGATCAGATCCCACGGGGCAGTGGTCGGGCGCTGCGAGCGGAGATGGCACTCGTCCGGCTTTGGGTTACCATCTACCTCCACGTTTGGAGCGCTCGTCCGTTAGTACTCGAGATGGAGGTGCCATGCCCCTGGCCCGATGGATCGCCCTGCTCGCCCTTTCCGCCCTCCTCGGCCTCGGCTGCAACTGGGACTACGACGACGACGATGACACCAGCGCGCCGTCGGACGACGACTCGGCCGCGGACGACGACGACGACCAGGCCGACGACGACGACCAGGCCGACGACGACGACGACCAGACCGACGACGATGACGACGACGACGACCAGACCGACGACGACGACGACGACCAGACCGACGACGACGATGACGACGAGCACGCACCCGGGTTCGCAGCGCCCGAAGAGCACGGGCTCGCGCTCAAGGAACAGCAGATGGACTGCCGCGACTGCCACGGCACGGACCTGACCGGCGACGGGCCGGCGGTCAGCTGTGACGACTGCCACGACGCGGGGTGGCGGACCGATTGCACGTTCTGCCACGGCGGCACGGACAACCAGCAGGGAGCTCCGCCCGAGGACCTCCACGACGCCACCGCGACCTCCCAGACCACGGTGGGCTCCCACACCGAGCACGTGACCCAGACCAACCACGCGGCGTTCGACTGCACCCACTGCCACGCCAAGCCCACGGATGTGCTGACCTCGAACCACGTCTTCGACGCCACGCCCGCCCGGTCCGAGGTGATCCTCTCCGGCGGCCTCAGCCCCGCAGGGAGCTACTCGGGCGGTTCGTGCGCGAACCTGTACTGCCACGGCAACCGCGGCCAGGACAACGGCAGCGTGGCCGACTTCACCGCCGCCCTCAACGGCTGCCAGACCTGTCACCCGGACCGCAACTCCCCCGAGTCCCTGTGGAACTCACAGATGACCGGCCGGCACGACGATCACCTCGAGGAGGGGATCGGCTGCTCCGGCTGCCACGGCTCGGTGGTGGACGGAAGCCAGAACGTGATCGCGCCCCAGCTCCACGTGGACGGCAACGTCGCGCTGCAGATGGGCGGCGGCATCAACTGGAACCCCGGCTCGCGCACCTGCTCCAGCGGCAGCTGCCACGGCGAGTACCACCAGAACAACATCTCCTGGTAGCCCCGGCGGACGGTCAGTCCCGCGGCGGCAGCACCTCGTAGCGAATCCAGCGGCAGTCCACCTGGGCGATACGCACCGGGTGGCGGCGCGCCGCGCGGAGCTTCAGCGCCTGGGTCAGGGTGGGCTCCCCGGACAGCAGGTACGCGGTGGCTCCGCCGCAGTGGGTCTTGAGGAAGTTCCCGAGATCACCCCAGGTCTTCTCGAGGCCGAGTCGCTCCTGGCGCAGCCCCCACGGGGGATTGCTCACCACGAGCGCCGGTGGGCCGTCGAGGACGGCGCGCTCCACGGACATCCGGCGCACCTTGACCGCGTCGCGCACCTGGGCAGCCTCGAGGCTCCGCCGCGCCAGCCCGAGGGCCCCGGGGTGGGCGTCACTGCCGATGATGGACAGGGACCGCTGGCGCCCCTCCTCGAACCGCTGCTCGGCCTCGTCGCGCAGGCTGCGCCAGGCCTTGGCCTCCAGGTCGGGCCACGTCTCGAACGCGAAGCGCCGGCGCAGACCGGGCGCCCGATCCTGGGCCAGGTGCGCGGCCTCCACCAGGAACGTGCCCGAACCGCACATGGGGTCCACCAGGGCCCCCTCCCCGGTCCAGCCGGTCATCCGAAGCAACCCCGCGGCGATGGCCTCGTTCAGCGGGCTCTTGACCTGGATCGGCCGCCAGCCGCGGCGGTGCAGGCTGTCGCCGGACAGATCCCGCAGCACCGTGGCGCGGTCGCGGTGGACCAGCACCCGGATGGGGACCTCTGGATTGTCGGTGTCCACGTTCGGTCGCTCGCCGTGTTCGTCGCGGAGCTGGTCGACGATGGCGTCCTTGGTCACCAGCGAGATGAACCGGGTGTCGGTGGCCTTGCTGTCGCGGGTCGACGAGGACACGGCCAGGGTGTTCGACGGCTCGATCACCGGCCCCCAGTCGAACGCCCGCACCGCGTCGTAGAGGGACTGGCGGCTGCCGGCGGATCGGTCGCGGAACAGCTGCTCCTGGACGCGGCTGGCGGACCGCAGCCACAGGCACGCCGCGTACCCCATCGAGAGGGTGCCGTGGAAGGAGACCCGCCCACGCAGGGCGCTGATGTTGTCCGCCCCGAGGGCGTCCAGCTCGTCGCGCAGGACCTCTTCGAGGCCGAGCGCGCAGGTGGCGAAGAAGGTTCGACTCATGGGCGCATTATGCGCCCTGGGGACCGGTCACGGTATGGTCAGCTCGATCCGGTAGATCAGCGTCTCCTCCAGTTGACCGTCGATCCAGGAGATGTCGAGGTCGTCCAGGGGCGACGTGTAGTTGTAGATCCAGTAGCGGCCGTCGTCCTCGGTGGGCAGCGCCGAGGCGAAGCAGGTGTCGCCGCACGAGGGCAGGTCGAGCACGAAGTGGACCTCCAGCGCCTCTGGATCCACCTCCCACAGCGCGCACCGCTTGGGGTGGACCCAGTAGTCCACCAGGTACTCCAGCGTCTGCTGGGACGGCTCGAGATCGCGGTAGAACAGGTCGTAGTCGCCGGTGTCGGTGAGGTTGCGCCGGCCGATCAGCCACACCTTGCCGCCGGCCCGGAACACCAGCGGGGAGTCGTACTTCTTCGGGTCGATGTTGCACGTCCAGTCGCCCAGCGCGCCCGCCTCGGCGCGGCAGATCTTGGAGCCCCAGCCGTCCTCGTCCCCCAGCTCGTTGCGGCCCACCACGACGACAGAGCCGTCGTCGAGGAAGGCGAAGTCGGCCTCCGAGATGCCCCCCTCGTGGACGATGGGCTGGTCCGGGACCACCGGCTCCCAGGTCAGGCCGTCGTCCGAGCGGTACCAGTACACGTACTCGGTGCCCTCGGAGAAGTCGTAGATGTCCGCGCCGCCCTCGTAGCCGATGAGGTAGGCCGTGTCCTCGATGACGCGGACTCGCCAGGGGATGAAACCCTCGACGAAGATCCACTCGGGTTCGGTCCACTGGTCCACGCCCAGGTACTCGGTCACCAGGGTGCCCTGGGGTTCGAAGTCGGCTGCGGACTGCCCCAGCACCGCGTAGTAGAGGAACAGCCGCCCATCGAAGGCGAGCAGCCGCGGCTCGCGCAGGTCGGTCTCCATCCAGAACGAGCCCTCGTATCGCCAGGTCGCCTGGTCGGTGGAGCTGACCACGTACAGCAGGGTCTCGGGGGCGGCGAAGTGGCTGGGCGCGGTGCGGAAGGCCAGGAACGTCCGGCCGTCGAAGCTGGTCACGTCCAGGTTGTTGTTGGCGTCCTGCAGCGCCACCTCGGGGGGTATCCCGTCCGAGGGGACCACGTCGATGGGATCGCCGAGCACGGGCAGGGCCTCCTCCACGGCGCTGTCGTCGTCGTCACCGTCGTCGCCAGGGCAGCCCACGAGCACGACCGACGCAAAAAGAATTGATGCGAACGTTCTGTGGAGCATCGCGCCCTCCTGGCCCGTGGGCCTGCCTTGACCGGATCGGACCATAATCCTAGTCTGACCGCCATCTACTAGGAACGAAGCCATGGGCCGATCGCGCCATATCTCGAGAAGACGGATCATCCAGGCCCTGGGCGCCAGCGGGCTGGTGCTCCAGGGCGGCGCCATGAGCCTCGCCGCGGGCTGTGACACCGCGGAAGGGGACGACGACAGCGCGGGCGGCGAGGGCGGCGAACCCATCCGCTTCGCGGTCATCACCGACATGCACCTCAAGCCGGACGCGGACCACACCAACAACCAGGTCATGGCCGAGACCGTGGCGATCCTCAACGCCATGGACCCGCCGCTGGATCTGGTGCTGATGACCGGCGACCTGATCGACGAGCTGCCCAGCGACGATCCCGACTACTACGACGCCAACCCCGACACCGCCCTGCAGAGGACCGAGGAGCTGCTCGCCGGGTTCGACATGCCCTGGCTGGCGGCGCTGGGCAACCACGACTACTACATCTCCGGCGGCGGCATCCTCAACGACCTCACCGACGACCTCCAGGCTCGAGAAGCGCTCCTGGTCGACCGGCTCGGCCTCCCCGGGCTGTGGTTTCGCCACGACCACGCGGGCGTGGCGTTCTACGGCCTGAACACCATGCAGACGCACCCCGACGCCGGCTGGAGCCCCGAGTCGGTGGGTTCCTTCGGCCCCGATCAGGTCGAGTGGCTCACGCAGCAGCTGTCCGACGGCACACCCGCGGTGCTGTTCTTCCACCACGCCCTGGCCCTGGACAACGCGGTCGCCACCGGCTTCTCCGCGGCCATGCCCTTCGAGGTGCCCCGGGCCGAGGGGGGCTACGAGAAGTACGAGGGCACCGAGTACGAGGACTGGACCGACCCCATCTACGCGGTCCTCGAGCAGTACGCCGACCAGATCCTCGCGATGTTCGAGGGCCACACCCACTGGTTCGTCCTCGACGATCTCGCGGGCATCCCGGTGATGATGACCGACTCCACCGGCAACTCGGTGTTGCAGACCACGGTGGGCGAGGGCGACGACGCGCAGCCCATGCGGTATCACCTGGTGGAGCTGGACCCGGCGACGGGTGCGCTGACGGTGGTCAACGGGGAGTGGTTCGAGTACGGAGGATGATCGAGGGGACGGCAGGGAGGCCGCCGTGATGTCGAGACGGGCCGTGTGGATGATCGGGCTGCTGGCCACGCTGGCGCTCGCCGGCTGTCCCGGAGGGGACGCCCCTGACGACGACGACTCCAGCGCGGCCGGCCCCGACGACGACGACTCCAGCTCGCCAGGCGACGACGACGACGACGACTCCAGCTCGACCGACGACGACGACGACTCCAGCGCGGCTGACGACGACGACGACTCCTCGGGCCCGGTCGACGAGGACGGCGACGGCTGGACCGTGGACGGGGGCGACTGCGACGACGGGGATCCAGAAGTGTACCCGGGCGCCCGCGAGCTGTGCGACCTCGAGGACAGCGACTGCGACGGAGCCGCCGACGAGGGGTGCCCGCCCGTGTGCGGGGACGGCCTGGTCGCCGGCCGGTACGAGGAGTGCGACGGCGCACAGGACGACGCCTGCCCGGGCCTGTGCTCGGCCCACTGCGCCTGTCCGGCCGCCGGCCCCGGGGGCCTGGAGGTCCACGTGATGGACGTGGGACAGGGGGACGGGATCCTCGTGGTGTCGCCCGACGGCTTCGTGACGCTGCTCGACTCCGGCTCCGCCGGCCAGGGCCCCGCCATCGCCGCCTACCTGGCCGCCCGGGGGCTGCCCGAGCTAGACTACACCCTGGTCTCCCACATGCACGAGGACCACCTGGGCGCCATGGACGACGTCCTCGCAGCCCACCCCGAGGTCGTGACCTGCTTCGACCGCGGCGGCGGCTACTCCAGCACCGCGTTCCAGCAGTACGCGATCATGGCGGGCCGGCGGCGCGCGGCCCTCGCGGCCGGGGACACCCTCGACATGGGCCCGGGGGTCGTCGTCGACGTGCTCCGCGGCGACACCGGCAGCGGCAACGAGAACGACAACTCGGTGGTCCTGCGGATCACCCACGGCGGCGTGAGCGTCCTGCTGGGCGGGGATTGCGAGACCTACGACTGCGAGATCGGCCTGTCTCCGGGCCCCATCGACGTCTACAAGGTGCACCACCACGGCTCGTACTCGTCGTCCTGGGGTCCCCTGCTGGACCAGATGTCCCCTGCCACGGCCCTGATCTCCGCCGGCCAGGGAAATGCCTACGGCCACCCGCACACCCAGACCCTGAACCGATTGGTCGCGCGCGGGGTGGAGGTGTACCGGACGGATCACGACGGGGACCTGGCGATGATCTCGGACGGAACCACATACACGGTCAACGGCGTGCCCGGTCCCTAGCTGGTCCCACCCGACAGCGTGCATTTTTACCGCGTGCGCGACCATAATCAGACCTGTATGCACCCCAGGACTCTCATCGTCGTCGCAGTCCTGGCCGTGGTCGCCAGCCGAATCCCGTTCATGCTGGACAACCCGGACTGGGGCAGGGTCCACCCCGAGCACTGCTTCTTGCTCGCCGCGCCCGCCGTACACGAGAACCGGCTGGCCCTCGAGCCGGACGTCGAGCTCCCGTACTGGACGATGAACCCCGAACAGATCCGGGACCACTATCACGTGGGCTCCGCGTGCATGTTCCACCTCGTGCACGCCACCGCCGATCTCCTCGGCACGCGGTCGCTGGTGGTGCTCAAGGTCATCGGGACGGCGTTCATGGCCGTGTTCGTGGCCCTGCTGACCGCGGTCCTCCTCCGGACGTGGCCGCAGCGCCACGACCGTTTCATGGTGCTGGCGCCGCTGTTCGCCTGCCTGTTCTCGCCGACGTTCTTCCTGTGGGTCTCGCTGACACCCCAGGGGCACTACTTCGAGTACCACCTGTTCTACGGGCTGACGCTGCCGTTCCTGGCTGCCGCCGCCGCAGGCAGGCTGTCGATGCGCGGGTTGATGCTGGGGGCGGCGCTCGCAGGGGCGGCCACGGCCTACACGGTCACCCACGGCCTGCTGGTCGTCGTGCTGCTGGTGGCCTACCTGCTGGGCACGGGCGAGAAGGCGCGGCCGCTGCCGTACCGGCTGGGCGCCTCGGCCCTGGCGGGGCTCGCCTCGCTGGGCGTGTTCTGCGCGGTCGCGCGCCCGAGTGTCGTGATCCGCCGCCTGACCATGCCCCCGCTGAACCAGGACAAGGACGTCGTTCCCACTCTGCTCGGCCACGGCGTCACCCCCGCCGATTGGATCAGCGAGGGACACCTGAACCACGCGCTCGTGGCCCACGTGGACACCCACTTCGGGCTGTCGTCCCATCCCCTGTTGTCGCCCACACTGGAGAGCCTCCACGGCTGGACCGGCAGTCCGGCCGCCTGGGCGATCGCCTGTTGGCTGGCGCTGCTGACCCTCGCCGCCTCCGTGTACCTCGCGTGGCACACCATCCGGCTCCTCTGGCCACGCACGCGACAGGACATGCCCCTGCCCCATCGCCTGCTGGGCATCCAGGGGCTGCTGGTCGCCGGATTCGTGGGCTCCTACCTGCTGCTCGATCCCTACCTGACCCCTTTCGACACGCGCACCGCCCTGCGATACCTGGTCCCTGTCTTCCCGCCGCTGTTCGTGGGCACCGCAGCCCTGCTCCACGCCATGATGCGACACGAGATCCGGGGCGTGCGGATCGCGGGCAACGCGCTGGCGGCCGCGACGGCCGTGATGCTGCTGACGGGGTACACGGCCTGCTTGCTCCACAACTCGCGGCCCCTGGAGCGCCCCGAGCTGGGCACCTGCGATCCCCTCCACCTCGACGCCTACTTCGTGGAGTTCGGAGGCTCGAACTTCGCGACGCGATTCGACTACACCACGCACCGGGCGCGGGGGGTGGATCGATGCAGCCGCGCGCTGCCCGGCAACGACGAGACATGCGAGTTCGCCGGGTACGTCCTGGATCCGGACCAGGGGATCTACCCAGGGTACTGCTCGGAGCTGCCCCCGCCCCACGGCGAGCGCTGCGCCCAGGCCTACGGCGCGGTCCACGAGCTCCGATGCGATGCGCCCGGGGCGCCCCCTGCGGACGAGATCTGCACCATGTTCACCGGCACGCTCCGCCACGCCTGCGTCTCCGGCGCCTACCAGGGACTGGGCCGAGATTGGCACTACTTCCGCTGTCATGCCCCCTTCGAGGCGCTGTGCCGGTCCACGTTCACCGGGGCCGCGGAGTACTCGGCCTGTACCGAGCAGACAGCTGCGCTGCTCGAGGGGATGCCGCCCCTGCCACCCGCTCCCGAGTCACCCGAAGCGCGATGTGCTGCCTGGCCAGCGCCCTGGACCGGGCTGTGCGCTCGCGCCGTTGCCCTCGCGGCCATGCCTCCTCCACCGCCTGGCTCCCCCTCGTGCGAGGACGTCTACCTGGCGGACTACTCCGGGGACATCGCGGAGACCGGGAGCCTGATGTACCAGCAGGCGCTCGCCTTCGCGCCGGAGGCCTACCCCTGGTTCGCCATCGGCATCGCGCGGCACCACGGCGAGGTGAGCTGCGTCTGGAGAGGTGACTTCGATCCCGGCAGCGACTTCTTCGTGGGCCGGCCCCGGTAGCGGTCTACTCCTGCAACTGTGGCGGCGCCTGCAGGCGCGTCATGCGGTAGATCGCTGCGCGCCTGGGGGGCTCGTTCGGGTCCACGGCCTGTGGGCCGCGGGGCCGGAGGCCGCTGAGGAAGGTCCAGACGACATCTCCGTTCGAATCGACCTCGAACGCTCGCCCCCGGTTGGTCTCGGAGATCAGCACGTTGCCGTTGGGCAGCCGCTGGCTGCTGCCGCACGCGCTGGAGTAGAACGCGTCACGCGGGGACGCCTCGTAGGACCAGGTGATCTCCCCCGAGCGGGGGGCCACCTCGACGATCCGCGAGTAGCCCCGTCTCGTGCCGTTGTCGAAGATCTGGATGTGCCCGTTGTCCAGCGGCGTGGCGTGGTGCGCGCGCTGCAGCTCCGCCTCTCCCCAGCTCCACACGGCCTTGCCCGTGTCCTGATCGAGGACCACGACGCGGTCGAGGTTGCGCACCGACACCAGCAGGTCGCCCTCGCGCCACAGGCCCGGCTCGTCCCGGGGCATGAGCCTCACCGAGTTGGAGTGGAAGATGTCCGCGGCCTTGCCGTGGCACAGGATGTTCTGGATTCCTTCGTCGCGCTCGAAGTCCCCCGAGATCGCGGCCTCGTAGAGGTCGGCGATCTCCTGCCCGCGCCCGCCCGCCGACGCGGCGATCTGCCGCAGGTAGGCCAGCCGTTCGGCCTGGGCCGCCTCGATCCCCTTCAGGGCCGGCGCGAGGACACTGGACCAGGAGTCGTCGCTCAGCGCGTCGTAGACCGAGAACCGGCGCTCGATCTCCCCGGCGGGAGAGACCACGACGACGGCGTTGTCCTGGATGGTGACCGGCCCGCCCTCGACCTCGACCCGACGGAGCGCATCCTCGAGAACGTAGATGTCTCCGTTCGGGGCGATCTCGAGATCGTGGTGTGCCGAGAAGTCGAGCTTCCACACGGGCGCGGAGTCCCAGCCCAGACGCAGCAACATGTGGTGGGTACCGATGACGAGGAGGTCTCCGTCCGGCAACATCTCCACCAGGTTCCAGCCCATGAGGTAGGAGGGCATGAACCGGGGGTAGCGTTCGCTCATCTGCGTGAAGGTGTCTCCCTTGAGCTCGCTGGACCAGCTGTGCCGGACGCTCCCCTCCATGTCCAGCAGCGAGGCGGTGCTCTGATCCCGCTCGTTGAAGAGGTTCAGCCCGTCGAAGGCCCGCTCGCGGTCGTGCAGGGTCACCCCCGAGCGGGCAGCGTCCTCCGCCGCGCTGGGGACGGTGTTGACGTAGCCGAGCGCCTCCAGGGCCGCCCTCTGGGCCTCGCTCAGCGGGGCGACGGGTGTGTCGGATGGTCCGGGCGTGGTCGTCTCGCCCTCCGGCTCGGGAGGCGCGCCCCTCGGTCCGCAGCCCGCGGTGACGGCGAGGAGGACGATCAGCATCCCTGCGACGCAGGGGGCGGCGAGGGGGGGCTTCATCACGCCAGGGGCCGCTCGAGCTCGAACTGCTTCATCCATCGGTAGATCTGCCGCCGGTCCCGGTCGAAGTGGCGCGCGACAGAGCGCACGCTCCAGTCGTGTTTCTCGAGACACTGCAACAGCTCTTCGCGCGTGGGCGCGGGCCGGCGCAGGGCCGGCGCCGCGTCCGTTTCGGGTGCGGGAGAGCCGGCAGGGGCCTCGGCCTCCCGCAGGAGCCACGGCGGGAGGTCCTCCGAGCGGACCACCCCATCGGCGACGATGCGGGGCGCGACGGCGTGGATCAGGCGGTTGAGCCCGCGCAGGTTCTCGGGCCAGGCATGGCGCACGAGGATCTCGGCGACGTTGATGGACCACGCCGGCGGCGACGACGGCTCGCCCCCCCGGGCGCGGCACCACTGGGCATACAGCCGCTCGAGCCACTGGAGGATGTCACCTCGGCGCTGCCGTAGCGGCGGGACGCGGATCTCCCACATGGCCAGACGGGCGTACAGGTCGCGCCGGAAGGAGCCGTCCTGCACGCGCTCGTACAGGTCGGCGTTGGTCGCGGCCACCACCCGGACGTCCACCTGGGTGGAGCGCGTGCTCCCCAGCGGCGTGACCTGGTGCTCCTCGAGCACCCGCAGGAACTTGGTCTGCTGCTCCAGGGGGAGCTCCCCCACCTCGTCGAGGAAGAGCGTGCCCCCGTCCGCCGACCGGAACAGGCCGGGCTGGTCGCTGTCCGCGCCGGTGAAGGCGCCCTTGACGTGCCCGAACAGCTGGCTCTCCACCAGCTGGGGGCTGAGGGCAGCGCAATTGACCGCCTCCAGGCGCCCGCTCCGCCCGCTGAGCCGGTGCACCTCGGCGGCGACGCGCTCCTTGCCCGCTCCGGTCTCTCCGATGATCAGCGCGGGCGAGGGATCACCCGCGCAGAGGGTCACCTGCTGCCGCAGCTGCCCCATGGCGCGCGCGTCCCCCGGGATGGCGTCCCTGGACACCGAGGCCGCCGCGGGCGCGAGGCCCCCGTCCTCGAACACCACGAGCACGTCGCCGAGCCGGATCACCGCGCCGTCGGCCAGGGCGCAGGTCTTGCCCTCCAGGGCCACACCGTCCACCGAGGTGCCGTTGTGGCTCCCCAGATCCTCGACCACGAACGCGCGCGCCCGGCCATCCCAGTGGATGCGCGCGTGGTCGCGGGAGATCGTGGGATCCGCGAGCAGGACCGCAGGTGTCCCCGATGGCCTCCGCCCCAGCTGCGTCGGCTCGCGCTGGAGCTCGACACGGGCGGCCAGGTGCCTGGGGTGCGCCACCACGAGCCGCCCAGCAGCCTTGACGGCCCCCACGTGCGCCACGGAACGGACGGCTGCGGTGCGTGTACGGTCTTCGGTATCGTCGTGCATGGTTCCCTCGGGTCGATCGTCCTGGAGGGTTCGACCGCCGCACATCTTCTCACAGATGGGCGGCGGCCCAAAATCCGGGTCACGGGCCGCGGACACGACCGGCGGGGTGGAACCCGGTAGAATCGATGGAGTCCCCCGAGGGGAGGAGTCGTCCATCCGCTGGGTACCCCGCCGAATCCGTAGGGCCCGCCGCTCGCTCGCCCTGGCCTGCCTGGCGTGGGCACTGCTGTGGACCGCCGGCCCGGCCAGGGCCCTCGACCCGGCCCAGACCGTCGCCCGCTACCACCGGGACGCGTGGGGGGCCGAGGACGGCCTGCCCCAGGTGACGGTGGACTCGCTGGCGCAAACGGACGACGGCTACCTGTGGATCGGCACCCAGGATGGGCTGGCCAGGTTCGACGGGGTGCGGTTCGAGGTGTTCGACCGCAGCAACACCGAGGCGCTGATCACCGCCTCCATCAGCGCGCTGGAGCAGGGGCGTGACGGGGCCCTGTGGATCGGAAGCCAGGAGGGCGGGCTGGTCCGGTACCGCGACGGCGCGTTCGAGCTGTTCGACGAGGAGGACGGGCTGCCGTCCAGGTGGATCATCGGCATGCTCGTCACCGACGACGGAGCGCTGTGGACGGGGTACGAGTACGGCCTGACGCGGTTCGACGGCTCGGAGTTCGTCCAGATCACGCTGCCCGGCGACCGGATCGCCGTGACCAACCTGGCCCAGACCACGGACGGGACGGTGTGGGTGGGCACGAGGCTGCACGGGCTGTTCCGGGTCGTGGGGGACGCGGTCGAGCCAGCGGACGGGGGAGGGCCGGCGGCCGGTCACCCGATCACCGCGTTGCACGCCGGCTCGGACGGCAGCCTCTGGATCGGCACCGAGGACGCCGGACTGTTCCACAGGGCCGGCGGGACGACGACCCGCTTCACCACGGCGGACGGGCTCACGACGGACTCCATCGCGGCGCTGAGCGAGGACCGCGACGGGAGCCTGTGGATCGGCACCTACTCGGGGGGGCTGTGCCGCCTGCGAGACGGGCACCTCGACTGCCAGACCCTGGAGCAGGGGCTGGGTGCGGACTCGGTCGGGGCCCTCTGCGAGGACCACGAGGGGTCGCTGTGGCTGGGGACCAAGGCTCGCGGGGTGCTGCGGCTGCGGGACACCACGTTCTCGGCCTACACCACTCGCGACGGCCTGTCCTGCGACTC
This sequence comes from uncultured Rickettsiales bacterium, assembly GCA_964425605.1. GTDB lineage: Bacteria > Myxococcota_A > UBA796 > UBA9615 > CAYRNR01 > CAYRNR01. The sequence goes on along the minus strand of CAYRNR010000125.1, from coordinate 6,867 downwards.
GGCCCGGGCCATCCTCGAGGGCGAGGACGGGATCTGGATCGGCACCGACGCCGGGCTGAACCTGCTGGTGGACGGAACGTTCCGGGAGTTTCCGCAGCAGCAGACGTTCGCCTCGCACCCGGTGATGGCACTGCACGAGTCCACCGACGGATCGCTGTGGATGGGTGCGTTCCAGATCGGGCTGTCCCGCCTGGTCGACGGGGGCTGGCGTCCCCCCGATGCCGAACTCGACCACGTGACCGCCATCGTCGACGACCACGACGGCGGGCTGGTGATCGGCTCTCGCACGGGTCTGTCCCGCTACACCGATGGCCGCGTGGAGCCGATACCGCTGGGGCTCACCCACGCCCACGTCAAGGCGCTGCACAGGGCTCGCGACGGGTCGCTGTGGATGGGTACGCACGGCAGCGGACCTGTCCGGTACGCCGACGGCGAGGTCCAGGCGCTGCTCCCGGAGACGACCGGGGGTCTCTCGGTGGTCCTGGCCGTGTACGAGGACGCCGACGGGACGTTGTGGTTCGGGACCGCCGCCGGCCTGATCCGTCACCGTGAGGGGGTGACGCGCGTGTTCACCGCAACGGACGGACTGCCCGACGACCGGATCTACGCGGTGCTCGAGGACGACACGGGCCACCTGTGGCTGAGCGGGAACCGCGGCGTGTCGCAGGTCGGCAAGGCGAGCCTCGAGGCCGTGGACCGGGGCGAGGCCGACAGCGCGGAGGTGGTCACCTACACCAGCACCGACGGGATGCCCGCCACCGAGTGCAACGGCGGGCTCGATCCCGCGGCGATGCGCAGCGAGGACGGGCGGTTGTGGTTCCCCACCGTGGGCGGGGTGGCCGTGGTGGATCCCGCGCGGCTGTACAGCTCCGACGTGCCGCCGCCCGTGGTCCTGGAGCGGGTGCTCGTGGAGGGGCGATCCGTGGATCCCGGCGGGCCGCTGCAGCTCGACGCCGGCACCCACCACCTGGAGATCCAGTTCACGGCGCTGAGCTTCATCGCGCCGGACCGCATGCAGTTCCGCTACCGGCTCGAGGGCTTCGAGGACGACTGGATCGACCCGGGATCGCGGCGCGCGGCCCACTACACCAACCTGCCGCCAGGGAGCTACCGCTTCGTGGTGTCGGCGGCCAACGCGGACGGCGTGTGGAACCACGAGGGCGCCGAGCTGAAGCTGACCCAGCGCCCGTACCTGCACCAGGTGCCGGTGTTCTGGGCTGCCATCGCCCTGGCCGCGCTGGTGGGGATGTGGGGCCTGTACCGGGTACGCCTGCGCCAGCTGCAGCGGCGGCAGCGGGAGCTCGAAGATCTCGTCGAGAAGCGCTCGCGCCAGCTCGTGGAGACCGAGAACCTGCTCGCCGAGGCGCGGCACCTGCCCATCCGCTTCGGGCCCTACATCCTGGTGTCCATCCTCGGCGAAGGGGGCATGGCGCGTGTGTACCGGGCCGTGCGCGAGGGCCCCATGGGCTTCCGCAAGGAGCTCGCCGTCAAGCGGATCAGGACCGATCTGACCCGGGACGACCAGGAGCTGATCCGGTCCCTGGTGCGCGAAGCCCGCCTCGGCGGCCAGCTCCGCCACCCCAACGTCGTGGACACCTACGAGTTCGGCTCGGTGAGGGACCAGTACTACCTGGCCATGGAGTTCGTGGACGGGCTGACCCTGTCGGCGCTGCTCGATGGCGCAGCCCAGCGCAACACACGCCTGCCCGCGGCCGTGGTGCTGGACCTGATGGTGCAGGTGTGCGAGGGCCTGGCCTACGCCCACGACGCGTCGTCACCCGAGGGCGAGCCGCTGCACCTGGTCCACCGCGACCTCAAGCCCTCCAACCTCATCGTGTCCACCGCCGGACAGGTCAAGGTCATGGACTTCGGCATTGCGCTGAGCGACGCGGACAGGACGCGGCTGACCGTGGAGGGCTCGTTCAAGGGGACCCCTCGGTTCATGTCCCCCGAACAGCTGCAGACCCCCGGCGATCTGGATCGGCGGTCGGATCTGTTCGCCCTGGGCGGCGTGCTGTTCGAGGCCCTGACCGGGTGCCCCTTGCTCGCCGGCGCCACCGTGGAGGCGCAGGTCTGGATGATCGTGTCCGGGGCGTTCCGCTCCCGGCTCGCCATGGTCGAGGCGGTGCTGCCCGCGGCCGTGCCCATCCTGCAGCGGTGCCTGGCGCTGGATCGGGAGGATCGCTACGGTGACGCGGCCGCCCTGGCCACCGATCTGCGCGCGCTGCGCAGGAACGATCCCACCGGATGCAGCGAGCTCATGGACCTGCTCGCGGCCCTGACGCGTGACGACGACAAGACCCTGTCGAGGCTTCGCGACGACGTGGAGGAGCGAGCACCGGAAGGCTCGGACTGGCCGGCATTCCTCGAGGCGCTCGACGGCCTCGCCGACCCGGCCGGCGACCCCTTCCGCCGCTGCGGCCACCCGAACCTGGGCGTCGTCTCCCTGGCCGGTATCGACGAAGTCACCGCGCGATGGACGGGCGGGTCCACGACCACGGTCACGCGGTTGTCGGGGGAGGAGGAGGAGCCGTGACGCCCCGGCCCCGGCGCGGCCCGGGGCTACTCTCGTTCGCCTTGCTGTTCTGTGGGAGCCTCACCCTGGTCGGGATCGTCGACGGCCTGCTGCTCGGGTGACTGGGCTTCGTTCCCGAACGAGAAGAACTTCTTGCGGGGGCGCCGGGCGTGCTGCTCGAACATCCTCTGGGCGAGGGCCTGCTCACCGTCGCTGCGGAAGAGCCGCAGCAGCGCGATCAGACAGGGGACGCCCATGGTGAAGACCGCCAGCAGGGACAGCCCCACCGGATAGGCGAACACGACGTTGCACCACGCGACGAGGATGTAGATCAGCACACCGGAGCCGGTGAACAGCTTCTGCAGGTTCAGATACGGCAGGAGCGCGCGGTCCTCGGCCATCTTCCGCCAGTAGGTCTTGGTCCGCTCCCAGGACTCCCCGCGGTCGTTGGAGTCCAGGAGGGTCAGGTCGTCGGGGACCTGCTGCGCCAGGTACAGGGTTCGGATGCCGTCATCCCCCTTCCTGTCCGCCGCGGCCTTCTCGAGGTCGAGGATCCACTCCTGCTTGATCCATCCGTACAGCGCCAGCGCGATGAAGGAGGTGATCATCCACCCGTAGAAGTTCGAGAAGGGGATGCACTGGTAGAAGCCCCACTTGAAGTACCAGGGGAACTTCCGGTGGGACCAGTCGGCGACGGTAGAGGGATGCCCGCCGACCGACCGCCACCACGTCGCGTCATCGCTGCGCACGGGGTGAGCCGCCTCGCATATGGCCTCGCAATCCTCGCCACAGCACTCGCGCTCACAGCTCAGCTTCCAGTTCTGCCCCCTGTGCAGGGCCTTGCGCGCGCGGTACAGCTCCGGCCCCTCCTCCCAGGCCTCGAGCTCCTCCACGCCGCGCGTGAGATCGTCACAACCCTCCTCGAAGTCGCCGTTCGGCGCCGCGGAACGGCACTGCTGGGCGCACTGGTCCAGGAACGGCTCGAGCCGCCGCCCCTTCCTACACCGCCCCAGCTCGGTCTCGCCCGGCTCGGTCAGCTCACGCAAGACGCAGTGCTGCAGGCTCTCGGGCCGCGTGCAGTCGTCCTTGCAGCTGCGCACGCACTGGATCGCCCCGAGGCTCTTGTTGCACTCCTTGAGGCGGCACTGATCCGCATACCGCCAGGTCCACGCGCCCTCGTGGTGGACCATGTGGGGATCCAGGGCCAGGTCCCAGATGGTCATCAAGCACGCGCCCACGAAGCTGATCAGGAGCAGCCGCCGGATGCCCGGGCCTCCGACCTTGGGCTGACCATCGACCAGGAGGTTCGCCATGAGCAAGCTCGGGTAGAGCATGGCGAACCAGGCCAGCGGCACCGTCCACGGCACGGAGCCGATCGTCCTCCCCACCCGAGCCTCGTTGTACGTGTACTCGCCGAAGGGGAAGCCGATGTGCGTGCTGAGGACCTCCGCGCCCAGGCACACGACGAAGCTGATGATCACGAACGCCAGCAGCCGCCGCCAGCCCATGCGCCAGCAGGCGTGGGCGCCCGAGATGAGCGCGGCGATGGGGACCACGACCGTGAACGGCAGCGGCGCAGGATAGGCCCGCGATCGCAGGGCGACGCCCACGACCACGCACAGGCCCAGCACCAGGACCGTGATGACGCCGGCCTTGTAGAACGTGTTGCGACCCTGAGGGGTCAGATTCTGTAGTCTCTCCCTGATCATGGAGCCCCTCCCGTTCCACCCATTCGAGATCATACACGGGCCGTGCATGCCGTCAGGCATATACTCCACGCACGCGGTCTCCAGGTCGCCGCGAGCGACCTTTGCCCTGGAAGGAGTTCTCCATGCCTCGAACGTTCCTCGTCGCCGCAGGGATCGGGATCACGCTCGTGGTCGCGAGCGGTGCGCACGCCGCTGGGTGGGGCTCGGAGGGGCACGACGCCCGCCACACCGGCCAGAGCGACGTGACGGGACCGCGGGACGCCGACGACGTGGACAGCGCGGTGATCCCCGAGGGGCTGTCGATCAACATCCCGGCTACCGTCAGCGACGCCGGCACCGTCTACTTCGGCACCTGGGGTGTGCTGCGCAGCTACGACGACGAGGACCGCTCTGCGTGGCACAAGTACGACGGCAAGGTCTACGCCCTCGACTCGGAGCTGGCGCCGGCCTGGGACGAGCCCTACCCGTGCCACCTGGTGCCCTTCTGCTACGAATACGGGGGCCGAAGCGACCCGAAGCTGTGCCCGGACGGCGGCGCCGCGAACACCTACAACGGCACGGTGGAGGGCACGGCCGCGCTGAGCCCGGACCAGTCCGTGCTCTACGTGGGGCGGGGCGACGGCAAGCTGTACGCCCTGGACGCGTCGGACGGCGCGGAGCTGTGGGTCTTCACCACGTACAACCCCCTGGCGCCCGCCGATCCCACCGGCGGCGGCCAGGTCATGCAGGGCCCGACCGTGGCAGCGGACGGCACCGTCTACATCATCACCGTGGGCACGGGTGACCACGAGACCAACGCCCTGTACGCCCTCTCCCCCACCGGCGAGGAGCTGTGGCGCTGGCCCTCGCAAGCGGCGTCCGCCGACAACGTCTTCCTGGCGCCGCCAGCGCTGTCCCCGGACGGCGCCACCCTCTACCTCGCCGGGGCGTGGGGTCCGAAGATGAACCAGTGGGACATCGACGTCCCCGGCGCCATCCACGCCTTCGACACCGCCGCGGGGGCCGGGCCCGGCGACGCCCGGCTGCGCTGGAGCTACGAGCCGTACAACCTCGACGAGTGGTGGGATCCCACCGTGTGGACCACCGCCCTCGCCGTGGGCAGCGACGGCACCCTGTACTGCGCGGGTGCCGAGTACACCGCCGGCGACCACTCGGCCGTGGCCTTCGCCCTGCGCGATCTAGGGGACCACGCCGAGCTCGCCTGGCCCGCCATGGTCGACCTCGACCGCGATCGCGGCTCCGTCTCCTATGGCATCGCCCTGCGCGAGGTGAACGGCGCCACCACGCGCGTCTACGCCACGTCCGGGAACATCTTCAACACCCTGGCCGACGCCTACTCCGAAGGCGGCAAGCTCTACGCCCTCGATCCCGCCACGGGGGCCTCCCTGTGGGCCGATCCCTTCGACCCGGAGCAGCACGGCAGCGGCGGCTCGTTCATGGGCATCGCCATCGACGCCGACGGCGTGATCTACACCTCGGTGTCGGGCCTGCAGGACTCCGGCCACGTCTTCGCCCTCGATCCCGACGGACAGATCCTGTGGACCTACGTCACCGACGATCTCCTCGAGTGGTCCCACCCCGTCCTGGGCCCCCAGGGCCACCTCTACGTGGCCGAGTCCAGCCGCAACCTCTGCATGGTCCACCCCATCGAGACCGGCGCATGTGACGGTGAGGACATCGATCCGGTGATCCACGTGATCCGCGCCGAGGAGGGTGGCATGGCGGACGACGACGACAGCGGCGACGACGACGACGACAGCACCGGCCCGGATGACGACGACGGCCCGTCGGACGACGGTCCAGCCACGGCGGATTGCCTCTGCCGGTCGGAGCGCGCGCCCACGTCACCCGGGCTGGTGGGCTGCCTGGCCTGCCTGGGTGTGCTCTGGCTGGGTGCGCGGAGGCGAGCGCTGCTGCGGCGCCGGTGAGCAGTCCACGAGGGCCGATGCCAGGAGCAGGGCGATCCCGGTGGACCACGCGGTCATCGTACGCTCACCCACCCGCGCGGCCTCAGGGGAGCCACTCCCCCAACGACGACCACAGGCCGTCGGTTACCCAATCCAGCTCGGCCTCGGTGCCTGGATCGTCCCAGGCCAGGCCGTTGATCTCGGCCGCGACCACGCGGATGGCGCCGGGCTCGCCGGCCTCGCCGCCGGCGCCGCCGCCACCTCCGGCGCCGCCGTCTCCGGCGTAGTTGCCGTCGCCGCCATTGCCCGGCAGCGCTCCGGGGTTCGCGCCCTCGCCCCCATCGCCACCGTACCCGCTGCCGAACCCCGAGCCCCCGGTGCCGCCGTCACCGCCGGCGCCGCCCCAGACGGTGACCGAGGAGGCGGGCGCGTCGAGCAACAGGCAGATCAGCAGCACGGTGCCGCCGCCGGCGCCCTGGCCGCCCTGGCCACCCCCGCCGCCGCCGTCGTCCGATCCGTAGCCGTCGCGATCATCCCCATCACCGCCATCGCCGCCGGGCGCTCCCGCAGCCGTGATCACCCCCTCCAGATGGAGGATCCGCGCCCACACCAGGATGGCTCCACCGCCCGATCCGCCGTCGATGCCATCGGCCGGCCCGCCGCCGGGCGCGGTCTGTACGCCCGCGTCGTGGTTGGCGCCGGACTCGCCGCCGCCGGTGCTCTCTCTCGAAAAACA
>CAYRNR010000124.1:0-26619 GCA_964425605.1 uncultured Rickettsiales bacterium | reverse complement strand
GGTTGTACCCCAGGTCCATCATCACCGAGGCCCACTTCTTGCCCTTGTACCAGGGGCGGATGGCCCGCAGGTCGCGCCCGAACTCGTCCCAGCGCGCCTCGGTGAAGTTGCTGTTGTCGTAGGCGTCGACCAGCCGCTTGCGGCTCTCGAGCTTGTAGGTGTGCATGTTGCGCGACTTGCGCACCCTGGAGAAGTCGCGCTTGCCCTTCATCTTCTCTGGGCGCTCGCGCTGCCACTGGTCGTCCCGCGCCAGGTGGGCCGAGTACAGGTCCGTGTACCCCACCTCGTGGAAGTACTTCGAGCCCATGTAGTAGTGGTACATGTTCCACGGCTGGCGGTACTTGCCCGTCAACGAGCCCTGCAGCCGGTAGCTGTTCTCGAAGGTGAAGCCGGCCACGGCCAGCCCCACCAGCAGCGCGGTGAACAGGGGGCGCCGGATCCCGGAGAGGCGCTCGACGCCGAACGACACGATCCACACCGCCAGGCCGATCCCGACGCAGATGGACTTGGCCGTCGCCACCCCGGCCCCCCCCAGGACCACGTTCTGCGCGATGCCGAAGTACGCTGCCACGATCAGCGCAAGCGCCAGGGTGCCTGACACCGTCGTCCACAGCATCCAGGTCCGCACCCTGGGGTCGCTGCGCCACAGCACGGCGAAGGCCGTCAGCGTCCCCAGGAACAGCCCCGCCTCGTACGGCAGGAACGTGCGGCTACCCACCCTCCCCGGCAGCAGGTGGGCCAGCAGCAGGGAGACTCCCGCGGTCACGCCCAGACCGATCAGGACGGCGAGGGCAATCAACCAGGGGGGTATGCGCTTGGGTCGGGATCCATCCACGGCCCGGCACTATAAAGGATCGGGGGAGAGATTTCAGATTTCAGATTTCAGATTTTGACGGGTGGGGGGTGGTCACATCCGGGCGACCTCGACCACACCCTTGATGCGTTCGAGGTTGTGCATGACGTTGTGCATGTGATCGCGGCTGCGCACGGTGATGCCCAGGATGGCCACGCCGTAGCCGTCGTCGCCGACGCGCACGTCGCACGAGGAGATGTTGATCTTGACGACGCCGAGGAGCTTGGTGACCTCGCCGAGCATCCCGGTCCGGTCCTCCATGGTGATGCGCAGGCGGACGCCGCGCTTCGCCGAGGCCGTGGACCACTCCACCTCCACCAGACGCTCCTCGGCGAACCGGCGGGTCTGGCGGCAGTCCGCGCGGTGGATGGTGATGCCGCGGCCGCGCGTCACGTAGCCCAGGATGGGATCGCCGGGGACGGGGCGGCAGCAGCGGGCGAAGGTGGTCAGCATACCGTCGAGCCCGTCGACCCGGATGGGCCCCTTGCCCACCGGCTCGAGCTCGATGCTGTCCTCGGCGAACTCCAGCTCGTCGTCGTCGGGCTCGTGGATGGTCGGGACGATGAGCTCGGCCACACGATCGAGGTTGAGGCTGCCGTAGCCGAGCCGCTTGAACAGCTCGTCCACGTCCTGGACCTTGAGCTCGGTCAGCACCGGCTCGAGCTCGCCGCGCTTGACCAGGCGCGGCAGGATCTTGCCGCGCTTGCGCAGCTCGCGCTCCAGCAGCTCCGCGCCGGCCTGACGGGCCTGCTCACGGGCCCCGATGGCGAGGAAGGCGCGGATCTTGGTACGGGCCCGCGGCGTGACCACCCAGCGCATCCAGTCGCGGCTCGGCCCCTGCCCCTTGCGGGTCAGCACCTCCATGCGATCCCCGGACTGCAGCTTGTAGCGCAGGGGCACGATGCGGTCGTTGGCCTTGGCGCCGATGCAGGTCAGCCCCACCTCGGAGTGGATGGAGAAAGCGAAGTCCAGGGCCGTGGCGCCGCGCGGGAACCACCGCACCTCTCCGGTGGGGGTGTACACGTAGACCTCGCCCGCGAAGAGGTCGACCTTGACCATCTCCACGAACTCGTGGTCGTCCTGGATCTCCGAGGCCATCCGCGTCAGCTGGCGCACCTTGGAGAAGCGCTCCAGCTGCTTGGCGCTCAGGGCCAGGTGCCCCTCCTTGTACTGCCAGTGGGCGGCGATCCCCAGCTCGGCCACCTGGTGCATCTCGCGGGTGCGGATCTGCACCTCGAAGCGCTCGCCGGTCTCGGTGTTCACCGTCGTGTGCAGGCTCTGGTAGCCGTTGGGCTTGGCGCGGCTGATGTAGTCCTTGAAGCGCTCGTGGATCGGCTCCCACGTGCCGTGGATGGCCCCGAGCACGGCGTAGCAGCTCGCCACGTCTTCGACGATGACCCGGAACGCCACGAGGTCCCCCACGTCCTCGAAGTCCAGGCGCTTGGCCAGCATCTTGCGGTAGATGCTGTGGCGGTGCTTGATGCGGCCGTAGACCTCCACCTCGGCGTCGTTGTCGTCGGCGATCCGCTGCAGCTCGGCCACCACGCGGTCGATGAACCGCAGATCCGCCTCCTCGCGCTCGGTCAGCTGCCGATCGATGCGCGCGTAGATCTCCGGGTGCAGCACCTTGAACGAGAGATCCTCGAACGGGATTCGCAGGGTCTGCATCCCCAGCCGGTTGGCGATGGGCGCGTAGATCTCCAGCGTCTCGCGCGCGATGCGGCGCTGCACCTTGGCCGGCCGATCCGCCAGGGTCTGCAGGGTGTGCTTGCGATCGGCGAGCTTGACCAGCAGCGCGCGCAGGTCGCGGGCCATGGCGAAGATCATCTTGCGGAAGGCCTCGGCCTGGTGCTCCGCCGAGCTGCGGTAGTCCACCTCGGAGAGCTTGACCACCGCCTCGACCAGATCGGCGATCTCCTCGCCCAGCTGCTCGCGGACGCGCTCCACGTCCAGCCGGCCGTCGTCCACCGCCGGGTACAGCAGCCCCACGGCCAGGGTGTCCACGTCCAGCCGGAGGTCGGCCAGTTCGCGGGCCACCGCGAGGGGACGCTGGACCCCCAACTCGAGGGTCTTCAGGGCGCTCCCGGACCCCACCTCCCTGGAGAGGTCGTACGCGGCGCGGACGCTGCGCAGCTCGGCGTCGGCCGCGTATTCGCGGACGCGCTCGAGGAGATCGTCGAGGGCCAGCACGGAGGACATCAGGCCAGCACGCTCCGCACCGTGTCGTCGCGGCGGGCGCGGAGGACCGCGGCCCGCAGCACCGCGATCAGGTCCCTCGCGGCGCGCTCCAGGTCGTCGTTGACCACCACGAACTCGTAGTCCGACGCGCGCTCCATCTCCGCCCGGGCGCGGCTCAGGCGCAGGGCGACCGCCTCGGGCTCCTCGGTGCCCCGCAGCTGCAGCCGCGCCTCCAGCGTGGCGGTGTCCGGGGGCAGGACGAACACGAAGGTGGCGGGCTCGTGGGAGGCTCGGACCTGGTCCGCGCCCTGGGTGTCGATGTCCAGCAGCACGGTGCGGCCCTGGGCCTGCAGATCGTGCACCGCGTCCCGGGGGGTGCCGTAGTGCCGGCCATGCACCACCGCGCGCTCCAGCAGGCCACCGCGGGCGGCCAGCGCCTCGAACGCCTCCTCGTCCACGAAGCGGTAGTCCACGCCGTCGCGCTCGCTCGGCCGCGCGGGCCGGGTGGTCACGCTGACCGAGAACGACAGCTCCGGCAGCGCCTCCAGCGCGCGCGCCACGAGGGTGGACTTCCCCACGCCGCTGGGACCGCTCAACACGACCAGGGTTCCCCTCTTGGGCTCTTCCATCGTCTTCACTCCACGTTCTGGACCTGCTCGCGGATCCGCTCGATCTCGCTCTTGATCTCGATGGAGAGCAGCGAGACGGGGGCCTCCCACGCCTTGCTGCCCACGGTGTTGGCCTCGCGCAGCATCTCCTGGGCCAGGAAGTCCAGCTTGCGTCCCACGCGCCCACCCCCGCGGATGGCGGCGACGAAGGCGTCGTTGTGCTGCCTCAGGCGGACGATCTCCTCGGTGACGTCGGCGCGCTCGGCGATGATGGCGGCCTCGGTCAGGACACGGTCCGCGTCCACGGGCACCTCGTCCAGGAGCCGCTGCAGGCGCTCGTGGACCTTGTCGCGGAGCCGCGGCAGCTGCTCCATGGCGTCCTCGGCCAGCTGCTCCACCAGGGTCGAGATCCGTCCCAGCCGGCCCAGGAGGTCCTCGGCCAGGGCCTCGCCCTCGTCGCGGCGCATCCTCGTGTGCGCGGCCAGGGCCTCGTCCACGGCCCGGTTCACCGCCTGCTCCACGTCCTCCTCGGCGGAGTCCGCGCGCAGCGTGACCACCCCCTCGAGCTCGGTGTACGCGGTCAACGGCAGCGAGGGCTCGGGCTCGCCCAGGGCCCGCGCGAGCTCGGCCAGCGAGTCCCGGTACCGGCGCGCCAGGTCGGTGTCCACACACACCTGGGCCGCCGTGGCCGCGGCAGCTGAAGTCCGGATGGAGAGCTCGACGCGCCCCCGGCCGATACGCTTGCGCACGAGCTGCAGCAGCGCGGGCTCGAACCGGGCGTGCTCGCGCGGCAGCTTCACGCGCACGTCGCAGAACCGATGGTTCACCGATCGTACATCGCAGCTGAACGCGTGGCCGCCCACCTCGCTCTCGCCGTGGCCGTACCCGGTCATCGAATGGATGGTTCCCATGGGGGTGACAGTCGGCAGATCCGGGGGTGTTGTCAAGGGGCGGCGCGAATTGAGGTATGCTGCCCCCGACGAGGCGCCGTCAACCCACCTCCTGGAGAGGCTCCATGCCCCTGCACAAGACCGAGATCAAGCACTACAAGTACTCCATCCGCCCCGGCGGCCAGCCCGGCGCGAGGGTGTGGCTGAGCCTCCACGACGAGACGGAGCTCGCCATCGGGCACGCCCAGTTCGTGCGGGACGAGGACGTGCCCGCGCCCATCGGCGGCGAGGGCAAGGTGATGATGATCTTCGAGGACTCGGACTTCGCCCGCGTCATCGACCTGCTGCGCAACGAGAAGCCGGTCTACCTCGTGTACTTCGTGGAGCACGATCAGGTGCAGTGGGCCCAGCTGTCCACGGACGCCGAGCCGGTGGGTGAGGAGGAGTCCAGCCCCTGAACGGGCGGCTCAGGTCCCCGACGATCCCGCCAGCCTCAGCAGCCCCTCTCCCCTCCCCTCCCAGGTGAAACCAGCCGCGATCTGCAGCGCGGCGCGCGCCAGTGTCGCTGCGAGCTCGCGGTCTCGCGCGAGCCGGCGTACTGCGGCCAGCACCGCGTCCGCGTCCCCGGCCGGGACCAGCAGGGCGCTGTGCTCGTGCTGGACCAGGGCCCGCACCGTGGGGAGATCGGTGGCCACCAGGGGGACGCCGCTGGCCAGCGCAGCGACCACCTTCAACGGGCTCGCGAAGTGCTGCGTGTTGAGATCGCTGCGGTACAGGGCCAGCTGACACAGGCAGCCGGGGAGCAGCTCGGGCACTGCCGCGGGGGGGAGCGTGCCGTGCAGGGTGACGGTGTCGAGGACATCGAGGGCGGCCGGGGCGGCGCCGGCCACCGCCAGCTCCAGGTCGTCCCCCAGGCCGCGGGCGATCCCCACCAGCACCTCGGCGTCCGCGGGCTGGCGGAACAGACCGGCGGTGAGCACCTGCCTGGCGTCAGGCAGAGCGTCGACGCAGCGCGCGGCGAGGTCGGGATCGAGCCAGCAGCCGTTGGGCACCACGGCGCAGGCGCCGGCCTCGAGGCCGAAGCGCGCCAGCGCGAACTCCCGCAGGCCATCCGAGACGAAGGCGTGGGCGTCGGCGGCGCGTGCGGCCCGGTCCTCGCCCTCGCGACCCTGGCCGAGCGCAGAGGGGATCGCGTGCCACTCGTGGATCAGCACGGGCCCGCGTCCGCGAAGCCGATCCAGCAGCGCGGTGAGCCGGAAGTCCCGGCTCAGCACCAGGTCCCAGGGCCTGCGCAGGAGTTTCATGAGCAGAAGCCGCCGGCGCAGCCCGCGGACGCCGGGGTGGCCGCCGCGCACGAGGTGCAGCTCGACCCCCTCGCCCAGGGGGCGCCCCAGGTGCGCCTCGATCCGGCCGCGGTCGGCCGGGGGGCCACCCCTGGAATCCATGACCAGCGTCACCGACGCCCCGGCCGCGGCCAGGCCGGCCACCGTGGACAGCACCTGCAGAGGCTGCGGGCGCGGCTCGAACGGGTCGAAGCGCGAGGCCACCAGGACGCGTCGGGTCACGGTCCGGCCTCCAGGATCCGGCGCGCGTAGTGTGCCGGGAGGTACCCGTCGCGCACCCGCCGGGCGCCAGCGTCCCCCATGCGCGCGGCCCGATCGGGGTCCGAGAGGAGCTCCAGGATCGCCGCTGTCAGGGCCTGCACGTCCCCGGGCTCCACCAGCACCCCGGTCTCGCCGTCCTCGATGGCCTCGACCACCCCCGCGGTCCGGCCGCCGATCACCGGGAGCCCCCGCACGCCCGCCTCGAGGAAGACCAGCCCGAACCCCTCCGTGTCGCCGTCGTCACCCTCGGTGCACGGCAGCGCGAACAGATCGGCGAGTTCGTACGCGGACTCCAGATCGCCCGGCGACAGGAACCCCGCGAGGATCACGCTGCGGTCGAGCCCGCGCTCCTCGATCACCGCCTGCAGGGCGTCGTGCCGCGGCCCCTGCCCCACCAGCAACAGCCGCGCCCGCGGGTGCCGGGCGAGCACGGCCGGCCACGCCTCGACGAGGAGGTCCTGGCCCTTGCGCGGGACCAGCCGGCCCACGGCCAGGACCACGGGCCCGCCGTCGATGCCCAGCCGGGTCCGCAGGCCGCTCACGTCGACCCGCTCCGCAGGGGGATGGACGGCCGCGTGAACCGCCGTGATCCGGTCCGCGGGCATGCCGCGCTGCCGGGCCTCGCGCGCCAGCCACCGGGTCAGGGTCACGAGGCGATCGGCGTGGAGCATCTCGGGAGGCAGCGGGTCCGCCGTGGTCACCTCTCGACCGTACACCAGCACCGACACGGGCATGCCCAGGCGGCGGGCGATCCCTGCGGGTGCCCCGGCCAGCTGCCAGCTCGCGGCCAGGATCCTCGCGGCCCCGTGGCGGCGGCGGATGTCGAGGACGTAGGGCACGAAGTTTCGCGACGGGTGGCGGAGCCAGGAGTGTCCGCGCATCCGCACCACTGGATACGGCCGGGTCTCGTCCCAGGCGCGGGTGTCCTCGCCGGGGCCCCGGGCGTACACGACCACGGGCTCGCCGATCTCGTGCAGCCCGGTGGCCAGCACGTCCACCAGCGTGGCGATGCCGCCGTCCTGACGGGGCGGCAGGTCCAGGGTGGCGACGACGAGGGTCATTCGACCCCCGCGGCCAGGGCGAGGGCCGCGTCGAACACCGTCTCCGTGTCCAGGTCGGCGAGGCAGGCGTGGTGTTCGAGGGGGCAGCCGTCCGAGCCGTAGAGGGAGCAGGGGTGGCACGGAAGCTCGGGGGAGATGGCGGCGCCGCGGCCGGACCAGGGCCAGTAGCCCATGGACACCCCCGTGGGGCCGAACAACCCCAGGGGGCGGGCCCCGGCCGCGGCGGCGAGGTGGATCAGGCCGGTGTCCCCGCCCACGGCCACGGCGCATCGCCCGAGATCGCGCAGCATGCCGGGCAGGTCGAGGTCGCCGCAGGGGCGGGCCGCGCCTCGGGAGGCCTCGCAGACCTCGTCGACCAGCGCCTCCTCGCCCGGACCGTACAGGACCACGGCGCCCTCGCCAGTGGCCGCGAACCACATGCCCGCGAGCTCCCCGAAGCGGTGGGCTGGCCAGCGCTTGGTGGCGCGGCGCGCGCCCGGCGCGAGGGCCAGGGTGCCCTGACGGGGGCCCGCGACCAGCGCCGCCGGCGCGGTCGGGACCTCACGGCTGTCGGCGTCCGCGCCCACGGCGTCGAGGAAACGGCGCGTGAACGGGCGGACCTGGCCGGCGCGGATCCCCACCTGGCGGCCGCCGATACGGGCTCCGACGCGGATCCGGCGCTGGAGCGAACCCTTGTCCACGCGGCGGTCCGCGCCACCCAGCCGCGCGCAGAGCAACCAGCTGCGCAGGCTGCCGTGCAGGTCGATGATCTCCCCGTGCCCCTCGTCCCGGATCGCCGCGGCCAGGCGCCCCACCTCGTCCATGCCCCGGCGGCCGCTGCCCGGCTCCAGCGCCCAGACGCGCCCGACCCAGGGCAACGCCTCCATCAGGGCTGCGTACTGCCGGGAGGTGACCAGATCCACCGGCCCGCGGCGGCGACCGAGGTCCTCCAGGGCCGGCCAGGTCAGGACCAGGTCTCCGAGGCGGCCGAAGCGGATCACCAGGGGCGGACGGTCAGGCACGGCCCACCGCCTCGAGGGACGCGACCAGGACGCGGTCGAAGGAGATGCCCCGGAGGCACTCCAGGTCGTAGGGACAGGTGGGCTCGTAGCAGCCGGCGCACGGCAGCGAGGACACGTGGAACACGCGGTGGTCGGGGCCGAGGGGCCCGTGCAGTCCGGGGTGGCTGGATCCGAACAGGGCGATCACGCGGCCGCCGGCCGCGGCCCACACGTGCATCGGGCCGGTGTCGTTGCACACCAGCACCGGCAGCAGCGGGGCCAGCGCGGCGAGGTCGGGGATCGACAGGGCGTGGGGGCCGGCGAGGAGGGTGAGGTGGCCCGCCTCCGCCTCCCGGGCGACGAAGTCCGCGAGGCGCAGCGCGCGGCGGCCGTCGTCGGGCCCCCCCACGAGCACCACGTGGCAACCCCGCCGGATCAGCTCGCTGGCCAACCTGTCGTACGAGGGCCACAGCTTGGTCCGGCCTCCAGCGGCGAACGGGGCCAGCGCCACCAGCGGCCTGTCCAGGACCTCGAACTCCGCCAACCGCTCCTGGGCAGCGGCGATACGCGACTGCGCCGGTGCCAGGCGCGGCAGGAGGTCCTCGGCGCGGGTGCCGTTCACGCCGAGCAGGTCCAGGTACTCGCGCACCTGATGCGCCGCGGGGCGCCCGCTGCGCTTGCCCACCGCGTGGGTCAGCAGTGGTCGGCGCATGTCGTCGGCGTAGCCGACGCGGACCGGGATCCTGGCCCGCCAGACCTGCAAGGCGCTTCGAAACGACGGGCTGAGCAAGACGGCCGCCTCGTGGTCCCCGGCGGCGAGCTGGCGCAGGGTGTCGCGGTCCCCCTCCCCTCGCGCGGCGACGGTCAGCCGGTCGTCCACGTCCGGGTGGTCGTCGAACACGGACAGGGCCGGCGCGCGGGTGGCGACGGTGATCCTGGCGTGCGGCCGCAGGCGGCGCAGGGCCGCGAGCGTCGGCAGGCTCATCACGCAGTCACCGATCCAGTTGGGCGCCCTCAGCAGGATGCCGGCCCCGGGGGCGGTGGGCAGGGGCAGAGAGTCAGCCTTCATCCGGCTTGAACGGGGTGATCCGCTCCAGGGAGGGCTCGGTGTGGGCGCCCACGACCGGAGGCGTGGTCTGCTTGCGCTTGTGGTCGCGGGCCACGTCCTTCTCGGTCTCGAGGATGGCCACGAGGCGGTCGAAGTTCGACGGGCTGGTGGCGGCCACCTTGGCCGTCTCGCGGTCGAGGATGCCGTCGGCGTACAGCCGGATGATGTGCTGGTCGAAGGTCTGCATCCCGTAGCTGTCGCCGTCCTCTTGCAGCTTGGTGATGTTCAGGGCCTTCTTGGGGTCGCGGATGCAGTCCTGGATGGCCAGGGTGGCCACGAGGATCTCGCACACCGCGATCCGGCCGCGGCGATCGCTGCGCTTGACCAGCCGCTGGCTGATGACGCTCGAAAGGCAGTCGGCCAGGCGCATGCGGACCTCGGCCTGGGAGCCGGGCGGGAAGAACGACAGGATGCGGTTGATGGTCTTGGACGTGTCCATGGTGTGCAGGGTCGCCATGACCACGTGGCCGGTCTCGGCGGCCTTGAGGGCCATGTCCATGGACTCGGCGTCGCGCAGCTCGCCCACCAGGATGACGTCGGGGTCCTGGCGCAGGGCGCCGCGGAAGGCCGACAGGAAGTTCTGGGTGTCGGTCCCCACCTCGCGCTGGGACACCGCGGCCTTGCGGTTGCGGTGCAGGTACTCGATGGGGTCCTCGATGGTGAGGATGTGGCAACGCCGCTGCCGGTTGACGTGGTCGAGCATGGCCGCCAGGGAGGTGGTCTTGCCCGATCCCGCCGTTCCGGTGACCAGGATCAGCCCGCGGTGGATCATCGCCAGATCGGCGAGCACCGGGGGCAGGTCGATGGCCTCCAGGTTCGGGACCTTGTGGGGGATGATCCGGATGACGATGGCGAAGCTCCCGCGGGAGCGGAAGAGGTTGACGCGGAAGCGCCCCACCTTGCGCGCCGAGTAGGCGAAGTCGAACTCACGGACCTGGTCCACCTTGAAGGTGAAGCCGCTCTTGGCCAGCAGGATCGCCCCCAGCTGACGCGTGTCGTCAGGGGTCAGGGGGGCAGCGCCAGGCTTGACGTGGAGGGTGCCGTTGACCCGGTACAGGGGCGGCTCGGTCACCTTGAGGTGGATGTCCGAAGCGCCGTTGGTCACGCCCCTTCGAAGGATGTCCTGCAGGTCGGCCTCGGTGACACCCGCCATCGCTCACCTCTTCTTCTTCTTGCCCTTCTTGCGGTTGGCCTTGGCCTTCTTTCGCTTGGCCTTGACCTTCTTGCGGTCCACCTTGCGGCGACCGCCACCTCCGGCCTCGGGTGCGCCGCCCATGCCCATCATGCCGCCCATGCCGCCCATCTGTCCCATGCGCTTGGCCGCGGCCATGCCGCCCATGCCCGGGATGCGGCCCATCATGCCGGTGGCCTTGCCCAGCTCGCCCATGACCTGGCGGGCCATGGCGAAGCGCTGCATCAGCTCCTTGACGGCCTTGGGGCTGCGGCCGCAGCCGACGGCGATGCGCTCGACGCGGCTGTCGTTGATGATGTCGGGGTTGAGGCGCTCGGATCGCGTCATCGAGTTGATGATCGCCTCGACCTTGTTGAGCTCCCGGTCGTCGATGGACGTCCCCTCGGGCACCATGTCCCCGAAGAACGGCATCTTCTCGAAGACCTCCTGCAGCGGGCCCATCTTGCGCACGGTCTGCAGCTGCTCGAGGAAGTCGTTGAAGTTGAAGCGGCCCTTGAGCAGCTTCTTGGCGTCCTCCTCGGCCTTCTCCTCGTCGACGACCTTCTCGAAGTCCTTCATCAGGCCGACGATGTCGCCCATGCCGAGGATGCGGGTCGCCATGCCCTCGGGGCGGAACTCCTCGAGCTGGTCCATCCCCTCGCCCATACCGACGAACTTGATGGGCTTGCCCGTCACCTGCTTGATGGACAGGGCCGCGCCGCCGCGGGCGTCGCCGTCGAGCTTGGTGAGGATGATGCCGTCCACGTCCAGGCGCCGGTCGAACTCGGTGGCCGTCTTCACGGCGTCCTGACCGACCATGGCGTCACAGACGTACAGGACGTTGCGGGGCTGGGTGAGGTCCCGGATGGACTCCAGCTCCGCCATCAGCGGCTCGTCGATGGCCAGGCGGCCGGCGGTGTCGAAGATGACCACGTCGCGACCCACGGCCGAGGCCTGGTCGAACGCCATCTTGCACATCTGGGGCGGGGGCACGCCCTTGAGGTTGAACACCGGGATGTCGAGCTTGCGCCCGAGCACCATCAGCTGATCCACGGCCGCAGGGCGGTAGACGTCCGCGGCGACCAGCATCGGCTTCTTGGCCTGGGTGTTCTTGAGCAGCCGCGCGAGCTTGCCCGCGGTGGTGGTCTTACCGGAGCCCTGCAGGCCCACCATCATGATCGCCGTGGGCCCCTTGGAGGCGAACTCCAGGGTGGTGTCCACGGGCCCCATGAGGCCCTCGAGCTCGGTCTGGCAGATCTGGATGAAGTGGTCTGCGGGCGTGGCCCGCATCGTCTGACCCTTCTTCTTGACCTTGACCTTGACCACCTCGCCGACGGCCTTGTCGGTCACCGCCGCGACGAACTGGTTGACGACCCCGAACTCCACGTCTGCTTCGAGCAGGGAGATGCGGATGTCGCGAATGGCTTCGCGGATGCTGTCTTCCGTGATCTCGGCCTCGCCAGAGAGCTTCTGGCGGGCGCTACGGAATCCCTTGGTCAGCGTCTCGAGCACGCTCAGTCCTCCGAACCGCAGGTACCCTTCAGCGTCAGCTCCCCCACGTCACGGGTGGCTTCCCAGTAGCCACGGTCGTCCAGGCTGCTCAGGACGGTGATCTCCCAGCGGAAGAACCCGCGATCCTGTGCCCAGCACCCGTAACGGATGTCGATGCTCAGCTCCTGCAGAGGTGTCAGCAACATTTCGTCGTCGAGGTTGAACGGCGTCCCCTGGTCGTCCCCGGCCGGGACCATGTCGGCCTCGAACGTGGACGGCGCCAGGAAGTACAGATAGACGTCCGCGTCCTCCTGATTGGAGAACGTCACCTGCTCGACCTTGTCGTCGTCGATCTCGATGACGCCGAAGTCCAGGACCTCGGGGGCCATGGTCGCGTGCTGGATGCCCGATGTGCATCCCGCCGCCACGAGCAGGGGCAACAACCACAGGTATCTCATTTCACTCCCGTCGATCCGAACCCGCCCCCACCTCGTGCGGTGGAGTCCAGGGTATCACTCTCGGCCCACTGCAACCGGCCCACGGGGCACAACACCATCTGTGCGATGCGGTCCCCCCGTTCCACCGAGTAGGCGACACGACCGAGGTTTACCAGCAGGATGCGGATCTCTCCACGATAATCGGAGTCGATGGTGCCCGGCGCGTTGACCACGGTCACCCCGTGGCGCAGGGCCAGGCCGCTGCGGGGTCGGATCTGGATCTCCCAGCCGCGGGGCACGGCCACGGCCAGCCCGGTGCCCACGGCCGCGCGGCCGCCCGCCTCGAGCACGGCCGACTCCGCGGCCCGCACGTCCATCCCGGACGCCCCGGCGGTCATGTACTGGGGCAAGACGGACGCGTCGCCGACGACCTTCACCGCGACCACGACGGGTTCGCTCATGGTTCGTCCTCCGCCGGCGGTTCCTCGGCTGCGGGTTCGTCCTCGGGGGCGGGGGCCTTGGCCGCCTCGTCGAGGCCCTCCTCGTCGAGGCCGACGGAGAGGGCGGCGCGGCACAGGGCGCGGACGGCCGGGTCCACGTCTCGCAGCCCCTGGCGGAGCACGTCGTCGACCGGTTTCTCCAGCTGGGCCACCTCGCCGAGCCAGTGGGCGCAGTCGTCCCACCCCTCGCCCACGTAGACCAGGCAGTAGCCCAGGTCGACGCTGCCGAGGTCGCGCAGCGGCGGCTCGGGCCTCGTTGCCATGTCGAGGCGTGCCCGCCACGCGGGCGTCCCGGCCTCGCGCAGGGCCTCCGACAGGGACTGCAAGTCCCCCTCGGTGAGCACCGCCTGGCCCTCCTCGGCCCCGGACCAGCTGCTCCCGCGCATGGAGCGCAGGGTCAGCCGGCAGACGCCGAAGCGGGGAATCCACGGGGCGGTCGCCGCCTCGTGGGTGGTCTTCAGACCCGCGGCCATGCAGGCGCCCATGGCGCCGGCGGGCGAGTCCGCGTCGTCGACGCCCACGACCAGCACCTCGGGCGGGCTCTTGGCGCCGTTGAGCTTGACCTCCAGCGTGGCGCTGCTGCCCAGATCCGCCGCGCCCCAGGTGGAGGCGCAGGCCAGGGGCAGATCCGCGAGGAGGCGGTTGCCGGTGCGGCCGAAGTCGCTGTCGGGATCCAGGGGGAGCACGTCCACGTACCCCCCCTCGAACGTGACGGTCAGGTGATCGCCGCCGCCGCCCAGCCGATCGCGACGATCGGCCAGGACGCGGGACAGCTCGAGCTGCGGCCGCGCCTCGGTAGGGATGACCTCGCCTCCGCTCACCCGCTGGATCACCTCCTGCAACGCCTCGGCCACCGACTCGTGCGCGCCCTCGGCGAGCTTCTCGTAGGGGGCCGGATCGTCGTGGGGACCCTCGTGGGTGAACAGACGCAGCCAGCGGCTCTGGACGTCGCCGGCCTCCTGGGACCACAGCACGGCGCAGGTGGCGCCGATGCCCGCGTCGTCGTCGGCGAACGAGGGCCAGCACACGGTGGCGAACACCTCCTGGCGGGTCGCCAGGTCCACCCGCGCGTAGAGCAGGTCCAGGTGGGAAGGCAGCCGCTGGTAGTGCTCGGCGGTCTCGAACGCCACCGCGATGCGCTGGGGCTCCCGCCCGAGCAGGTCCACGAGGATCTCGTGGCTCGTCTCGTCGTCGATGAGCACCAGCGCCTTGACCACGCGGTCGCGGAGGACCTCGTCGGTCAGGGTGGGCTCCACCGCCCGCAGCTTGTCCGCTGCCCCGGGCTGGAGCACGGCGAGGCTGGAGGGGGTGGGTTCGGTGGAGAGGAAGGTGAGGACGGCCGCCTGACGCTGCTCCTCTGGCGATGGGGGGCACCCCAACACCAGGATCGTCGGGATCAGCAGGAGCAGGCGCCAGCGGGCCATGTCCACCTCACGCGTGGGCTACTCCTGGCCCTGTTCCAGCGCCGCCTTGCGGGACAACCGGATCTTGCCGGAGCGCCGGTCCACCTCGATGCAGCGGACCAGGACCTCGTCGCCCTCGTTGACCACGTCGGTGACGCGCTCCACGCGGCGCTTGGCCAGCTCGCTGATGTGCAGCAGGCCGTCGGTGCCGGGGAAGATCTCCACGAAGGCGCCGAAGTCGGTGACCTTCTTGACGAGTCCGAGGTACAGCTTGCCGACCTCGGCCTCCTGGGTGATCTCCTTGACCATCTTGATGGCCTTGTTGCAGGACTCCTCGTCGGACGAGGCGATCATCACGGCGCCGGTGTCGTCGACGTTGATCTTGGCGCCGGACGCCTCGACCATCCCGCGGATGACCTTGCCACCAGGCCCGATCACGTCGCGGATCTTGTCGGGGTTGATGTAGATGGTGTGGATGCGCGGGGCGAACTCGCTGATGTCCTCGCGAGCCGACGTGATGGCGTTGGCCATCTCGCCCAGGATGTGCTTGCGGCCCGCGTTGGCCTGCTCGAGGGCCTCCTTCATGATCTCGCGGCTGATGCCCTGGATCTTGGTGTCCATCTGGAACGCGGTGATGCCGTCTTCGCTACCGGCCAGCTTGAAGTCCATGTCGCCCAGGTGGTCCTCGTCGCCGAGGATGTCGGACAGCACGACGTAGTCGTCGCCCTCCTTGACCAGGCCCATGGCGATTCCGGCGACCGGTGAGGCCATCGGAACGCCCGCGTCCATCATGGCCAGGGAACCGCCGCAGACGGTGGCCATGGACGACGAGCCGTTGGACTCGAGGATGTCACTGACGAGGCGCACCACGTAGGGGAAGTCCTCCTCCTTGGGGAGCAGCGGCGTCAGGGAGCGATGCGCCAGGGCACCGTGACCGATCTCCCGGCGACCCGGTCCGCGCATGAAGCGCACTTCGTTGACCGAGAAAGGCGGGAAGTTGTAGTGCAGCAGGAACCGGCGCTCGAAGTCCCCCTCGAGACCCTCGATCTTCTGGGAGGCCTCGCCGGTGGCCAGGGTCGCCGTGACCAGGGCCTGGGTCTCGCCGCGGGTGAACAGGGCCGAGCCGTGGGGCCGCGGCATCACACCCACTCGCACGTCGATCTGCCGCACCTCGTCGGGCTTGCGGCCGTCGACCCGCACCTTCTCCTCGATGAGCATGGTGCGCAGGATGTCCTTGACCAGGGCCTCGACGGCCTTCTTGGTCTGGGAGCGCGTCTCCTTGGGATCCGCGTCCTCACCCACGAACTCGTTGATCGCGGCGAACACGTCCTCACGGACGGCGCGGACGGCCAGGCGCCGCTGGAGCTTGCCGGTGGTCGTCAGGGCCTCCCGGATCTCGGCGCGGAACTGCTCGAAGACCTTGGCCTTGATGTCCTCGTTGACGAACGGCGGGGTCACGACGATGTTGGGCTTGCCGCACTCCTTGGCCAGCTCCTCCTGGATGTCCAGCAGGGGCATGATGCTCTCGTGGGCGTAGTCCAGGGCGTCGAGGAGGTCGGACTCGCTGACCTGCTCGAAACCACCCTCGACCATGCAGATGGCCTCGCGCGTGGCGGCGACGATGAGGTCCATGTCACTGGACTCGCGCTCCTCGAACGTCGGGAAGGCGATCAGCTCGCCGTCCACACGTCCGACCCGCACGGCGCCGTAGGGGCCGTCGAACGGGGCGTCGCTGAGCATGGCGGCGCAGCTCGCGCCGTTCATGGCCAGCACGTCGGTGTCGTTGACCTTGTCGTGGCTCAGCACGAAGGCCACCAGCTGGCTCTCGTTGCGGAAGCCCTTGGGGAACAGGGGCCGCGTGGGGCGGTCGATGAGGCGAGACGTCAGCGTCTCCTTCTCGGTGAGCTTGCCCTCGCGCTTGAAGAAACCGCCGGGGATGCGGCCCGCGGCGTAGGTCTTGGCGATGTAGTCGCAGGTCAGCGGCAGGAAGTCGATCCCTTCCCGCGCGCGGTCCTCGACCGTGAAGCAACACAGCACGACGCTGTCGCCGAGCCGGATGTTGACCGCGCCGCCAGCCTGACGGGCCATCAGGCCGGTCTCGATGGCAATCTGCTTGCCGCGCGTTTCTACTACTTTGCTATGGATGTCGAACATGGATTCCTCGGGTCGATGCTGTGGCCTCGGCCGCAGATCGCCTCTTCAAGCAGTCCCCCTGCACCGCGTCACAACGACGCGGTCCACACGTAGAATCAACCACCTGGGGAACCGCAACGCACTTCGTCCCTGCGACCCCATGTCGCAGCGACGTCCAGAAGTTACTTCCTGATACCGAGCGCCGCGATCAGCGTCTTGTACCGGGCGAACTCGACGCCCTTGAGGTAGTCCAGCAGGCGACGCCGCTGGCTCACCAGCTTCAACAGGCCCCGGCGGGACGCGTGGTCCCGGTGGTGGGTCTTGAAGTGCTCCGTAAGGTAACGGATGCGGTGGGTCAGCAACGCGATCTGGACTTCCGGCGAGCCGGTGTCACCCTCGTGAGTCTTGAACTCGTCGATGATCGCAACTTTGTCTTCGATGGAGAGGGACATTCTGGACCTCCCGGAAACGCCGATGGTCGAGACCTGTCGAGCGTTCCAGCGATGGGTTTGTCGCCCGCGGCGACGCCACGGACGCGCGCAATGTAGTCTCGCGCGCTCGTCGTGTCAATTCACCGGGCGAAGGATCGGGTTCTCAGGACCCGCACGATCTCCAGGACGGGGGTGCGGTCGGGCAGCTTCGGGGCGATGGCAGCGCGGCAGGCGGCGCGGACGATGGCCGTCACGTGATCGCCGTCAGGGGTGACGAGCAGCTCGTCGCCGGCCTCGAAGGCCAGATCCATGGCCGGGGTGACGTCCCCCGCCCGGATCGGCTCCCCGTGGCGGACGCGGGCGAGCACGGGGGCGGGGAAGCGGACGGTGGGCAGGCCCGTGGCCCGGGGGAGGAACTGCAGGCAGTCGCCGAGCTCCGCCTCCCACCAGCGGGTGGCCTCGCCGTGCTCGAAACGCCAGCGGCGCCCGTCCTCGTGGGGTTCGTGGTCGTTCTCGGCGCCGCGGAACCGTCCCCCCAGCTCGTGGAGGCGTTCCACCGAGATGGCGTCCTCGATGCCGAAGCGGCCCGACCGGGTGCGGACGAGCTCCGCCAGGTGCGCGCCGCAGCCGAGCTTCTCACCGGCGTCGCTGACGATGACGCGCACGTAGGTGCCGGTCGAGCAACGGACGCGGAAGGACACCCGGGGCAGATCCACGCCGAGCAGCTCGAGCTCGTGGACCGTGACCTCCTTGGCCTTGCGCTCCACCTCCTCGCCCTTGCGCGCGAGCTCGTACAGGCGCTTTCCCTTGATCTTGACGGCCGAGAACATGGGCGGCACCTGCTGGATGTCGCCGACGAAGGACGCCAGGACCTCCACGATGCGCGCCTCGTCGATGCCCTCCACCGGCTTCTCCGCCAGCACCTTGCCCGTGGGATCGAGGGTGTCGGTGGCGACGCCGAGGTGCATCACGCCCTCGTACACCTTCTCGTCGCCGCCCAGCAGCGGCGCGATCCGGGTGGCCGAGTTCACCATCAGCGGCAGGACGCCCGTGGCAAAGGGGTCCAGGGTCCCGCCGTGGCCCATCTTCGCGATGCGCAGGGCCGCGCGGGCCTTGCTCACCGCGTCCTGGCTGGTGAAGCCCGCGGGCTTGTCGAGGATGATGATCCCCTGGAGATCGGGGTTTCTCAGCTTGTCCCGGGCCACCTTCAGTCCTCCACGCTCTCGTCGTCGGAATCGGCCTCGGCCTCGCCAGGGGTCCCCTCTTCCTCCTCCTCGTCGAACTCTCCCCGGGCGACCTGGCGCTGCCGGTCCACCTCCACCACCTTGTCGATGAGCAGGCGCACCTCGGTGGCCTCGTGGAGGATGTTGTCGAACTCGAACCGCATCTCCGGCACCTGCCGCAGGCGCAGGGTCCGGCCCAGCTGGCCTCGGAAATAGCCCACGGCGCGCCTGAACGCCTTCTCCGCCTCGGGCGCCCCGCTCTGGTCCCCCAGACAGGTGAACTTCACCTTGGCGTTCCGGCAATCCGCCGAGAGTTCCACGCGGGTGACGCTCGTGCCCTCGAGGCGCGGGTCCTTGACGCCGCGGTGCAGCAGGCGGTTGAGCTCGTCGCGCAGCAGGGAGGCGAGCCGCTGACTTCTCGAGACGGTCACGATTGAATCTCCGTGTCGAAGCTCCAGGTTTTCGCTTCGACGGCCGCAACATGCGCGGCGGGCGGTGTCCTGTCAAGGATGGCGCGGTCAGGGGACGAGGATCACTGGGAGGGGCCGAGCCGCTCCACCTCCTGGGGGCGCGCCTTCCAGACGCGGATCTCCTCGAAGAGGTCGCCGTTCGGCTCCGTCCGCATCAGGGAAATCTGCCGCATGTTCCAGTAGTTGACGATGCGCTCTTCCACCGTCGCTGGAAGGCTGGGAGGTGGCCGCAGGGGGAACCCACAGACCCCCATCGCGGTGGTCATGTCCATGGGATGACCGAGCCGGTAGGAGATGTAGTTGATCTCGTCGCGGTACAGCCGGACCGTCCGGTCTCCGAACTCGATCTCCACCTCACCCCAGTTGGGCAGCTCCTGCCGGGAGATCTCCGTGCCGAGCTGGTCGTCGATCACCGCGGGGTCCAGGTCGTCGTAGCGCTTGCCCATCAGGTACGGCACGTCGATGTGGAGCCCCTCGGTCTTGGTGTACGAGGGGTTCTTCACGTCGAGGCGCTCGTCCTGTTGCGCCTCCTCGATGAGGCTCGGACGTGCGTCGCCGCCGCCGCACCCTATAATCGTCAGGGTCCACAGCAGCGCGCAGATCGCGCCGGGGACACCACACTGGAATCGATGAGCCATGACCCGAGACACTATACCCACACCCGCTCCCGATGACGACATCGCCGACTCCGAGCGCCGCACCGAGCCCGATCCCGCGGAGATAGCCGGCGGCCGCCAGACCCTGCCCCCCGGCCAGGGCAAGCCCCGCGAGCGCAGCGCCTTCGTCAACCCGTACATCGTCAAGCTCGCCGAGTACCCCGGCCTCATCCTCGAGGGCCCGGCCGCCGAGGCCTACCGCGGCCGCTGGATGGACGCCTTCGACGGCACCGACCGCCCCCTCGTGCTCGAGGTGGGCAGCGGCAACGGCTTCTTCCTCCGCGGCATGTGCCAGCGTCACCCCGACTGGCGCTTCGTCGGCGTCGAGATCCGCTACAAGCGCGTCTGGATGGCCGCCCGCAAGCTCAGCGAGGTCGGCTGCACCAACGGCCGCGTCGTGCTCCACCACGGCGGCTACCTCGCCCGCCTCTTCGCCGACGGCTCGCTGCACCAGGTCCACCTCAACCACCCCGATCCCTGGCCCAAGGACCGCCACGCCCGCAACCGCATCATCACCCCCGACTTCCTCGCCCTCATCGCCCGCCTCCTCGCCCCCGGCGGCCTCTTCCAGATCAAGAGCGACTGCGCCCGCTACGCCGACGACGCCCGCGCCGCCGCCGAGGGCACCGGCCTCACCGAGGAGGCGTTCGCCGCCGATCTGCACCGGCCCGGCGAGCCCCTGGCCGAGGGCAACATCGTGACCAACTACGAGCGCAAGTTCATCGAGAAGGACTTGCCGGTGTTCCTGCAGCGGTGGCGCAAGGGCTGACTCCCCTCCCCTCCGCCAACCAGACCCGCCAAAACGACCCGCATTCGGATCTCTGCAGTGGGTCGTTGTGGGGGTATGCTGTTGGGCAAGGGGGTGTCCATGCGAAGCGATCCGTGGTCTCTGCTGCTTCTCCTCGGCCTGCTCGTCTCCCTGGGTTGCCCGGAGTCCGGGAATCACGACGACGATGACGATGACACCACGGGCGACGACGACTCCGCCTCGATGGACGACGACGACAGCGCCGGAGATGACGACGACAGCGTGACGAATGACGACATCGACGGCGACGGGTGGTCGGTGGAGGACGGCGACTGCGACGACGCAGACATGGTCGCCAACCCCGGTGTGGGCGAGATCTGTGACGGCAAGGACAACGACTGCGACGGCGAGGTGGACGAGGAGTGCACGGACTGCCACTCGGAAGTCTCGGGGCCGGATCAAAGCATCCAGGATGCGATCTCGTCGTATGACGAGAGCGATGAGGGGCCAATCTGCGTCTCTCCTGGCACATACCAGGAGCACGTCAATTTCCGAGGTGTCGACGTCCACGTCCTGGCCATCGCCGGAGCCGAGACGACGATCATCGAAGGAGATGGAACGCGGTCCGTCGTCCGCTTCGACATGGCTGAGGGACCGGGTACGATCCTCGAGGGTTTCACGATCCGGGGAGGCCAGGCCGAGAAAGGAGGCGGCATCCACATGGCTGGTGCTTCGCCGACCCTGGCGAAGCTGATCGTCGAGGAAAACGCCGCTGACGAGTACGGCGGTGGCATCTACATGGCGAGCGGTTCCCCGGTGCTGGTCGATGTGACCATCCGTGACAACACCGCGAGTTGGAGTGGTGGTGGAGGGCTCGCGACCGTGAGCGCGTCACCGCTGCTCGCCGGGCTCGAGGTCAGCGGAAACTTCACGTATGGGAAGGGGGGCGGCATCTACCTCGAGAATTCGCCGGGCTCGCTGGCAAACAGCCGAATCGTCGGCAACGAGAGTGGACAATCCGGAGCAGGTCTCCACCTGCTCGAGGCCGACGCCACCATCCAACGGACGGTCGTCGAGGCGAACCACATGTACTGCACCTGGGGCGGGGGAGGGGGAGTCAGCATCGTCGATTCCTCGCCGATCCTCGACAACGTCATCGTCCGCGCCAACGAGCTCACCGGCTACGACTGGACGGCCGGCGCCGGGTTGTACATCAGCGGCTCGAGCCCCCACATCCGCCACACGTGGATCATCGCCAACGTCGGTCGCGCCGACTACGACGACGACAACGGAGGCGGGCTCTACATCTCTCGCTCGAGTCTGATCCTCGAGAACGTCTTCGTCGTCGGCAACGACCTCGAAGGTACCCCTTGGTTCAGCGGCCTCGCTGACGGCAGCGCTCTGTTCGGGAGCGAGTCCACCCTCGAGCTGGCCCATGTCAGCATCGTGGGCAATCGCGGGGACACCCGCACCAACGCTATCTACCTGGAAGAATCGGAGATCTTGTTCGGCAGCTCGGTGCTCGCTCACAACGTCGGGGACTGCGGGATGGAACTGGAGGCGTCGTCACTCGTCCAGTGGGCGAGCGACGTCTTCGACAACGGCGCGGCGGAGTACGTCGGCACCCCCGATCCGACCGGGACCGACACCAACATCTCGGAGGCTCCCCTGTTCCTGGACGAGACCTCGGCAGACTTCGCCGAGTGGGATCTCCACCTCTCCGCTGCCTCCCCCCTCGTGGACGCCGGTGATCCCTCTACCTCGGACCCCGACGGTTCCCCCGCCGACATCGGCGCGTTCGGCGGCCCCGAGGCGGGCGGCTGGGACCTCGACTGGGACGGCTACTTCGGCTGGTGGCAGCCTGGCGAGTACGACTCCGACGCGTACCCCGGGCTGGGATGGGACTGCGATGACCAGGACGGCGCGGTGTTCCCCGGGCAGGGGTGCTGAATGAAGGGCGTCCCCAAGATCCTCTCTGTAGCCTCGCTCGCGACCGCGTTCGTCGCACTGAGCGGCTGTCCGAAGGACGACGACTGCGTGCCCGGGCCCTCCACGTACTGCGGTGACGATGACGGCGAGTATCCGCCGCGCGAATGCGCCAGCGTCGATCCAGGATTCACCGGCGTCGCGATCCCGTTCGAGACCCTCTCCTGCCGCGGCTCGGTGCACGACACGACCGTCGGTGCCGACGAAGAGGAGATCCACCAGGACTGGCCCGCGGGAGACGTGCTGCGCTCCCACGAGGCGCTCGACGGATACCTCGAGCTCCATTCGATGGCGAAGTTTCACGATTGCGAGGTCGACTTCGAGACCGAGATCGTCCTCGCGGTCTACTACTGGTCAGGTTGCTGGGACTGCGACGCGATCGAGATCTGCGGCGTTTTCGACGAGGGACACCGCGTTCGTGTGTGGGCGAACTACTACCAGGACCACACCATCGCCGCCGACTGCTGCACCCATGGCTACCACCTGGTCACCATCGGCCGCACCGGCGAGCCCGTGGAGTTCGACTTCTACGGCCTCTTCGTGGATCCGGACTTCGACGGTCTGTAGGGCTGACCTCCCCTCCCCCGCCCGCACCTGCTACTCTGGCCGCCGGAGGGAGCCCCAGCGCGACGACCATGGTCGATTCCAGGCCCAGCAGACGCACGCCAGGTGCCAGCAGGACCGACCGCTTCCTGCGGGTGTACCGGACCGCGCCGCTGGAGATCCGCAAGAAGGCTCGCATCCTGCTGTGGGTCAACCTGCCCGTGATCGCAGCCATGATCGTCAGCGCCGTGGGCATCAACGTCCTGCTGGACCTGCACTTGAGGTCCGCGCTGCTCGAGCTGGCGATGGCCGTGCTGCTCGCGGGCACCCTGGTGGTCCTGCGCTCGGGGCGGTACGTACTGGCGAGCAGCGCCACCATCGCCGTGCTCCTGACGGGGCTGACGGGCGGGGGCCTCGCGGGGTACTCGGGTGAACCGCGGGTCGACTTCGCCCTGCTCGGCTTCAACCTGCTCCCCGTGCTCCTGTACGCGTGCCTGATCGGCTCCCATCGCCTCCTCCCCGTGGGCACGACGGTCTTCAGCCTCGTGGCGTTCGTCGCGGCGTTCTTCCTGGCGGTCCAGGCGGCGGGCGGGCAGGTCGGGATCGTCGAGGTGGGCACCCTCATCAACGGGCTGATCCTCCTGTCGATGAGCGGCGTGATGGCCTACCACGTGCTGCGCATGAACCAGGAGCTGGTGCGCCGCACCGAGGCCGAGACCGCGCGGGTCCAGGAGAGCCTGGCCAACGCCGAGCGGCTCGAGTCCCTCGGCGTGCTCGCCGGCGGCATCGCCCACGACTTCAACAACCTGCTCAACGGCATGTTCGGCTACATCCAGCTCGCCCAGCTCAAGAGCGGCGACCCCGCGGCCGTGGAGGACCACCTCGAGGGCGCGATGGGCGTGTTCGACCGGGCCCGCGGGCTCTCCCAGCAGCTGCTGACCTTTGCCCGCTCCGGCGAACCCAAGACCCACAGCATCGACGTGGGACCGTTGCTTCGGGAGGTGGTCCGCTTCGGCCTCGCGGGCTCCTCGGTGACCTCCGACTTCCAGCTCGACGACGGGCTCTGGCCCTGCGACGCGGACCGCCACCAGCTGGCCCAGGTGGTCGAGAACCTCGCCATCAACGCCCGTCAGGCCATGGACGATCGAGGCCGGCTCTCGGTCCACGCCACCAACCTCGACCCCGACGCTGCCCCGCCCGCGCCCCTGAAGCCCGGCCGCTACCTGGAGCTGACCTTCCGCGACGACGGCCCTGGCATCCCCGAGGACGCCCGCGCCCACGTCTTCGACCCCTTCTTCACCACCAAGGACACCGGCAGCGGCCTCGGCCTCGCCTCGGCATTCTCCATCGTCTCCCGGCACGGCGGCCACATGACCGTGGACTCCGAGCCCGGCCACGGCGCCGTCTTCCGCATCTACCTCCCGGCCGCCGAGGAGGACCCCACCGCCTCGGACGAGCTCACCTTCGAGGGCCTCGCCGACCGCGAGCACGTCTTGGTCGTGGACGACGAGCCCGCCAACCTCGAGATCGCCCGCGACCTCCTCGAGAGCCTCGGCTACCGCGTCACCTGCGCAGAGTCCGCCGTCTCCGCCCTCGACGCCTTCACCACCGCCCGCGACGGCGATCTCCCCTTCGACGCCGCCCTCATCGACCTCACCCTCCGCGGCGGCCGCGGTGGGCGCCACCTCCTCGGCCAGCTCCACGCCCTCGACCCCGACCTCCGCGCCGTGGCCGTCAGCGGCTACGCCACGGACACGACCCTGGTCAATCCCATCGCCGCCGGCTTCGTCGGCTCGCTGAACAAACCCTTCCTGCGCAAGGACGTCGCCCGGGTGATGAAGGCCTCACTCGCTCCGAAATCCGATTGACTCCACCGCCACGAGATCCACCGAAAATGTGCCGTCTTGGCGGGCACGACCGAGCCCTTGTCGGTCGTCCATGCCGAGCGTACCGTCCTGGGACGACGCGAAGGGGGAGACATGAGTCCGCGCTGGGGAACGAACAGCTTACTTCTCGTGGTCTCTCTGACGTTCGTCCCGGGGATGGGCTGTCCCAAGGACGGCGACTGTATACCTGGGCCCTCCACGTACTGCGGGGACGACGACGATCACACTCCGGTCGAACCGGTGTGCGGCGACGACGACCCGTCGGTCGCGGGCCTCTCGATCCCTTTCGAGACGCTGGCGTGCAGTGCTCCGGTGATCGGGGACGATGAGCCGATCGACGACGACGAGAACTGGAATATCCAGCCGGTGGGCGCGACGCTCCGGACTCAGGAGGAGCTGGACACCTACCTCGCCGAGCACTTCGGACAGCAGTACCACGACTGCTCTGTCGACCTCGCACAGGAGATGATCCTGGCGACGCACGTATTCGTGGGATGTGCCGACTGCGAGCGGCTCGAGATCTGTGGTGCATACGACGAGGGCGACCGACTGGAGGTGTCGGTGCACAACTATCACATCGATGGCCACTCAATCGCCGATTGCTGCTTCCACGCCTATCACCTGGTCAAGATCGATCGGACCGACAGGCCGGTGGACTTCGTGTTCCACGACGTCATGGTGGACCACGAGCACTGGTAGGCCTCCCCCTACGACATCCCACCCACCAGGTACTCGATCCCCTCCAGCCGCACCCGCGACTGGGCCCCCAGCACCTGGATGACGTGCGCGGCGTAGTAGTTGCCGATGCGGGCGCACAGGGGGAGGGGGAAGTCCTTGCACAGGCCGTAGAGGAAGCCGGCCTCGAAGGCGTCGCCGGCGCCGTTGGTGTCCACGGGGAGCTGGATGGCGGCGGTGCGGATCAAGGTGGCCTCGCCGCCGTGGCGGATGAGGCAGCCCTCGGAGCCGAGCTTGACCACGACCACGTCGGCGTGGCGGTCGAGGCCGTCGCCGAGATCGTAGGGATCGCGGGTGCCTTCGGTATAG
The DNA here is from genome assembly GCA_964425605.1 of uncultured Rickettsiales bacterium. GTDB lineage: Bacteria > Myxococcota_A > UBA796 > UBA9615 > CAYRNR01 > CAYRNR01. Next base: position 1,215 of record CAYRNR010000124.1, on the reverse strand, counting down.
CGGGTGGCCTCGTCGCGGTTGGCGAAGATGACGTGGACGCCGGTGGCGAGGACCTCGTCGATGGCGTCGCGCTGGAGGTCCACGAGGCGGGCGTCGGCGAGGTCGAGGGACACCTGGCTGCCGAACTGCAGGGCCTTGCGCTGGGCGCGCAGCGTGGCCTGGACCAGGGGCTGATCGAGGCGCAGCTCATAGGCGCTGAAGTGGAGGAACCTCGAATCGGCGAGGACCTGATAGAGCACCTCGTAGGGCATCAGCTGCTTGGTCACGCCGAAGTCCACGCCGAAGGTGCGCTCGCCGTCGGGGGTGATCAGCGTGTACGCGATGCCGCTGGAGCCGTCCTTGATGGACACGAACACGTCGATGTCGTTGTCGCGCAGCCGCTTGATGTAGCGGTAGCCGTTGTCGTCGTTGCCCACGCAACCGATGAACGCGCACCGCAGGTGGAGCCGCGACGCCCCGTGCACCGTGTTCGCCGGCGAGCCCCCCGCGCTGACGATCACCTCCTCGGGGTGACGCGCGAAGCGCTCCTCGAGGCGGTTGAGCACCGGCTGCTGGACCGCGAAGCTCCGGCCCCGGACCAGGCCCAGCTCCTCCACCACGTCCTCGTCCACCGTGAGGATGTAGTCCGTCAGGGCGTCCGAGATGCCGCAGATGTCGTACCGATACTTGGTCACGTGCTCTCCTACTTCATCACCCAGGATACCCATCCCCCGTCCTTGGGGCTAAGGCGCAACCCGACATCCTCCCCCTGCCCCACCGTCACCGCCCCCTCCCAGGCCAGGTCCAGCTCCTCGTTGTGCACCGAGATCGTCCACGTGCCCGCCGGGACCTCGCGCCTGTGCACCGTCGCGTGTTGCACGCCCCACCCCGGGATGTTCGAGGTCACCACACCCGTGGCCTCCTCCACCGCCACCGAGAGCGTCCCGACGCCGCTGACAGCGGGTTCCTCGGCCGGCGCCGATTCGTTCTCCTCTCCTTGCCCCTCCGCGTCAACCACCGGCGCAGAGCGCCGAGGAAGATCCGTTCCGACGGGGACCGTCGGAACGAGGGATTCGGTGGGCTCCACCTCCCCCTCCACTTCCACTTCCCCTTCCCCTTCCACTTCCCCTTCCACTTCCCCTTCCACTTCCACTTCCCCCTCCCCCTCCACTTCCACTTCCCCTTCCCCTTCCACTTCCCCCTCCACCTCCCCCTCCCCACCTCCACCCCACCCAC
>CAYRNR010000123.1:0-26792 GCA_964425605.1 uncultured Rickettsiales bacterium | reverse complement strand
GGCACCAGAACGGCTCTTTGGTTGCCTCCAGCCCTCTCCGTCGGGATACAAGCAAGCCCCGCGAACCCAATAAGTAGCCGCCAGGCTTGGCCAGCGAAAAAAAGAGGCTCTAGGTCGAGGGATATCGGCAAGGGGGGTGGTCGGTTAGCTCCTCCCGCCACGAGATGTAGTGGTTGCCCGAGGCGACTCAAGGACGGTGCAGGCCCCTTGTGTCGGGCGAGAATTGGCGTGACTACGAGGAGATACGCCGCTGGTGCCGGGTTTGCTCTCCTGCAAGGCTCCGGTTGACCAGCACAAGATGTAGGGGGTGGAGGAGTTAACCGCCCACCCCCCATCGGCAATTCGAATCCCTCGTGATTACGTAGGCCTACACGGACGGTATCCAGCCACGCCAAGTCGTTCATGCCCCTGCTTGGATGCCTATCGGCATTCGCCGATGGCGCCGGGGTGTCCGGGTGGTGCGCGGGTGGCTTGTTAGGCTGGAAGAAATTTGTTGGCCGGGGATATCAACGACGCACCGGATGTGCGATCCCTTCTCTCAAACCAAGATTTCCCGAGAGGAGGCAGAGGATGACATCCCCGGACCACGACCAGTATAGAGATCAGCTGCAGCAATGGCTCGTTTCCAACTGGGCCGACCCGCAGTTCCGCAAGACCGTCCGCAAGCACCTCGGCAGTCTGATGCTGCTGTGGCACCTCGACCTGGAGGCGGCCCGGCCGATCCTGATGCAGGGCTACGCGCCGAGCCCGCGGGGCGGCAAGCCGCGGGATCCGGTGGCGATGCTGCGCGCGCTGCTGTTGATGGTGCAGACCGGCCTGACCTCGATCAACAAGTGGGTGCCCGAGGCGCGGTCGTGCGACTGGCTGACGGTGCTGGCGGGCTTCGCGCCGGACGATTTCCCCGGGGTGGGGACGCTGTACGACTTCCTCGACCGCATCCACGAAGGTCCGGTGCGCCGCGGGTGCGAGCACGTGGTACCGCCCAGCGTGGACCAGCGGCGGCGCGCGAGGACGGAGCGCCCGCCGCGCAAGAAGAAGGAGGCCGCGGCGACCAAGGCCACCAAGGAGCGGCGCGGCGTCGCGGCGAAGACCAAGAAGGCGCGGCGGGCCGAGCAGGAGCGGCAGCAGGTGGTCAAGCGCGAGACCGGGGTGACCGCGAAGCTGGCTGCCGAACTGCTGGCGACCGCGGACCAGCCACTGCCCGAGAGCCTGGAGACCCGGCTGGGCCGGATCCTGCTGCACGTCGCGGTGGTCCCGTCCGGCGAGCGCGGGCTGCTGGGCGACCTCGCCGAGATGATCGTGGCCGGCGACGGCAGCTCGCTGGTCACCGGGGCCCGTCCCCACGGACGGCGAACGTGCGCGTGTCCCAAGGACAGCAGGTGTGAGTGCCCGCGGCGCTTCGCCGACCCGGACGCGGCCTGGGGCTGGGACAGCTACCAGGAGGTCTACTTCTACGGCCACCGCTTCTACGAGATCGACGCCTCGGGCTCGGGCCACGACCTGCCCATCGCGCTGAGCCTGGGCCCCGGCAACGAGACGGACTTCACCCTGGGGCTCAAGACCCTCGACCGGACCCGCAAGCTGCTCGGCGAGGTCGGCTATGGCGTCGAGGTCTTCGCCGCCGACGCGGGCCACGATGCCGAGCCGTACTACCGCTATGGCCTGCACCACGGGATCAAGCCGGTCATCCCCCTGGCCCAGGACGCCCCGGCCGAACTGGCGGACCGCGGCATCCGGCTGAGCCCCCGTGGCGTCCCGCTGTGCCCCGGCGGCGCGGAGATGGCGACCAACGGCAGCGCCGGGCGCCACCGGTTGGTCTTCGTCTGCCCCGTCAAGCGAGGCAAGCTCGCCCGGTGTCCGCAGGCCCCGCCGGACGACCCGGCCTGGGTCTGCCGACCCGACCAGAAGTGGGCGCCGTCGATGACGGTGCACACCGGCACCGACCCACGGCACACGCCGCCGATCCCCCGCAACACCGAGCGCTACCGCAAGCTGATGAACCTGCGCTCGGGATGCTAGCGCTCCAACAGCGTCAAGAAGGAGGTCTACAAGCTGGAGGATGCCCGGCACCGCCGCCGGTCCTACTGGCTGATCCGGCTGACGCTGATGGCCATCCTCCAGCACGCTCGGACCTGGGTGGCCGACATGGACGCCGACCGCTTCCTCGCCGACCTGGTCGGCGAAGCCACGACCGCCGCGGCCTGAGTAGGGCCACGGCTCCCCTCATCTCGCCTCGCGGCAGCCCCGCCATGGGGAGGTGCGTCTCGCCGGGCCCGCCAGGCCGTCGTCCACCATCTGTCTGGACTCCTGACCCCCTTGAAGACCGACAGAAGGGCTACGGGAGGCGCCCAGGCGCTCCGTAGGGACCGGCAGGAACCAGCTCGATGCCGCGGTGTCCCGGATATCGGCAATCAATGCCGATGAGGCTCAGGTCATGGCATCCTCCATCTCCAGGCTTGGCCTGGCGCACGTGAAAGTCGAGTCTGAGCCAGTTGGGCATGTGCCGATCAGGGGCAGCGTGAGCGTGGAATTCCACTCTATGGCAGGGTGTTATTCATCCGTGTTGCTCTCAAGTGCCTGCGGTCCATATTTCCAAAGACAACTCTACAGCCAGGAGAAACAACCGTGCCTCTCTCGCATCCCCACATCGTCGCTGGCGTCGGGCTGCTGGCCTGCCTGGTAGGTCTTTCGCGGGCGTCGGCCTGTGACTGTGAGCCCTGGCAGGCCGCGGACGTGTACCAGCGCTCCAGCTTGCTCTTCGTCGCTCGCGCCGGCCCATTCGACTGGCAACGACACCAGCAGGGCTTCGAGGTGATCGCAACGCTGAAGGGCCAGACGCAGACAAATGGCACGCATGTCATCGATTTCGGCGACGACATGGACGACTGCAAGTTCCTTGCCAGTGAAGGCGACGTCGTCCTGCTGGCAATCACCGATCGGAGCGCCGTACCCAACTACTGCGACGGCAGCGGTAGTGTTATGGGGCACCGGGACGATCTGGAGGAACTCCTTGAGCTGTCCGGCGCCCGGCCCACGACTCTAAGCGGCCCGGCCATCGTGGCCCTTCTGACGCCCGCTCTCGCCGGGGGCCACGGCGCCGCCTGGTTCGTCGGCCCAGGCCCTAGGGGCGAGACCATCGATGTCACCGGTCGCGATGTCCACGTAGTGGACGCCATCGACGGCACCCCGGCCGGCGAGGTTTTTAATACGAGCAAGGTGATCCAGCTGCGTGACGTGATTTATATCGAGCTGGCCGGCGAGGTGATCCCCGATGCCCAGATCCTGCTGCGGGTTCCAACCGGAGGGGATCCCGAACTGCTCTTTGCGTTCTGGAAAGGGGGGCGGATCCGTATCCCGGAGCCAAAGTAGACGGCAGCAGGATGCGCCGCCGGCACAGGCGAGACGGACGCGCCCGCCCTTCGTCTCAACGAACTGGCCGGTTCGGATACTCTGCAGGAGTTCGGTCTCCCTCACCCTGCGGATTCAACTCCGTCCGAGAGCCACGACCCCATCGATGAAAACGACCTCGACGGTGCTTGGCCCGAAGGGCGATTCCCATTAGCGGGGTATTCCCTTCGCTCCAGTTGGGATAGCATCGGCGCGTGGAACAGGAGAGACACCCAGTCGGTGGCGTCGATTACCCGAGAACCGTTGGAGGAGTTCGACGCGTGGTTCACAACGAATGAGGGCTGCGAGCGCGACCTCATGCGGCTGCGTTGGCCTCATGGGCTTCATTACCCGAAATGCGGCGGAGCCAGTGGGTGGCGCACCCCACGTCGCCTGTTCCATTGCGGGGACTGTGACCGCCAGACATCGCTGACCGCCAGAACGGTGTTCGTGAGCGTTCACGCCGGCTATGGCAGTAAGGAAGGGCCGGACTTACCCTCAAGGCGGGCCGCGTAGGCCTCGGTGAGGAACTCCAGGACGTTACACTTCTGCTGGCGTTGCGTGGCCACGGCCGTCAGCATCCTCTCGACGAAGCGGCTGCCGTCGTCGCTGTGGGTGCCGAAGCTGGTCCGCCGCCACATGGCTCCGGGTCGTGCCCGGCGTCAATTGCATTTTCCCGGGGGTAAGCGATGGCCTGATGGATGCGCCCCGGCAGCACCCCGGAGCGCAGGTGCTGACCGCCGAGCAGATTGAGCTGGTGTGTCAGCTGAAGAAGGACGTGCCCGAGCGGTCGCGGGACCGGATGATCAGCATCGCCGAGGGCACGAAGAAGGTGGAGCCCGGCGTGCTGCGGCGCAGCACGGTCCACCGGGCGCTGAAGGCCCACGGGCTGTCCGCCCGCAAGGCCGGCGTCCCCGACGCCAAGGACCTTGACTGCTTCGAGGCAGACGCTGTCAACCTGATTTGGCACTCGGACATGTTGGTGGGGCCGTGGCTGCCCGATCCGGAGAAGCCGGGCAAGATGCGTCGCGCCTACCTGTACGCGGTGCTCGATGATCACAGCCGTCGATTGGTGTACGGCCGCTTCTCCTTCAAGGGCGACCTGCCCGCCATGGAGTTGGTGCTACGTCGTGCCTTCCAGCGATGTGGCCTCCGCAGGCGCCTCTACTACGACAACGCCGCGGTGTACCGCTCGCGGCACATGCAGCAGATCGTGGCCACGCTGGGCATCCAGCGCATCGTGTACACCCGACCGTACCGGCCGATGGGAAATGGCAAGCAAGAGGCCCTGAATCGCTTGATCCGATCGGCCTTCATAGCCGAGCTGAAGGCCTCGCAGATCACCACCCTGGACGCACTCAACGAGGCGTTCCTGGCCTGGGCTGACACCTGGCACAACCGTCGATGCCACGCCGAGACCGGTGCGACCCCGATGGATAGGAGGCAGGTAGGTCGTGATCGCGTCCGCTACGTGGACGACGAGGGCCTCCGCCAGGCCTTCCTGTGGAAGGAGCGGCGTACGTCGGATAAGGCCGGCGTGTTCTCGCTGTTCGGGGTGCGCCACCAAGCCGGCCCCGAGATCGCCCGCCGCCGCATCGAGATCCGCTACGACCCCGTGGTGCTGTGGGAGGTCGAGGTCTGGCACGACGGCGAGTTCGTGCAGCGGGCACGGCCCCTGCAGATCCTGTCCCAGCGCCGGCCTCGGGTGGCCGACCCCGAGCCTGGCGCGGCAGAGGCGAGCGCCGAGCCCTGCGTCGACTGGCTCGGCCACCTCGTGCAGCGGCGACAGCGGAGGGCTTCATCGAGCCCTCGCCGCGGGCACTCGCCGACCAGGCTCGGCAGTGCCGGGCCGAGGCCGACGAGGCCGTGCTGGCGCTCTTGCTCGACCGCCTCGACGACGATGTTGTCGAGCCCGACGCCGTGCGCTCCTGGCTGGCGGCCTACGGACCCCTCGATCCCCACCACACCGCAGTCCTGCTCGACGACCTGCTCGACCACGGCCAGCGCACCGATCAGCACAGTGAGGATTGCGAAGTCGCGGCGCCCGTTTGTGGTCTGTCGATCACACGACGCCAGAAGCCAACGCACCTCGGGGGTATGGACAGAATATTGATTCGTGAGAAGAAAAGCAGGCAATAGCCGGGGACGTAGATAGCGATATCTTCTCGCGTGTGCTCGTGAAATGATCCCACCATGTTCAAGCCAACCGACCGACAGATGAGCCTGGATTCGCCGGTGCTGCAGCTGTCCGAGGGGGCCGCACGCCGCCTTCGCGCTTCCTGGGCCGATGCCTTCCAGCGCAAGGTGCTGCCCCTTCTGTTGCGTGCCGAGGATGAGTTCGCCGAGTTGTACGCCGACGTGGGACGACCCAATTGGAGCGTCGCGCGGCTGTTGGGGATCTGCTACCTGCAGGAGTTACACGACCTGGACGACCAGCGTGCGCTCGACTCATTGGCGTTCGACGTACGCTGGCAGCACGCGCTGGGATTGACCGCAGACGATGGGTATCTCTCTCGGCGTTCCCTGGTGGAATTCCGCTCCAGGCTGGTGGACGCCGACCCCGAGATGGTCAAGCTGCGAGAGTTGTTCGACCGCATCAGTGACACGGCGATGGCGGATCTCGGTCGAGCATGGGCTCGACAGCGCATGGATTCAACGCGGATCTGCTCGAACATCACGACGCACGGCCGCGTGGATCTGTTTCGCAAGACGCTGGTGCATGTTCTTCGCTGGCTCGCGGCACGGCGGCCCGACCCGTTCGCCACGCTCGATCCCGAGATGCGCAAGCTGGTCGATCCCACCGAGACGGGTTGGTTTGCTCCGCCCAAAGGAGAGCAACGACGTGTCTTGCTCATCAAGCTGGCTCGTTGGCTCGTCGAGGTGCGTGAGGCATTCGCCGACGACGACGAGATCACCGCGGACGAGCGGTATGCGTTGGTCTGCAGGATTCTCCGGGAGCATTGCAGCGAGACTCCATCTCCACCGCGGACATTGCCGACATCAGACGACGACCCGGAAGGCGGCGCCGGAGGCGAGGACCACACGTCCGGGGTCGCCGGAGCCTCCGCGGAGACGTCGTCCGAGGCCCCAGGAGGGGGCGACGACTCGTCCTCGTCCCGCTCGGAATCCGCGTCGGTCACACTGCGGCGGAAACCCGTGCCCGCGGGTGCGTCGTTGCAGTCGCCGTTCGATCCGGATGCGACGTACGGCCACAAAGGACAGGGCTACCACCTTCACGTCGCCGAGACGTGTGGCCACGACGGTCCTGAGCTCATCACCGACTTCGAAGTATCCGGGGCTCACGAGCACGACAGTACGAGGGCGACCGCGATCCTCGAGCGCCTCGCCAAGCGCGATCGACAACCGGAGACCATGTACGCCGATGGAGGCTATGCCAACGGCGGCAATATCTTGGAGGCGTCCGCGCTGGGCACCGACCTCTATGCCCCCGTCACGCGTGGTCGGCTCCCCGAGGACATGATTGGTAGAGACCGGTTCGTGTTTGAGGACGACAGCGGAGAGGTCGTCCGCTGTCCTGCCGACCACCCACCCGTGCGCCATGGGTACCGTGTACCCGAGCAAGGGGGCACTCCAACGTGGCATGCCTTCTTCGACCGCAAGACATGCAACGGCTGTGTGTACCGAGGGCGTTGCGTCGTGCGCCCCTCGAACAACAAGCGGTCGGGCCGCTACCACCTGGATATCGAGCCCCACCTCCGAGCTCGCGACGAGGCGCTCGCTCGCCAGGACAGGCGCGACTGGTGGCTCGACTATCGCATCCGCTCGGGCGTGGAGGCCACGCCGTCCGAACTCAAACGCGCTCATGGGATCGGCAGGCTGCGCGTCCGGCGTCTCTCTCGCGTCGTGCTGGCCGTCTCGCTGAAGGTCACCGCGTGCAACATCAAGAGGTGGCTGCGGGCGTCCACGGCGGCCGTTGGGGCCGCGGACGCGCCTCAGGTCGCCGTCGAAGCGTGCAGGTGCGCTTTGACGCTCATTGGCGTGCCCAGCGGTGGAATCCGTCGATGGTGCGGCTGGACCGTGGCGACCCGAGCCAGCTAGCCATGCCTTGCGGCGTAGGTCCGCTTACTTCTCACGAATCAATATTTACCATATGGTAAATAATTCCCGTAGCTGGCATTCTGGGTCCACATCTGCCTCTTGGCATCCCGAGCTGCCAAACGCTACGGGAAGGAAGGCAACGGATGCGCCACGCTGCCACCCTGTGCTTGCTCGTCACTGTGGAATCGATCAGCCCCCGGATTGCAGCCGCGGACGAAGTCTGGCAGTCGGTGCCGGCCGAAGGCCAGCCCGTGCAGGTTTCACTTGGACCAATCCAGGTGCAGGTGCCCCCTGGCGCCCGATGGACAACCACCGACGGGCAGTACAAGTTGCTCGTCCACCTCTCGGCCTTCAGTGAAGGAACCGTTCATCTGGCCGACCGCGAGCCGCCGGCCAGTCAGCAGGCTGCGGTGGTGGAGTGGACGCGGTGGGACGGGACGCTGCTGGGCGCCGGCACCACGGAGGGGGGAGCCTACTGGGCTGTGGTGACCCACGAGGTACGCGCACCGATCGAGGGCGATCCGAAAGGCCGGCACGGTCACTTTCTCAAGACGATCACGCTGGTCCACGGCGTGATCGAGACCCCCGGCGGTCGCGCCGAGTGCAAGGTGCATCTCGAACGCGAGGCGGCTGGCATGCACGACAGGGGGGTGACCCAAGCTCTTACGATCTGCGAGTCCATGGCACCGACCGCCGAACGCGGGGGGTCGGAGGGCGCTGCGAGCGGCGCGCCGGGAAGGGAGTGATCATGTACGAATGTCTCCGATTCTGGTCGATCCTGACCACGTCCCTGCTGCTGTCGGCGAGCGGCCTCGGCTGCATCGAGGGGGACGACGACACCGCGGACGACGACACCGCGGACGACGACGACGACGCCGGCGACGACGACACCGCGGACGACGACAGCGCCGACGGCGAGGTCGCCAGCTTCGTCGTCAACCAGAGCTGCGCCGGCTGCCAGGATCTGGTGCTGTTCGGCGCGCCGCCGATCTCGGAGATGGACCTGATCAGCGTCGACGTCTGCTTCGACCCGGCGATGCCGCTGCTGTTCGCCGCCGAGCGCCTCGACGCGGCGGTGCGGGCGCTGCCGGTCGGCAGCTGCGACAACCTCGATCCGTCCGTGTTCGACGTCCCGTCCGCGACCTGCCACGACGCCGGCGCGATCGACCTCGCCGCGGACTGGCCGGGCTGGGAGTGGTGGCCGCTGGACTACTCGTCGGCGGTCGGAGGCTACCCGAGCCAGGTCGCCTACGGCCCGGCGATCGGCCAGTACGCCCCGGGCCTCGACGTCACCCTCGACGCCGCGGGGGGCGCGGACATCGCCGCGTTCTCCATCACCCGCGACAGCGTCACTCCGCTGCGCCTGCTGACCCCGGTGGTGGACGGCGACCATGTGGACAACATCCCCTTCGACCAGCCGCTCGAGGTCACCTGGGAGGGGGGCGACGAGCCCTCTCTCCGCCTCTATCTGCTCGGCGAGTGGGTCACCGCCGGCCAGGGCCGGACCCTGATGGGCTGCCACGTCCCGAGCGGCGGCTCCTTCACCGTCCCGGCCGACGCGCTCTCGGCGTTCGACCCCGGCCAGGTCACCCAGCTGTGGCTCTCCGAGCGTCGCCAGCACGCCCTGGGGATCGCCGAGATCGAAGGGGCGGGGTGGACTCTGGGGTCCACCGCGTACTCGTACGTGTTCTACGATCCCGCAGCCGTGCCGTGAACAGGTGATGAGCGGACGGAAAGAGGTCGATTCATCAGGGTCGCTTCCGTCACGAGATGCCGGAGAACTAACAGATACTGGCCTCTTTTTACCAAGGAGCGCCCGCGATATGTCCGAGAGACTTCCGAAACGGGACATGGTGTTCGGCGCGCTACGGGAGATCGAGTACGCCGGAGACTGGCCGGCCCTGTACGCGCTCGCGCAGGAGTGCCTCCAGCACTTCGACGACACCTTCGAGCCCTTTGAGGCGCTGGGGCTGGCGTGCAGCATGCTGCAGCGGCACCAGGAGGCGCTCGACGCCTACGAGCTCGCGCTGGCCCTCTACACGCCACAGCCCACCGGGAGCCTCGTGGCGGACGCCCTCGCCGACGCGCTGGTCCGGTCGGGCATCGCCGTCGATGACCGGCGCAAGGGCCGGATGCAGTTCAATTTGGCCTGCGAGCTGGCGTTCTTGGGGCGTGAGGAGGAGGCACTGGACGTGCTGGAGACCTGCGCGCGGGAGACCCCCTCCGGGCACTGGGCGTGCGAGGCCCACACGGACAGCTACTTCGACAGTGTCCGCGAGCACCCTCGCTTCCGCGCTATCGTAGACCCTGCGCTCGAGAAGCGCTCCAGGCCCTCCAGACCCACCCGACGGATAAAAAAAAAGCAAGAAGTAACGATAGGTCAACTCCTGTGCGGGGTTCGGGCCGTGAGGCCGCCCCGGCCATGTGTTCGGCGAGAGTGTAGATGAGTTCGCGCGACAACCACCGTCTTTCCTCGTTTCGAACTCAATGCAAACGAAGTGCCGGGGATCGAGCGACAGGCAGCGGCGGAAGACACATCGGCCCAGCTACTACTGGCCGCCCTGCTCCACCACGGCATTCACATGAAGCAGGACGCCAAAGCTGGCCACAATCTGGGTCCTGCAAGCCGCCGAGGCCGACGATCTACGAGCCATGGTTACCGTTCAGGAAAGCACCAGGTGAGGTACGGGAGGGAGACCGCGATGGGTAGGAACTCGAGCGGACTGCGGAAGGTGCTCTTGACCGCATCGTTGTTGGCGGTGCTGCTCTCCGTACCCGCCTGCCAGGAGCAGGAGATCCACGACATCCAGGTGTTCGTGGACTCCGATCACGAGGAGACGATCCGGACGTTCTGCGAGTACATCCCCTTCGACGGGCTGGAGGTCCTCGTCGACGAGGACCCGATCCGCGGAGCCGAGGACGGCGAGCGGGGCGCCATGCACGTCGCCCTGGTCGCGGACGGCAGCGGCGAAGGGTGCTACCGGATCGACGGGGAGGGGCGGTCCTACACCGTGCACGGCGATGCACCGCTGGGCGTCCAGTACGGGCTGGCCCACCTGCTGGAGCTGTGGGGGTTCCGGTTCTACCACCCGTTTGAGACGCGGGTCCCCGACCGCCTCTCGCCGCTGGACGGCCACGCCGACCTCGGCGTCGAGTTCGCGCCGCAGATGAGCCGTCGCGGCCTACACGTGCACACGCTGCACCCGATCGAGGGGCTCGAGGCGCTGTGGCTCCCCGGTGACGAGAACCTCGAGCGGGCCTCCCGCATCCTCGACTGGACGATCAAGAACCGCGGCAACTACCTGCAATGGGCCGGTCTGGACGACATCATCGACGCGCCCCAGCAGGCGGAGCGATGGGCCTCGCACACGCGCCAGTTCACGGACGAGGCTCACCGGAGGGGCGTCGAGGTCGGCCTCAACCTCCAGCTGTTCGGCAGCGGAAACCTGCAGAACGCGTTCGACCTGATCGAAGGACAGACCGATCCCGTGGAGCAACGCGCGGCCATCGAGGAGCGCATCGGGCTGCTCGACGACGTCGGCCTGGATCTCTACAGCCTCTCCTTCGGCGAGTTCTTCGGCGAGGACCCCCAGACGTTCATCGACACCATCGACCGCACGTACGAGGTGATCCACGAGCTCGACCCCGAAGCCGAGGCCTCGAGCTGGCTGCACGTGGGCAACTACGAGGACCTGCAGGTGGAGTACCAGGGTGACACCTACCAGTACTACCTGCTGGCCCAGTTCGCCGATCCGGCCGTCGTGCCGTGGGTCCACACGGTGATGTACTACGACCTGTTCGAGGACGCTGGCGGGGCCTACCTCCACGACGAGTTCGACGAGCATCGCGAGCTCCTGCTGCAACGCCTCCGCGACGGTCTGCCGGTGGGGTACGCGCCGGAGTCGGCCTACTGGTGCGCCTTCGACAGCTCGGTGCCGGTCTACCTGCCGCTGTACATGCGGTCGCGCTGGCTCGACCTGGCGCGCATCGCCGAGGAGGCCGCGGCCGGGGGCTTCGCGCCGCTGGACGAGCACGTCCTGTTCACCACCGGCTGGGAGTGGGGCTACTGGCAGAACGACTACGCCACGCTGCGCCTGACCTACTCCCTGGCGGGCGGCTGGGAGGAGCAGGTCCGGCAGATGTACGCGCCGGCGGGCGACGACGGCGCGGCACTGGCCGAGCAGATCATCGCCCTGGCCGAGATCCAGCACGACGCCCTGATCGACGAGCGCCTCGCCGCCTACCTGGCCGGCCGGGACGCCTTCATGGACGCGGGCGCCGCCGTGGGGATCGTGTCGATGCCCGACCGGACGTCGATCGAGGAGATCGGGGAGCTGGACGCGGCACAGCGCGCGGCGTTCGAGGAGCAGGTGCTGGACGGCATCGCCCGGCTGGCCGAGGAGACCTGGGCGATCGACGCTGAGGTCGAGGCGCTGGCCTCGGCGACCGGCGATCCCTGGTTCGCCGAGGTGGCCGACGGGGTGCGGATCGACGCCCTGCGCGCCTCTTTCGTGCGCTCGATCTACGACGCCGCGCTGTCGTTCGTCGAGACCGGATCGGACGACGGGCTCCTGGCCGTGGCCGACCTCATGCTGGCCGAAGCCCGGGACGTCGTCGACGCCCGCCACGCGGCGGCCCACGACGAGCGGATCGAAACGCTGACCACCCGCGGCTCGAACCCCACGCTCTACCAGTACGGCTACCTGTACCAGGCCCAGGAGCTGTGCTTCTGGCACCGCGAGCGGATCGAGGCGGCGCGCCTGATCGAGGGCAGCACCGAGGCGGTCCCGGGGTGCGCGATGTGAGCCGGTCGGTCAGTACCTCGGCGGGACGCCGAACAGCCGCCGGACCTGGTCCTGCACCGCCCGGATCCTCAACTCGATCTGTTCCTCCGAGCAGGGGTCGCCTCCGCTGAGGCGCGAGGAGACCGGCCCTGCGGCGAACCACATCAGGTGCAACGAGACGATGGAGCCCGCGAGCTGGCGCGGGTCCTGCTCCGCGATGATCCCGGCTTCCACCCCCGAACGGAGGAGCTCGGCCGTGACATCCAGGGCTCGCACGACGAGCTCGTTGCCGCCCGTCCCGAGGAACGGCCCGCCATCCACGAGCTCGCGGACCAGCAGCCGGGCCGACGCCGGGTGACCGCCCAGGTAGCGGATCACCCGTTCGCCCAGCCGATCGAGACGATGTAAGAAGTCACCCGGCTCTTCGATGGCGTCCAGCACCAGCTGGCCGAGGTCCTCCGCGATCGTGGCGAGCGTGACCTCGTAGAGCTTCTTCTTGCTGCCGAAGTGGTGCAGGACCGCGGCCTTGGTGACGCCCGCGGCCTCGGCGATCTCCGCGAGAGTCGCGCCTCGATATCCGTCCCGGGCGAACACCTCGCGGGCCGCGTCGAGGAAGGTGTCGCGGGGGATGGGAGTGCGTGGGCGGCCGGGACTTCGTCCGTTGCTGTCTCTCGTCACCATGGCCCCCATGATAGCGGTTCTGCCGAGTCGTCAGCCCTGGCGACGGCCGGCGTACATGCAGGCTCCGAACGACACCCGGGATGCCGGTAGCAACCTTGAGCATGTTCGAGTTCCGTCCTCGGAGGGCCGCAGCATCTCTCGCACACCTCGCCTGCCTCACTTCGCGTTGACTTATATTTACCATTTGGTAAATTTATCGTCCAGACGATGAAGAGACGCTCCGCAAAGGAGGACGATCATGCATATGAGGATCCCTCGACAAATGGCCCTGCTGCTCTGGATCGGCCTGGTCTTCAGCCCCCCGCTGGCCATGATCTCGGGATGCGCCGATCCCGGCCCCGACCCGAGCGACGACGACACCATCGACGACGGCGACGACGATACCGCCGGTGACGACGACACGGCTGACGACGATGACACGGCCGGTGACGACGACACTGCCGGCGACGACGACACGGCCGGTGACGACGACACGACCGGCGACGATGACACCTCACCGCCACCCGACCTGACCCTGCCGGGCCCCTACTCGGTCGACGTGACGACCGGCTGGGGCACGCCGTCGGGCCTCATCCCGACCCAGTACACCGTGTTCGAGCCGGTCGGCGCTCCAGCAGCACCCCACGTGGTCCTGGCCCACGGGTTCTCCCGGCACCAGGGCGTGTTCGCCGATCTCGCGGAGCACTACGCCAGCTGGGGCCTGACCGTCCTGACGATGACGCTGCTGCACATCTACGTGATCGACAACGACCCCGAGCAGGACGCCGTGGACCTGATGTGGCTCTCGGACGAGCACGGTGGCGGTGGGCCGGTGATCTACGCCGGGCACTCGGCGGGGGGCATGCGTTCCGTGATCGCCGGTGCGCAGGATCCCGACACCGTGGCCGTGATGGGGCTGGACCTGGTGGACTACGCCGACGCCTCGTGGGGCAACGTCTACCTGGCCCTGGAGAACGCGCCGCTGCTCAACGTGCCGCTGTGGGGTCTCGCCGGAGAGGCCGGGGAGTGCAACGCCGAGGCCAACGGCCTGCCGGTCTACGCTGCGGCGCCCGACGGCAACGTGCTGCGCGTCACCGAGGCCGATCACTGCGACTTCGAGGATCCGACCGACTTCATGTGCACCATGCTCTGCGAGGGCAGCAACGACCAGTTCACGGACGACGAGATCAGGGCCACGATCCGCGCTGTCTCGACGGCATTCCTGCTCTGGCAGGCCGGCATCGAGCCGGCCGGGGAGCAGTGGTGGACCCCGGGGGATCAGCCCTACGACGACCTCGTGGGCGCCGGGGCAGTGACGCAGCTGTGAACTCCGGGCACACCAGTCCCAGAGGTATCCTGGCGATCCTCATCTTGCTGGGCCTGGCTGCCGGTTGTGCATCAGTGGGCATTGATGAACCCGAGGTCGAGGAGAATCCCGGTTGCGGGATCTCCTGTGTGGTCCGTTGGTCGACGACTGTACCGGCGACATCTGCCGTCGAGTTCGGGGAGGACGACCAGCTCACGCATCGGGTCGAGGATTCGACGCTCTCGACGGAGCACGAGGTCGTGGTGGTCGGGATGCGGGCATCGAGCTTCTACCGACTCCAGGCCGTGTCGGTCACCGAAGCGGAAGTGGAGCTGCGATCGGAGGATCTCGAGTTCGAGACGCGGGCGCTGCCCTATCCGTGGATGGCCGGGGACGTGGACATCGACGAGCCCGACCTGCGACAACCCGGGTGGACCCTGTCAAACGTCTGTACAGGTGTATTCTGTCCCACGGTGATCGTCCTGCTGGACGAGTCTGGACAGCCCGTGTGGTACCACGTTGCAGACGACGAGACGGCGAGGGCCGACATCGAGACCACCTGGCTGGGAGACGGCCGCATCCTCGTCGGCCCCGGCGTGCCGGCCGGCCAGCCGGTGGTCCAGGTCGATCTGCTCGGCGACGTGGTCTGGTCGGGCCCCTCCCAACCAGACCACGGTGGAGCAGGCACGGACCTGGATGACCTGCTTGCCAGCGGAGTGATGCACCACACTCTCCAATTGGCGGAAGACGGCCGCTTCATTGCCGTCCTGTTCGACCAGCAGGACGGTGTCCTGGGCGACGTCATCTGGGAGTTCGACGAAGACCTGGCGACCACCTGGTCCTGGAACGCATTCGACCACCTGGAGGTCGACCCCGAATCCGTGGGCCTGTTCAACGAGTGGACCCACATCAACAGCGTCTCCATCGATGTTCGGGAGGACGTCCTTTACGCCAACTCCTGGAACCTCGACCGGGTGTTCAAGATCGACCGCGCGGACGGTGGGATCCTCTGGGCCCTGGGAGCGGGAGGCGATTTCACGGCAGATACCACGGCGGTCCACCCTTGGTTCATCGGCGCCCACAGCATCGAGCCGCTCGGCGACGACCGGTTCCTGTTGTACGACAACGGTGGCAGCGAGCGGTCGTTCTCCCGCCTCGTCGAGTACAAGGTCGACGAGGTCGCGATGAGCGCTCGGATCGTCTGGGAGTACCCGGGGCCCGGCATCGAGGACGCCTGGTATAACCTTCCGTGGGGCGACGTGGATCCGCTGCCCAACGGGAACCGCCTGATGAGCGCGGGGAACGCCAGCCAGGGATATGACCAGACGAGGATCCAAGAGGTGACGCGAGATGGAGACATCGCCTGGCGCATGTGGTGGACTCTGGACGAAGAGATCGCGGTCGGTTCTTTCCACGTCCAGCGCATCCCCGCGCTGGCGGTCCCGATTGGCGGCGACATCACGTCTCGCGGCGCGTCTCCCGGGATGGACTGGTGACTTCGATACAACCCGTGCCCCCTGGGCCACGGACGGAACAGCGGGCGATGTGTACAGAGTCAGGGAGTATTGGAATGAAGACGACCTTGGCAGCATTTTCTACGTGGGCAATTGTATTTTGTGGGCTGGCCGTGTGCGCCAGCGGCTGCGTGGAGAGCGACGACGATGACGGCACTCCCGACGAGGTGGTGAAAGGGATGGTCGAGGTCCCGGGGGGGGGATTCCTCATGGGGTGTAATGACGCGGTGGACGACCTCTGCCTCGACGACGAGTTTCCGTATCACACCGTGGACGTGTCGACGTTCTGGATCGACGAGTTCGAGGTGACGGCGGACGAGTACATGGCGTGCACGGATGCTAGCGGCTGCTCGGTGGCGGAAACGGGGAACGCGTGGAACAACTGCAACCTCGGTATCGTCGACCGTGAGGATCACCCCATCAATTGCGTGACCTGGTATCAGGCCGTGGACTACTGCGCGTGGGTCGGCAAGCGGCTCCCCACAGAGGCTGAGTGGGAGAAGGCAGCGCGCGGGACCGATGGGCGGATGTACCCCTGGGGGAACGAAACGCCGACCTGTGATCATGCCGTGATTGCCTGGGCCGGATGCTCTTTTCAGTCGAGCACAGAGCCCGTCGGCAGCAGACCACTGGGTGCCAGCCCGTACGGCGCGCAGGACATGGCCGGGAACGTGTGGGAGTGGGTCGAGGACTGGTACCACGAGACCTACGATGGCGCCCCGACCGACGGGAGCGCGTGGGTAGTCCCCGAGGATACGAGACGCGTGGTGCGCGGTGGATCGTGGAACGAGTACTACCTCTCCAACGACCTGCGCACCTCACATCGCCGATCCGACATGCCAGAGCATAACAACGCCCACCTCGGGTTCCGATGTGTCCAGTAGAAGCCCAGCGACCACGTCACCAGGTCTCCCCCCACGGCCTTGCCCGACGGACCAGCCAGCCTCGTCCACGCTGCTGTCATGCTCGATGAGAGTTGGTCATAAATAGCTGAGAGTATCCTACTTATATGCTGAGAGTATCCTACTTTTCGATGAAACTGGTACTCACGATCGTGCCGTATCTCTTTGCAGTGGCCGCTTGGGCGCATTCGACGGGTTCACCGCATGTACATCCTCGCGGGTTGTTGATCGTGGCCATTTTCGCCATCGTCGTCGTCGGGTTGGCGATCGGGTTGGCGATCGCGCTCATCCTGCGCAAGATCAAGAGATGAGCACCCCTGTGTCACGGCCGCCCGGCTGACCCCGATCGCCCGCGCCAGATTCGCTCGGCTTCAGTAGACTCCGTCGTCCAGCATCCGTTGCCACTCCCGCCACCGCTCCCTCGTCGCCGCCATCATCTGTTCACGCGTGGGACGGTCAGCAGCAGCAGCTCGCGGCACCAAAACCTCGACCACCAGGGTTCTGTCTATGGTCAACAGTGCGGAGCCAACCAAGACTCGAACCGCCCCTGCAAGCAGACGCTCGCGGGGGCGGATTGGCTCTGGGGACAGGGGCAAGCGCCTGGAATGGGT
Organism: uncultured Rickettsiales bacterium; assembly: GCA_964425605.1. GTDB lineage: Bacteria > Myxococcota_A > UBA796 > UBA9615 > CAYRNR01 > CAYRNR01. The sequence goes on along the minus strand of CAYRNR010000123.1, from coordinate 9,569 downwards.
GGACACGTCCCCTCTCCGGTCTCCCGGTCCCCACCCCTTCGTCTGATATTCTGCCCAGAAAGCTTGCTCTCACCCGGCGGGAGGACACCATGAGGAAGGCCACCTGCACCCTGGCGGCGCTGGCCATGGTGCTATGGGCACTCGGCTGCCCCACGGACGAGCCGGACGACGACACCGTCGGCGACGACGACACCGCCGACGACGACGACACGGGCGACGACGACACCACCGGCGACGACGACGACCACGGCGACGACGACACGGGCGACGACGACACAGATACGCCCCCCGATCCCTGCTCGTTCGACGGACTGGCGGCGGTGGACCTGGTGGATTCCCACGCGGTCGGTCAGTTCAGCGTCGACATCAGCGGCGAAGCCGACCTGGTCGTCACCCACGCCGGGGATCCCGCCCGCGCCGTGTTCGAGGGCCCCGCATTCGGCCAGTGGCTGCACGTGGGACGTGCTGACCTGCTCGTCACCGAGACCCAGGGCTCGTTCAGCATCGAGGTAGACGGCGGGGTCGAGTGCACGGCCCTGCGCCTGGACACGGCCAGTGCCGCCGTGGACACGGGCGATGTGCGGCTCGAGGGCGGATTCGACGACTGCCCGGACGCGACCTTCGTGGCCACCTTGTGCGAACCGGACGACGGGCATCTGGCGATCTCGGTCACCATGGACGAGCCCGGGTACGACCTGATCCGCCTCCACGCCGCGTCCAGCGCCGGCGAGCACATCTTCGGCATGGGCGAGCAGTTCCCCCACGACACCCTCGATCTCAAGGGCCGGACGATCCCGGTGCTGTCCCAGGAGGGGGGCGTCGGCCGCGGCCACATCCCCATCTCCACCACCGTCGACCTGGTCTCCCCGGGTTCCGGCGGCTCGGAAGAATCCACCTACATCGCGGCCCCGCACTACCTGACCAGCGAGGACCGCTCGCTGTTCCTGGAGGACACCGAGTACGCGATCTTCGACTTCACCGGGGACGACGTGATCTCTGTGTCGCTGTTCGCCCCCGACCTGCACGGCCGAGTGCTGTACGGCGACCAACCGCTGGACCTGATCGAGCGGTACACGGCCTGGGCCGGACGCATGCCCGCGCCCCCGGCCTGGGCCAGCGAGGGCGCCATCGTCGCGCTGGCTGGCGAGCTGGACGAGAGCCTCGAGCGGATCGACGACCTGGTCGGCGCCGGCGCCGCGGTCAGCGCGGTGTGGAACCAGACCTGGTCCGGCCTGAGCGAGACCTACATCGGCGAGCAGGTGCTGTGGAACTGGGTGCAGGACCCCAACACGCACCCGGACTGGGCCGGCTGGGTCGCCGACCTGGACGCCCGCGGGGTTCGCACCCTGTGCTACGTCAACCCGATGTTCGTGGACGTGCCACAGGACCACGGCCCGGTGTCGCGCAACCTGTTCGAGGAGGGCGAGGCGGCCGGCTACTTCGTGATGGACGAGCACGGCGACACGCTGATGCTGGAGGTGACCGCCTTCGAGGTCGGCCTGCTCGACCTGTCCAACCCCCAGGCCTTCGACTGGATGAAGGCGGTCATCGCCGACGAGATGCTGGCCGCGGCCGGCTGCAGCGGCTGGATGGCCGACTTCGGCGAGGCGCTGCCCTTCGACGCCCACCTGGCGTCGGGGGAGGACGCGGCCGCGTGGCACAACCACTACCCGGTTCAGTGGGCGCGGCTGAACCGCGAGGTGGTGGAGGAGGCCGGAGTCCTGGGCGACGTGCTGTTCTGGAACCGCTCGGGCCATGCCCGCACCCCGTCCTACGCGCTGATGGTGTGGGAGGGGGATCAGCTGACCACCTGGGACAAGTACGACGGCCTGACCAGCGCCCTGCACGGACTGATCGGCGGCGGGTTCTCCGGGCTGTCGCTCAACCACTCGGACATCGGCGGCTACACGTCGCTCAGCTACTACGGCCTGGGCTACTCGAGAGAGGAGGAACAGCTGCTGCGCTGGACCGAGATGGCGGCGTTCACCGCGCTGATGCGGACCCACGAGGGCAACCAGCCCGGCGAGAACGCGCAGGTCTACGACAACGACACCACCCGCGAGCACTTCTCCCGCATGACCCGGGTCTACCGGGCGCTGGGGTTCTGCCGTGAGCAGCTGTACACCGAGGCCGAGGATCACGGCTGGCCGGTGGTGCGCCACCTGGCGATGCACCACCCGGACGACGACACCGCCTGGACCATCGACGACCAGTTCCTGCTGGGCGAGGAGATCCTGGTGGCCCCGATCAAGAACAAGTGCTGGACCTGGCCGTGGTGCCCCTACGACAAGGAGCTGTATCTGCCGGCCGGCGAGTGGGTCCACCTCTGGACCGGCGACGTGTACGGCGGCGCCAGCGGCGAGTGGATCACCGTGTCCGCCGACATCGGCGAGCCGGCGGTGTTCTACCGCGCTGACGGCACGGTCGGGCCCCAGCTGGTCCTGGAGCTGACCGCCGAGGGGATCCCGGCGGGCTGAGCGCGCGTATCGTCCCCTCTCATGGCCTTGCTGGGAGAGAGCGATGGCACGGCACAAGATATTCGCGATGACTTTCGCAACGATCTATCCCCTGTACGTTCAAAAGGCTGAACGCAAGGGCCGCACGAAGGAAGAGGTCGACCGGATCATCTGCTGGCTGACCGGGTACGAGGAATCCGGGCTACTGGAGCAAGTCGAGCAGGAGAACGACCTCGAGACCTTCTTTGCCCAGGCGCCGGGGATTCACCCGAGGGCCTCGCTCATCAAGGGCGTCGTGTGCGGCGTGCGTGTGGAAGAGATCGACGACCCGCTGATGCGGAAGATACGCTACCTGGACAAGCTCATCGACGAACTCGCCAGAGGCAAGGCCATCGACAAGATCTTGCGGCAATAGCCGTCGCTCGAAGACACTCCCCCGCCTACTCAGGGCAGACGCCAACGGTGCGCACGTCGGCAAGAGAGATCGCCCGACCACTCCTCACTCGATGTTCCTCATTCACCTGGATCGAGGTAGTCGTTCTGGGCGTTCCCGATCTCCCAGGTCCGAACTTCACAGCGTCGAATCCCTTCGGCCACGAACGGGTCCGACTCGGCGATGGCCTCGGCTTCGGCCCTATCTTCCACCTGCACGATGATCATCCCTCCCGGGTGGTCGGTGAAAGGGCCGCACAGGACGAGCTTCCCCTCCTCGTCCAGCGTCCGGATGTGCTGGATGTGTCGGCGTATCAGGGCAATCGACGGATCTCTTCCCGGCACGTTCTCGAGCATGATCACGAACATCGTCTCTCCCAGGTCGATCCCCACCCTTGGTACCTCATTTCGACCCGGGGCACCGAAATACGCAACAGGTTCAGGCCGGGGACAGGGAGGGTCACGAGCCAATCGCACCTCGGACAGCGGGATCACTGGGGCACCCTTGACGCCGTCCGCTGCCCATTCCACTCTCCTCGAAGAGACCGTGGTCGTGGGCCTGTACACCGTGGCGCGAATGGTGAGCGCGGGCTCGAAGATCACCGTCGCCCACCATGGCGGACCACCAGCGAGGAGAGCTTGTCCTCGGTGAGCCGCAGCGGGTGGTTGCGCCACACCACGGTGCCGTCGGCCCCGATCACGGCGGCCGCGGGCACGCCATACACGCCGTAGTCCGACGACGTCTGGTAACCCGACGCCTCCACCGCACAGGGTAGAGTCGTGTCGTTCGCCGCGAGGAAGGCCGTGACCTTCTCGTCGGTCTGCTCCTTGTTGTGCTTGGTCACCAGCAGCACAGTCACGGCCTGGTCGCGGTAGCTGTCCTGGATCTCCTGGGCCCAGGGGAACTGCTTGTGGCAGTGGTCGCACCACTCGTTCCAGAACAGCAGCACGACCAGCTCGCCGCGGCGGTCCGCCAGCGTCGTGGGGGTGCCGAGCCAGTGGTCGACCACCAACTCCGGGGCGGGCTGGCCGATGAGCGCGATGGCGTCGCGGTTGGACGCCGCGGTGCGGGCCTTGCGATCGTCGGGGTAATCGTCGGCCAGCTTGGTGAAGAACCAGGTGGCGTCCTCGTACTCCTCGAGCTTCCAGGCGTAGAGGCCGCCGGAGTACAGCGCCTTGGGGGTCTGGGGGTGGGTGGGGAATTCCCCGGCCAGCTCCTTCCAGGTGCCCAGGGCGTTGCCGCGGTCCTCGAGGAACTTGTGCGCGTAGCCCTTCTCGAACAGCGCGCGGCCACCCACCCAGGGGGTCTCGCCGTGGCTCGAGGCCAGGTCGTCCAGCGCGTCGGTGCAGGGTCGCATCGGCTCGTAGGCGTCACCCAGGTGGTCCGTGTCCACGAAGCGCGCGCGCACGCCTTCGACGCAGTTCAGCGCCTCGACCAGCTCCGAGTAGGACATCAGGCGGCTGTCGGGGTAGCGGTCCTTCCACGACGCCACGTCCAGCGCCAGGGTGGCGGTGGCGGTCGAGCCCACCTCGGCGGCCAGCTGCAACACGTCGATCTCCTCGCGGGCGGCGGCGCCATCGGGGAGCACGGGCAGCCCACCGAGGGCTTCGAGAGCCCCCGATCGGTCGCCGCTGTCGAGGCGCTGCACGATCGGCTCGTAGGCCTCCCAGGCGATGCCGGCGTCGGTCAACCGCTGGCGCGCGGTGGCGTCCAGTAGCGGGTGGATCATCGGGTCCTCGGCCGGAGGCTCGGGCGTGATCTCCTCCTCCAAGACGGTCTGCGCGGGCTCCCACGCCTCTTTCACGGGAGGGGGCGCCGGCGCCGGCGCGAGCAGGTACACCGCCACGCCCGCGGCCGCGGCGAACAACAGCGCAAGCGCCACCAGCAGCAGGCCGACCACGCCCACGACGATCACGACGGTGACGGCCTTCTCGTGGCTCGGATCGGGTTTCGTCATGAATGCGTGCTCCCGGGGGCATCCTACCGCGGGGCCACGGGAGGGATCGTGGTTCCCCGGGTAGCGGCCGGTCCGACCTACCCTTCCCCGAACTCCAGATCACACTCGGCCACGTCCACCACGTCCCCGCAGCCGAAGAACATGCACACGGTCTCGCAGCTCTCCCAGCACTCCATCTCCTCGCTGCTGGTCAGCGCCGAACCCTGCGCCGGGCAGGCCTGCTCGCACTCGCAATCGCAGCACGTCGCCCAGAGTTCTTCCCCGCAGCCGGCGAGGACGGCGGAGAACGCGATGCCGAGGAGAAGAACAAAAGCTCGCAGTGTGTGCATGGGCCCTCCGGGTGATGAGATCTTACTCCCCGTGAATCGCGTGGACCCCCTGGGGCGTCCTACTCGATGGCGCCGCGCAGGTAGGCGATGGCATCCGCGTAGGAAAGATACCGATAGTCCTGCTGCCGTTCCTCGACCACCGGAAAGGCCTCCTGGACCTGCTCCGCCGAGATACCACGGTACACCACGATCTTGACGTCGTCGGGAGAATCGGGGTCCGGGTCCCCGTGCGCGTCCCACTGCCACCACGCCATCCCGATGACCTCGTGCGCGGCGACCTGCGGCCCGAAGTCCTGGTAGTCCAGGACGAGAGTCGGCACGGGTTCACTCCTCGCGCAGGAACGAGCCCCTTGACGATACCCTAGTGGGGTCACCCGAATCACGGCGCGCCACGCCCGAGAAGTGGATACGAGGTGCCAGGCCCTTCACACGGAGACGCCCAGGTCCGGTCGCTCGCTCGATGGCGGGCTGGGCTCGCGATCGCCGCCGTGCTGCTGCCGCTGGGGCTGTACGCGCTGTTCGAACGGCAGGCGCGTAGGCTCGACACCCTCGCCGCGGAGGGGGCCCCGATCGAGGCGCTCGTCACCGGAGTCTCCAGGGACGGCGGCACGACCTACTACGCGTACCGGGTAGACGGCGTCGAGCACACCTGGAACGTCGCTCACGAAGATGCCCCGTTCGCGCCAGGCGAGACGTTCACGGCGACGTACTCGCCCGGCGATCCCGCCCTCAGCAGGCCGTACTCCGACCGCAGCCTCGCCGCGGGCGAGGCATCCCGCAGCCGGGCGTTCTCCACCAAGGCCGTGCTCGCGGTGGCGTGGTTCCTGGGGTACTTCGCCTTCATTTGCCAACTCCAGCTCCGGCGGATGCGCGCGGGGGCGCCCTCGGAGACGACCGATCCCGCGGCGTACTGGCGGCGCCTCGGCCTGGTCGGTGGCGCGCTCGTCCCCCTGCTGATCCTCATCTTCTCGTTCCACGCCCAGGATGCGCTGGAGCGGGGACAGTCCATGGTCCCCGTCGTGCTCGGGATCATCGTGACGCTGGCCCTGATCGGCGGCGTGCTGTTCTTCGTGGCGCGGAGAGGGCCCGTCGAAGCCCGCGCCCGCGCCGGCAAGCTGATGCGGTGGCTCGCGCCGATCGCCGTGGGTGTGGCGCTGTTGAGGCTGCTCGCGTTCGTCCTCGGCGCGTGAACTGCGCGGTCCAGCAGGCGCTTCGCGCGCGCCGACGGGTGATTCGGCTGGCACCTTCGAGGCAGTGCCGTGCTCTTCATCGCCGATACCACCGCGCTGGTAGTGGGGGAGGACGGAACTGCGCTACTGCTCGAGCTGTGAACCCGCGCGCCCGCGTCACGAAGACTCCTTGCTCCTGCGCCGGATCACCCGGCGGGCCGTTCGTGGCGGCTCCGTGGCTGGCGAGGGTTCCGGCGGCGCGGGCGCTGGCGACTCGAAGAGCAGGGCGTCCGAGTCGTCGTGCACTGTGAAGTGGTACCCGGGGAGGATCTGGTCCAGCTCCTCGATAGCGTACAGCAGCATGTCGAGGTCGTGGCTCTCCTCGGTCTCGCTGTACCCTATCTTGGTCGAACCCGAGAGGCGTCGTGTCCCGTCGGAGTAGGTGAAGCCGTAGTCCTCGGACACCTCGGACAGTCGCGTGTCCCAGACCAGGACGTTCTCGTGCAGCTTGGCGTGCTCGTCGTCGGTGAGGGGATACTCCGAGCGCCCCTCGTAGAAGATCGTGTACCCCATGGACATCTCCAATCCCCGAATTCAATCGAGCCAGCCGACCTTGCACAAGGCGCGTTCGAGTCCCTCCGTAGCCAGCGATTCGTCGGCGAGAAACACCCTCAGAACAGCACCGTCGTCGCCGATGGCCTCGGGCAGCATGCCCGTGGCGACCACGGCGCCGTTCAGGATGATGGCGAGTTCCCGGCCGGCACTCACCGAGATCCGACGGTCCAGCTCCTCCCGCTCGGCTCCACCGTCGACGAGTACGAGCTCGACGCAGGGTCCGAACAGGCTGTCCGCGACGACGCCCTCGCTCCAGACCGACGGGGAGACGAGCCACGCCCGCTCCAGCAGGATCGGGACACGGTCGTGAGCCCACCGGGAGGTCCAGCACGACGATGGCGACGTCCCCGGCTCGGCGACCAGCATGCACTCCAGCCGCCTCAGCCGGTCCTTGAAGTCCTCCTCGTGAGGCGGCTCTCCGATGCCGCGGTAGATCCTCCAGTGCCCCTCCTCGTACCGCAGGTACATCCGCTCCTCGGTCTCGATCCTGGGCAGCTCGGCGATCCGGGCCCGCTGTACGGCCGGCGACGCGGGGGGCTGGGCCTGTTCGAGATCGCGCAGCAACGCGGCGACGTCCCGGAAGCGAGGCTGCGCCGTCCGGGTCCTCACGATGGCCTCGTCGCCCTGGAGCTCGATGGTCTCCGACACAGGCTCCGGCGCGGGCATGACCGTTCCGGTCTCGTCCCCCACAGGCGTCGCCTCGTACACCGCACTGTTCATCTCGCGGCTTCGCCGCGTCTGATCCTGTCTGCACCACAGGTCCCAGCAACGGCCCATGTCCTCCGCGCGGTAGGCTCGCCGGTACGCCTCGACGACTCGCCGGATCTCGCGGCGGTCCTGCTGTATGTCTCGCGATGAGGTCATGCCGCTCAATCCTCTCCCATCCAACACGCCACGGCCAACCGCAGCCGGAGGTGGCCTCCGGGCCCGACCTCGCGTAGATTCCTCCGAATGTTCGACATGGATCGCGATCGAATCGTCACGCTCTTCGAGGAGATCATCCCGTTCAATCGGTTCCTCGGGATGAAGCTGCACACCCTGGAAGAGGGCCTCGTCATCCTCGAGCTGCCCTTCCGCGAGGAGTTCATCGGCAACCCCGAGATCCCGGCGCTGCACGGCGGCGTCGTGTCCACGCTGCTCGACACGACAGGGGGTGCGGCGGTGTGGTCCAGCGTGGGCCCCCACGACCGCGTCTCGACGGTGGATCTGCGGGTGGACTACCTGCGGCCGGGGCGAGCGGAGACCCTGCTGGGGCGGGCCGAGGTCGTCCGGGCCGGCAATCGAGTCGGCGTGACGGCCCTGCGCGCCTACCACCCCGGCGCCGAGGACCGCCCCATCGCCGCGGGCATGGGCGTGTACAACGTCCGCAAGCTCCGCGCGGGCAAGACGGGCGACCTGTGGGATCGCGAACCTGGAGGGGATCGCTGAATCGCACCCACGCACGGGGCGCTCTCCGGGAGGTGCCAGTAGGCTCACCCGGTGTATCCTCTCGGGGGAGGCGGATCATGGCCTGGCTCACCACCCTCATTCGGTCCCTCATCCTCTGCGTTGCTGCGCTGGCGCTCGCGCCGACGGCAATGGCTGGCGAGGCCGCGACCGGCCCCGGAGCGGGCCCCGAACTCCCGGGTGACGCCGCCGATGGCATGGATGTCCTGCACACGATCGATCCGTACGGGGAGACGATCCTCGAGGAGGACGGTCCGGACTCGGAGTTCGCGTTCACCTCCGACGGCTACCAGAGCGTGAGCGGCCACGGCGGGCACGCGTACTGGACGACCGTGGACGAGGCCGGCGTGGACTACAGCCAGGGCATCAACTACATGTTCGTCGGTTTCGTCGAGATGGCGTACTACGAGCTGTGGGCGTACATCCCCCAGGGTGTGGACGACCTCACCGAGGCGGCGGTGTACAAGGTCTGGCACGGACTGCCCGAGGGCGGCAACACGGCCACCAAGGTCTACGTGGACCAGGCCGCGAACGCCGGCTCCTGGGCCTACATCGGTGAGTTCCTCTTCCGCACGGATCTCGACCAGTGGGTGCGGCTCGGGGACAACTGCGAGGACGGCTCCAACATCGGCAAGACGGTCGCGCTGGACGCCATCAAGATCGCGTCCACGGTCGAGTGCGACTGCGACACCGCCGGCGAGACCGAGGTCCAGGCCTGCGAGGACGGCGGTGAGCGGTACCGGACGTGCGACGGCTGCTGGTGGTCGGGGTGGTCGGAGTGCGTCGGAGGAGACGACGACGACGACATCGGCGGCGACGACGACGACGCGGGCGACGACGACACGGGGGGGCACACGCCACCGGACGAGGAGGGGCACAGCTGGGAGAGCGGCTGTCAGTGCGTTCAAGGCGGTGGACGGATGGGCGGCGCGGGTGGGGCTCGCGCTTTGCTCTGTCTCGCCCTGCTGGGTCTGACTCGCCGAAGCGCGGCACGGAGAAGGAACTGACGACGGCTCGCGCAGCGAAAGAGGTGTCAGCCAGATCCCTGGCTCGGTCAACTCGGGGCCGGTTCACCTGGCACGACCAGGTCTCCGACGCCAAGGACGAGGCCATCGAGTTCTACACCCAGCTGATGGGCTGGGAGCTCGAGGACTTCGACATGGG
>CAYRNR010000122.1:0-27182 GCA_964425605.1 uncultured Rickettsiales bacterium | reverse complement strand
CGTGTCAACCTATTGCGACCTCAGATCTGTGACAAAGGTTTCTGGACGCTGCAATATCGGTGCAATGGGATCGTGGGGGACGCCAGCGACGCCCTGGGCCGCGCGACCAAGAGCATCGCTCAGCGTCGCCTTGTTTCCCCGGACGCGGCGATCCCAGTTCACCTCCACGGATTTCGCCGAGCCGTACTCGTCAGGCCATCCGGCTGCGCATAGATCATGCCGGGATACACGCTGCTCCGGCTCTCGAGACAGCGCCAGGAGCAGGCGCTTCGGAATCTCGGCTCGCGCCGCGAAATCGACCCGCTTGCCCGCGTAGAAGTACCTGTCCCGGGCGGGGTCCATCACCAGATGGTACCGCGGCCACAAGAGATCGCCCGGGTCCACGCCGGAGAACTTCTTCTCCAGAACGAAGTCGGCCAGGTCGACGGCCACGCGCCCGCCGTGCCCTATCGTTGTCGTTCGGTCCAGCCCCAGCAACGCGATCTCAGCGCCGTCCAGCACCTCGTGGACGTGTAGGCGCGCTCGGCCATCGTGCGGTACGAGCACCACCGCGGCGTTCGACCCGTCCCGCCGTCGGACCTTGGGTAGCAGCTGAGCCAAGGTGCTAGGGGAGTCAGTCAGTGAGAGGTAGAAGCCGATGGATTCGGCCCCGAACACCCGGTCCCCCAGACGATAGATCCCCCCATTCCCGGCAAGCCAGCGCGAACCATCCGCGGAGGGGAAGGGTTCGACGTGATCAGGTCCGAGCCCAAGCCCCCTGGCGAGCGAACGGGCGAACGCATCCAGATCAAGCCGATGTACGACGAGATCCGCCCGCGAGAGCGAGACAGGTTCCCTGCGCCGGGGGGAGTCCTGGCAGACGGCCACGATGTCGTCTGGTGCGTGGGTGACCACGCGACAGGGGCAGCCCTCACCACCGGGGCTATTGCACTCCCACGCTTCGGCCATCTCGTTCGTCGGCCGGAGAAACGCGGCGAGGTCATCCGCCGCGTCGCCGAGGTGCGACCGCCACTCCGACTGCACGGCACGGTGTCCTGGCAGCGCGTCCAGTGCGGACAGGAGCTGGTCAAGGCTCGTCGTCGTCATCCCCGTCGCGCTCCACGATGAACCCCCGGGCCTTGAACCACTCATCCACCACTGCGCTGTCCTCGTCCCGCGTGTACTGCGTGATGTTGGGTGGGCGGATCGTCACGGTGCGGGGGTTCTTGCCGTTGGCGAATTTGACCATGAACTTCCCACGGATGATACGTGGCGGGGCTGGAAGCTCCTTGTCGCGGTCACGAAGGGCCGCGTAGAGATCCTGTGCCTTGAGGATCTCGATCTCCTTGTGCGAGCCTCCCCACCAGAAATGGACCTCCCTGAGCTGCACCCAGTCAATGCCATCGATATCGCCGCACGCGGTGGCATCCTCGCCGACCTCTCGAAGGGGCTCCAGCGTGTACTTCCCTTTGCCGTCGTCGGGGAAGTAGCCAACACCGCCGAACAGGTGGCGGCCGAACTCCGTCCGGTAGAGTTGCTTCTCACCCTTCGTGCCCGCATTCATGCGCAGCTCGTCGAGATCCGGGTCGTAGATGAGGACGTCGTACTTCTCCGGCCGATAGAAGACGCTGGCCGATTCTCCATCCTCGATGCTCCCTTGCCGCTGCATCGGTTCCCCATGCCGGACCAGGAACCAGACCAGCCCCTCCTTGTGGAAGATGAAGACCTTGCTATGACGCCCCCGCTTCTTCCGGGAGAACCAATCGTCCATCGAGGCTTCCAGCGCCAGCAGAGCAGCCTCGGACGGCTCTTTGAACGAGGTGGGCAGCGAACTCGCCTTCCCCAGGAACCCTTCGAAGGAACGCGGACGAACGAGGTACTGTTCGGCGTTCTTTCGCTCGACGACATCTGGCTCGAAAAGCCACATCTGGAGGGCCACGTCGGCCGGTGTGGGCTCATCTCCCACGGCCAAGGTGACGCTCCGCCGCTCGGCTTCTTCCAGCAGGGTGTCCATGCCGTCTTCGGTGGCCATCTCGTTGATATGGTGGAGCGCGTCAGCGAGGTTGCTGGGGAATCCGTCGTCAGGCGTCATCAGGACCCGCACGAGGTCGTCGTACTCGAAATCGTCCTCGTCGTCGTCCAGCGCCAGGCCGCGACCCTCGAAGTAGGCGGCGTGGCCACGAAGGAGGTCCAGCAGGTTGTCGAACTTGATCTTCTTCAGCGTACCGGCGCGTGCGAAGCGCCTCAGGTTCAGCGTGCTCATCGGCACCCCCCGAATCGAGATGTAGGAGAGGTTGGGTCAACGACGCCTATCGGTCAACGGTGCGAGACAATTCGGGAAGGCCAGAGAAACCCATCTCCATCGGCGTCGTAGTCGGGTCTTCCAAGGTGTGGAGGATACACCAACCCTCGCCGCACTCGGAGGGGTTTCGAGCCAGCCCTGTGGAATGGCGTGGACCACCAAACAGCCGGGCCTAATCAACGATGTTATGTCATCCTGAGGGGCGCAGCGCGAGAGGCAGAGGAGACGGACGTGGCCAGGAAAACCAGCCGCCGCAGCGTTCGCGGACGGGCACGCAAGACAAGCAGGCAATCGAACGACGTTGGACCACCTCGCTCAGCGGTCCTGTACGCCCGGGTGTCGTCTCGAGAGCAGGAGCGGGAGGGCTTCTCCATCCCGGCGCAGCGGAAGCTGCTGCAGGAGTACGCCAGCCGCAACGGGTTCGCCGTCGTCCAGGAGTTCGTGGACGTGGAGACCGCCAAGCAGACCGGACGGGTGGAGTTCGGCAAGATGGTGGCCTACATCAAGCGGAAGGCACCCCGCCCGCCAGCGATCCTGGTGGAGAAGACGGACCGGATCTACCGCAACCTCAAAGACTGGGTAACGCTCGACGAGACGGCGAACCTGGAGATCCACCTGGTCAAAGAGGGGGCTGTGATCTCCGAGGGCTCGAAGTCGTCCGAGAAGTTCGTCCACGGGATCAAGGTGCTCATGGCCAAGAACTACGTGGACAACCTGTCGGAGGAGGTCCAGAAGGGGATGCGGCACAAGGCCGAGGAGGGCCACTGGCCCAGTTCGGCACCGCTGGGCTACCTGAACCGCCGCGAGGGGGGCAAGAGCTACATCGTCGAGGATCCCGAGCGCTCGCCCATCATCCGCAAACTGTTCGAGCTCTACGAAACGGGAGACTACTCGGTCAATCGCCTGGCGGAGTTCGCGAGCCAGGCCGGCCTGCGGGGCAAGCGGGGCGCCATCCTGCGCCCCAACACCATCCACTACATTCTCCGCAACCCCATCTACGCCGGGGAGTTCTACTGGGCTGGCGTCCTGTACCGGAGCATCGATCCCACGCTGGTCAGCAGGAGGCTGTACGACCGGGTGCAAGCTCGGCTGGACGGTCATCCCTACACGCGGGCCAGCGCGCACGATTTCCCGTTCCGCGGCCTGCTCACATGCGGGCACTGTGGCGCGGCGATCACCGGCGAGATCCACAAGGGCAAGTACATCTACTACCGCTGCGCGCCGAGGTGCACGAAGGAGCCATTCGTCCGCCAGGAGAAGCTCATCGAGCAGTTCGCCGAGGTGGTCAAGCGCCTGAAGATGACGCAGCGGTTGGTGGACAAGGTGGTGCCGGCGTTGAAGGAGTCGTTCAGGGATATCCAGGCAGAGACCCAGGAGAGGATGGCGGATGCCCGCACCCGGTACGACCGGATCGGCAAGCTCATCGACAGCGCCTACGAGGACAAGCTAGAGGGGCGCATTGACGACGAGTTCTTCCTTCGCAAGCGGGCGGAGTGGGACCGGCAGCGAGTCGAAATCCAGGGCGAACTCGAACGGCTGGACGCCGTCAACGGCAGAACGATGGACATGGCCTTCCAGGTTTTCGAACTCGCCAACTCCGCGTATTCACTGTTCGTTCAGCGAAACCCCCATGAACAGCGGGATCTGCTGGATATCGTCCTTTCGAACTGCACCCTCACCGGTGGGGTGGTTACGCCCACCTTCCGTAAACCCTTCGATATTCTTGCGGAATTAGCGGCGTGCGATGGCGACGGAGGAGGAGGAGCAGGCGGAAATGGCGGGATAAATTCGAAATGGTCGGGGCGAGAGGATTTGAACCTCCGACCACTTGAACCCCATTCAAGTGCGCTACCAGACTGCGCTACGCCCCGACGAGCGGAGAGGAATCTAGAGCGAAGACGCGGGTTCGTCAAGCCGATTTGGGAGTTGTTTGACAGGAAGCAGCGGGTGGACGTCGGGGTTGTGATTGGAAGGAGTGAAAAGGAACGGGGTCGGGGCCGTTCTTCGGGTGTGGAGGTCGCATGGGTAGAGCGTCGTGGCGTTGGTCGTGGTCGAGCCTGCTGGTGCCGGTGCCGATGGTGGCGCTGGCAGCGCTGTGGATCGGGCTGGCAGTGATGGGGAGCGGGGACCGGGGGGCAGTCGATGGGCTCGCAGCCAACATGGCGCCGGTGCCCAGGGACTTCTTCCCGGAGGAGAAGCCGGTCGAGCTGGCGCCTGCGTGCCCGGACACGCTGGGCGAGGACGTGCTGGCGGGAGGACCCGGAGCGGAGACGGTGATCGTGGTGTGGAAGTCCCGCTACAAGTTGGGCTTCTACCGGGACGGCAAGATCGCCTCGACGGGCAAGAGCGAGGAGCTCGGGACCGAGGGCCAGGACGTGTCGGCCTGCTTCGACGTGGCGCTGGGGTTCGAGCCGGAGGGGGCGAAGACGACGCAGGGGGATGGGAAGACGCCGGAGGGGTGGTACTGGGTGTCGTGGAAGATCCCCCACGGGCAGACGAGCTTCTACAAGGCGCTGTACGTCAACTACCCCAACGCGGCGGATGCGGCCCTGGCGCTGAGCGAGGGGCGGATCGGCCAGGCGACGCATGACCGGATCGCGAGCGCGGCGAGCAAGCACAGCACGGTGACGGACTCGTCGCTGGGTGGGCTGATCGAGATCCACGGGTCGGGGAACTTCCCACGGAACTGGACGCTGGGGTGTGTGGCGCTGGACAACCCGGACATGGACTGGTTGTACGACGCTGCGGTGAGCGGGAAGACGGCGATCAGGATTCTGCCGTAGGGGCGATAGGTGATATACCGGCGGCCTTGGCGGGAGGTCGTGGGTGAGCATTTCCACAAGGAGGCCGAAACTCTGGCAGGCGATCGCCGCGGTGGCGGGGGCGGCGGTGGTGATCTCGTCGGGGATCCTGTTCTTCGATGCGGCGGACGCGGTGCCGGTGCTGCTGGTGCTGGCGATGGCGCCGGCGATCGTGATCGCGCTGGCGATCGGGGTGCCGTGGCGGGAGGTGGAGAAAGGGCTGGTCGAGGGGATGACGCTGGGGCTGAAGGCCCTGGTGATCCTGCTGATCGTGGGTACGGCGATCGCGGCGTGGGCGGCGTCGGGGACGATCGCGGTGATGATCGACTACGGGCTTGCGGTGCTGGGGCCGACGTGGTTCCTGCCCGCGGCGGTGCTGATCTGCTCGGTGGTGTCGCTGGCGATCGGGAGCTCCTGGGCGACGGCGGCGACGGTGGGCGTGGCGCTGATGGGGATCGGCGGGGCGCTGGGGGTGCCGCCGGCGATGAGCGCGGGGGCCATCCTGTCGGGCTCGTACTTCGGGGACAAGATGTCGCCGCTGTCGGACACGACGAACCTGGCACCGGGGATCGCAGGGGCGGAGCTGTTCGACCACATCCACGCGATGCTCTACACGACGGTGCCCGCATACGTGCTGTCGCTGATCGGGTTCGCGGGCATGGGCTTCGTGGTCTCGCGCGATGCCACGGCGTTCGACGCCGCGAGCGTGGAGACGCTGCGCGCCGCGCTGCAGGCCGGTCAGGATCTGTCGGTGTGGCTGCTGCTGCCGCCGGTGCTGGTGATCGTGCTGGCGCTACGCAGGATCCCGGCGCTGCCGGTGCTGGTGATCGCCTCGGCCACCGGTGTGGTCCTGGCCATGGCGTTCCAGGGCGCGTCGCTGTCCGGGATGCTGCTGGCGCTGTACGACGGCTACGTGTCGGAGACCGGCGATCCTGCGGTGGACAAGCTGCTCAGCCGCGGCGGCATGGCGTCGATGAGCTACACCATCGCCCTGGTGCTGGCGGCGACGGCGTTCGGCGGGGTGCTGGAGCGGGTGGGGTTCATCCGGGTGCTGCTCGAGGCGCTGCTGAGGCGGGTCAAGCGGACGCGGGGCCTGCTGGTCTCGACGGTGTTCGCCGCGGTGGGGACCAACTTCCTCATCGCCGAGCAGTACCTGGCCATCGTCCTGCCGGGGCGCATGTTCAAGGAGACCTACCGGGACTTCGGGCTGCAGCCGCGCATGCTGTCGCGTACGCTCGAGGACTCCGGGACGGTGACGTCGCCGCTGTGCCCGTGGAACTCCTGCGGCGCGTACATGGCCGTCGCCCTCGGCGTTTCGACCTTCGCCTACCTGCCGTTCGCGCTGTTCAACCTGCTGATGCCGCTGATCTCGCTGGTGTACGCGGTGTTCGGGATCTTCATCCTGCGGCAGCAGACCGACGACGCGGTGGATACCGAGGTCTGACGATTCGACCCGTGCACGGGCACGGGCACCGGGCGATGGCCTTTGGCCTCGCCCTGGGCACGGGGAAGCGGTCGCGCTGCGCGCGGGACCGCTTCTACAGCGAATAGTCCCCCGCCGCGCAGATCTCGGCGGTGGTGTCGTCCCACTCGGCCAGGGCCTCGGTCATGTGGTGGACGATGGTGTCGTCGTCGGTGCTGGCCTCGAGGAAGCCGGCCTCGCGCCACAGGCCGTACAGGTGGACGATCTGGCTGGGGGAGCGCTCCCAGAAGACCTCGATCTGGTAGTCCTGGTCGAAGTAGAAGTCGTCGTTGTCGAAGTCCGCGGCCTGGGGTAGCCAGGTGCGGGCCATGAGGATCGGCCCCCAGGGCGTGGTGTCCTCGTCGATCTCCGGCACCCACCGCAGCCCACCGCGCAGGGTCTCGGTGTAGCTCGCGCCAGCCATCCACTCGGCCTCCATCTCCACCTTCCACGCCAGGGTGGAGGACTCGCCGCTGGCGAAGTCGTCGTAGTCGGAGGTGTACGTCCGTTCGTAAGAGTCGTACTCGCCCTCGTAGAGTTGGTCCTGGTCCTGCCGCGCGAGGATGGCGCGTAGCTCGTCCAGGGAGCACACGAAGGCGTTGACCACGTACATGCCGTCGGGGTCATCGGGATCGGCGGTGTCGCGCATCTTGACCAGGTCCATCTCGGCGCGGCTGAAGTCGCTCAGCGCCCCGGTCTCGGCCTCGGCCACCTGGTCGCCGTCGATCACCTCGTGGGCGTTGATCACCGCCAGCGCGATCTCCTCGTCGGAGCCGCCGTCGTACTCGGTGACGATGTCGTCGGCGAACTCCTCGTCGTAGTGGGTCCAGAACCAGTGGAAGAGCCCGTCGAGATCCTCGGGGGCCTCCTCCACGTTGCACGCCGTGGCGAAGACCAGCGCGGCGGCCACGGCGAGACAGCGCGCGCGGCACCACGCGCGCCCGGTGGCCGCGGCTCGGTTCGATGGTGCATGATCGGACGTCGGCGAGGTGAAGATGTCCATGCGAACGACCTGCTCGATTCTGTTGCTCACCCTGGCCCTCGGCGTGGGCTGTGGACCACGGTATCGGCCCCCCGCCCATCAGCCGCCTCCGGCGCTCGCACAGTACCACAGCGCCGTGGACTGGTCATCGGCCGGCGAGGAGGCCTCGCAGGTGCTCTCGGCCTACCTGCGGGTGGATACGATCAACCCCCCGGGACTGGAGACGCGCGGCGCCGAGTTCCTCGCCGAGGTGCTGCGACGCGAGGGGATCGAGTCGGAGATCCACGAGTTCGCCCCCGGGCGTGGCTCGCTGGTGGCGCGGCTGCGTGGCAGCGGTGAGGAACCGCCCATGTGCCTGATGTCCCACATCGACGTGGTCACCGCCGAGGACGAGCACTGGCCCGAGGGCAAGGGCCCCCTATCCGGCGCCATCGACGACGACGGCATGATCTGGGGGCGCGGCGCGCTGGACATGAAGGGCATGGGGGTGATCGAGCTGATGACCCTGGTCTGGGCGAAGCGGCTGGAGCTTCCCCTGAAGCGCGACATCATCTTGCTGGCGGTGGCCGACGAGGAGATCGAGAACAGCGGCGCCCGCCAGATGGTGGACGAGTACTGGGACGAGCTGGGCTGCGGCCACATGGTCAACGAGGGCGGCTTCGGCGTGCGCGACGTGTTCTTCGAGGGCCAGACCGTGTACGCCACGTCGGTGGCCGAGAAGGGCGTGCTGTGGGTGCGCATGACCGCCCACGGGGAGCCCGGCCACGGGTCCACGCCCCGAGAGGACGAGGCGCCGCGGCGACTGATCGAGGCCATCGCCAAGATCGAGCAGCGCAAGGTCGAGGCGCAGTACCACGAGTCGCTGTACGACCTGATGTACCACATCGGCCTCACCCGCAAGGGGCTCGAGAAGGTGGTCATGACCCACCCCGCCTCGGTCCGCTCCCTGGTCGGCGGCAAACTCATGGCCAACCCCGCCACCCGCGCCATGATCACCGACACGGTCCACCTCACCGGCCTCGACGGCGCCGAGGAGCCCAACGTGGTCCCCTCGGCCGTGACCGCCGTCTTCGACTGCCGGTTGCAGCTCGACACCGACGCCGAAGAGGTGCTGGACGAGCTGCGCGAGCTCGTGGATCACGATCCCAAGATCACCTTCGAGGTGGTGGTGTCCAAGGCCGGCAACGAGAGCCCGTGGGACGATCCGTTCTATGCGGCGCTGACCAGCCACGCGGTGGCAGGCAACCCCGACGCCGTGGCCGGGCCCATCTTGTCGGTGGGCTTCACGGACTCCATCTACTTCCGGGACAAGGGTACGCGGGCGTATGGCCTGATCCCCTTCGCCATCAGCGGTGAGGAGCTGGCGACGATGCACGGACACTGCGAGCGGGTGTCCAGGGAGAACGTGCGGAACGGGTTGAGGATCTTGTTCTCGGCGGTGGTGGATGTGAGCGCGGTGGAGGGGCTGGTGGTGGAGGGGGTGCGGGAGGCGCCGGAGGAGCTGGGGTGGCTGGGGCCGTTGGTGGAGGAACTGAACGGGTGGGACCCGAGTGAGGGGCCGAGGGAAGTGGAAGTGGAGGGGGAAGTGGACGTGGAGGGGGACGTGGACGTGGACGTGGGGGCGGGAGATCCCCCATGACGGCTACCGATCCAGAACTCCAGCCTCCGAAGTAGGGACATACATGAGCTGGTCACCCCGAAGCTTCGATCCACCCCCTTCCTACCGGACCAGCTTATATGTGTCCCTGTCTCGCCCCCCCTCCCCCGGGGCTCTCTCCCCAGGGCAAATCCCCAGCGCAGATGAAGAAGACCGGCGCAGAGCGCCGAGGAACGAGCGGCTCGGGTTGTTCTGCGCGCTGCTCGTGGCGCTGGCCTGGTGCATGCCCGCCTCGGCGACCGAGGCCCCCGAGGAGACGCCCACCGAAGAAACCGCCGAGCCAGATCCCCCCCGCAAGTACAAATGGTTCCTCCTCCCCAACGTCGCCTTCGACACCGACGACGGCCTCGGATTCGGCGCCCGCGCGGAGCTCCAACGTGTGGCCCCTGACCGCGATCCCTATGTGTCGTCGTTCGTGATCCAGGCCTACGCGACCCTCCGGGGCTACCACCACCACCGATTCAGGATGGACCTGCCGGGGATGGGGCGGCAGGGGCGGCTGCGGTTCTCGGCGTGGTTGGCGTTCAGGGCGTGGATGAACGACGGGTACTGGGGGATGGGGAACGGGACGACGCGGGAGCGGGTGTACATCACGGATCTGGAAGACGAGGACCCGCGGCGGAAGCGGTACAGGTACTCGCTGATCCAGCCGTTCGGGTTGTTCACCCTGCGCGCGGATCTCGGGGGCCCGCTGGCGGTGTTCGGGGGGCTGATGGTCCAGTACAGCAAGGTGAGCACGTACGAGGGCTCGCTGCTGGAGGCGCACCAGCCGTATGGCATGGACGGGGGCCTGGCGGTGCAGTTCTCGGGCGGGGTCATGGTGGACACGCGCGAGCCGGAGCTGACGCCGAACCGGGGGGTGATGGCCGAGGTGAGCGGGCGGGTGTCGCCGGCGTTCGACGCGGGGGCGTACTGGGGGCTGTGCACGTCGGTGCGGACCTACGTGCCGCTGGGCAAGCCGGTGGTGCTGGCGTCGCGGGTGATGGCGGAGTGGATGTACGGGGACGTGCCGTTCTACGAGATGGTGCGGTGGGGTGGCTCGGTGCCGGTGCTGGGGTTCGGCGGCTGGGAGACGATCCGCGGGGTGCCGTTCGGGCGGTGGCACGGCAGGCACAAGGCGGTGGGCAACCTGGAGCTGCGCATCGACGTGGTGCGGCACCCGCTGTTGAAGCAGGAGCTGCGCTGGCAGCTGGTGCCGACGGCGGACGTGGGGGCGGTGTGGGGGACCGGGGAGGAGGCGACCGCGCCGGCGCCGGAGGTGCCGCTGCACCCGTCCGCGGGGGTGGGCATCCGGCTGATCTGGGCGGACGCGTTCGTGGGGCGCATCGACTTCTCGGTGGGCCCGGACGCGGTGGAGGAGCCGGACGGGACGATCACGCAGGAGCCGTACTACGGGTTCTTCCTCTTGTTCGATCACATGTTCTGACGTTATTAACGGGGACATGCGCAACCTTCGGCTGTTCCCCGTTCGCCCCCTCCCCTACCTGTTGCTGCTGGCGCTGGTCCTCGTCGTGGGCTGTCCCGGCGACGACGACGACGACAGCACGGTCGGCGACGACGACGACACCGTGGCCACCTTCGAGCCCTCCCTGGAGTACCGCGGGTCGGTGGCCGTGCTGCGCGTGGGCGGCAGCTTCTACGACATGGGCTACCAGCAGGGCACCCTGCTGCGGGAGGAGCTGCTCGAGGGCGGCGAGTGGATCGAGGGCAGCGAGATGGGCCTGCTCGAGCCCCTGGCCGAGTACTACGGCCTGCTGGACCACGTGTACGACTCGTCGTACCCGGAGGTGGTGGAGGAGTGCCAGGGGATCGTCGACGCCATCGACGACGAGCTGTGGACCATGGATCGCTGCATGCTGCTGGCCTGGGGCGACGTCTCGCTGGAGTTCATCAACCAGCAGCTGGGGTGCAGCCAGTTCGTCGCCGGCGGGGACGCCACGGTGGACGGCGAGCTGATCCACGGGCGCAACCTCGACTGGACCGAGGTCCGGCACATCATCGACTACCCCACGCTGATCGTGCGGTTCCCCGAGGTCGGCATGCCCAACGTGGTCTTCGGCTTCCCCGGCGGGGTCAGCACCTACCAGGGCATCAACCTCGCGGGCATCTCCATCGCCCAGAACGAGGCCCACGGCCTCGCCGACGCCAACCTCGAGGGCCGCGCCCACTCCCAGATGGAGCGACGCATCCTGCGCGAGGCCGAGAGCCTCGACGACGTGATGGCGATCCTCGAGGAGGAGGACCACGGCTCGGCAGAGATGTTCGTGGTGGCCGACGGCGACGCCGGCCGCGCCGCCGTGTTCGAGATGGCCGTGGACGGTCTGGAGATGACGGAGCTGACCGACGGCGTGGTGTGGACCGCGAACCACTTCGAGGCCGCACCGGAGCTGCACATGACCCCGTCGATCAACTCCACGGCGCGCCACGAGCGGCTGCGGCAGCTGCTGGAGCCCACCGGGGAGGATTCGTTGCACGGCTCCATCGACCTGGACGCGGCCGCCGCGATCCTGCGCGACACCACCGACGGGCACACGGGCGAGGTCTCGTCGCCGGATCTGTCCGACGGCGCCAACACCGTGGCGAACAACGGCTGCATCCAGTCCATCATCTACGTGCCGGGTGAGCGCACGATGTACCTGGCCGAAGGCGATGTGCCGGTGCCGCAGAACCCGTTCGTTGGGTTCACGCTGGACGAGCTTTTCGAGGTGGAGGGGGCCGTGGGGGCACAGCCGGCGCAGATCGACTAGTCAGTCCTCGCGCCGGAAGATCCGGCGCAGCGTCCGCGTCTCCCCGCCGTCGATGCTCAGCTCGAACTGCTGCAGCAGGGTGTCCGCGTCCTCGAGGCGCCGGGTGGTCACGGTGTGGATCTGGCGGCCGTCGCCCATCTCGGTGTCGGACACGGCGATGAGCGCGGCGCCGTCGGCGCTCCAGCTCAGGCTCATGGTACCGCTGCCGAACTCGCCGCCCTCGACGGCGATGGTGCTGCCGTCGCAGGCCAGCTCCTGGGTCTGGCTGCGGATGGGGGTCTTGACCGCCAGGGTGACCTGGGTGGGTTCGCCGTCGATGGTGAGCCGGGTCTTCATGCGGCCGACGACGGCGCGCATCACCGGGTTCAGCCCGAGCTCCTTCATCACCTCGCCGAGGTCGTCGCTGGCGTCGAGGTCGAGCACGTAGGTGCCGTCGAGGGCGTCGCTGGCGAGGGCCGGGTGGGCGAGGCCGAACAGGAGGACCAGGAGGATCGGTGTACGCATCTCAGCTCGTCCGGAGCCGCTCGATGATGCCCTGGGAGAAGTAGTCGGACAGGGTCATGATCGGCTCGTGGGGGTTCACCTGGGTGCCGTTGGGCATGACCGAGGAGTCCACGATGAACAGGTTGCGCACGTCGTGGCTCTCGCCCATGGAGTCCACCACCGAGTTGCGCGGGTCCGGGCTCATCCGGCAGGTCCCGAACAGGTGGGTCGCGGCGGCGACGACCTGGGCGGGCTTGATGGTGCCGGGCTTCAGCAGATCCACCTGGTCCGGACCCAGCTTGGACGGCAGCCCGTGGATGCCGGGCATGAGGAACTGGGCGCCGGCGGCGAAGAACATGTCCGAGACGATCCGCAGGCCGCGGATGAGCTCGTCGGTGTCCCGCTGGTTCTGGTGGTACCAGACCGTGGGGTTGTTGCCGCTGTAGCTGAGGATGCGGCCGGTGGAGGTCCCGCGGACCACTGCGTCCCAGATGGCCAGGTGCTTGAACAGGGCCATGTTCTCCTTGAGGACGTGACCGAAGCCGGGCATCCGCACGGCCATGACGGGCATGGGTGACCACAGCACCTCGATCTTGAGGCGCTCGTCGATGAACGCGCCGTACCCCTGGGTCGAGCCGATCCAGGGCTTGACCGGGTCCTCGAAGATGCCGAAGACGGCGGCGCCGGGGTGGGTGTGCAGGTTGCGGCCCACCATGCCCGACGAGTTGCCCAGCCCGCTGCGCTTGAGGATGATCGGCGTCCCGAACACGCCCGCGCCCAGCACGGCGGCGCGGCTGCGGATGCGGATGCGGCCCACCTTCTTGCCGTCGTGGTCGCGGAACGAACCGAGCACGCCGCGCACGCCGCCCTCGCCGGCCAGGACCTCGTCGCAGCGGCAGTTGACGTACAGCCGCGCTCCCGCCCGCACCGCGTCGGGCACGTGGGACAGGTCCGTGGACTTCTTGGCGCCGATCTGGCACGACGGCAGGCACTCACCGCACCCCTTGCAGCCCTCCTTGGCGAGATGGAACGCCTCGGCCTCGATGCCCAGCGCCTCGGCGCCCTTGGCGAACAGCAGGTTCTTGGGGCCCAGGGCCGAGGGTTTTGTCTGCTGCTTGCACGTGGCCGCCTCGACGCGGCCGTAGCTGGCGGCGAGGGCGTCGGTGGTCAGGCCCTCGATGCCGAAGTCGTCGCGCCACTCGGTCAGCACGTGCTCGGGGATGCGGAACAGGATCGCGGAGTTGGGCAGGGTCGAGCCGCCCACACAACGCCCCTGCATGGTGGGGGTGGCCGTGGGGCCGATCATGGTGCGCAGGCCCGCCTCGGCGAGGATCTGCGACATGCCCATGCCGCAGTCGCGGGCGACCTCCTCGGGGCGGATGAAGGGGCCGTCCTCGAGGACCACCACGTCCAGGCCGGCCGCGGCGAGCTCCTTGGCGGCCACTGCGCCGCCGGCGCCGGTGCCGACCACCACCACGTCGCACTCCTCGGTCACCTCGGAGCCGTGGTCGCTCAGGTCGAAGAGCTGGCCGTCGCCGCGGTCCTCGGGGGACAGGTGGGTGCTGGGGATGGGCTTGCAGGCGTCGCGGTCGGAGATGCCCAGCGCCTCGTGGACCTTGGGGTGATCCAGGAAGGCGAAGCTGAGCACCATCCGCAGGGACACGAGCATGGCGCGCACGAAGTAGAAGCGGCTGTTGTCCCACTTCTCGAAGTAGGCGGTCCGGGCCTCGTCGGACAGCTTGGAGCAGCGGCTCAGGTGGGGCCCGAACACCAGCGGCGCGTGCTCCAGCAGCAAGAACAACAGGTTCATCAGCAGCCGCTGCTGCTTGGGGATCGCGCCGAGCCAGCGGTCGAGGTAGCCCACCAGGTCCACCTCGTCGGACGACGGGGGCAGCTCGCCGCCGGCCGGGAACATGGACTCCCCTGCCGTGCGGAGGAAAGAGTACGACCAGCGCGACAGGTGCTTGAACTCCCTGTCCGGGGCGGGGTACCCGGCGCAGAGCCTCGCCAGGACGGCCGCGACGAGCACCAGCGGGATGGCGATCCAGACAGCTAGCATGGGCAACTCCCCCCGAGCGTCACCGCTCGGGCAACGTCAACGTCATCATCCGGGTAGGGACTCGCCCTCGACCCAGGCCGCCACGGCCGCCAGCGCCGACACGAGCTCCCGCGACGCGGCACGCGCCAGCTCACCGCAGTGGGGATCGGCGCCGGGATCACGCTCGGCCGACCGCACGCTGTCGCGCCGGGTCAACCAGGCGAGGTGGGCCCGCTGCACGCGGCGGTGCCGGGCCTCGATGGCCTCCGCCAACGGTCCGGGGAACACCGGGACCTCGAGGTCGCGGATCTCGCCGAACGAGATGTTGGGGGGGCCCACGCCGTTGATCAGCCGGTGGATCTGCAGCCACCCCTGGGGGGTGCGCAGGAACAGGGCCGCCACCCCGGCCGAGTACCCCTGCAGCGTGATGCGATCGGTGAAACAGTCCACCACGGCGGGGGCGTCGTGTTCGAACACGGCCATGATCCCCTTGGCCAGGGTGCCCACCCCGGATCGAGGCAACAGCAGATCACCGGGCTGCACGCGGTGCTGGGGTGTGTCCCAGGCGCAGCCCTCCTCGATGGTCACGCAGGCGCCGGGATCGAACCCCGTGGGGCGGATGGCGCGCTGGGTCACGTACAGGGGGCCGTCCCCCTCGGGCGGGCGGCGCCCGGGCAGGATGCGGCCGTACTTGATGCCACCGTCGGGGATGAACTCGCCGAGCCGGGTCACCTCGAACGCGCAGCGGGCCAGGGGATCGCGCAGGGCCGGATCCCAGTAGGCGGGATCCCAGCGGTGTCCGACCAGCTCGCCGGGCTCCATCCACAGGGTCGGGCTACGCGACATGGCCGCCCTCCCCCACCGACTCCCGCACCTCGCCGAGCAGGCCCTCGAGGCGATCGAGGCGCTCCACGTCCAGCAGCAGGGTCCTGGCGGTGGCGTCGTGGCCGGCCACCCGCTTGCGGAGGATCAGCGTGGCCGTCGCCGCCGAGGTGCCCGACTTGCGGAACGTGCCCCGCGGCAAGCTGACCACGGCCAGCAGCTCGCACTGCTCCTGGACCCAGTCGCGCGCATACTGGAGGCGACGGTTGGCCACCACGCCCTCGGGCAGCACCACCACCACGTAGCCGCCGGGGCGGCACAGGGAGACGAAGCGATCCAGGAAGGCCAGCTCCACCGGGTAGCGCGCCAGCTGCTCCACGGTCTTGGCCGAGAGGGGGGCCTGCGTGCCCGGGAGCAACATCTGGGAGCTGCCCTTGCCCGTGTCACGGATGCCACCGCGCCACAGGGTGTACTGGCGGTTCATGGCCTCGGCCAGCCGCTGCCCGCGCGGATCGTCTGGATCCGCCAGACACCGCAGGGCGTCGCCGTGGAACGGCGGGTTGCCGGCCACCAGGTCGAACCGTTCACCCGACGGTTCCAGCAGGCCGTCCCCCACGTGCTGCTCGACGGCTCCGCCGGGATCGTCCCAGATCCCCCCTCGCTGGGGATGGAGATCCACGCCCAGGGCGCGGGCGGGCGCCTGCGCGAGGACGTCCACGGCCGCCTCGAGGAAGACCCCCTGGCCGCAGGCGGGATCGATGACCGTCTGGCACTTCCGGGCCTCTGGATCGAGGACCCCGAGGAGCTCCAGGAGGAAGCGCGCGACCTCGGGCGGCGTGAAGAACTGCCCGGTCCGGCGCTGGTCGTTCTGGAGGGTCGATCCCATGGGATCAGGCTATCACAGGGTGCCGGAGAGGGGGTTCAGTGGTCACGGCTGCCGATGGCGTCGGCCACCGCGAGGAGCATGGTCGCGGCGGGACCGGACGGGAGGCGGCGAGCGGCGAGGCGGGCGGAGTCGATCTCGGCCTGCATCCAGTCGCGAGCGCGCGCCAGGGCGTCGGTGCGCCTCAGGGCCGCGGGAAGGATCGGCAGGGCGCGCTCGGGGCCGTCGTGCAGGGCAGCGGCGAGGGCTGGATCGTCCCGCAACGCGAACAGGACCGGGAGCGTCACCTTGCCGCCGGAGAGGTCGGCGGCGAGGTCCTTGCCGAGGCGGTCGGGGTCGGCGACGAGATCGAGCACGTCG
Organism: uncultured Rickettsiales bacterium; assembly: GCA_964425605.1. Lineage (GTDB taxonomy): Bacteria > Myxococcota_A > UBA796 > UBA9615 > CAYRNR01 > CAYRNR01. The sequence goes on along the minus strand of CAYRNR010000122.1, from coordinate 10,666 downwards.
TCGCGCACCTGGAACGCCCGCCCCACGTGGCGGCCGAAGCGGCCGAGGGCCAGGATCTGGGCGTCGCCGCCGCCGCCGGCGCGGCCACCCGCCGCGGCGCACCACCGGAACAACGAGGCGGTCTTGCACTCGACGATGCGCTCGTAGGTCTCCACCGGCAGGTCGAGGCGGTCGCGGTGCTCCAGCTGGATCACCTCCCCCTCCACGAGCAGGGCCACCGTGTCCATCATCTCGCGCAGGGTGACCGCGGCGCCCGTGGACTCCACCATGCGCAGGGCCTCGATGAAGAGCAGATCGCCAGAGAGCACCGAGACGGTGTTGCCCCAGATGGTGCGGGGCGTGGGGCGGCCGCGGCGCAGGGTGCCGTCGTCGATGACGTCGTCGTGCAGCAGCGTGGCGTTGTGGATCATCTCCGCGGCCACGGCAAAGGGCACGGCTGCGGCGGGCTCTCCCCCGACGGCGCGCGCGCCGAGGAGGGTCAGCATGGGGCGGATGCCCTTGCCGCCGGACTCCACGAGGTGGACGGCGGCCTCGGAGGCGCAGCCTGGGATCTCCCCCAGGTGGGTGGCGAGCTGCTGACGAACGTCGGCCATCTCGTCGCTCACCAGCGCCAAGGCAGACTGCAGCAGCTGCGCCGCGTGAGCGCCCTGTTCCTGCGTGGCTGCGACCTGTTCCAGCGATTGCATCGCGTCCGTGACCATGGTCAGACCTCGGGCGGGGACACTACCATCGCGGCGTGGGCGTGCAAAGCGCGGGGGTACTTTTGGGGTGTCCGCTGCGAAAGAAATGAATGAATGGTCATTCAGCCCCTTTTCAGGAGGTCTGGATCCATCTATGCTATCGCGCTGAGTGAACACTCATTCAGTGCCAACAACCTGTGGAGGAGCCCCATGGCTAGCGAGTTCGTCGCCGACATGCGCGATATCCATTTCAACCTGTACGACATCCTGGGCCTCGAAGGTCTCTCCCAGTTCCCCAAGTACGCCGAGTACAACCGCGAGCTCTACGACATGGTCCTCGAGGAGGCGCGCAAGTTCGCCACCACGGTCCTCGCGCCGCCCAACGCCGACTGGGACAAGGAGGGCTGCAAGCTCGAGGACGGCGTGGTGGTCACGCCCACCGGCCTGGCGAAGATCTACCAGCAGTACTGCGAGGGTGGGTGGGTCTCCCCCAGCGCCGACATCGAGCTCGGCGGCCAGGGGCTCCCGCTCCAGATCACCCTGGCGACCATCGAGATGTTCTGCGGCGCCAACCCGTCGTTCGTCATCTACCCCGGGCTGACCACCGCCGCTGCGGACCTGCTGCACCACTTCGCGCCCGAGGAGTCGGCCAACCTGGTCCCCAACATGCTCGCGGGTGTCTGGGCCGGCACCATGTGCCTCACCGAGCCGGGCGCGGGCACCGCCGTGGGCGACGCCACGTCCAAGGCGTTCCCCACCGGCGACGGCAAGTCCTACAAGATCGAGGGCACCAAGCTGTTCATCAGCGGCGGTGACCAGGACTTCACCGAGAACATCATCCATCTGGTGCTGGCCAAGACCCCCGACGCCGCGCCGGGCGCCAAGGGCCTGAGCCTGTTCATCGTGCCGAAGGTGCGGATCGACGAGAACGGCAACCTCACCGAGCCCAACGACGTGGTGTGCGGCAGCATCGAGCACAAGATGGGCATGCACGGCTGCTCCACGGCGCTGCTCAACTTCGGCACCAACGACGACTGCTACGGCACCATCATCGGCAACGAGGGCGACGGCATCCGGATCATGTTCCACATGATGAACGAGGCCCGCAACGCCGTGGGCGTGCAGGCCCTCGGGTGCGCCTCGGCGTCCTACCAGACCGCCCTGGCCTACGCCAAGGAGCGGGTCCAGGGTGTGGCCTGGGACAAGATGAAGGACCCGGACGCGCCGCGGGTGACCATCGTCGAGCACCCGGACGTGCGCCGGAACCTGATGCTGATGAAGGCCCGCGTCGAGGCCATGCGCGCCCTGAGCTACCGCATCGCCCACTACGACGACATGTCGCAGCACTCCGACGACAGCAAGTACAAGGCCCTGGTCGACCTGCTCACCCCGGTGGTCAAGGCCCACAACTCGGACATGTGCGACGAGGTCACCAACAAGGGCATCCAGGTGCTCGGCGGCTACGGCTACTGCGGCGAGTACCCCCAGGAGCAGGCTGCCCGCGACTCCAAGATCTTCACCATCTGGGAGGGCGCCAACGGCATCCAGGCCCTGGATCTCATCGGCCGCAAGCTCACCATGAACTCCGGCATGCTCTTCATGCAGTTCCTCGGTGAGGCGACCGAGCTGATCGAGCCCGCCAAGGAGGTGCCCGGCCTCAAGGACGAGGTCTCCGCGGTGGAGAAGGCCCGCGACAAGCTCGCCGAGGTCACCATGCGGCTCGGCCAGGCCGGCATGATGGGCGACCGGGAGCTGCCCGTGCTGGTGGCGACGCCCTACCTGGCCATGTTCGGTGACGTGACCTACGCGGTGCTGCTGCTGAACCAGGCCGCCGTGGCCCAGAAGAAGCTCGACCAGCTCGTCGCCGACGCCGGCTCCACCGAGGACGAACTGTGCGACAAGAGCGAGACCGCGCGGTACTACTTCAACAAGGTGCTGACCGCCCAGTTCTTCGCCCACGAGGTGCTGCCGTCGATCTACGGCCGCGCCATGTCCATCGAGGACGGCAACCGCGCCGTCATCGCCGCGAAGTTCTAGCCCCCTTCCGCGCCCCATCTGCCGCCGTCGCGGTACACTAGTACGCGATGCGCGCACCGCCCCCATGGTTCGTCTTCGCCGTCCTGGCGCTCGTGTGCGCCTGCAACGACGCGTCCGAGGACACGGACATCCCCTACGGCTTCGCCTGCAACCCGGAGCCCAACGTCAGCGACCTCGACGGGGACGGGTTCAAGTACCCCACCGACTGCGACGACAGCGACCCGGCCGTCTATCCCAACGCCCAGGAGCTGTGCAACGGCATCGACGACAACTGCAACGACCGGGTGGACGAGTACACGTCCCGGATGCAGTCCTTCGCGGTGATCGGCCGGGCAGAGACCACGCCCCAGTGGATTCCCTTCACCTCGGGCGGCCAGGCGCGCGATCCGGTGACCTTCCCTGTGCAGCTGACCTCGGGCGACGAGATCGCCGCGGCGCTGATGGCCGACCTCGACGGGGACGACATCCAGGAGGTGGCGCTGCAGGCCCTGCACGAGGGCTGGGTGGAGGCGTACACCATCGACTGCGACGACAGCTTCGACCGCCGGGAGCTGTTCGAGGTGGACGACGGGCACCTGCTGCGCGCGTTCGGGGACATCGACGGCGACGGCGACGTGGACCTGGCCACCTTCGAGCTGGCCTCGTTCACCGGCGTGCTGTGGTCCAACGACGGCGACGGGAACTTCACGCGCCGCCCCGAGGAGGTGGACTGGTCCAACCTGTCCGGCATGACCGCCGATGCGTCCATCGCCGCCTCCCAGATCATGATGGACGTGGACTCCGACGGGTACGACGACTGGGTCATGTGCTACGCCCAGTACGGCAAGACGTACTGCTACATGGCCGGGGGCAAGGCGGACGGCTACATGAAGGACGCCAGCGGCCTGGTGACCCTGACGGAGGTGGAGTCCTCGTCGGTCACGCTGGGGTACTTCGACGAAGACGACCACGTGGACCTCCTCGCGGGCCTGCACGCGCCGGGCCCCGACGATCCCGTGCCGGTGTACCTGGTGACCGGAGACGGCGAGGGCTTCGAGGACGCTCCCGAGATGCTGTTCGACATGGCCTGGCAGACCGAGGGCGTCGCGCTGGGCTACACCGCGGACAAGATCGGCGACGGCTGGATGCGCACGGTCAACCTCGACCAGACCGACGACACCAACTCGGAGATCCTCATGCTGCTGGAGGTGATGCACGACAACGGGCAAGCCGACGAGTGGGGTCTGGCGCTGGTCTTCATCCCCGATCCCCTGGCGGTGAACTTCGAGGCGGGCTTCCAGGACGGTGAGATCCGCCCCGTGGTCCGCGAGGTCATCCCGTACACCACCTCGCTGGACCAGACCGTCTCGCCCGTGGTCGTGTCGGGGGTGGCGATCCAGTGATCCGGCTCGTCGGATTCGCCCTCGCACTGGTCGCCCTGACGGCCGTGGGCTGCCGCGAGACCGTCGACGAGCCCCCGGACGACATCGTCAGCGAGTGGGCTCCGGCGCCGGTGGTGGTGATCGTCAACGTGGACACCCTGGCCCGCCACACCATGGAGGGCTGGCAGTCCTCGTTCCAGACCCACCCCAACATCTCGGCGTTCTTCGCCCAGTCCACCCACTTCCGCGACGTGCTGGCCGTGCGCAGCCTCACCTCGCCCGCCGTGGCGTCCATCCTCACCGGCATGTACCCCAGCAACCACGGCGTGCGCCGCAACACCGGCTGGTCCGTGCCCGTCCAGGCGACGCTCATGGAGCGCTTCGACGACGCGGGCTACCACGTCATGGGGTTCGCCTCCAACACCTGCCAGTTCCTCGACCGGGGCGTGGACGTGCGCGGCTGCACCTGGTCCCACGAGAACGAGGGGGTGTACGAGAACCACGCGGTGCGCGACCGGGAGCTGGTGGACGAGTTCTGGGTACAGCTCGACCAGCGCCCCACGGACCAGCCCCTGTTCGTGTGGATGCACCTGATGAACCCCCACGTGCCGTACACCCTCATCGAGCCGCACTACAGCGAGTTCCACCCGGAGCCCTACGAGGGTGAGATCGACGCGAGCGCCGGGCTCCAGCTGGACGCGGCGATCCTCGGCCAGATCCCCTTCGACGCGGCAGACCTCGCCCACGTGAAGGCCGTGTACATGAGCCAGGTCCGCGACACGGACGACCTGTTCGGCGAGCTGCTGGACGGGCTCGGGGAGCGGGGGCTGCTCGAGGACTCGGTGGTGATGTTCGCCGCGGACCACGGCGAGAGCCTGGGCGAGCGCAGCAACTACCTGTACCACGGCTGCTCGCCGTACAACGACGTGCTCGCCGTGACGTTCGCCATCCGGGCCGAGGGCCGCCTCCCGGAGGGGCTCGCCCTGGACGGCTGGGTGAGCCAGGCGGACATGGGCCCGACCTTGACCCAGGTGGCGGGGCTGGACTGGACCGGCGAGCGGGACGGACGCTCCCTGGTGGCGGACGTCCTGGCCGGCACCCTGCAGGCCCACGACGTTTTCTTCGAGCGGGACGTGGAGACCGCCGGCATCGTCCGCGGCCAGACCAAGTACATCCGCGACGAGGACGAGGGCAACGACAGCTGCCCCCCGTACTCGCGGCACAACCCGTACCCCGGGGAGCTGGACGAGCTGTACGACATGGCCGCGGATCCCGACGAGGCGGTGAACCTGGCCGCCTCCCAGCCCGCGCTCCAGGCCGAGCTGCTGGCCGACCTGTGCGCGTTCGTCAACGACGGGTACTGGTACACCGGCGCGCTGGTGGACACGACGAAGCTGGGCAACACCTGCGCCGCGTTCGCGGACTGAGCCGCCTATCCCGAGATCAGGGTCAGATCCAGGAAGCCATACGCGTCGAGGGTGGGGCGGACACCGGCGACCGCGCGACCGCGCCGCTCCAGGAGCCGCTGGCCGAGGCGGCCGAGGGGGGAGTCCGCGCCGGTCACGCCGGTCCGGAGCCGGGGGGCACCATCGACGACCTCCACGTGGGCGTCGAAGGTGGCGCTGTTCTTGACGTTGTCGAACACGAGCTCGGCCGGGCCGCGGTCCGGCGGCACCAGGACGTCCAGGTGCTCGAGGATGCAGTCCATGCCTGCGCCGCGCGGGAGCGTGGTGCGATAGGCCCGCTCGACCACGAACCGATCGGGGCGGCGCTCGTACCGCGAGAAGAAGTTGGGGGGCGTCCCGTCGCCCGGGCCGGCGAAGAGGGTCACCGCCTCCCCGGAGCGCGCCGACCAGCCCCGGTACTTGTCGAACCCGGAGAACTGGGCTCCGTCGGTGCACGGCTGGACGAACACGGCGCAGCTGTCCAGATAGGGCTGGAGCCGGGCCGGGACGAACGCCTCACGGTATCGCTCGCGGTAGCTCGCCCACAGGACGCGCTCGTGGTCCAGCTCCCCCTCCAGCGCCTCGAGCTGGGTCGGTTCGGATCGCGTCAGCCGCCGCGCCTGCTCCACCAGCCGCTCCAGGCGCGGGGCCTCGGCGCGCCGCTCGACGCTGGACGTCTGCTCCTGGATCTCCCTGCCCAGGGCGCCCAGGGCCGCCCGCATGTCCTCGTGGGCGCGCTCGCGCAGCGCGTCGGTGAGGACGTCCTCCCACTCGCTGGGAGCCCGTCCGTACACGCCGGTGGTGGTCGTGGGATCGTCGTTCATGGCCGTCACCCCTTGGGGATCCAGAGTACGCCCAGGTGCGGAGGTCTGCTAGTTTAGGGGCTCCACGAAGCCGTGGTCAGGAGGAACACCGATGCGAGTTGGCATCGTCAAGGAGATCAAGGCCGGCGAGGGCCGCGTGGCGCTCACCCCCCCCATGGCCACCGAGCTGATCGCGGCCGGCGCCGAGGTGCGCGTGGAGACCGGGGCGGGCGACGCGGCGCGCTTCGACGACGCGGCCTACGTGGCGGCCGGAGCCCAGATCGCCCCCGACGCCGCCGAGGTGTGGGCCAGTTCGGAGCTGATCCTCAAGGTCAAGGAGCCCCAGCCCTCGGAGTACGCCCACTTCCGTCCAGGCACGACGCTGCTGGCGTACCTGCACGTGGCCGGGAACCGCAGCCTGGCCCAGGCCCTGCTCGAACACCAGGTCACCGCCATCGCCGCCGAGCGGGTGGCCTACGAGGACGACTACCGGCCCATCCTCGAGCCCATGCTCGAGATCGCCGGTCAGGTGGGCATGGTCCTGGCGCTGGCCCAGAGCGCCTCCACCGCTGGCGGCCGGGGCAAGATCGCGGGCGGTGTCGCCGGTATCGCGCCTGCGCGGATCCGTATCCTCGGCGCGAACACCATGGCGTTCCAGGCCGCGCGGGCGGCCTGCGCCCTGGGCGCGGACGTGTTCCTGCTGGACCCGGACGAGCGGCGTCTGCGCCAGGCCATGGACGAGGTCCCGGGGCTGCGCACCCTGGTGGGCCACCCCGACGTGCTGGCCCGCGCAGTGGCCGCGGCCGACATCCTGGTCAACACCTTCCCCTGGGCGCCTGGGCGGCCGGGCTACCTGGTCACCCGCGAGCACGTGCGCTCCATGCGGCCCCGGGCCCTGCTGGTGGACCTGGCCGCGGACGATCCCGGCGCGGTCGAGACCTCCCGGCCCACCACGCTGGAAGATCCCACCTACGAGGAGGAGGGGGTCCTCCACCTGTGCGTGCCCAACGTGGCGGCGGCCATGGCCCGCTCCTCCACCCGAGTCCTGTGCAACGCCTCGCGGCCGTTCGTGCACCGAATCCTGGAGCTGGGTCCCCGCCACGCCCTGCGCGTGGACGAGGACCTCCGCCGGGGATTGGTCACCATCGACGGCCACATCACCGAGCCTGTCACGGCCGACTGGTACGGTGTCACCGCCGTGCGCAGCCGCATGGTGCTCGGCATGGACCACTGAGGGGAACACCATGAGCCTACCGCTGCTCCTGACCCTGGCCGTCGTGGGACAGCCCACGCTGGAGGTGCCGTGGACCTGCGGCGTCACCGTCATGTGTACCCAGGATCACAACGGCGGCAGCCACGTCGACTACGGCGCCTGGGCCTGGGACTTCGACCTGGACGAGGGAGACGACGTGCTGGCCGCCGCCTCGGGCACCGTCGAGGCCATCCGCATGGACTCCAACACCGGCGGCTGCGACTCGAGCTACGCCAACTACGCCAACTACGTGGTCCTGGACCACGGGGACGGTACCGCCGCTCTCTACCTCCACATGCAGCAGTGGTCCTCGAGCCTCTCGGTGGGGGACTGGGTGCCCACCGGGACCGTGGTCGGGCGCATCGGCCTCACCGGATGGGTCTGCGGCGACCACCTGCACTTCCAGGTCCAGTCCGTCTGCGGCTCGTGGTGGTGCCAGTCCATGCCCGCGGAGTTCTACGCCTACGGTGACCCCTCGTACGGCGACTACCTCACCAGCGACAACTGCGGAGGCGGCGGCGACACCTGCGAGGCCGACCTCGACGGCAGCGAGACCATCGTCAGCGAGAGCGACGGCGCCTGCTTCCACCGCGTCAGCGAGTGGTGGTGGGACGTCAGCGAGGGCCACGACGGCCACCACTACTACACCTACGCCACCGACGAGGCCCAGGAGGAGACCGTGGGCGAGTGGCACTTCGGCGTCTCCGTGCCCGGCGACTACGAGGTGCTGGCCCATATCCCCCAGACCGAGGCCGACTCCCAGAACGTCACGTACCAGATCCATCACGCCGACGGTGTCGCGTCCGCCACGCTGAATCATGCGACAGACAAGGGCTGGCAGAGCCTGGGCGTGTTCCGTTTCGCCGGCGGCGACGACGAGCGCATCCACCTCGGCGACAACACCGGCGAGGACTACGACACGTACCATCGAAAGATCGCCTTCGACGCGATCAAGTTCGCATGGCACGCCGGCGGCGGCGACGATGACGACACCGGCCCAGCCGACGACGACGACGACGCAGCGGACGACGACGACACTGATCCGGGTGACGACGACACCGATCCCGGCGACGACGACGACACCGATCCCGGTGACGACGACACCCCCGGCGGCGGCGACGACGACGACCACAGCTGGGAGTCCGGGTGCGGCTGTTCTGCGGCGAGCTCCCCACGCGCGACCTACACCGGCCTTTTCTTGCTACTGGTTTTCGGCACGCTCCGACGACGAGGTTGATCCCCGATGATCCTCCACGATCTCCACGTCCACACCCTGAGATCCCCCTGCGGCACCATGACCGTCGGCGAGGTGGTGGCCCGCGCCGCCCAGCTCGGCATCCGCTCCGTGGCCATCACCGACCACGGCCTCGCCATGACCCCCGGGCGCTTCGTCTTCCACATCTACGCCAAGCGCTTCCCCGCCCGCTGGCAGGGCGTCCGCGTCTACAAGGGCATCGAGGCCAACGTCCTCGATCCCGATGGCACCATCGACGTCCCCTTCGAGGTCCTCCCCTGGTTCGACCTCGTCGCCCTCGGCCTGCACCCCATCGACGGACTCCTCCCCGACCGCGGCACCACCGCCAACACCGACGCCCTGCTCGCCGCCTTCGACCGCAACCCCTTCATCGACGTGCTGGTCCACCCGACCCAGCGATCCCATCCCCTCGACATGGATCGGCTCTTGCCCGCGATGGCGGCCCACGGCATCGCATTCGAGGTCAACGACTGTACCCACCTCTTCGGCAAGTCCCCCTTCGACGCTACAGTCGACGCGCTCCAGCAGGCGGTCGCGCTGGGGGTGCCGATCGTGTGCAGCTCCGACGCGCACGTGGTCAGCGAGATGGGGGTGGACGACTCGGCGTCGAAGGTGTTCGAGGCCGCGGGGCTGGACATCGGGATCGCGGTGAACCGGACGGACGAAGGGGTGAGGGCGTTCGTGCGGGGGAGGCGGGAGCGGCGGAAGAGGTGGGTGGAGGAGCAGAGGTAGAGGGGCGGGGCTTCTGGGGAGGGGGAGTCTCACGCAAAGACGCCAGGATCGAGAAGGCGCAAAGAAGAGAAGGAGAGAGTCTCCGGACGCAGGAACTACGAATCCGTAGGTCGTGGGGTCGGGGGCTGCTGGTCGCGCCGTCTGCCAATCCCCGGTTTCCGTAAGGATGCTGGGGGTTTGGCGTTCTGGCACGTCGAGCTGCTGGAGCGCCCTGAATCGGATTCAGAGCCCATCTGGTGACAATCTGGTGCCATTCTTCCTCGGATGGACTCCGATTTCCGTCGTGCTGGCGACAACCGTACCACCCCAGATCCCTCGTCCCCACGCTCCGAGCGGGCCGCGTACGGCTGGGAACGGATCAACCGCGGACGCTCAGCGTCCGCACAACTTTTCCGGGATAGCGCTAGCCAACCATCGAGATGACGCCCGCACGTCGCCGCGGCGAGCCCAGTGCCAACCGGTTCACCGCCGCCCTCATGTGGTCCCGAGAGACGTGGACGTAGATCATCGTCGTGGTCACCTCGGCGTGCCCCATGAGCTGCTGCAACGTCGGCAGGTCGATCCCGGCCATCACCGCCTGCGCTCCGAACGTGTGGCGCAAGCTGTGGATGTTGGCACCCTCGATGCCCGCCTCCGCGTACACCCGCCGCACATCGCGCAGCAGGTTGTTCCGCAGCGGCGTCCCGAGCGTGGTCACGAACACCCTCGACGGCAGCTTGCCGAAGAACGCCTTCGTCTTCCGTCGATGCCGCCGCAACGTCTCGAGCAGCACATCGTTGAGGTCGATGATCCGCTCCCTGCGGCTCTTGGTGTGGCCCTCGGCCTTGTTACGGACCACGAGGAACCTCCCGTTGAGGTCCACGTCGGACCACTCCAACCGCTGCAACTCGCCGCGCCGCATCCCCGTGTTGAGGAAGGTGACCACCACCGCTCGAAGCCGGTCGGGCACCACCTCCATCAGCGCCTCGATCTCCTCGCTGGTCAACCAGCGAGGAGACTTGGCGTTCTCGGGAAGCCGCTTGAGTCCCACCAGCGGGTTTCGCGGGATTGCAGCGTCCAGAAACCTTTGTCACAGATCTGAGGTCGCAATAGGTTGACACG
>CAYRNR010000121.1:0-27247 GCA_964425605.1 uncultured Rickettsiales bacterium | reverse complement strand
AGGCTGCCTCCATCTTCTCGGACAAGAGCGCCACCATGACCCAGGCCTTCGGGCCCGAAGCCCGCGGCTCCGCCGTGAGCTGCCAGGTCATCGTCTCCGACGACGAGGTGCTGTACCCCTACCTGGTCAAGGCCGACATCCTCGTGGTCATGTCCCAGGAGGCCTACAACAAGTACAAGGGCGACCTCAAGCCCGGCGGCTTGCTGCTCATCGAGGACGAGCTGGTCAAGGATTTCGGAGACGAGAAGGTCTTCGGCATCCCCGCGACCCGCTTCGCCGAGGAGCTCGGCCGCAAGCTGGTGGTCAACATCGTCATGTGTGGCTTCCTCGCCGCCGTGACCGGCCTGGTGTCCCGCGAGTCCGCCCTCGAGGCGGTCAAGGCCACGGTGCCCCCCAAGACCATCGAGCTCAACACCAACGCCTTCAACAAGGGCTTCGAGCACGGGCTCAAGGCCAAGGGCGAGGCGTAGTCCCCACACCTCCCGGGCCGGTCGCCTTCGGGCGGCCGGCCCGCGTTCCCTCCCTCCGATCCGCTCGACGACCTCGTTCGTGTCTCCCGACTGCGCCACCCTCCCGACCTGCGGAGGATGGTAGAACCCCGGGTGGGGATTCGAACCGAAGGAGGGCATTCATGGAGTTCGTGGATCGGCAGCGGCGGTACACCCAGATGCTGGGGGTGATGGTCAAGCACGACCTGTCGTTCGTGCTAGAGCGGCTCGGGCTCTCGGCATTCGTGCCCGACGGCGCGGGCGCGGCCCCGGGCGAGGAGGGGAAGGCCACACCGCTGAGCACCCCCGAGCGGGTGAAGCGGGTGTTCGAGGACCTGGGGCCGACGTTCGTGAAGATGGGGCAGATCCTCTCGACGCGGCCGGATCTGCTGCCGCCGGCGTACCTCGACGAGTTCAAGAAGCTGCAGGACGACGTGGGCGCCCTGCCGTTCGAGGAGGTTCGGGCCGTGGCCGAGGAGGACCTGGGCAAACCCCTCGACGAGCTGTTCGCCGAGGTGGACGAGCAACCCCTCGCGGCGGCCAGCATCGGCCAGGTACACCGCGTGGTCCTGCTCGACGGCACCGCGGCGGTGGTGAAGATCCAGCGGCCCGGGATCGAGCAGACCATCCGCATGGACCTGTCGATCCTGCGCAGCTTCGCCCAGCTGGCGCGCGCCTCGGGGATGCTGGGCACCCTCGATCCGGTGGCCATCGTCACGGAGTTCGAGCGCAGCATCCTGCGGGAGCTCGACTACGTGGTGGAGGGGCACACCACCGAGGACTTCATCCAGCAGCACGCCGACGACGACGGCATCGTGATCCCGGCGGTGCACTGGGACACCTCGTCCAAGCGCGTGCTGACGCTGGACTACGTCGAGGGGATCAAGGTCTCGGAGATCGATCGCCTGCGGTCGAGCGGTCACGATCTGCCCGCGGTGGCCGCGAAGCTGGTGGAGACCGTGCTCCAGCAGATCTTCGTGCACGGGCTGTTCCACGCCGATCCCCACCCCGGGAACCTGCTGGTGCTCCAGGACGGCCGGCTCGGCATCATCGACTTCGGCATGAGCGGCCGCTTCGACCGCTACATCCGCAAGGCGCTGGTGGACATGATGGGCGACCTGGTCGAGCGGGACTACCGCAAGCTGGCCGATCACCTGCTGGCCCACGAGCTGATCGGCTACGACGCCGACCTGCGGTCCGTCCGGGCCGATCTGCGGGAGCTCTTCCGCGGCGCCTCGGCCGGCGAGATGGCCGATCAGATGGAGGTCCTGATCCAGTTCATCGTGTCCCACGAGGTCGCGTTCCCGCCCGACCTGTTCTTCCTCGACAAGGTGTTCGGCACCCTGGATGGCGCGATCAAGACCCTCGATCCCAAGCTCACGCTCAAGAACATGGCCCGGACGTTCCTGCCCGGGCTGGTGCAGAGCGCCGTGAGCGACTGGCAGACCCTGGCGCGCCAGCTGATGATGCGGATCTTCGAGTCCGAGGGCACGCTGGTGGACCTCCCCATCGAGGTGGGCAAGGTCCTGCGCCGCCTGGACGCCGGACACCTGCAGATCCGCAACGCGTGGACCCTCTCCGAGGACGGCGTGCGCAAGGTGTCCAGGCTGGCGGTGCAGTGCGCCGGCCTGGCCCTCGGGCTGATCGCGCTGGGGTTCGCGGCGGTGGGCGGGCTCGCGGCGCCCCAGGGCGGCGTGGCAGCCGCCACCTGGATCGCCCTCGCGACCGGAGTCGCCGCCCTCGGCGGCAGCGCGGTCTGGTGCCTGCGATCGCGGTAGGCGCCCGGCTCGACGCGGTCGAATTCGGATACCCTTGAAGGCGTCCAAGGAGGTATCCATGCGTCCACTCTCGCCCCTGATCGCGATGCTGATCCTGTTCGTCCCGCCCGGCTGCCTGTGGGACGAGGCGGACGACGACGTCGCCGGGGGCGACGACGACGCCACCTCCGACGACGACGACGACGGCGCGGGCGACGACGACGCCACGGGCGACGACGACGCGGGCGACGACGACTCGGCAGGGCAGGGGGCTGCGGGCAACGACGATCCCCTCGGCGCCATGTACTTCAATCCCTACTGGGTGATGCACATGCTCGCCGACGACTGCGCCGGCCGCCAGGACGCGCCGTGCGCGTTCGCGCCGCTGGGCCTGTCGTCGATCAAGTTCAACGACATCAAGTGGCAGTACATCGAGCCGGACGCTCCCGAGGGGGGGAACCACGACTACGACTGGTCGACCCTGGACGAGGCGGTCCTGCGCTGGGAGGAGGCGGGCGCGCGCGCCATGTTCCACCTGGCGCCGGCGTCGGACTGGGGTGTGGAGGACTCCCGGGAGATCGCCGAGGACGTCCTCGGCCTGAACTGCGAGCAGGTCGCCGGCGACTGCGAGGACTGGCCCGCCAACCCGAAGCCCGAGCACTGGGGGGACTGGGAGGCCTGGGTGACGGCGCTGTGCGAGCGCTACGACCACGACGGCGTGGACGACGTCGCTGGCCTGCAGCACGCGCACCTGGAGTTCCAGCTGGTCAACGAGGCCCAGAACCTGCAGTTCTTCGTGGGCACGTCCGAGGACTACCGCGAGCTCCTGGAGCACACGCGCAGCGCCCTGGACGCGTGCAACGCCGACGCCGCGCTCATCCACTACGGCCTGACGTTCAACGGCCTGAGCCACGGCGGGGTGTCCGACGCCGAGTTCTGGGAGCGCGCCGACGAGAAGGCCTCGAGCCTTCAGCCCGAGTACGTCCAGATCGGCTACCACCACGCCATGGCGATGATGCTCGGCGATCCGGACCCGTCGGCCACTTACGACCTGGTGCCGACGGTGTCCATGTGTGACCAGTTCGACGAGATGGCCATGCACTGCAACCACAGCATCGAGCACATGGTCGAGGAGCACACATTCCTGCGCGAGAAGCTCGACGCCCACGGCTGCACCTCGACCCCGATCCTCTGCGACGACTCGACCAGCGCCCCGGCCCTGTACTCGGTGTTCGAGCTGGAGTGGTGGGACAGCTCCTACGGCGGCAGCGACCTCACCGGCGAGCAGATCCACGAGGCGCTCGGCTCGTCCGTGGCCCTGTACGACCTGTTCTGTGATCCCCTCGGGCTCATCCCGCCGTCGGGGATCACCCCGGCGCAGGCCCGGGCGTGGCACGACCAGTACCACGCCGCCTTCGCCATCAAGAAGGCGTCCACCGCCCTGGCGCTGGGCATGACGCGCTTCATGGCCGGGCTGCTGGAGGACTGGCGCCCGGAGTCCGGTTGTTACTGGATGCACCAGGGCCTGACCGACACCGAGGGCAACGTGTTGCTGCCCATGGACTTCGGCGAACCCCGACCGGCCTACCACTCCTACGGCCTGCTTCGAGACAAGTTGATCGGGTTCACCGACGCGACGCGGGAGGTGGTGGACGGCGTGACCATCCTGACGTTCACCCGGCCGGGACCGGGCGGTGTGCCCGCGCCCGTGTACCTGGTGTGGTACCTCGACGACGAGGTGCCGTGGCCGGGGGAGGCGGAGCAGACGCACGCGTTCGAGCTCGAGGTGGGGACCGACACGGCGCTGGTGACCCACCCGATCACGGTCGCGGGCGAGGACACGCCGGTCACCGAGGTCGTCGAGATCCCCGATGGCGTCCATCGCGGCCAGGCCGGGCAGACGCCGGTCTTCGTCGAGCCGATCGCCACCCCCTGATCGGACCCGCGCCGCGCCAGTGACCCGCCCAGCTGGCCCCGGCCTTGCAAGACCACGATCACATCGTCTGGAGGTCCCATGCTTCTCCGCTCCCCGGTGTTCTTGCTGCTCCTGACCGCCACCCTCCTCCTGGGATGTCCCGAGGGTGACGACGCCCCCGGCGACGACGACGACGTGGCGGACGACGACGACGCGGCCGACGACGACGACGCGGCGGACGACGACGACGCGGCGGACGACTGTCCGGTCCCCTGGCGGTTCGGCATGGCGTTCCACGACTGGCCGCCCACGGATGCCGAGGAGCTCGGAGCGACCCTGACCCTGGTGTCCAGTGAACCCGGCCCGGACGAGCTGGCCGTCGAGCTGGCGCTGTCCACGCCCGCCGAGGGCCCGGCCGGGGCGACGTTCGTGGGCCACACCTTGATGCTGCAGGTCGTGCAGACGGAGATCGACGGCACCTTCGGGGACGAGAATCACGACGCCGCCTCGGCCGTGACACCCCTGTGGTCGGAGGGGGGGGACCCGGCGACCGTGAGCTTCTCGGCGTCCATGCCCTGGGACGGCGGGACGTGCCAGGCCGACCACCTCGACCTGCTCCACGCCTGGATCCAGGTCTGGGAGGACCCGGTGGCGGAGGTCCTGCTGTTCACCTGGCACCACAGCGCGACGGACGGCAGCCACGAGGAGGCGCTCGAGGGCCTGCCGATGAGGAGCTTCGAGCCCTTCGACGAGACCGAGGCATTCACCGTGTTCGTGGAGAACTGGCCCGACGGCGGCGGCCAGCAGTTCGACTTCGTGCGGTGGTGGGAGGGATAATCGCGTGGGATCAAAGAGGAAGGGACCGATGAAGCGCACGAGACGACAGTCCTACGAGGGCAGCCAGTACCCCGACCTCGCGTCGTGCATCGATCGGCGGCGATTCCTGGCAGGGCTGGGCGCTGCCGCGGGGGCGGCGGCCCTGGCGCCGCACCTGATCGGGTGCCAGGACGAGGGGTGGGTCGGGGGGATCCAGAAGGGCCCGGAGCCCGACACCTACACGGCCGTGATGCCGCCTGCGCCCGACTCGCGCTGGCTGTACATGGCCCCGGGCGGCGAGATCGCCTACCACCTCGAGGTCACGGTGGACGAGCTCGACCTGCGGGAGTGGCTCCTCGAGGAGTCCGACGCGCTGCTGGACCAGGTGGACGAGCTGCTCGACACCCACCCGGTCACCGACTTCGCGCCCGGCGAGGATCTGGCCTCGATCGAGGCTTCGATCACCCACCTGCTCGAGTACGCTCGCCCGGCCGTCGAGGACGGCCCCGCCGGCGAGTTCGATATCACGACGCTGGTCATCGACCACTACGACGAGGAGGTGGAGATCGACGGCGACGTGGCGTCCGCCCACCGATGAGGGTCTCCCTCTTCCTCAACCACGCGTGCAACCTGCGCTGCACGTACTGCTACAACGGCGCCAAGTTCGACCGGCGGATGCCGCTGGAGACCGCGCTGCGCGGCCTCGACCTCGTCCTGGCCGGTGGCGCTGGCGGGCGGTCGTCGTCCCGGCTGTCGTTCTTCGGCGGCGAGCCGCTGCTGGAGATGGACCTGATCCGGCGCACGGTGGACGCGGCCGAGGAGCGGCCGGCCGGCGCGGCAGGATCCGACCTGAGATTCTCGATCGTGACCAACGGCACGCTCCTGACCAGCGACGTCATCGACTACCTGATCGCCCACTGGTTCTACATCGGGGTGTCCCTCGACGGCTGCCGCGCCGCGCATGACGCGACGCGCCCGTTCCCGGACGGGAGGCCGAGCTACGATCTCGTCGCGGACAACCTCGCGCGGCTGCTGCAGCGGCCGGACGGGGTCGGGGTGAAGGTCGTCTCGGTGATCGACCCGGCCAACGTCGCCCACCTGGCCGAATCGTTCGACGCGCTGGTCGACCTGGGCGCGCGCAACCTGTCGCTGAACGTCAACTACGAGGCGGACTGGACCGAGCGGGATCGCGAGCGCTTCGAGGTCGCCCTGCGCCAGCTCGGCGAGCGCTACGTGGCGTCCTTCCGCGCGGGGGAGCCGGTCAGCCTGAACCTGCTCGACTCCAAGATCGTCACCCACCTCAAGGGGGGGTACGCCCTGACGGATCGCTGCGACTTCGGCTGCGAGGAGGTGGCGGTCGCGCCGTCGGGGCGGCTGTACCCCTGCGACCGGCTCGTGGGCCAGGACGACCGAGACGACGTGGTCATCGGTCACGTGGACACCGGCGTGGACCGCGCCCGGCGCGACGCGCTGATCGCGGCCAAGAACCTCGTCCTGGACGACTGCCAGGGCTGCGACCTGCTCCACCGCTGCATGCACTGGTGCGGCTGCATCAACCACGCGATGACCGGCTCGGTGGGGGAGGTCGCCGGGCTGCTGTGCTGGTTCGAGCAACGCCTCGTCGAGGAGGCGGATCGCATCGCGTCGGTGCTCCATGGGGAGCGCGACGAGCTGTTCCTGCGAAGGTTCTACGCGCCCGCGCTGCGCGGTTCCCGCCTCGAGTAGTCGGTGGAGGGTGGCCCTCCGGCGCCCTGTTACAGTCCAGCTGTTACACCCCCCGGCCACGGTGTAGCGGTGTCGGCGCCGCCGTGTAACCCGCGCGGCCAGCGGCCCCTCGTCTGCCCCCATCGCGGCGCGCGGTCCCTTCGCCCGGATCGGGCCACGTCTCCCCATCGAACCGAAAAAACCTTCCTCGGACCCGTCCTGGCACGCGGGTTGCTCCATGAAGGGACCGGCGGCGCGCAATACCTCGCGGCGCCACGACATTGGGAGCGGCGGAGGACACGATGACGATGGACGGACGCGAACGATTTTGGTGGTTCCCTGCAAGCACGATGGCGGCGATGGCGCTGCTGCTCGCCGCGGGCTGCGACGGTCCGGGCCCCTCGGATTCCGGGCTCGACCTGGGCGAGGAGCGCCTGGTTCGACCCCAGCGCGTGGAGCAGCTGGCCGCCCAGGAGGCCGCGACGGCGCGGCTCGACGCCCTTCACGACGGGGCCCGGGGTCGCGCCCTGCAGGTCCGATACGAGGAGTCCACTGGCGTGCCCGGGTTCATCTCGGGTGACGTGCGAGTGGCCGGGTACGACCGGGATCCCGAGGGCCACGCCCGGGCGTTGATGCGCGAGCTCTCCGATCTCTTCGGGGGTCTCGACACCGAGGCCGAGCTGCACGTGGTCGCGGTGGACGAGGGCGAGCGGGGTTACCAGCACGTCCGCATCGAGCAGTGGGTCGACGGGGTGCGCGTCCACGGCGCCCACCTGCGCGTCCACATCGACGGGACCGGGGCGGTGACCTCCCTGGGTGGCTCGTTGCTGGCCGACGCGCGGCCAGAGACTCCCGCGGTCTCCATGGAGGCGGCCATCGCCGAGGCGACCGCGCACCTGGGGACCCTGGAAGGGCAGGGGACCCGGTTCACCGGCCTGGGCAGCACGAACGCCGGGGTGGAGCAGGTCCTGTTCCAGCCGGCCATGTACGGCGCCACGGACCGCCGGATCCACACGGCCTGGTCGGTGACCATCGCCGACGCCGAGGTGCTGGTGGACGCGCTCGAGGGGGACGTCCTGACCTGGTTCGACGGGCGACCGCCCGCCATGAACCGCGAGATCTGGGACTGGGACGCCGGCGCCGCCGACCTGTGGTTCCGCGACACGCCCGCCGTCAACGCCGGCTGCGACGCGGACTGCCAGGCCGTGCGGACCCACAGCGAGACCATGTACGACTTCTGGGACGACACCCACGACCGCGACAGCTACGACGCCGCGGGTTCGCTCATGCTGTCCGTCGTCCACTACAACGACCAGGGACAGAACGCGTTCGGCGGCGGCGGCGAGACCTGGCACGCGAACGGGATGGTCAGCCAGGACACCACCGTCCACGAGTGGACGCACAGCCTGACCGAGTTCACCGCGGGGCTGGTCTACCAGGACGGCTCCGGCGCCATCAACGAGCACTTCTCCGACGCCTTCGCCATGGTGCTCGATCCCGACTGGGCCTACGGCGACCAGAGCCCGGGCAACTCCATGGCCAACCCCAGCCGCAGCTTCTCCGATCCCCACCTCAACGGCTTCAACGGGGCGGCCGCGCCCGCGGTCAACAACGACGGCCAGCCGGACCACATGGACGAGTACCTGGTCGCCACGGACACGTACTGCGCCGCCTACGTGGACGCCGACTTCGGCTGCGTGCACTTCAACAGCGGCATCCTCAACCACTTCGTCTACCTGTTCAGCGAGGGCGGGACCAAGGACGACATCACCATCAAGGGCCAGGGCATCGACGCGCTCGAGCCCCTGCTGTGGGACGTGCTGGTCAACCGCCTGGGCCCGAACTCGGACTTCGCCGACTACGAGGACGAGATGAAGGAGTCGTGCACGGCCCAGTACGGCCTGGGCTCGGACGTCTGCGTCAGCGTGATCGACGCCCTGGCGGCGGTGGGCCTCGGCGACCCGGCGAACGCGGGCAAGGGTACCTACGCCTACCTGGGCAAGTCGGTGGTGGCCGCGGACATGGACGGCGACGGCACCGACGACGTGATCGTGGGCGCCCCCAGCGCCGACTTCGACACGGCCTCCTCCACCGGGACCGTGTCCTTCTACATGTCCGACGGCGGCGCCATCAGTGGCGATCCGGTCGTGTTCCCCCAGACCATGTTCGGCGGCGCGACCGAGTCCTACGACTACTTCGGCTTCGCCCTGGACACCGGCGACATCGACGGAGACGGCACCCCCGACCTGGTCATCGGCGGCTACGGCGAGGGCACGGGCTCGGCGTACTACGCGGGCGCGGGGTTCTACATGATCAACGACGGCTCGGGCCTCGACGGCGACACCGGCTACCTGTTCCAGTCCGGCGGCACCTCGGCCGAGTCGAACGATCAGGCTGGCAAGGCCATCGCCCTGGGCGATTTCGACTGCGACGGGTTCGACGACGTGGCCCTGGGAGCCCCCTACGAGGACTGGGGCAGCACCACCGACGCCGGCGCGATCACGATCCACTACAGCGGCGGCGGCGCCCCGGGCTCGGCCGGCTCCGACGTGCTGATCCAGAACGGCGGCGTGGCCACCTCCACCGAGAAGGGCGACAACTTCGGCTTCTCCCTGGCGGTGGGCGACTTCGACGCCGACGGCTGCGACGACCTGGCGGTCGGCTCCCCCGAGGAGGACTGGGGCAGCACCCAGGCCACCGGCGTGCTGGTGGTCCTGTACGGCGACCCTTCGGGCATCTCCACCTCCGGAGCCCAGACCTTCGGCCCCGGGTTCTTCGGCCTCTCCGGTCAGGCCTACACCCGCCTGGGGTACACGGTCGCGGCCGGTGACTTCGACGCGGACGGGTACGACGACCTGGCCGTCGCCGCGCCTTACGCCGCCGCGGGCGGTCAGGCGGGCTCGGGCGAGGTCTACGTGCTCACCGGCAGCGCGAACAAGCTCCACGCCGATGGACCCACCCTGAGCCAGGGTGGGATGCTCGGCTCGGACGAGGCCCACGACCACACCGGCCTGGCGATGGCGGCCGGGGACTTCGACGGCGACGGCGCCGACGACCTGCTCATCGGCGTGCCGGACGAGGACTACGGCGCCACCGCCAACACCGGCATGACGATCCTCGTCTACGGCGCGGTCGGGACCGGTCTGGACGAGGACGACAGCTACAACTCCTGGCAGCAGGGCCAGGGCGAGAGCCGCGAGAGCGGCGACGGGTTCGGCTACAGTGTGGCCATCGGCGATGTGTTCAACGGCGGCGGCGGGCTGATCGCCGGCGCGCCCTATGAGAACACCGCCGACGGCACCGACGTGGGCTCGGTCCGCCTGGTGCCCCACGCCTGGCAGCACACCCCCGTGAACCTGTACTGATCGCAGGCCCACCCCACGACAGGGGGTGACGGCAGGGTACGTCCTGGTGGATCATGAGATCCCGTGGAAGAACTGCCGACCACCCTCAACCCGAACCGTCCCTCCGAAGGCGCCCGCTCCGCGCCGAGCCTCCTGGTCGTCAGCTCGCCCGATCCCGCGGTCACGGGGACGGCGACGTCGCTCGAACGGCCGTACCTGCTCATGGGGAGGGGGACGCCGGTCAAGCACCTGCGGATCGCCGGTGACGGCGCCCTGTCCCGCACCCACGCGGCCCTCGCCTTCGACAAGGCCATGAATCAGTACGAGATGGAGGACCAGGGCAGCAGTAACGGCACGTTCGTCAACGGCCAGCGCGTCGAGCGTGCGCACCTGCGACGCAGTGACGTCATCCGGTTGGGGGAGACGGTGATGATGCTGACCGCGGACCTGTCCGATCCCGATCCGGAGCAGATCGACCGCACCGGCATGGTCGGGATCTCCGGAGCGCTGGCGGCCGTGCTCGAGCAGGTCGAACGCGTCGGGCCCACCGACCTGACCGTGCTCCTCCAGGGCGACAGCGGCGTGGGCAAGGAGCTGGTGGCGCGGTACGTCCACGCGTGCTCCGGCCTGGACGGCCCGTTCGTGGCGGTGAACTGCGCCACCTTGCGGCCCGAGCTCGCGGCCAGCGAGCTGTTCGGCCACAGGCGGGGTGCGTTCTCCGGGGCGGACCGCGACCACGAGGGGCTGTTCGTGTCCGCCGCCGGCGGGACGCTCTTCCTGGACGAGATAGGCGAGCTCCAGCCCGAGGTCCAGGCCCAGCTGCTGCGAGCCATCGAGACGCGTCAGGTGCGCGCGGTGGGGGCGAACCGCCCCGTACCCGTCACCGTGCGCCTGGTGGCCGCCACCAACATCGAGCTGAACGCCGCGATCCGCGCCGGGGAGTTCCGCGGCGACCTGTACGCACGCATGGCCCAGTGGGTGATCCCCATCCCACCGCTGGCCGAGCGGCGCGAGGACGTGGTCCCGCTGTGCCGGCACTTCCTCGCGCAGTTCGCGCCGGACACCGAGTACGAGCTGTCCGCCGACGCCGTCGAGGCGCTGTGCCTGCACGACTGGCCCATGAACGTGCGCGAGCTCGCGTCGGTCCTGCGCCGGTTGACCATCGAGCACCCCGAGGGGGGCCGCATCGAGTCCACGTCGCTGCCGCAGGAGGTCCTGACCGGCCTGCAGGGGCGCGACGCAGCCGTGTCCATCTCCCTCGCGCCGCCCCTGCCGAGGCCCGACGGCACGCCCACCAAGACCGAGCTGCTGCACCTGCTGGCCCACTTCGACGGAAACGTCACCGACGTCGCCCGTCACCTGGGCCGCCACCGGGTCCAGGTGCACCGTTGGCTGAAGCGCTACGGCCTGAACGCCGCCGACCACCGCGGCTGAGCCTCGGCGACGACCCTGGCGCTCCTTGCCGGCGGTGCTCGTCTCGGGGGAGGCCGGTGCACTGGGGTGTCATCACGATGAGCAGCAACCACCCCACCGCATCTCGTTGCGCTATCCTCGTACGGTGACGGACGATCCCACGACCCGGCCCGGCGTTCCGCCGGATACCCTCGACAACGTTCTGGAATCCGGCTCACCCACGCTGGTCCACCCCTTTGCCGGCGACGCCCCCATCGGGGCCTCGGCGACGGGCGAGGACGAGGCGCAGCGGTTCCTCCATCCGGGTGTCGAGGTGGATCATTTCCGCATCCTGCGGCTGCTGGGGCGCGGCGGGATGGGGGAGGTCTACCTGGCCCGGGACACGCGGCTGGGCCGAAAGGTGGCCATCAAGGTCCTGCGGCGCAGGGCGCTGGGCTCGGAGGAGGCGGTCGAGCGGTTCTGGTTCGAGGCGCGCGCGACCGCGCGATTCAACTTCCCCCACATCGTCACGATCCACGCGGTGGGCGAGTTCGAGGGCATGCCCTACATCGCCATGGAGTACCTCCAGGGGGAGAGCCTGCAGGACCGCCTGGATCACAGCCACCCGAGCACCCTCGAGGCGATCCGCATCGCCCTGGCCGTCTCGGAGGCCCTGCAGATCGCCCACAGGCACAAGATCCTCCACCGGGATCTCAAACCGTGCAACGTGATGCTCCCCCGGGACGGCCGCCTGCGGGTCGTGGACTTCGGGCTGGCCAAGGTCACGGCGGAGCCGGCCGCCGCGGTGTCCGAGGACGACGAACCGTCGGCCGACGCGAGCCTCGTGCTGGAGCCCGTCGGCGTCACCGGCGTGCGCGGCGTCCGTGGCACCCCGGCCTACATGGCCCCGGAGCAGTGGTACGGCGACGCGGCCACCGGCGCCACCGACGTCTGGTCCCTGGGCCTGATGCTCTACGAGATGCTCGAGGCGAGGCACCCCTTCGTGGGCCTCAACGCCGTCCAGATCTGCGCGCGCGTGTGCGACGCCGATCCGCTCCCCGCGCCCCGGGGCGACCACCCCCACGAGCTGATCGAGCTCGTGGTCCGCTGCCTCTCCAAGGATCCCACCCTGCGCCCGGTGGTCGACGAGGTCGTGGACGCCCTGCGCGATCTGCTCCGCGCGGATCGGTCGCGCGCGTCGACCGGGGATTCGCCCTTCCGGGGTCTGCTCCCCCTGGACGAGCGGCACGCGGACCAGTTCTTCGGACGGGACGCCGAGATCGCGGCCTTCGTGGAGCGGCTGCGGGAGCAGACCGTGCTCCCGGTGGTGGGCCCGTCCGGGGCTGGCAAGACCTCCTTCGTCCAGGCCGGGGTGATCCCGCGGCTGCGGGAGCAGGGCCGCTGGATCGTGCTGCGCATCCGGCCCGGGAAGCAGCCCTACCACGCCCTGGCCGCGCGGCTCGCCGTGAAGGACGCCCGGTGGGCCTCCTCCCAGGGTACGGGTGGCCTGTCCTCGCGGGGACTCACGACCACGGAGGAGAACCACCTCGAGCACGACCAGCACTCCCTGTACGAGGAGCTCTCTGCGTCGCCGTCGTACCTCTCGCTGTGCCTCAACCGCATCGCCGAGGAGGAGGGCGCGCGCGTCCTGCTGTTCGTGGACCAGCTCGAGGAGCTGTACACGATGGTGGAGGACGCCGACGCGCGGCGGACCTTCATGGAATCCGTCTGCCTCGCCGCGGACGACCCCAGCGGACCGGCGCGGGTCGTGTTCACCGCGCGGGAGGACCACATCGGACGGTTGGCGCTGGGGCCGGCCTCCAGGGCGGCCCTCGGGAACGCCACGGTGCTGGTCACACCGGATCCCGAGACCCTGAGCGAGATCCTCACCCGGCCCGTGCGGGAGGTGGGCTACGACTTCGACGATCCGCGCGTCGTCGAGGAGATGGTGGCCGAGGTGCAGGACGAGACCGCGGCCCTGCCGCTGCTGCAGTTCGCCGGGCGCACCCTGTGGCTGCGCCGCAGCGAGAAGCGGCTGCTGCTGCTGCGCGCCGTCCACGACGAGATGGGCGGCGTCGCCGGCTGCCTCGCCCACCACGCCGACGGGATCCTGGGGGCCCTGTCCGCCCAGCAGGTGCGGGTGGCGCGGGCGATGCTGCTGCGGCTGGTCACGCCCGAGGGGACGCGTCGCGTGGCCTCTCGCGCGGAGCTCCTGCGGTCCGTGGCCGAAACCGGATCCGGCAGCGGCGAGGTGCTCGAGCAGCTGGTGCGGGGGCGCATCGTCCACCTGCGCAAGGCGTGGCAACGGGGCGAGGAGCAGGCCGAGCTGGAGCTGGCCCACGAGGCCCTCGTCCGCGCCTGGAGCCGTCTGGCCCGGTGGGTCGAGGAGAGCCGCGAGGAGCGTGTGTTCCTCGACCAGCTGGAGCAGGCCGCGACCCTGTGGAACGAGCGGGGATGCCGGGAAGAGGAGGTCTGGGGGGGGGAAGCCCTGGAGGAGGCCAACCGCCAGCTGGGGCGGGTCGAGGCCGAGGTGCCGGCGCGGGTCACCCGGTTCCTCGACGCGGGGACACGCCGGGAGCGCTCCCTGGCGCGGCAACGGTGGGTCCGCGTCGCGGAGATCGCCCTGTTCGTGCTCATCGTGATCGGCGGCGCGTCGTGGTTCGCGTTCCAGGCCGCGGATCCGGGGCGCCGGTGCGCGAACGCCGAGCGGCGGCTAGAGCGTGTCTGGGGAGCGTCGTCCCGGGCGGGGCTGGAGGGCGCCTTCGTCGACAGCGGGCAGGCCCACGGGGCCGGAGCCGCCGCGCGCGTGACCGCGGTGCTGGACGACTTCTCGGAACAGTGGGCGTCGGAGTACACCGAGGCCTGTGAGGCCACCCACGTGCAGGGCGAGCAGTCCGAGCTGCTGTTCGACCGCCGGATGGGGTGCCTGGATCGGCGCCGCGGCGAGCTGGCCGCCCTCGTGGAGGTGTTGAGCCAGGAGCTCGGCCCCGAGGAGGTGGAGAACGCGGCGCGAGCGGCCTACGGTCTGACGCCCCCGTCGGTCTGTGCGGACGTGGAGGCGCTGATGACGGCGGTGCCGCCGCCGGAGGACCCTGCTGCCCGCGCGCGCGTGGACGCGGCGCAAGCAGAGCTGGACCGGGCCGCGGCGCTGCAGCACACGGGACAGTACGCGGAGGCGCAGGAGCTGGCGCAGGGGTTGGTGGAGCGCGCCGAGGTCATCGGCTTCGCGCCCCTCAGCGCCGAGGCGCTCCACCGCCTGGGCTCCCTGCAGCGGTTCAACGGGCAACCGGAGGAGGCGGCGGAGACGATGACGAGGTCCGCGACGGCCGCGGCCCGGGCCCACGACGACGAGCTCATCGCCCGGGCCACCATCAGTCGGGTGCGCATCCTCGGGGGCGATCTGGATCGGTACGAGGACGCCCTCGCGATCGCCCTCGCCGCCGAGGTCTCGGTGGTGCGGGCGGGCGATCACGCCCAGACGCGCGCCCAGCTGCTCAACGACCTGGGGATCGTGCTGCGCCTCCAGGGCAAGCTCGACGAGGCCCTCGACCACTTCCGCCGGTCGCGCAAGCTGCGGCGCCAGGTCCTGGGCGACGATCACCCCCTGGTGGGGGACTCCCACAACAACATCGGCAACACCCTGGCCGACCTGGGCCGGACGAGCGAGGCCCGCGACGCCTACCAGCTCTCCCTGGAGACGTTCCGGCGGACCCTGGGCGACGACCACCCCAGCGTGGCGGTGGCCCTGATCAACCTGGCCCAGAGCTGCGCCGAGCTGCGCGACTTCGCGGCCGCCTGGCCCGCGTTCGACCGCGCGCGGGAGATCTACGAGTCCACCTACGAGCCCGACGGCACGCAGCTCACCGATCTGCGGTTCATCCGGGCCAACATCCTCCACCACGAGGGCCGCAACCCCGAAGCCCTGGCGCAGTACGAGGCCATCCTCGACGACACGCGGCGGCTGTACGGCGACGACCACGCAGAGGTCGCCTTCGTGATCGTCAACATCGGCGAGATGCACCAGGCGATGGGGAACCACGAAGACGCGACCGCGCAGTACCGCGAGGCCCTGGAGCATATGACGGCGGCTCTGGGCGAGGACTCCGTGTACGTGGCGATGACCCTGATCAACCTCGCGGACGTCCAGCGCCTCGACGGCCGGTGCGACCTCGCCCTGACCGGCTACCGGCGGGCGCAGGGGGTGCTGGAGCGGGAAGGGGTGAGCGACACCCCCACCGGTGAAGCGCTCCTGGAGGGTCTCGAAGCGTGCGGGTTCTGAGCCGATTCCTCTGCAGGAATTAGTCGCACATAACAAAATTACGCAATTTCCCTCAAGTCAGCGGTATTCCTGCGCTTTTTAGTGCAGAGTGCTTGGCTTTTTCGCGTGCGCGTGCTTAGAACAGCCCCGACTGAAAAGCTGTGCTGGAGGCACGTTCATGACCGATATCCAGAAGATCGAAGCATACCTACAGGGCAAGACCGGCAGCGAGCTGCGTTTTGGTGAGTACGACCGCCTGCTGTGGTCCACCGACGCGTCCATGTTCAAGATCCCGCCCAAGGGCGTGGTGCTGCCCAAGTCCACCCACGACGTGGCCACCGTGGTCAAGTACGCGTACGAGAACGACATCCCCGTGACCGTTCGCGGCGCCGGCACCGGCCTGGCCGGTGGTGCCATCAACACCGGCATCATCGTCGACGTGTGCAAGCACATGAACAACATCCTCGAGGTCAACGCCGAGGAGAAGTGGGTGCGCGTGCAGCCCGGCGTGTTCCAGACGCCGCTGAACACCCACCTGGCGTCCCACGGCCTGTTCTTCCCGCCCAACCCCTCGTCGGCGGACTACTGCACCATCGGCGGCATGATCGGCAACAACGCCTCGGGCGGGAAGTCGGTCAAGTACGGCGCCACCAAGCAGTACGTGCTCGAGTGCGAGCTGGTGCTGCACAACGGCGACGTGGTGACGACCAAGGCGTACAAGGAAGACGACGCGGAGTTCCTGGCGCTGATGGCCGGGGACACCGAGTGGGGTCGCATCGTCCGCGAGGCCTACGAGCTGATCAAGGGCAACCAGGACACCATCGCGGACAACTGGCCCGACGTCATCAAGAACTGCTGCGGCTACAACCTCAAGGAGGCCCTGGCCGACGGCGTGTTCGACATCAACAAGCTGATCGTCGGCTCCGAGGGCGGCTTCGGCATGGTCACCGAGGCCAAGCTCGGCCTGGCCCCGACCCCCAAGGCCAAGCAGTCCGCCATGTTCTTCTTCGAGTCCCTCGAGGTGGGCGGCAAGGGCATCGTCGAGATCCGCAAGTTCGGACCGAGCTGCTGCGAGATCATGGCCGCGGACTTCATCACCCTGGTCAAGGCCGACCGGCCCGACGTCGCCACGTTCATGCCCGACGAGGTCTCCACCGCGTTGCTGTGCGAGTTCGAGGGCCAGACCGAGGAGGAGGTCACCGAGCAGATGAACAAGTGTGTGGCGCACCTCAAGGCCGAGGAGCTGCTCCTCGACGCCAAGGTGGCCACCAACCCCGACGACCAGGTCAAGCTGTGGGCCATGCGCAAGTCCGCGCTGCCCATCATCTACAACCGCCCCGGCGTCAAGACCCCGGTGACCTTCATCGAGGACTGCGCCATCCAGCCGGCCAAGCTGCCCCAGTACATCAGCGGCATCTTCGGCCTGTTCGACAAGCACGGCGTCGAGGCCACCGCCTACGGCCACGCCGGTGACGGCAACATCCACGTGCGGCCGCTGATGAACCTGCGCACCCAGGAGGACGTGGACAAGCTCATCCCGCTGGCCTCCGACGTGTTCGAGCTGGCCCGCTCCCTCAACGCCACCTACTCCGGCGAGCACGGCGACGGCCGCCTGCGCGCCATGTTCCTGCCCGACCTGTTCGGCGACCTGTGGCCGGTGATGGAGGAGATGAAGCGGATCTGGGACCCCAAGCGGATCATGAACCCCGACCGCGTCGTCAACTACGAGGAGAACCCCCTCGTCACCCACCACAAGATGGGCGCGGGCAAGTACCACATCGAGGAGACCGGCACCCTGATCGACGAGGAGCAGGTCCGCGTCAACCTCGAGAAGTGCCACGGCTGCGGCAAGTGCCGCACCTTCTGCCCCATGGTGGACGCGGTGCCCGACGAGTCCGCGCTGCCCCGCGCCAAGGTCAACATGGCCCGCGCGGTCATCTACGGCGACCTGCCCCCCGGCGAGAACCTCACCCGCGCCGAGCTCAAGGGCATGCTCGACCTCTGCTACAACTGCAAGACCTGCAAGCTCCAGTGCCCCACCCACGTGGACACCGGGCTCATCCTGCAGCACCTGCGCGCGAACTACTACGACAAGAAGGGCGGCACCCTGGGCGAGAACGTCGTCTCCAACGCCGAGATGCTCGCCAAGACCTCCGTGACCTTCAACCCCCTGTCCAACTTCGGCGTGAGCCTCGGCATCACCCGCTCCATGATGACGTCGGTCCTCGGCGTCGCCCGCGAGCGCTACATGCCGCCGTTCGACATGCGCTCGTTGCGGTCGCGCCTGCCCGCCAAGATGGAGGGCTCCCACCGCGGCAAGGTCGCCTTCTTCACCGGCTGCTTCAACAACTACTACAAGACCGACGGCGGCTACGCCTTCATCGAGGTCCTCAAGCACGTCGGCTACGACGTCCTGATCCCGCCCCAGAAGTGCTGCGGAATCCCCAAGTTGAGCCTGGGCAACTACCCCTCCATCAAGGAGGCCATCGCCTACAACGTCAAGCACCTCAAGGCCGCCATGGACGAGGGCTACACCCCCGTCACCGTCTGCCCCTCGTGCCACCTCATGCTCCACGAGGAGATGCTCGACCTGGTGGACGACGACGACGCCAAGGCCGTCGCCGGCGCCATGCGCGAGGCCACCGACTGGTTCCTCGAGGAGATCGGCAAGGGCAAGGTCAACGGCGAGATCAAGGGCCTCGAGACCACCGTCGCCTACAAGAACCCCTGCCACGCCAACGTCTCCGGTGTCGCCGCCAGCTCCATCGAGCTGCTCCAGAAGATCCCCGGCGTCGACGTCAAGCTCAACTACGACACCTGCTGCGGCATGGCCGGCACCTACGGCATGAAGGAGAAGAACTACGAGCGGTCGATGACCATCGCCCAGCCCATGATCGACGCCTTCAAGAATGCCGACGCCGAGTACGTCTCCACCCCCTGCGGCACCTGCTCCATCCAGCTCCAGCAGGGCACCGGCAAGGAGCCCGTCCACCCGATGGTGCTCGTCGCCAAGGCCATGGGCCTCGACCCGCGGGGCGGCAACTAGCCGTCACCCTCTCCCTTCGCCTTCCCCTACTTTCCCAGATGCACCTCCAGTGACGGGATCACCGTCACGTCGTTGCTCTTCACCCCCGGTCGCGGCCGCGAGTCGTACTCGTCGACGAAGCTGAACCGGAACGACACCGTGTCCTGCGTGACCTTCATCTCGATGAACGCCTCGGCGTAGATGCGGAAGTCTCCGAAGTCGGTGAACACCGGCGAGTAGGACAGGTCGAACCCGATCCGCATGAACTCGGTGGCGGGCCAGACGATGTTCAACCGCGCCGTGCCCCGGATCGCGTTCAGGTGCACGCTCTGTGGCTCCGCCTCCCACCACTCCCACTCCGGCGTGAAGCCGATGCTGAGCAGCGAGGGATCGAGGACCCCGGGGACCCAGCTGTGGATGCAGACGCCGACGCTGTTGGTGGTGCGGTACTTCAGGGTCAAGAAGCGGTTGCGGGAGTGGGTGGAGTAGGCGAACAGGTTGATGTTGGGGTGGACGCGCAGGGCGTACAGGAGCGATCCGCGGTCCTTGTCGATGACGGTGTTGCCGCCGAACGCGGAGTGGGCGGCGCGGCCCTCCACGAAGATCTCGTGGCGCTTCGCGAAACGGAACATCAGGTCCAGCGAGCCGTGGACGGCGAAGTGCTCGACGTTGCCGGACATGAAGGCGCCGCCGGCGCCGACGTCGATGCCGAAGACCTCGCGCTGCTGCCAGTGCTCGGGGGGCTTCGGGCGGGTGTCGTCGGTGCGGGAGAAGGTGTCGGCCTGGGCCAGGGCGGGCAGCGCGAGGGCGCACACGAGGATCAGATAGGTCTTCATGGGCCGAGGGTATCAGGCGGCGGGGGGAGGGGGATCAGCGGCGACGGCGGACCAGCGCGAGCAGGCCGAGCGCTGCGAGGGCGGCGGGCGTGCCTCGCCCGGTGGCGTCGCAGGAGCAGTCGTCGGGATCTTCCGCTGGTGGATCGTCCTCCGGGAAGTCGCAGCAGTCGTCGTCGTCGCCGGGCCAGGTCTCGTCGTCGTCGCCGATCCATCCTACCCCGCCGATGATCTCGATCGAGGCCGGGGAGCCGACAGCCGCATAGCCGTAGGTGTACGCCCGCCCCTCGATCTCGACCTCGCCCTCGTGGATCTCGCCGTTGTCCGAGGGATCGAACGTGACGGCATAGGTGCGGGAGACGCCTCCGTCGGCCAGAGGACCGAAGGGCCCGGCGTCCACCGTGAGGCGTGGATCGGCGCCCGGGCTGACGGACACTTCGCCCTCCAGGAGGTGAGCGTACCCGTCGGCGGCGTGGGTCACCTGGAAGGACAGGGTGACGGGATCGTCGCCCTCGGTGACCGTGCCGAAGTCCATCGTGTACGAAGGTGTCCAGATCGGATCGGGCGTGTCCCCGGCCAGCAGCTGCCCCGGTGCCACGACGCCGCGGCTGAGCCGGAACTCGTCGAGGTGGCCGTCGAGGCCGTCGGAGTACCCACCCCCCGGACTCGGGTGCGCGCCGATGACCAGGGGGCCGAGGTTCTCCAGGTGTCCATGGCGCTCGATGGCGATCTCGTCCACCTGATCGTCGAGGGTGAAGCGCACCGTCGTGCCCGGCGCGTCGTAGGCCACCGAGACGTGGTGCCAGTTGTGGTCGTCGATCTCCAGGTGACTGACCGCGGTCCAGAGCCCCTCGATCCGGGCGTTGTCGTTGCCGAAGATCAGCGCCATCTCGCGGCCGCTGTGCCCCTCGGTCTTGCCGTACGACGTGGGGATGTGGACTGCCGCGCCCACCTGGGCGAGCCAGGCGTAGTTGATGGTCTCGTCGTCCGTCTCCAGCTCCTTCTTGACGGCCAGCCACTGGCGGTCGTCGTTGGTGATGCCCTCGGCCAGGGAGTCCAGCCGGACCCAGGCCTCGGCGGTGAAGCTGGCCAGGCCGAACGAGAGGCTTGCCTGGTGGGGGACGGTCACGAGGGTGGGCGCGCTGGCGTCCAGGTCGAGGCACAGCGTGTTCAGGGCACCGGACTGCGGAATCGCCGATACGGGGACGTCGGCGCTGTACACCGCTGCGCCGCTGGCGGTGCCGTGGCCCACCGGCCCGTAGGTCGCGTCGGTCACCACCGTAGCCTCCACACCCTCGGTGCCCTCCTCGAACCGCAGGTAGAGCGCGGGCGCGTGGCCGGCGCCCGAGGGTGGGTGCGTGCTGGAGCTCTCCACGTCTCCCGTGATCACCAACGCCGGCTGCGCCGGGAACAGCGGCCCCGTGTCCTCGGCCTCGACGATGGCCTGCATCGCCTCGAGCACGTCCGGATGATCCCCGGACAGGTCCGAGGTCTCGGCCGGGTCGGTCCCCAGGTCGAACAGCTCCTCTCTGCCCCCATCCAGCTGCACGTACTTCCAGTCCTCTCGACGGATTGCGTACCGCGCCGCCGCCTCCCCAGCGCCGCCCCAGTTGCCGTTGTGCTTCCAGAACAGGTACTCGCGGTCCTCCTGCGTCCCGCTACCGGACAGCAGCGGCGCCAGGGACATCCCGTCGATGCCGCTCGGGGCCGCCAACCCGGCCAGCTCCGCCGCAGTGGGCAGGAAGTCCAGGTGCACTGCCAGGCGGTCGTCCACCCCACCCGGCGCGATGGTGCCGGCCCAGCGGGCGATGAACGGTACCCGGATTCCCCCCTCGTACAGGTCGTGCTTGTGGCCGCGGAATCCTCCGGCGCTGCCGAAGAACTCCGCGTCGTGATGATCCCCGTGGGTCTCGGCCTCGTGGGGCCCGTTGTCCGACGAGAAGATCACGAGCGTGTTCTCGGCGATGCCCAGCTCGTCCAGCAACACCAGCAGATCGCCGATGTCCTCGTCCATCCGCGTGATCATCGCCGCGAAGGTCTGCTCGATCCACGGCCAGTCCTCGTCCTCGTAGTCCCCGAGCTCGGGTACCTCTATACGCGCGTGGGGGATCGTGTACGACAGCTGCAGGTAGAACGGCCCGTCCGCGTGGTCCTCCACGAATGCCAGCGCGTCCTCGGCGAACAGGTCGTGGGTGTAGGTCACCATCGCCTCGTCCGCGTTCTCCGGCATCGGGTACTCGAGCCCGTCCAGCCACAGGCGCTCCGGATAGTAGAACCACGCCTCGATCTGATCGCGGTACCCGAACTCGTGGTCGAATCCCTTGGCCAGGGGCGCCGATTGTTGCTGGAACTCCTCTCCCCCCATCGACGCCGGCAGCTCTCCCCCCAGCCCCCACTTCCCCAGCAACGCGGTGCTGTACCCGCCCCCCCGCAGCACCTCCGCCACCGTCACGTCCTCGGTCCGCAGCGCCTGGTTCGGGTTCGCGTTGCGGTCCACCATGCAGTGCCCCATGTGCAGCCCCGTCATCAACCCGCACCGCGACGGCGCGCAGATGGGGTTGGCCGCATACGCGTTGGTGAACCGCAGCCCCTCGGTCGCCAGCTGGTCGATGGACGGTGTCCGGATGTCCGCCTGGCCGTGTACGCCGATGTCCCCGTAGCCCAGATCGTCGGCCAGGATGAAGATGATGTTCGGCTGGACGGGCTGGGCGGAGGAGGGGAGGGGGAGCAGGAGTGCGAGGGTGATCAGGAGCGCGCGGGGCATGCCCCGACGGTATCACGGGAGACCGGGACTAGTGATGCCCCGAGTGATCCTCGCCGTACCCGGTGATCATGTGCGTGAAGTCCTCGATCACGGTGCTGCCCATGGTGCACAGGTACACGTGCACGATCAGGAAGGCGGAGCAGACCGCGCCGAGCACGAAGTGGGCGATGGCGATGACCTGCAGGCCGCCGAAGGCCAAGATCACACCTTCGAACAGTACGGGGTACATGTAGAAGAGCCCGGTGAGCAGCACCAGCGGCATGATGATCATCATGACCACCAGGTAGGAGATCTTCTGCAGCGGGTTGAACTTGTTGTCAGGCGTGGGGTGATACGGGTGCTCACCGCCGAGGAAGCAGTTCATGCCGTAGTACAGGGCCTGGACGAGGGTGCCGGGCCAGATGTCGCTCTTGCGGGGGATGTAGTGGTGGATGCGCTTGAGGATGAGGTTGTAGGCGATCCACAGCAGGAAGTCGAAGACCGTGATCCAGCCGATCCAGTTGTGCAGGGTCACGGAGGTCTCGAGGCCGCCGATGAAGTTGAGGCTGTTGGGCCAGTGGATGCCGATACCTGTGATGATCAGGCCCACGATGCACAGGGCGTGCACCCAGTGCCAGAAGCGCTCGATGACGGGATGGAGGTAGACCTTCTTCATCACTGGGCCCTCCGGAAGAGGATGCGCAGCCCGCCGTGGAAGACGGGGAAGCAGCAGGCGCCGAGCACCAGCAGGATCATCAGGATGTCGAGGCCGAGGATCCGGTTGGCCCCGATCAGGTAGCCGGTCTCGCGGATGAGCTCGTTGTTGTCCACCTCGAGGATGCCGGCTGCCTCCTCGTCGTCGAGGGCGTCGGCCACCGCGAGCACGGAGTCGGCGCCGTGGCAGTCGGTGCAGCCGATGTCGGCGGCCTCGCCGAACTTGACGTTGTGCACGGCCGCGGAGTCGTTGCCGTCGATGTGGCAGTACTGACAGCCCACCTTGGCCAGGTGCAGGTCAGAGGCGGCCAGGAACTCCGAGTGCTTCTGAGCGAGGTCCTCGTCCTTGTCGTGGCACTCGACGCAGCCGGACGTGACCATGGCGGCGGCGTCGGCGCCCGCCTCACCCATGACGTGGGGATCGTGGCAGCCGCCGCAACCGGCGGCCGCGCCCGGGCCGTTGGGGCCGTGGGCGCTGGTCTCGGCGTCGGCGACGATGGCGTTGGTCTCCCGGTGGCACTTGCCGCAGTGGACGCCGTCCACCGCTTCGGCGTGCGGGACGTCCACCGCCTCGGGGTGGCAGTGCAGGCAGCTCACCGAGCGCGCCTCGTGCACCGAGGTCATCCACGCGGCCCGCTCCACCTGCTCGTCGTGGCAGCCGAGGCAAGACCACTCCGCGGGACGCTCGGGCCCGCCCGGCATGAGCAGGGGCATGAACTCCGCGGCCAGCTCCGGGTGCTTGTCCACCAGGTCCAGGACCATGTCGGGGTCGGTGGGTAGTTGGGCGGCGTCGGGCGGGGTCTCTTGCTGGGATCGGGCCCGGGAACCGGGCCAGAGCAGCATCGCCAGCCCGACCGCGACCATGAACGGCGTCCAGAGGCGGGTCGAGATTGCCTGCATGTGCGGCTCCTACTCGCTTTTACGAGGTTGGCCATCATAATGATCTCGTCCCTGCCCGTCCACCTCACTGTGCACCGGATTCCGGCGCCCTCGGGGAATCCCCCTTGCATCGCCCATCCGCGCGCGATAGGACGATCCGGGTCTGGAGTGCGAAATGAAGCTATCGACCCGATCCCGCTACGGACTGCGCGCCATCGTCGAGCTGGCAGCGCGCCACGGCGGCGGCACCACCAGCATGCAGGAGATCGCCGACGCCCAGCAGGTGTCGCGCAAGTACCTCGACACCTTGTTCTATTCCATGAAGATGGCGGGCCTGGTGGTCAGCCGCCGAGGACTCGGCGGTGGCTGGGAGCTCACGCGACCCCCGGCGAGCATCACGGCGGTGGAGGTCCTCGAGGCCCTGGAGGGATCCCTGGCCCTGGTCCAGTGCGTGGAGTTCCCCGACACGTGCGCCAAGACGCCGTCGTGCGTCACCCGCGAGCTGTTCGTGGAGCTGGACGAGGCCATCCGCGCGGTCCTGGGCCGGCGTACGCTGGCGGACCTCGTGGCGCGGCGCGAGGAGCTGGACGCGCTGGCCCCGGCCGAGGCGGCGGGTGACGACGGATGCGCGGCCGCCCCAGCGGCCGAGTAGCGGTCGCTGCAGCTCGAGATCGACCCCCGGGTCCGGCCCCCTGTCCAAGCCTGTTCAATTCATGTATATAAGCGGCTCCCTGGAGAGCGGGCTTGCTCCCCGGGGAGACCGCTAGCCTCACAGCCGCGGAGTGGACTTCCATGAGTCTGTTCGCTTCTGCAAGGGGGATACGGCTTCCGTCTCCGTCCCCCACCCACCGAGACATCGTCGACCTCCCACTCCCGCGCTCCGTCGTGCTGCCCATGCGGCAGGCCGCCGGCGCGCCCGCGGCCCCGGCCGTGGAGGTGGGGGACGAGGTCGCGATCGGTACCGTGGTCGGCGCACCCACCGACGCCGTCGGCGTGCCCATCCTGGCCACCATCTCCGGCAAGGTGACCGCCGTCGAGGAACGTCCCGGCCCCGAGGGCAGGGACGAACTCAGCGTCGTCATCGAGGGGGACGGCGAGGAGCGCTGGCTGACCGAGCCCGCCGCCGAGGGGGACTGGGGTGCGCTGTCCCCCCAGGAGATGCTCGAGCGCGTGCGCAACGCGGGCGTGATCACCTCCGGATTCGGCGCCGAACCCTCCCACCGCGATCTGGCCACGGCCATCGACCCCCGCGGCTTCGTCGGCGTGTCCGGCGCGCCGGTGATGCGGTCGGTGGAGCACCTCATCGTCCGTGCAGTGGACGTGGATCCGGCCATCGACACCCTCGACACGGTGCTGCTCAATCACGTGGAGGAGGCCCGGCAGGGCTTCGAGGTGATCAAGCACATCCTCGGGGCGACCTCGGTGCACCTGGTGCTGGACAGCGGCGCAGGCCGGGGCCTGGACGATCGTGGGATCGAACAGCTCTGCGACCCCCTCGAGATCTGGCCCGTGCCGGCGCGCCCCTGGCAGTACCCGTCGGTGAACGACGCGATGCTCATCAAATCCATCGCCGGCTTCGAGGTCGGCGGCGCGTTCAGCGAGCCGCGTGACATGGGCGTCATCGTCGAGAACATCGACACGGTCATCGACGTGGGTCGAGCCGTCCAGCTCAACCGCCCGCAGATCGACCGCGTGGTGCACGTGATCGGCCGCGTGGGGCACTCCCGCATGGTCCGGGTCCGCATCGGGACCCCCATGAAGGACGTGCTCGCGGCGTGCGGCGGCACCAAGGGCGCCGTCGGTTCGATCGTCTTCGGCGGCCCCATGCGCGGCCGCGCCCAGCACAGCATGGACGCGCCGGTGACCCGCCTGTCGGGCGCCCTGACCGTGCTCGGCGAGGACGAGCTGGTCGACTTCACCAACGAACCCTGCATGAACTGCGGGGCCTGCGTCCGCGCCTGCCCGGTGCGCCTGCGGCCCAACACGCTGAGCATGCTGTGCGAGTACGACCGCTTCGAGGACGCGCTCGCCTACGACCTGCTCACCTGCATCGAGTGCGGGTGTTGCGCCTACGTCTGTCCCTCGCGGCGCGCCAACGTGCACTACCTGCTGCACGGCAAGACCGAGGTGATGTCCAGGAGGCTGCGGTCATGAACATGTACACCGTAGGGATGGCTCCCCACCGTCACGGGGGGCGGTCCATCGCCGGCATGGTGAGGTTGACCTTCCTGGGCCTGGCCCCGGTCATCCTCGCCGCCTTGTACCTCTTCCGTGGCAAGGCGCTGGCCATCCTGCTGGTCGGGCTGCTGTCCGCGGTGGGTACCGAGGTGGCCATCGCCCTGGTGACCCGCCAGAAGATCAAGGTGCTCGACGGCCACTCGGCCCTGCTGGGCGTCCTGCTGGCGCTGATGATGCCGCCGGGAACGCCCCTGTGGATCGTCCTGGTCGGCGGTGTGCTCTGCGTGGCCCTGGGCAAGATGGTGTTCGGCAACGCCTGGAACTATCCGTTCCACCCGGCGCTGGTGGCCCTGGTCCTGGTCCAGATCTCCTGGCCCGGTGAGACCAACACCTTCTTCAAGCCGCTGCCGATGCTCGAGACCGTCACGGACGACTCCCAGACCCACTGGGTCGAGGCCGCCGATCCCATCGCCGCGACCAAGGTGCTGCCGAAGCTCGCCCAGCGGGCCAACCTCCACGAGCTGATCTGGGGCGACCACCCCGGCGGCATCGGCCTGACGTCCATCGTCGCGATCCTGCTGGGCGGGTTGATCCTCATCGGCACGCGGGTCGTGCCCTGGCAGATCCCGTTCGGGTTCATCGGCGGCGCCTGGCTCCTCGCGTACATCTTCTATCAGGTGGACCCAGCGACCTATCCGCCGCCGGCGTTCACCCTGTTCGCCGGGGCGCTGTTCTTCGTGGCGGTGTTCGTCGCCACGGACTGGGTCACGTCCCCCACCACGGGGTGGGGGATGTTGCTGTTCGGCCTGGGCGCCGGAGTCCTGACCGTGCTGATCCGTACCTGGGGTGCGGCGGGTGAGGGCGCCTTCTTCGCAGTGCTGATCATGAACGCCGCGGCGCCGCTGCTGGATCGTATCGGTCCGGTGCCGTTCGGCAGGAGGCTCAAGACCAATGCGTGAGATCGCCCAGATGATCATCGTGCTCATGGTTTCGGCCATGGTCTCCGGAGCTGGACTGGCGGCGATCAACAAGGTCACCGCGCCGGCCATCGAGGAGCAGGTCCTCAAGAACAAGAAGGCCCCGGCCATCGCCCAGATCCTCGAGGGCTACGACAACGATCCGGTCGGCGAGCGGGTGACCATCCCGGTCGGCGAGGAGTCGGAGATCGTGGTCTTCCCCGCCAAGAAGGGCGGCGACCTGT
>CAYRNR010000120.1:0-27521 GCA_964425605.1 uncultured Rickettsiales bacterium | reverse complement strand
CCTGCGTGTCGATCTGCACGTAACGCAAAAACCGGTCGATCACGGAGTACTCGATCTCGCTCATGATGGCCTCTCGGGGCTATGGCGCGCTCGCGCGCCGGGTCTGAAGTTCTTGGAGTCCGGGGAGCCTATCGTGCGCGGCGCGGGCGTACAAGCGGGTCAGTCGCGCCGGCGCGAAGCCTCGGGCACCCACCATCGGTGCAGGTCGTGGAACAGGTTCAACGTGCTGGAGCCCGCGTCCTGGAACCTGCCGTCCAGCAACACCACCTCGTCGGCCCAGTAGAGGAAGCAGTAGGGTTGGTCCTCGTAGATCTTGGCCAGGATCTCCCGCCAGATGGGCTCGGCCTCCTCGTGGGATCGGGCGGCGTCTCCGCGCTCGATGAGTCGGTCCACGTCCGCGTTGGCGTAGCCGGTGATGTTGAACGGGGCGTCGTCGCCAGAGCTCCAGTAGGGGCCGGGATCGATGTGCAGGCCCGTGGCCCAGCCGCTCAGGGCGGCCTCGTAGTCCCGCTCGCGGAGGCGCTGATACAGGGCGCTGCGATCCATGGGCGAGAGCTCGACCCGGACGCCGACCTCGGCGAGCTGCTGCTGGATGACGAGCACCGCCTGGTCCCGGCGAGCGTCGCCGCTGGCGTGGATCAGGTTGAACGACAGGGGCGCGCCGGCGCGCTCGACCACGCCGTCCCCGTCGCCGTCGGCCCAGCCAGCCTCGGCGAGGAGGGCGCGGGCGAGGGCCGGGTCGAAGGCCAGGGGCTGGATGCTGCCGTCGACCACGCCGCACAGCTCGGGGCAGACGGTGCCGGTGGCGGGGAGGCCGTATCGGTCCTCGCCCGACGTGAGCAACGTGGCGATGAGGGTCTCGGTGTCGATGGCGTGGGCCAGGGCGCGGCGGACCCGGACGTCGGCGAAGCGGGCGTCCCCGAGGTTCCACGCCACGAACTCGAGGAACCTGTAGCCCCGGCGCAACACCTGCGTGCCTGGGCGGCTGTCGCGCAGACGCGACACCGACGCGATCTCCGGTCCGATGAGCATGTCCACGTCGCCGCTGGCGAAGGCCATCTCGCGGGCGGCGGGATCGGTCATGATCCGCAGGACCACGCGGTCGAGGAGTGGGCCGGCGGGATGCTCCGGGCGACGACGCAGCTCGATCTCGACGCCGGGCTCCCAACGGTGCAGGTCGAAGGGGCCGCTCGTCAGCGGGGCGGTGGAGAAGTCGGCTCCCCGCAGGTCTGCCGCGGGGACGCCACGCAGGGCGTGTTCGGGGACGACCAGGCAGCGGGCGACGTCGACGAGCATGGCGGTGGGATCGCCGGCCTCCCGGTAGTGGAGGCGCAGGGTGTGGGCGTCGACCTTCTCGGGCGGCCTGAGGGGGTCCAGGTTGACCAGGCCACGCCCGAGGGGGCTGGCGGCCTCGGGATCGGCGGCCAGCTGCAGCGTGAACAGGACGTCGGCGGCGTCGACGGGCTCGCCGTCGAGCCACGTGGCCCCCTGCGACAGGTGCATCGTCAGGGTCTTGCCGTCCTCGCTCCACTCCCAGGACTCGGCCAGGCCGGGTCCGAACCGCAGCCGGCAGTCCAGCTCCGCCTCGGTGAGCGCGGGGTACATGTGCTGGAGCACGTCGAAGTTGAGGCTGCCCCTGGCGACGAGGGGGTTGAACGACGCGAGATCCGCCGGGATCGCCACCACGAGGGTGCCTCCGGGTTGCGGCTCGGACGGCACGGCCGGGGCCGGCTCCTCCGGCGGAGAGGCGTTGCAGCCGAGCAGGGCGATGAGCAGAAGCAGCGGGATCTTGCGCATGGTCCATCCGCGTGAGGGGGGGGAGGTTCATTCTAGACCGCCGCTCACCATCGACGAAAGTGTCGCGCAGACGCGACACTTTTCGGACCATCCACCCCGGATCTGTCGCGTCCACGCAACATCACGAAGCCGAAAAATTCCACCACGAACAGTCGTTTTCATATGTATTTTCATATGGTTACAGACTATTTCGCCGCTTCGTCCATGGTCGGCACGCATTTCGCAGCGCAGGAAGGGCGTGCGCACCCGTGGGTCCACGGGCGCGCCGAACGACGGCGAAGGAGTACGCAATGGTCCACGACACACGTCCATCGAGGCCCCCGGCGAGCGCGCCGTACCGCACCACGCAGCTGGTGCACGACCTGAAGAATGCCCTGGCCGGGCTCAAGCTCGACGCGTCGCTGCTGGCCGACGACATCTCGGCGAACGCACGCGACCGCGCCCGCATCCTGGCCTACACCGAGGACCTCCAGCGGGCCATCGGGATCACGAACAGGCTCGCCACGGAGCTCGGTCCCGGGGCCACGGCCCCCGAGACCGTCGACGCGAACGAGGTGCTCGAGGGCATCGTGGAGATGGTGGACCGGACCCTGCCCTTCTCCTGCGCGGTCGAGCTGGAGCTGGAGCCGGTCCTGTGGCCCGTGAAGGTGGATCCGCGGCTGCTCCACCAGGCCCTGGTGAACCTGGTGACGAGGGCACAGGACGCCATGCCCGGCGGCGGCATGCTCCACCTGGCGTCCAAGAACCGCAGCATGGGCCGCGCCGCCGCCCGCGAGATCGCACCCGACATGACGCCAGGGCGCTACGTGCGCCTCTCGGTGGGGACCCTCTGCGGCACCACGTTCGACGGCGAACCGCTGGGCGGCGCCGCGCTGGACGACACCGGCTCCTCCCATCCTTCCACCACGAGCGCCTCCCTCGACGGCGCGCTCGAGGCCATGAACGGCTTCTCGCGCATCCACCACGGCCCGATGATGACGACCTTCGAGCTCTACCTGCCCGCCCGCCCCAGCGCCGTCGCCGACCTGCGGTGCCTGGACGCGACAGAATCGGGCCGTGAGCGCCGCAAGGTGTAGCCCAGACGCGACAGCCACCCCTGCCTCCACGAGCCTGTCTCTCCCCTCTTCAAAAAAAATAGTCGCGTCATTTCGCGCGCCTGGGGCGCGCATGCGCACGCAAACGCTTCCGTGGCATACATCTCGCTTCACATGCGGGCATCGCCGGCCGCGAACCGGCACGAAAAACGCACAACGAATTGCCTAGGAGAGAACCATGAGAGTCCAACGAATCGCCCCCATCGTCGCCCTGTTCACCGTCGCCGCCGTCGTCGTCGTCCTCGGGATGCGCCCCGCGCCCGCCCACGCCGTGACCGGCTGGGACTGGTGGGACGCCGTCGACATCCAGCACACCTTCGTGCCGGCCTGCCCCGAGAACCCGCCGACCAAGACCCAGTGGGAGAGCGCCCTGGGCACGTCGGACGACCCCCACTGGACCGAGCTGACGTTGTTCTTCATCGCCTACCCCTGCTCCAACCCGCCGGCCACGTTCGTTGAGTTCCGCGAGTGGCTGAACTACGAGATCCACGACGAGGGCACGTACGACTCCAACTGGGAGGGGTACAAGTTCTACGACCTCAAGGATCTGGTGTACGAGCTGGACGAGTCCCCGGCCGGGTTCTGGGACGACGGCCCCTGGAACTGATTGGATCGCCGTTCAGAGTTCGAGCAGCAGCCGGAAACCGACGCCAGCGCTTCGGTGGCTCGGATCGAGCCCGAACCTCCGAGCGAGGTGTTGGGTGGCGTGGGACGCGAACCAGGAGCCGCCGCCCAAGTTGCGCCCTTCGCCTCCCACTCCGTGCTCGTCGGCGAGCCAGTCGCCCACACCTCCGGCCAGGTCCCGCACGCCGACGGGCGAGCAGTCTTCAGGGCAGAGGCCCGCGGGCGCCGGGACAGGCTTGCCGCGCTGGGGCTCGCGGCCCCAGCAGAACGTGGGTTCGGGATAGTCTCCCCATGGAAGATCCGCCCGTCGCCTCCCCTCGCCGCGTACTCCCACTCGTCCCGCGAGGGCAGTCGAAACACCCTGTCGCCCTCACGCGACAGCCAGGCCGCGTAGGCCTCGGCATCCACCGCGCGGATCAACAGCACCGGCATGTCATGCGACACCGTGTCGCCGTGGGTGTCGGCGTCGGGGATGATCCAATCGCGTCCGATCCGCTCGAAGAGCGCGATGTCATCCACCGGATCCCGTGGAACCCGCTGCTCCGCTTCCTCCCCTGGGAGTGCAACGAGGAAGGCCCGGTACTGGGCCATGGTCACCGGAAAGACCCCCATGGCGAAGTCGCCCAGCACGGCCCGGCGCTTGGGGCCGCTGCCCGACGCCAGCGGGTCTCCCTCCAGCCAGCACGGCCCGCGGGGCACGTACACGAATCCCTCGGGGATGCGGTCTTCGAGGGGTAGCGCTGGATCGAGGGTGATGGTCTCGCCGGGGTCGAGCAGGAGGGAGTACCGGGCAGACGCGCGACCAGGGGCGGAGATCTCGACGGCGTGCCGCCCGGGCTCGAGGCGGATCGGGCTCCCTGTCGGATCGTCCGCGGCCTGCCACTGCCCCGGTACGAGTCTCCGATCCCGCTCCTGGAGAGGGGCAACGCGCACGCGAGCGCCCTCGGGGAGCCCTTCGACGCGAACCTGGGCGTGCCTCCGCAGCAAGCTGGCCCGCGTACCGTCGTCGAAGCGGCCCATGCGCAGGTGGAAGTAGGCCGCCGCCGGGCCATCGCCGGCGGCCTCCGCCTCCTGGGCGCGGTCCATGTAGAGATCTGCGAGGCTGGCGCGGGCCTCGGCGTTGTTCGCGTCGATGGTCAGCGCGACCTCGTAGGCCCGCTCGGCCTCGGCCAGCAGTTCGGAGTGGGCGCGCGCGAGCTTCTGCTCCTCGTCCTCGGCAGCCCACAGCTCCTCGCGCCGTTGCGCCCGCTGAAACGGCGGAATCGAGGCAGTGAGGTTCCGCAAGCCCACCCGAGCCTCGAACAGGGACTCGGACACCTGGTCCAGATCGCGGACTGCCCGAGCTCCGTCTGCCAGGGCCCGCGCGGCCCGCTCACGGTTGCGGCGGCGCTCGTCCGCCTCGGACAGGGCTGCCTCCACCGCGCGGTACAGCACGCCGGCGTCGCGGTACCGGTCGGCGGGCGACACGGACAGGCAGCGCATGCAGATGTCGTCCCACACCGAATCCAGCGCGGGGGCCCCCCCCCGCCGCGAGGGGGGCTCCAGGCGGGCCACCTGACGGCGGATGAAGACCAGGTATCCGGGATCCGTGGCCTGGATGCCTGGATCCCGAGGCGGATCCACGGGAGCGCGCAGGGTCAACAGGTGGTACAGCACGGCGCCGAGGCTGTACACGTCCTGGGTGTAGTGCGCGGGGATGCTGCGCCCGGCCTCCAGGCGCTCCGGTGGCTGGTAGCGGGGCGCGCCGTGCACCCCGTCGAGCACGGTCTGGCCGCTGCGGATGGTGCCTGCGCTCGCGCCGATGGACGTGCCCTGGACGTACTCGGACCGGACCCGCCCCATCTGCGCGGCGAGGCCCCAGTCGGTGAGCAGGACCTCGTCGTGCTCACCGAGCAGCACCTGATCGGGCTTGATGTCCCGGTGCACGATGCCCCGCTGGTGGGCGTGGGCGACCGCGCCGCACACGGTGCGGAAGATGTTCAGCAGGCGCGTCGAGGGGTAGCGGAGGATCGTCTCCTCGTCCCCGGACGCCAGCTGCGTCAGGACCTTGTGCAGGGTCGTGCCCTGGACGCGGGGCATCAGGTAGTAGAAGCCGGCCTTGTCGTAGCCGAGATCGAACAGGGGGACGATGGCCGGGTGGTTGAGCTGGGCGGTGACCTGGGCCTCGTAGACGAACGCGCGCCAGT
Source organism: uncultured Rickettsiales bacterium (assembly GCA_964425605.1). Lineage (GTDB taxonomy): Bacteria > Myxococcota_A > UBA796 > UBA9615 > CAYRNR01 > CAYRNR01. The sequence continues at coordinate 21,820 of CAYRNR010000120.1, read as the reverse complement.
CGTTCGCGGCGCGCAGCTTCCGCCGCGGCCGCTTGCGCACGAGGGGACGGTCCAGGAGCAGATCGTGGACCCCGGAGACGAGCCCCATGCCGCCCCTGCGCTTGAAGCGCTCCGCCTTGAAGCGCAGCGCCTCGCCGCGGGCGATCTTCTCCACCAGCTCCAGGTCGTCGGGGTCCGCGGGGACCGCCTCCGGAGCAGCGTTCGAAGCGGCGTCCTCCCCATCCCCGGACGCGGCATCCCGGAATTCGTCATCCCGTGCCACGGCTCAGCGCTCCTGCCCCCCGTTGTCACCCCCCCCTATCTCGATGCCCAGTCTACGGCAGGCACGGTACAGGCTCGCCCGGTGCAGGTTCAACTCGCGCGCCACGTTGGCGACGGACGGGCCCCACTGCTCCCATGCCCATCGGAGATACCGCTCCTGGAAGGTGTTGTTGATCGCTTCCCAGCCGTGGTCCAGCGTGCCCGGCGGGTGCGGCGCGTCGCGGCGCAGCGCCCGGCGCAGGTGGCCCGCGGTGAGGATCGTGCCCTCGGCCTGCTCCATGGTCAGCTCCACGAGGGTCTCCAGCTCGCGGACGTTGCCCTTGAGGTCCATGGACTGCAGCAGCACCATCAGGTCGGGAGAGACGAACGGGGGCGGCGAGTCCCGGTGCGCGGCCTCACGCTGCACGAAGTGCTGGACGAGCGCCTCCACGTCCGCGGGGCGCTCGCGCAGGGGCGGGATGACGATCTGCTGTCTCATCAGCCGCCGCCGGAGGTCCTCGCGGAACAGGCCCCGCTCAACCCGATCGTCCAGATCGCAGTTGGTCGCGGCGATGACCCAGGCGTCCACCTTGACCTCGCGCTTGCCGCCCAGCGGCCGGAGCCGGTAGTCGTCCAGCACGCCCAGCAGCTTCTGCTGGAGGTGGGGGGAGATCTCGCCGATCTCGTCGAGGAAGATGACCCCGCCGTGGGCCTGCACGAACAGCCCCGGCCGCTCCACGGCGCCGGTGAAGGCGCCGCGCTCCACGCCGAACAGGTCTGACTCGGCGAGGGTCTCGGACAGGGCCACCAGGTTGACCCGTACGAACGGCCCGTCGCGACGAGGACCGTGGCGGTGGAGGGCCGCCGCGGTGAGCCCCTTGCCCACCCCGGTCTCGCCGGTGATCAGCACGGGGCGGGCCCGGTCGCTGGTGAGCTGGCGATCGATGTCCGCCAGCCAACGCGCCGTGCACGCGCTGGTGCCGACGATGTCGTCGAAGCGTCCGCCGGCGCGGTAGGGTCCGGTGGGATCACCACCGACCACCTCGGCCCGCTGCTCCAGCAGCCCGAGGTTCTGGGACATCTGGGTCGCCAGCAGCCGCACGGCCTCGCGCCACGCCTCGGGGAACGCGTCCGACCGGGTACGGTTCTCCAGGTACAGGGCGCCGCGGACTGGTCCCCCCCGGTGGTCCGGGATGGGACAGCACAGCACGGTCTTCATGTTCAGCGCCTGGACGCTGTGGAGTTCCTTCCAGTGGACGTCCCGCTCCGCCTCGTCGCAGTAGAGGGTCTGCCCCGTCTCGCGGACCCGCGCGACGATCCCCTGGCTGATCTGTTCGCCGAGCATCTCCCGTTCGGTCGCGGCCACGCGAATGGTCTCGAGCACCTCCGGCGCGCCGTCGCCGTCGAACAGCACGATGCAGCCCTTCTCCACCCCGGGCATCTGCTCCACGGCGCGCACGGCCTCGGCCACGTAGCTCTGCGCGTCCTCGGCGGCGCCCGCGTCCACCAGGCCCGCCACGAGCCGCAGGACGTCGCGCTCGGCGCGGTAGCGCTCCACCTGCTGGCGCAGCTGCTCCACCTCGCGGTCCTTGCCGATGGCGGAGCGGGTCACCAGCGGGTGCAGCTGCTCCAGGAGCTCCTGCTCCTCCTCGCGCACGGACAGCCCCTCCTCCTGGAGCTCCACGAGCCTCCCGAGGAGCTCGGCCAGCTGCTGGTCGGCGTTTCCGGGCATCCTTCGCCTCCACGGCCAGCGCACGCTGTCGCGTTTGGGCGACAGCGTGGACTGTCGCGTACAGGCTACACCCCATGTCGCGCGAGGGCTACAGTCGGTGGGCGTTCAAGGGGGGATCACGTCGGCGGACGCGATCCCCACGACCAGGCCGTCCCGGATCACGAACACCTCGGCCAGGGAGGCCGGGAGCCCCTCGACCTCGAGCCTGGAGGGGCCGGCGGGGGCCAGGGTCCACAGCTGACGCACCTCTCCGGTGGTGGTGAGCAGCCCCAGGTGCACGGCCAGCGGTCCGGCGTGGCCACCGTGCAGCGTCAGGAGGATCTCGGCGTCGTGCCCGCCTCCCTGCCCCTCCTCGCCCACCGCCGAGGAGCTCCAGGTCAGCTCGACGAACGCGCGCTCCTCCAGGGCGAGCACGTCGGCGAAGGTCTCCAGCAGCGCCGGATCGTCCAGGTCGTCGTGCCACGCGTCCAGGAACGCGCCGGTGTCCAGCGGCTGCGCGGCGGCCGCGGTCAGGGTGCGGGTCAGGCTCGCGTCGAAGGCGTCGTCCCCCATGCGAAGCCGCACGAGCTGCGCCAGGTAGCGGCCGAGCCCCTCGAGGTCGGGGGATCGCGGGATCTCGTCCCCCGGCCACAACGCCGAGTGATCGCGGCGCAACAGCCCCGCCGGCGCCGACCATGGATCCGAGAACGGAGGGCGGTCGTCCATGGCCTGCTCGAGGAACCCCGGGATCCACGCGTCGCGATCCCCGTCGGTCACGCGCACGCTGTGGCGCCGGCTCGCCTCGAGCCCCGCCCGGATCACCTCCTCGGTGGAGCGCACCTCCCGCGAAGGGATGGGAAACAGGCGATCCGGGCGCTGCACGTCGAACGCGGGCGTGGGGAAGGGCGAATGCAGCAGGATCACGTCCGCGCCGAATGCGCCGGCAGGGCCGACGAGGGGGGCGCCCACGTCACCGCGCCGGTACGGCGCCACCACCAGCTGCACAGGTCGCCGGGGTTCCCCGCCCGTGCCCACGTGCGCAGCCACGGCCTCGCGTACCAGGGCCTCGAGCTCCGGCTCCAGGGCCGTCCGCCGCGTCAGCGTCATGTCCGCCGCCCCCGGGACCACCGGCGCGGTGGGGCCGAAGGGGCCCACCAGCAGGGCCGGCCGATCGCCGTCCACCTGCTCCCACACGGTCTCGCGCTGCGCGCCGCGCTCCTCGTCCCGTACCATCACGCCGCTCGCCACGCCCCGCTCCCCGGCCAGGGTGGTGACGTGCAGCTCCACGTCCCCCAGGGGCCGCTCGCCGCGGGGCAGCCATCCCGCCCCCCCGCCGAGCCCCACGACGCCGGAGCCGCGCCCGAACGCCGGGTAGGCGTAGGTCAACTCGATCTCCACGGTGTCCCCTGGGTGGGCCAGCTCGGGGAGCTTGACCTTGAGCAGCCCGGAGCCGAAGTGGAACGGTGCCTCGCCGCCCCTGGCGCGCGCACCTTCCACCTCCACTGGCTCGCACACGCGCGTGAGCTCCGCGCCGAGGCCGCACGCCACGCTGGGCAGGGCAAAGGTGAAGCCCCCGGTGGACTGTTCGGCCACGACGGTGGTCAGGACCACGTGGATGCGGGCCGTGCGGTGGGTGGGGGCGTCCCAGACGCCGCCGAGATCCACGGTCGCGCTCGCCGTCCAGGTCTGCGCCGCGCCAGCACTCGGTCCCCCGAACCCGAGCCCGATACCCACGGCGATCACGACGAGGATACGCATCGTTCCCTCCTTGTCTCCATGGTCCATGCTCCGCGCGCGCCTGTCGACTGTCGACGCGTCGAGCATCCGATATACTCACGGTTCGAAGAGGTGCCCATGTCCCCCCGTGTCCTGCTCACCGTGGCCGCGCTGTTGTTGTTCGCCGCCTGCGAGACCCCTCCGTGGGAGATGCCCTGCGAGGAGGGCTGGGTGATGGACGCCGATCAGGAGTGCTACGACCCCGCCGGTGACGACGACAGCGCGTCCGACGACGACGACGACGCGTAGCTCCCCTTTCGCACGCGTTTCTCTGAAACGTGGACCATCCACGGACGCGTTGGATACACTGCTAGGACCCGTTCGAGGGAGGACTACGTGCGACAGCTGTATCTGAGAGTCGGACTTCTGGCATCGATCCTTCTGGTGGTGGCCCTGGGCTGCTCCGAGAATGTGGTCACCAAGTCCAAGGGCAAGGTCACGCCGAGCCCGGGCGCCGTCCACTTCGGCATGGTGACCATCGGGTCCACGGCCACGGTGGAGCTCAACCTGGACAACACCGGCACCGCGGACGTGTCCGTGACCTCGATCACCCTGGCCGAGCCCAGCGACGTGTTCGAGGTGACCGAGTCGTTCAGCGGCAACATCCCGGACGGAGAGAGCGCCATCGTCGCCATCTCCTACTCGCCGGTGGAGCACGCCGAGGACGAGGCCACCCTGCTCATCTCCTCGGACGGACTCGAGGAACGCGTCGCCGTGACGCTGGTGGGCAGCGGCCGGGACGGCATCATGACCGTCTACCCGTCGCTGGTGGACTTCGGCCCCGTGAGCTTCGGGGACACCGAGGAGCAGCTGGTCATGGCCCGCAACGACGGGCCGGTCACGTTCACCGTCACCGGCATCGAGATGCTCAGCGAGACCTCCGCCTTCGGCGCCATCCCCGATCCCGACGATCCCGAGCACCCCGAGCTGCCCGCCACCTTGCGGCCGGGCCAGCAGCTGACCCTGGTGGTCGCCTTCACCCCCGCCGACGAGGAGCCCGACTCCGGGCTGCTCACGGTGATCACCGACGCCGGCGCCCTGCTCTCCGCCGACGTGGATCTGTACGGCAACGACTGCGAGGCCACCTGGTCCCTGGAGTTCGACGGCGACGGGGACGGCCACTCCGTGTGCGCCGACGACTGCGACGACTCCGACGCCACGACCCACCCCGGCGCCGAGGAGATCGAGGACGGCGTGGACAACGACTGCGACGAGATCGTGGACGAGGGCACCGACGCCTACGACGACGACGGCGACGGGTTCACCGAGAACGACGACGACTGCAACGACGGCGACCCCGACGTCTACCCCGAGGCCGAGGAGGTCTCCAACGGAGTGGACGACGACTGCGACGGCATCATCGACGAGGGCACCGAGACCACGGACGACGACGGCGACGGATACGCCGAGACCGGCGGCGACTGTGACGACCTCGACCCGGCGGTCTACCCCGGCGCCGAGGAGCTCGCCGACCTCATCGACAACGACTGCGACGGCATCATCGACGAGGGCACCGCCAACTACGACGACGACGGCGACGGCTATTGCGAGAACGGCATCGACCTCGACGGCGACCTGCTCTGCGTGGACGTGGGCGAGGTCCTCGGCGACCCCGGCGTGGTGCCCGACTGCAACGACGCCGACCCCGACGTCTACCCCGGCGCCCCAGCCCTCGGGCCGGGCGTGGACTGGGACTGCAGCGGCGGCGGCGCGGGCGTGACCGACGCCGACGGCGACGGCTACGGCGCCGACTACGGCGACTGCGACGACGCCAACCCCGACACCTACCCCGGCGCCGAGGAGATCGAGGACGGCCTGGACAACGACTGCGACGGCGTGGTCGACGAGGAGACCGCGGCCTACGACGACGACGGCGACGGCTTCTCCGAGAACGACGGAGACTGCAACGACGGCGACGACATGGCCTGGCCCAACGCAGCCGAGATCGCCGACTGGCAGGACAACAACTGCAACGGCATCGTCGACGAGGGCACGGAGTACTACGACGACGACCACGACGGCGCCACCGAGGCCGGCGGCGACTGCGACGACACCGACCCCGACATCGGCCCCCACATGATCGACGAACCCGGCAACGGCATCGACGACGACTGCGACGGCATCGTCGACTGACCCCCTCCCGCACCCGCTCCCGCTCCCGCACCCGCTCCCCCTCCTCTTGGCCAGCCCCGAATCGCCCGTCGACGTGGGATTGGGGGAAGCACGCGACGACGCAACGACGCGGCGGCGCGACGGTGAGGCTTCGGAAATAGCTCGAAGCGTCCGGGCGAATCCATGGCCGGGGATGCTAGTCCATGAGAACAAGAGAGACTCGATGTCTCGATCCACCCCCGAAGCACCTCGCGCGCAACGCGCCAACGAAGTGTCTCTCCGGCGCTGCGCCGTTGTGTCGTTGCGTCGTTGCGCGCTTCCCCCCGCTCCCCTCCCGCGCTTCCACATCGCTCCCTACTTTTTCCTAAAGTTTGGCTCGCCCCGTCCGATACCCAAACCAAGGTCGCGGGGAGCGACAGAAGCAGCCCCGAACGACGGACCGGAAGGTCGAGGCAGTGCGTCTCCATGCGCTGTCGTGACCCCAATCCACACCGCCGAGAACGAGCGGAGCACCCGCTGGGTGCGAGTGGACCCGTCCGCGTGGGGTGCAACGGAGAAGCGCACATGGGCTTGGTCATCTACCGGAACGAGGTCTTCGAGAACGCCCGTACCGAGGTGCGACTCCCGGACACCCCCGGTGAGCTGCGCGCCCAGATGGCCCGCCTGCGCGCCGAGAACTCCCGCCTCCGCCGTGAGCTGCAGCGCCTCGGCGAGTACCAGCAGCTGGCGTTCCGCGACGCGCTGACCGGCCTGCGCAACCGCCGCTCCTTCGAGGAGCGCCTGACCGAGGAGAGCGCCAGGGCGCGACGCAACGAGGGCTACGGCTTCTCCGTGCTGATGCTGGACGTGGACGACTTCAAGGCCATCAACGACACCTTCGGCCACGCCACGGGCGACGAGGTGCTCCGATCGGTGGCCGAGCTCCTCGAGGACAGCGTGCGAACGGTGGACCTGTGCTACCGCATCGGCGGGGACGAGTTCGCGATCATCCTCCCGGACACGGGCGATGCCGGCGCCGGCGCCGTGCTCGACCGCCTGCGCGTGGCGATGGACCCGGCCTTCCACGCCCTGCCCGTGCCCGTGGGCCTCAGCATCGGCCTCGCCTCGAGCCCACCCACCGCAGCCGACGCCAGCGCCGTGGTCGCCGCGGCCGACGCCGACATGTACCGCGACAAGCAGGCGCGCAAGGCCCGTACCGTCCAGTAGCCCTCCGAACCCCCCCCCGCGTGTGATAGAAACCGTGCCGTGTGGCGCGATGCCCTGGCTGTGTTCTCCGGACTGACCACCTTCTACTGGTGGGTCCACCTGGCGTGCGCGCTGGCGCGGATGATCCGCGCGAGGTTCGTGGTCCGGCCCGATCAGTATCCCCTCCCCTCCCCCGGCGAGCAGCCCAGGATCAGCGTGTTGATCCCCGCCCGCGACGAGGGGGCGGTCATCGGTCGATGTGTGGCCGGAGTCCTCGCCCAGGACCACCCCATCCACGAGGTGCTCGTGCTCGACGACGGCAGCGAGGACGACACCGCGGCCATCGTGGCGCGCTTCGCCAACGAGGACGCCCGGGTGCGGCGGCTGGCCGGCGCGCCGCTGCCCGAGGGCTGGAAGGGCAAGAACTGGGCCCTGCACCAGGCGTCGCAGCAGGCCGAGGGGGACTGGCTGCTGTTCATCGACGCCGACGTGCAGCTCGCGCCCCAGGCCGTGCGCCAGGCCGTCGGGCTGGCGGCGGACAGCGAGGCCGACATGGTGTCGTGGTTCGCCCAGTTGGAGATGGAGTCGTTCTGGGAGCGGACGATGATGCCGTTCATCGCCGACTTCATCGTCCTGTTCAGCCCCCTGGACAAGGTCAACGACCCCGACGACGACCACTGCATCGCCAACGGCCAGTTCATCCACATCCGGCGCGCCACCTACGATCAGGTGGGCGGCCACGAGGCGATCCGCGGCTCGATCATCGACGACGTGAGCCTGGCCCGCGCCGTGAAGTTCGGCGGCGGCAGACTGCGCATGGCCTTCGCGCTGGGCCTGATGCGCACGCGCATGTACACCGATCTGCGCGAGATCTGGAACGGCTGGGCCAAGAACTTCTACCCGGCCATGCAGGCGCGGCCCGGCCTCGCCCTGGCCGCGGTGGCGTACCTGACCCTGACCAGCGTCTGGCCGTGCGTGCTGGTCCCGGTGGCCGTCGCGTCGATGGCCCTGGGGCACCTGGGGCCCGCCGAGGTGCTGACCCTCACCGCCGCGGCCGGCATCATCGCCTACCGCACCATCACCCGCTGGGTGGACACGGAGGCCTACTCGTGGGGTCACGTGCTGCTACACCCGTTGCAGGCGACGCTGCTGAGCGGCATCATTCTCGATTCGATGGCACAGACCCGCGGGTGGCGCAGGACCACCTGGAAAGGGCGCACGTACGAGGCCCCGGAGGAACCGCGACCATGAGGTGGAGGCTCATCGATCAGATCACCGAGATCGTCCCGAACGAGCGCGCGATGGGCACGATCAAGCTCGACGAGGAGCTGCCGCTGTTCGGCGACCACTTCCCGGGGTTCCCCGTGATCCCGGGCGTGATGCTGGTGGAGATGCTCGCCCAGTTGTCGGGGAAGCTGCTCGAGGTGTCGGTCTTCCTCGAGCGCGGCGTGTGGATCTTCCCGATCCTCAGCATCGTCCGCGAGGCCAAGTTCCGATCGTTCATCCACCCGCAGCACGAGGTGACCCTCGAGGTGAAGCTCAAGGCGCTGCGCGAGGAGTCCGGGGTGGTCAGAGGCGTGGTGTATGCCGAGGGTAAGCGCAAGGGCAACGTGGAGCTGATCTTCGCATTCGATCCCAAGGGCCTGCCCGACCTGGTGGAGGGCGTGACGCTGGAGGAGTTCGAGCGCCGCGAGATGATCCGCCTCGGGTATCCGATGGAGCGGGTGGAGACCGAAGCAGCCGGGGAGGAAGGTTGACACGATCGTCGCGAGTCGCGGTGACCGGGATGGGGGCCGTCACCCCCATGGGCCCGGATCTGCCCACGTCGTGGGACCGCCTGCTCGCCGGGGACGTGGCCGTGGACCGCATCACCGCCTGGGACCCGGCCGGGTTCCCGGTGCAGATCGCCGCGGAGATCCGTCGAGAACGCCCCCTGGACCTCCTCGACGAGGACTGGGTGGGGCCTCATCGCCACGACCGGCGGGTTCGCTTCGCCCTGCAGGCGGCGGCGGAGGCCTGGTCCCAGGCCGGCCTGGACACCGCCGCCCCCGATCCACGCCGCGTCGGGCTGAGCGTGGGCGCCGAGGCGGGCCGCAAGCTGCTCCAGAAGGTCTCCGCCGACTACGCCCGCTGGCGCCACCTGGAGAACCTCGAGCCGGTGGTCCCCCACATCGATCCCTTCGACTACCCGCGCCTGCAGCCGTGGGCGCCGACGCGCCTGCTCGCCCGGGCCTTCGGCGTCCTCGGACCGGCGCGCACCTCCTCCACGGCCTGCACCAGCGGCGCGCAGGCCCTGGGCCGCGGGCTACAGATGCTGCGCCGCGGCGACGCCGACGTGGTCCTGGCCGGCGGGACCGACGCCCTGGTGGAGGCGTTCATGGTCACGGGCTTCGCGCTCATCGGCGCGCTGAGCGAGCGCAACGACGAGCCCCACCGGTCCAGCAGGCCCTTCGACCAGGATCGCGACGGCTTCGTGCTCGCCGAGGGCGCGGGATTCGTCGTGCTGGAGTCGGAGGAGCACGCGCGGGCGAGGGGCGCCCCCATCCTCGGGTGGCTGCGGGGCTACGGCTCCTCCCTCAACGCCTACCGCATCACCGACTCGCCCCCGGACGGCGGTGGCGCGTACGAGGCGCTCCGGGACGCCCTGACCGATGCCCGGGTCGCCCCCGAGGACCTCGGGTACGTCAACGCCCACGGCACCTCGACGCTCATGAACGACCTGTCCGAGACCCGCGCCATCCACCGGGCCCTCGGTGAGCACGCGGGTTCGGTCCCCGTCTCCTCCAACAAGGGCCAGATGGGCCACCTCGTGGCCGCCGCGGGCGCGGTCGAGGCCGTCTTCACCTGGACCGCGATGCTCCGGGGCGTGTTGCCCGCGACCGCGAACCTCGATCGTCCCGATCCCCTGTGCGACCTGGACCACATCCCCCACGAGCCGCGCGAGGTGCGGGTGCAGCTGGCCGCGAGCAACTCCTTCGGCTTCGGCGGCTCCAACGCGTCGCTGCTGCTGCAGCGGGGTGAGCCGTGAGGTTCTCCGGGGCCCACCTCCCGGTCATCACCGGGGTCGGCATGATCACGCCGCTGGGGCTGACCCGCGCGGAGACCCTGTCCAACCTGTGGGAGCAGCGCTCGGGCGTCGGACCCATCGAGCGGTTCGACGCCTCCACGTTCCCCTGGCGCTGGGCCGCCGAGGTCCGCGGATTCGTACCCCGCAAGCGCCTCCCCGACCGCAAGGCGATCAAGCTGATGAGCCCGCCGTCGCGCCTGGCCGTGGCCGCCGCCCTCGAGGCGCGCGACCACGCCCGGTGCGCCGATCGGACCGACACCCGCGACGGAGGTCTGTACGTGGCCGCCGGCTACGAGACCATCGACCTGCAGTCCGTGCTCGGGATGATGTCGCGCTGCCGCGCGGAGGACGACGACGCGCGGATCGACGTCAACCGCCTGTGGAGCGAAGCCCGCTACCGGATGAACCCCCTCAACGCGCTGAAGATCCTGCCCAACATGGCCCTGGCCCACGTGTCCATCGCCACCGGCTTGCAGGGGCCCAACAGCGCCGTGGGGCCCCACGGCTCGTCCGGGCTGCAGGCCCTGGCCGACGCGGCCCTGGCCGTGTCCACCGCCGAGGCGCCGTTCGCGCTGGCCGGCGGCACCGACTCCCCCATCAACATCTTCATGACCGCCTACTTCGGCGCGCAGGGGTTGCTCAGCGAGACGGGCCAGTGCCGGCCCTTCGATCCCGAGGCCGACGGCATCGTCCTCGGCGAGGCCGCCGCGTTCCTGTGGATCGAGCCGTGGGACCGCGCCGAGGAGCGGGGGGTCGAGCCCATGGCCGCCATCCTCTCGGCCGGACAGGCCCACGAGCCCGGCCCCTTCGGGCCGCCCCGCCACGCGGACCCGTACCTCCGCGCGGGCATGGAGGCCCTCCGGGACGCGGGCGTGCGGCCCGACTCGATCCGCCGCTGGGCCGCTGACGGTTGGGGGGTTCCCGGCTCGGATCGCGCGGAGCTGCGCGCGGCCCGCGAGCTCTTCCCCACACACGTCCCGCGCAGACGCGCGGTCAAGGACCTGTTCGGGCACTCGTTCGCCGCGGCCGGCTGCGTGGAGGTGGCCCTGTCCGCGAGTGATCCCGCCGACGGGCCCGAGCTCGTCTGGTCCGCGGGGACGGACGGCACCGTGACCGCCCTGGTCCTCCAGCCCATGGAGGACCGATCGTGAGGCGCGTGGCGATCACCGGGGTCGGCATCATCTGCTCGCTGGGCACGCGCGCCGGCCACGTCATGGACGCGATGGTTCGAGGGCGCAGCGGCATCGGCCCCCTGGACCGCTTCCCCACCGAGGGTTTCGAGATCCGCGCCGCCGGCCAGGTGCGCGACTTCGACCTCGCGCGCCACGCCAGCGGCGACGAGGTGGCCCTGCTGGCCGACAAGGAGGACCTCAAGACCGAGTTCGCGCTGGCCGCCTGCGAGGAGGCGATCCACGACGCCCACGGCGGACGCGTCCCCGGTGGGATCCACCCCGAGGGTCGCGGCCTGTACCTGGCCAGCGGGCTCAGCAGCAACGTGGTCAGCGAGACCGAGGAGGACTTCCTCCCCCACATCGACGCGGACGGACGGTTCGACTTCCGCTCGGCGGGTGTCCGCGCCGAGACCGCGGACAGCCCGTTCCGCTGGCGGCACCTCAGCGACTTCGCGTCCTTCCTCGTGGCGGGACGTCACGACATCCGCGGCCCGGTGTCCACGAACTACTCGGCGTGCGCCGCCGGCGGCATGGCCATCGGCCAGGCCTTCCGCGAGATCCGCGCCGGACGCCTGGACTGGGCCCTCGCCGGCGGCTTCGAGTCGATGATCCATCCCTTCGGCGTGCTGTCGTTCCAGCTCCTGGGCGCGTTGAGCGAGAGCGACCGCCCGGTCACGGAGATCTCCCGGCCCTTCGACCGCGCCCGCGACGGCTTCGTCATCGGGGAGGGCGCCGCCGCATTCGTGCTCGAACCCCTGGAGCAGGTCCGGGACCGCCACGTCTACGGCGAGGTCGTGGGCTACGGCACCTCGGTGGACGCGTACCGGGTCACGGCTCCCACCCCGGACGGCGCGGGCTCGGCCCTGTGCATGGAGCGCGCCCTGCGCGACGCCGGCGCAGCCCCGGCCGAGGTGGACTACATCAACGCCCACGGCACCTCGACCTTGCTCAACGACGTGACCGAGACCCTGGCCATCCGGCGCGTGTTCGACGGCCTCGCGCCCCCGGTCAGCTCCACCAAGTCCATGATCGGCCACTGCGTGGCCGCAGCGGGCGCAGTGGAGCTCGTGGCCGTGCTCTCGGCGTTCCACCACCAGGCGCTGCCCCCCACCCTCAACCTGGACGATCCGGATCCGGACTGCGACCTGGACTACGTGCCCCGGGTCGCGCGGGAGGCCAAGGTGGACCTGGCCCTGGACAACTGCTTCGGATTCGGCGGCCAGAACGCGTGCCTGGCCGTCCGCCGCTGGGACGGGGACCGATGATGCGACCGCCGGTGGTCATCACGTCGGGCTCGGTGCTGTGCTCGCTGGGCCGCGATCTCGAACAGCTGCGCGCCGCCTGGCTCGCGGGCGCGACGGGCGTCGGCCCCATCACCGTGGTGGACGAGCCGTGGTACCCGGCCGGCGAGGGGGGTGAGATCTCCGATCTGAAGCCACGGGACCTGGTGGAGAAGCGCCAGCGCAAGCACCTCAAGGTGATGACCCGCCCCGTGTGCATCGGCGTGGGCGCAGCTCGCGCGGCCTGGCTCGCCCTCGACGGGGAGGTCCCCGATCCGGCACGGCGCGCCGGCTTCGTCGGCGCCGGGCTGCACGTGGACGAGGGCGGCGACTTCGTGCCGCCGCTGAAGCGGTCCTACGACGACGAGGGGCGATTCGAGCTCCGTCGCTGGGCCGAGGACGGCATCCCGGTGCTCAACCCCCTGTGGCTGATCAAGGGGCTGAGCAACAACGTCCTGGCGTTCGCCAGCCTCTTCCTGCAGCTCAAGGGGGTCAACGACAACCTGTGCGACGGCGAGGTCTCCGGCCTGCTCGCGGTGGGGGAGGCCCTGTACGCGCTGCGCGAGGATCGCTGCGACATCGCCCTCGCCGGCGGCTACGGCACCTACCTGACCCTCGAGGACATGGTGGGGCTGCAGCTCCGCGACCGGCTCGTCGACCCGCCCGGCGAGGGCGCCGCGTTCTTCGTGCTCGAGCGCGAGGACGACGCGCGACGGGCGGGGCGCGAACCCCTGGCCCGGATCCTCGGCTTCGGCTCGGCCTGCCCCGGGGGCGACGCCCTCGGACGCGCCCTGGACGACGCCGGCCTCGGACGCGACGACCTCGACCGCGTGGTAGACGGCGTGGCCGACCGCCTCGGCAACTGCCACGGCGGACACGGCGCCCTGTGCCTGGCCGCGGCCCTGTGCCACCGGGGCGAGCGCGTCGCGGCCACCCTCGCTGCACCCGACGAGTCCGAGGCCGCCGTGGTGGTCGAGGCATGTTGAAGCGGGCGCTGGAGCCCTTCGACGTCGGGCCGCTGAGCGTCCCCAGCCGGGTCCTGATGGCCGCCATGGACGTGGCACTGGACGACCACGGCGACGTCTCCGACGCGTACATCGAGTTCCTCACCCGGCGCGCGCGCTCCGGGCTGGCCTGGGTCACCACCGGCGGCGTGGCCGTTCGCGGGGACGGCCTCACCTCGATGCAGCAGCTACGGCTGGACGAGGACCGGCGCACCGACGGCGTGAGGCGCCTCGCGGACGCCGTGCACGGGGCCGGCGGCCGGCTGGTGGTCCAGCTGACCCACGCCGGACGCCAGACCCTCGCCTCGGTCATCGACGCCGATCCCATCGCGCCCTCGCCCATCCCCTGTCCGGTCATGCGGCAGCCCCCGCGCGTCCTCGACGAGGCGGAGATGCCGGCGCTGGTCGCCGCGTTCGGCGACGCCGCGCGGCGCGCCGCGGACGCCGGTGTCGACGGGATCGAGCTCCACATGGGGCACGGCTACCTGCTCAACAGCTTCCTCTCCCCGGACAGCAACCGGCGCACCGACCGGTACGGCGGGGACACCGAGCGGCGTTGCCGGCTGCCCGGCGAGGTGATCGCGGCGGTGCGCGAGGCCGTGGGGCCGCGCCGGCCGGTGATCGCGCGATTCTCCGCGGACGAGAAGGTGGACGGCGGTATCGACCCCGACGAGGCCGTCCGGGTGGCGCTGCACCTGCAGCGTTGGGGCGCCGACGCCCTCCACGTGAGCGCCTGCACCTACGGCTCGATGATGTGGAACATCCCGGTGTACCTGCTCCCGGACGCGCCCTTCCGGGCCCTCGCAGCCCGGATCCGCCGCGCCGTGGACGTGCCGGTGATCGCCGTGGGGCGGCTGCACCGGCCCGATCTCATCGAGGACGTCCTGGACAGCGGCGACGCGGACCTGGTGGCCGTGGGTCGGCCGCTGATCGCCGACCCCGACTTCTTCACCCACCTGCGCTTGGGAACGCAGCCTCGCGCCTGCCTCAAGTGCAACCAGTGCATCCACTCGGTCGCGTACGGTCCGGTCGCGTGCAGCGTCAACTCGCTGGTCCGTTGCGGCGAGCGGCCGCCGGAGCCGTCGGACCGCGTCCAGCGCGTCCTGGTCGTCGGCGGTGGTCCCGCCGGGATGCACACCGCCGCCCTGGCGTCCGGAGCGGGCCACACCGTCCGGCTGCTGGAGCGCGGCGAACGCCTCGGAGGCCTGCTGGATGTGGCCGCCGTCGGCCCGGGCAAGGCCCCCATCGCCGCCCTCCGGCGACGGCTGGCCGAGGACCTCGCCGCCTCGGCTGCGGAGGTGCGCCTGGCGACGCCGCTCGACGCCGCGGAGCTGGCCGACTTCGGCCCCGGCGTCGTGGTGGACGCCACGGGCAGCGCAGCGCTGCGCCCCGCGGTGGAGGGTGAGGCGGCCTTCCCCGTCGTCACGGTCGATCAGGCCCTCGCCGCACCCCCCTCACCGGGCAGCCTCGTCGCCGTGCTCGGAGGCGGCGCCACCGGCGCGGAGGCCGCCCACGCGCTGGCGTCCGTTGGCGTCCGCGTGGTCCTCCTGGAGAAGCGCCCCCGCATCGGCGTGGGCCTCGTGCCCCACATCCGCTTCCATCTGCTGCGGTTGCTGGACGATCACGGGGTCGAGGTACTCAGCCGCGTGCGCTCTCTGCGCTGCGACGGCCGGGCCCTCGCGGTGCGAATGCGCAAGGCCGAACGCACGCTGGAGGGGCTCGACCTGCTCGTTCTGGCCACCGGCAGGGAGTCAAAAGGCATCGACCCTGCTATAAAGTCAGGACTCCGCGCGGAGGTGATCACCGTGGGTGACGCCCTCGAGCCGGGAACGATCCTGGAGGCGCTCCAGGGGGCACGCCGCGCGGTGGAGGACCTGACAGGTCCTCGATGAACCGACCACCGGGAATGGAAATCGATGCCCGCCGACCGCAACGAAGTCTTCGAGATCGTCCGCAACTGCTTTGCCGAGGCCCTCGGGCTCGACGACGACGAGGTGGAGCTGGACTCCCTGGTCATCGAGGACCTGGGCGCCGAGTCCCTGGACTTCCTCGACATCGCGTTCCGCCTCGAGGAGGCCTTCGGGATCAAGATCCCCCGGGGCGACATCCAGCGCCAGGCAGAGGAAGAGGCTTCCGGTAGCGAGGAGCCCTTCGAGGTGGACGGCGTCCTCACCGAGGCCGGCCTGGCCAAGCTCCAAGAGGCCATGCCCGAGGTCCCCGCGGACCGCTTCAAGGTCGGCCTGACCGTCCGCGAGATCCCCATGCTGTTCACCGTCGAGACCTTCCTCAACCTCGTGCTCAAGCTGCTCGAGGAGAAGGAGACCGCTGCATGAGCTCCCGCCCGCGGGAAGCCAAGCTCATCTGGCTGTTCGACTTCCTGTGGTGTGTCGGCGCGATCTGGGTCTACGGCGGCCCGGCGCTGGGGGTGACCGCCCTGCTGAGGCTGTTGGGGCTCCATGTGGGGTGGTGGGCCGTCCCCCTGGCGCTGCCCGTGGCCTACCTCCTCTTCCTCATGGGCATGTGCCTCGCCGCCGGGGTCCTGCGGCTGGTCCTGCCACGACCGAAGCCGGGCACCTCCAAGGTGTTCGTGGGTCGTCAGTTCGCGGCTTTCCTGGTGTCGTGGGGCCTCGAGAACTACTTCCCCAGGCCCCTGATCACCCACATCCAGCTGCTGACCCTGTTGCGATGGCTCCACGGCCGCGCCCTGGGGATGAAGATGCACTGGTCCACCCACATCTCCCCGGGCACGGAGCTGCACTCGTACTGCATGATCCAGCTGGGACGGTTCACCTACCTCGGCGAGGGCACCGGCGTCACGGGCCACCTGAGCCTCGGCGACAAGCTGCTCCAGGCCCCGGTGATCTTCGGCAACCAGACCAACGTGGGCGCGCGCACGAACATCGCCCCCGGCTGCACCTTCGGCGATCGCGTCAAGGTGGGCGCGCTGGTGGACTTCGCCCCCGGGGTCGAGGTCCAGGACGACGTGGACATCGAGCCCCGCTGCCAGATCGGCATGGGCGTGCGCATCGAGAAGGGGGCCTACGTGGAGGCCCGGTCGTACCTGCCCACCTACATGATCATCCCCGCGGGCGAACGCTGGGGCGGCGACCCGGTGCGCAAGATCGGTGAGGCCATCCCGCGCGACGCCAGCGGCCGGCGGCGGCGGATCACCAGCCGCCGGTCCCAGGACGGGGAGGAGTGAAGGTGCGCGGGGGGTGGGCCCTGGTATCCCTGCTGACCGCGCTGGCGGTCCTGCCCGGCTGCCCGGACGAGGGCGGCGACGACGACTCGGCCGCCCCGGGGGACGACGACGACGCGATGGCCGACGAGTCCGACATCTCGGTCACGGCCGCCGCGCCCTGCGGCCCCCTGCAGTCGGTGTTCTGGAAGGACTACGGCCACCCGGCGGACCTCCCGCTGACCCTCATGGCGAGCACGGTCCCCGACTCCTGCGCCAGGGTCCGGCTCTACGAGACCGCCCAGCACGACGCCGCGGACACCCACTGGGACGCCTACCAGGCCGCCCTCGACGCCGAGGACGGCCCGGGCGCGTGCGCGGCGCTGCTGGGGTACTACAGCGACTTCCTGTCCACCATGTCCGCCCTGTGGCCCACGGGATCGTGCGTCGTCTCGGTGACCTTCGACCGCGCCCAGCCCGGCCCGTACACCTTCGGCGACGAGGTGGACGGCGTCACCCTCACCGCCAGCTACTCCGCGGGCATGAACGTCGACGGCATCCTGGCCGTGTTCGACGATTGCCAGGGGGTGGACAGCTGGGAGGGCTGGCTCGCCCTGAACCCGGTGGTCTCGGCGGCGCTGCAGTTCGACGGCGAGATCTGGTCGGGCCAGTCCGGGAACGTGAGCCTGATCTCGGGTGAGGACGACCTGTTCTCCGCCGAGGGGCTCAACCTCTCGATCGTCGAGAGCTACTCCGGTGAGCCCGGCACCCTGTCGTGCTCCCTGGTCGCGCCCGCCTGCGACCTGACCGGATCGTCCGGTTGAGGGACCTCGGCGGGGACTCCCTGGCCATCTTCGAGGCCGGCCTTCGGGCCGTGGACTCCGGCCGCCTCGTGCGCGACGCCCTGCGCGTCGACGGCGAGGCCCTGTGGATCGCCGGCCACGCCGTGGACCTGGCCACCATCGACCGCATCGCCGTGGTCGGCGCCGGGAAGGCCGGCGGCGGCATGGTCTGCGCCGTGGAAGATGTCCTCGGCCGGCAGCTGCTCGAGGACAAGGGCGTCCACGGCTGGGTCAACGTCCCCGAGGATTGTGTCCGGGACACACGGGGCATCCACCTGCACCCCGCTCGACCGCCGGGGGTCAACGAGCCGACAGACGCCGCCGCGCAGGGCGCAGCCAGGATCCTGGAGACCGTGGCAGATCTCGGCCCCGCCGACCTGTGCCTCTGCCTGATCTCGGGGGGCGGCTCGGCGCTCCTCCCCGCCCCGGTCCCGGCCGTGATCCTCGCCGACAAGCTCGCGGTCACCCGCCACCTGAGCGCGGCAGGCGCCGACATCGCCCAGCTGAACACCGTGCGCAAGCACCTCAGCGCCATCAAGGGCGGCGGCCTCGCCCGCGCCTGCACGGCGGGGCGCCTGTTCACCCTGGTGATCTCGGACGTCCTCGGCGATCCCCTCGACCTCATCGCCTCGGGCCCCACCGTCGCGGACACCTCGACGCCCGCCGACGCCCTGGCCGTGCTGGAGGCCTTCGGCGGCCGTGGGGCCGGGATACCCGGCCGCGTCTGGCGGCACCTGCGCGCCGCCCCCGCGCCCCCCGATCCGCCGCCTGCGACCTCGGTCACCCGCATCATCGGCAACCTCGATGACGCGGCCCGCGCCGCCGCTCGGCGCGCCGAGGAGCTGGGGTACGACACCGAGGTGGAGGTCGCCAGCGCGCCCGAAGGCCCGGCCGAGGAGGTGGCCGGGCGGCTGTGCGAGCGCGCGCGGGAGATGCGGGGCCGCGGTGGCCCGCGTTGCCTCGTCAGCGGCGGTGAACCCACCGTGACGCTGCCCCCTGCCGCGGAGCGCGGCCGCGGTGGTCGGAACCAGCAGCTCGCCCTGGCCGCGCTGACCGGCCTCCGTCGCTGGGAGGGCGTGGCGTTGCTCAGCGCGGGCACCGACGGGGAGGACGGCCCCACGGACGCTGCCGGCGCGCGCGTGGACGCCGCCCTCGTCGAAGGGGCCCGCGACGCGGGCGTGGACCCCCTCCCCTTCCTGCGGCGCTGCGACGCCTATTCGTTCTTCGCGGACCGCGGCGGGCTCGTGATCACGGGCCCCACACACACCAACGTTTGCGATCTGCGGGTGCTGCTCACCCATTCGTGACTCGCCCTGGTTGCGTTCGGCCTCGCAACCGGGGGAAACTGCGCCCCGCACATCCACGAGGGAGGAAACCATGGGACGGATCACCGCTCTTCTCGCAATGGCCCTGATCGGGCTGCCCGGCTCGGCGCTGGCCTGGGAGTTCAACTGCTCCGACGGCGTGGACGACGACTGTGATGGCTTCGTCGACTGCGACGACTGGGACTGCGACACCTTCCCGGCTTGCATGACCGAGGACTGCACCAACGCCATCGACGACGACGGCAACGGGTACGTCGACTGCGACGACTTCGGCTGCGAGAACGACCCGGCCTGCTCGGGTCAGTTCGAACAGAACTGCACGGACGGTCTCGACGACGAGGGCGACGGCTTCGTCGACTGCGACGACTTCGACTGCAGCGACGACGTCGCGTGCCTCGAGACCGCCTGCGGCAACGGCGCCGACGACGACGGCGACGGCTACATCGACTGCGACGACTTCGACTGCCAGGGCACCGTGGCCTGCCCCTGTGCCACCGAGATCTGCGACGACGGCATCGACAACGACGGCGACGGCTACATCGACTGCGACGACTTCGACTGCTCGTCCGATCCCTACTGCACCACCGAGATCTGCGACGACGGCATCGACAACGACGGCGACGGCTTCGTCGACTGCGACGACTGGGACTGCAGCGGAGACCCGGCCTGCGCCGAGGACTGCACCGACGGCATCGACAACGACGGCGACGGCTTCATCGACTGCGACGACTGGGACTGCGGTAGCGACCCCGCCTGCGCCGAGGTCTGCAACGACGGCATCGACAACGACGGCGACGGCTTCGTCGACTGCGACGACTGGGACTGCAGCGGAGACCCGGCCTGCGCCGAGGACTGCACCGACGGCATCGACAACGACGGCGACGGCTTCATCGACTGCGACGACTGGGACTGCGAAGACGACCCGGCCTGCGCCGGTGACGACGACGACACCGTCGGAGACGACGACGACACCGTCGGCGACGACGACGACGCCTCGGACGACGACGACGCCTCGGACGACGACGACGCCTCGGACGACGACGACGCCTCCGACGACGACGACGCTTCCGACGACGACGACGCCTCGGACGACGACGACGCGGTCGGCGACGACGACGACGTCTCGGACGATGACGACGCGGCCGATGACGACGACGCCGAGGGGGATGACGATGACGACGCCGAGGGCGGGAGCTGCGAGTGTCGTGTCGATTCGAAGGGCGGGCCATCCGCCGGTCTGATCCTGCTGGGCCTGCTCGGCCTGGTCCTGAAGCGCCGCTAGCCGCTACGCTCGACCACCCAGCCTCGAACCACTCTTGCGGACCCGCAGGCTGACCTCGTAGACCTCCTGGGAGGCGGGGAACGCCCACTCCTCGACGGCGCGGGCGACGCAGCTGCGCTCGGCGTCGGTCCAGACGCCCTTGTAGCTGGTGGCCTGGGCGCGGCCGTCGGTGTCCACGGCCAGGTTCACGCGGTGGGTGCGCTCGCCGGACATGCAGGCGACGAGGCGCTGCTCGAGGGCCTCGGCGGACTCGCTGCGGTCGGCGAAGCCGTCGTCGGTGCCGCCGCCGAGGCCGAAGCTACCGCCACCGCCCGCGGCCTTGGCGTCATCGGCGCCGCCGGCCACGCCGCCTTCCACGCCGCCCTCGACAGCGTCGTTCTCGGCCACGGCGTCGTCGGACTCGGTGGTCTCCGGCGCGTCGTCCGCCTCGTCAACGGGCTCGGCGGCCGCCGGCTCGGGGGTGACAGAGGGTTCGGGCTCCTCGCGGTCTGGCGTATCGGCGGGCTCCTCCTCGGCGAGCGCGTCCTCGGAATCGTCGGACTCGCCCTCGGCGGGCTCGTCCTCGCTGGCCACCGGATCGGGCAACGAGCTCCACGGGGCCAGGGAACCCGAGGCGAAGTCGCCGTCGCCGAAGGAGGCGACGCGGTCGGGGTGGAGGCCGCCGCCGCCGTCGCCGAGGGCGAACACGGCGGGGTTGCCGCGCAGGGAGGTGCTTGCCCACAGGCCGATGCTGCCGACGCCGACGGTGAGCACCAGGGCGATCCACATCAGGGGCAGCGCCCTCGCCACGAATCCAGCGGTGCGGCCCAGGGCGCCGTCGTCGCGGAAGGCCGCCGCGCGGGTCGGCCACATCTTCAGCCAGGCCTGCCCTTCCCGGATCTCGATGCCGGCGTCCCAGTCGTGCAGGGTCACCAGGCCGTCGTGCACGTCCGCACCCCGGACCGCCGTGCCCCGGGGCACGCCGATGACCCAGGCCTCGCCCCGCCGACGGGCGGTGACGGGGTACCGGCTCGGGTAGGGCAGATCGCAGCGGACGTGGCCGCCGGCCCGGATGGAACGACCGGGGCTGGCCTGGGCCCGCTGCAGGGTGACGTCGCCGAGGCCCACGGCTGCGGCCAGGACCGGGCGATTGAATCGACGCTTGGACTGGGTCGGACTCGCGCTCATTTTCTTCATCCCCATCGTAACGACTGCAACCTTCGACGTGGGCCGACACGGTTTTCTTCAACGGGAGGGGTTGATACATTCGGCACGGGCCAAGCCGGCCCCTCGGAGAGGGATCATGGGACGCAGACACGACCGAGACGACGACGCACCCTCGTGGCGCGATATCGACCGCGGGCGCGACGAGAGTCGCCACACCGACCAGAACAAGCCCGCGTACAACGATCGCCGCGCCAACGACCACTCCTACAAGGCGCGCCTCGACAAGGCCTGGAAGGAGCGCGCCGCGGCCGTGTTCTCCAACCCGGAGCAGGTCAAGGCCGGCAAGAAGGTCCAGGAGGCGGCCAGCGCCTCGGAGCGCAAGGCGGCCACCGAGGCGTACCTGTCCGAGTACGGCGTGCCCGAGGACTTCGAGACCCTGATGTCCATGGCCGAGGTCAAGGACGACGCGGTCTTCGCCCAGGTCCTCCCCCCCATGGCCG
>CAYRNR010000119.1:0-27664 GCA_964425605.1 uncultured Rickettsiales bacterium | reverse complement strand
TCTCCACGTGGGAGCCGCGGTTGGAGTAGTAGGAGCGCTCGTTGTTGTAGTCGGTGGCGCCGACGCCGATGACCGAGCCGTATCCCGCGGGATACTCGGGCTTGCGACGACCGGCGTTGCCGGCGGCTGCGGCGACCACGACGCCGGCGGCCTCGGCGTAGTCGCAGGCCGCCTCCTCGGCGGCGGAGCCGCGGGAGGAGCCGAGGGAGAGGTTGATCACGTCGGCGCCGTTGTCCGCGGCCCAGACGATGCCGTCGATGACGTCGGAGGAGTACCCGCTCCCGGCGGCGTCGAGCACCTTGACCGGCATGATGGCCGCCCCGTAGGCCAGACCGGCGACGCCGGCGCCGTTGTTGGTGGCCTGGGCGACGGTTCCGGAGACGTGGGAGCCGTGGCCGTTGTCGTCGGCCGGATCGGCGTCGTTGTTGACGAAGTCGTAGCCGGCGACCAGGGCGTTGAGGCCGTCGTCGGGGCCCTCGGTGACGCCGGTGTCGATGACGGCGACCACGGCGCCGGCGCCGGTGCTGACGTCCCAGGCGGCCTCGGCGTTCACGGCGTCGAAGTGCCACTGGTAGCTGTAGAGGGGATCGTTGGGCACGGCCAGGGCGTGGCGCTCGAGGTCGGGCTCGACGAAGCGGTAGTGGCCGCTGGCGCGAAGCTCGCGGATGGCGTCGATGACGTCCGTGTCGGACGGGACCTCGTACAGGGCCAGCTCGAGACGGTCCCAGGACCGCAGCTCGGACAGCTCCTGGCCGAAGACCGTGGGGCGCATCGAGGTGTGGTCACCGCCGACGATGAGGCGCTCGGGGGCGAACTCCCCGGGGACCAGCTCGGCCAGGGCCGCGTCGTCGATGTACTCCAGGCTCGGCGACGTGTCCGGTTCGTCGATGGGCGTGGTGCACGCGGTCAGGAAGAGCAGAAGCGCTGCGAGAAGGAGGAGAGTTCTCATCGGTCGTGGTCCTCTTTTCCGTTTCGCCCGCCGTGCGGGCGCCCCCGGGTTGGCTTGTTTTTAATGTCCGCACGCGCGGAATTCAAGAAAAACCCGACTTGCCCCAGAACCAGGGAAGCGGTGGGGAAGCGTCGAGGGAGCGAAGAGCGGCGGCTCAGTCCACCACGAGATCGGCGTACAGCGCGGCGTGATCCCCGCTGGGCCCGCACGCGCCCCCCTCCAGCGGGACCAGCGTCATCCCCTCGATGATGTCGAGCAGGTCCGCGGTGAACACCCCCACGGCCATGCCCAGCAGCACATCGACCAGGGTGGCGAGGTCCTTGCCCTCGTCGGCCCCGCACTCGATGGTGCAGCTGAGCAACTTGGCCTCCACCTGGTCGGCGTCCACGGCCAGATCGCCGTCCTCGAGGTCGGCGCCGACGCGCAACCGGCCATCCACGACGAGCTCGTAGAGGGGATCGGCGTCGCCGTCGCCGTCCATGTCCCCGGCGATGGCGACGTGGAACCCGGGGATGTACAGGTCGATGGCGTAGTCGGGGCCCTCGGCTGCCCGTCCGATCATCGGGATGGTGGAGGAGGTGGTCAGGGTCAGGGGATCGCCGTCGTCGAGCACGTCCTCCATGGAGGGGAACATGGCCTTGAACATGCCGGCGGTGAGGGTGATCCCGATGCCGCCGGGCAGCTCGCCCTCGATGAGCTGGTCGAACAGCCCGGATGCGTGCAGTCCGACGCCGAGGGCGTTGAGGGCGTCGTCGTCGAGCACGACCTGGGCCCCGTAGGGTAGCAGCTGGGGGGTGGTGTCGCCCGAGAGGGTGGGCGATTCCCCCTCGACGGACACGCGGTACTCGGGCACATCCTGGGCGCCGGCCAGGTCGAGCTCCACGTCGAGCCACAGGTTCACGCCGCGATCGTCGTGCTGGACCCGTGCGAAGGAGCCGCCCAGCGTGATGGTCTCGAAGGTGAAGGCGCTCTGGAGGCCGGCGAGGGCGTCGTTGATGGCGCCGACGACGTCGGTGGCGATCAGCTCGGCGAGGGTGTCCTGCAGCATGTCCAGCAACAGGGACTCGAGCCCGTCCTCGATCCAGCTCCAGATCCCCTCGAAGTCCATGTTCAGCCCGGCCAGGGAGACCGTGGGCTCCTGGGCGGTCACCTGGAGGTCACCCCCGGTGGCAGAGAGCACCACGGTGCTCTCCAGGACGACGGCGTCGGCGGTCACGACCCCGGTCCAGACCCCGCCCCAGTC
This sequence comes from uncultured Rickettsiales bacterium, assembly GCA_964425605.1. Lineage (GTDB taxonomy): Bacteria > Myxococcota_A > UBA796 > UBA9615 > CAYRNR01 > CAYRNR01. The sequence continues at coordinate 25,472 of CAYRNR010000119.1, read as the reverse complement.
GGCGTCGAGGGTCAGGTGGATGGTCACGTCGGTGAGGGTGCCGTTGAGCACCAGCCCCTCGTGGCGGGCGTCCATGTCGAGGAAGAGCGCGCCGACGCTGGCGTCGGTGGCGTCGAGGACGATGGGAGTGCCCACGATCTCCCCGCTGTACAGGGGATCGGTGTCGCGGATCGTGGCGGCGATCATCTCGGCGGTGAACAGGGTGGCCACGTAGGCCTGGATCGAGTCGATGCCCTGGTCGGTGAGGCGGGCGGCGAGGCCATCGTCGACGGGGGCGGTGGCGTTCACGCGCGCGCCGTGCAGGTAGGTCCGGCGGTCCCTGGCCCAGCCGTGGTCGCCCCAGACCTCCGCCAGGATCGGGGTGAAGGGGGCCTGCGCGTCGATGGGCGCGTCCACGACGAACTGTCCACCTATGGCGACGGTCTCGACGCCTGCGACGCGGATGTGGTCGTAGCTGCCGGTGACGGCGCCAGTGACCTCCACGGTGTCGGCCGTGCCGATGGTGCCGTCGTCCGGGCTCTCCAGGGTGATCGTGGGGGCCAGGGGGGTGGTGTCGTCGTCGCCGGGCGGATCCTCGGTGGGATCGGGCTTGCAGCCGAGGACGAGCAGGGTACTCAGGAGCACCACGGCCCAGCTGAACATCGGACCGTTGACCACGCCGACTTTCATCCCATCTCCTTCCCGCGAGCGTGATTATCTCCAAAAACTGTGGGAACCTGGGCGCGAAGACGCCTTTTTGGGAGCGGCGATGAGCCGGGAGCGGACCGATCTGTTTCGCGACGACGCCATGGGTCGGGTGGCCCGGGGCGTGGCGCGCCGTTTGCGCGGGGCGGGGCACCAGGCCCTGTTCGCGGGCGGCGCCGTGCGAGACGCGCTGCTGGGCGCTGCGGCCATGGACATCGACATCGCCACCTCGGCCACCCCCGACGAGGTGGAGGCCCTGTTCGAGCACACCTACGCCGTGGGCAAGGCATTCGGCGTGGTCGTGGTGCTCGAGGAGGGGACGCAGTTCGAGGTGGCGACCTTCCGCGCCGAGGCCGAGTACAGCGACGGCCGTCATCCGGATCGGGTGACCTACGCGGACGCCGAGGCCGACGCGTCACGCCGGGATTTCACCGTCAACGGGCTGTTCTTCGACCCGGCCACGGACACGGTGCTCGACTTCGTGGACGGCCAGGCCGACCTCCGCCGCCGCGTCATCCGCGCCATCGGCGATCCCCTGCAGCGGTTCGGCGAGGACCGGCTGCGCCTCATGCGGGCGGTGCGGTTCTGCGCCAACCTCGGCTTCGAGATGGACGCCCCGACCCGCGACGCGGTGGAGCGCGAGGCGCTGCACCTGCGGGTGGTGTCCGCGGAGCGCATCCGCGACGAGCTGGTGAAGATCCTCACCGGCGCGGACCCCCGGGGAGGGATCGAGCTGCTGGACGAGTGCCGGCTGCTCGACACGATCCTGCCCGAGCTCGGCGCCATGAAGGGGTGTTCCCAGCCGCCCCAGTTCCATCCCGAGGGGGATGTCTGGACCCACACGATGATGATGCTGGGGTCGATGCGCGAGCGGCGCGACGACGTCCCGGCCCCGCTGGCGCTGGCCGTGCTGCTGCACGACGTGGGCAAGCCGCCCACACGTTCGGTGAGCGACCGCATCCGGTTCAACGGCCACGACGCCCAGGGCGCGCGCATGGCCGAGCAGATCCTGCGGCGGCTCCGCTGCAGCCGCGGGCTGATCCGCGACGTGGTCGACCTCGTGGGGCAGCACATGCGGTTCATGGTGGTGGACCAGATGCGCCCCGCCCGCCGGGAGCGGTGGCTGCGCGATCCCCTCTTCCCGCTGCACCTGGAGCTCCACGCCCTGGACTGCCTGGCCAGCCACGGCGGCCTCGAAAAGTACCAGTTCGCCGTCGAGGCGCTGAAGGCCCTGCCGCCCGTGCCCGGGCCGCGACTGTTGCGCGGTGGCGATCTGCTGGCCATGGGGCTACCCGAGGGGCGCGACGTGGGGCGTATCCTCGAGGTCCTGGACGACCGGATCGCCGCGGGAGAACTGGTCTCGAGGGAGCAGGCCCTTCAGGCTGCGCGCATCCTGGTCGATAAGGAGAGCAGGAAGCGGAGGAACCATGACTGATCCGGGCCCGGGCAACGGGGACCAGCGATACACCCTCGAGGACGCCTTGAAGGTCCTCGACGACCAGGTGGCCGCCGCGGGCGAGGACGACCCCGGCACGGCCGCGCGCTGCCTCGACGTGGCGTTCGCCCTGAGCGAGCTGGATCGGCACGAGGCGTCCCTGCAGTACCGCCAGCGGGCGCTGGAAATCCGCTCGCGCACCCTGGGGCCGCGACACGAGGACACGGCCATGGCCCACAACCACGTGGGCCACAGCCTGGGGGAGCTGGGACGTTTCGACGAGGCGCTGACGGCCCACGCGGCCGCCCTGGACATCCACGAGGAGGTCCTCGAGGAGGACCACCCGATCCTGGCGCGCGCCCACTACTCCATGGCGGCCCCCCTGTACCGGCTGGACCGCTACGACGAGGCGCGGCAACAACTCCGCCGCAGCCTGAGGATCGGCCGCAAGGCCTTCGGCCGGTCCCACCCCCTGATCATGGAGGCCAACCGCGTGCTCAAGATCGTCGAGCGGACGATCAAGGAGTCGTCCCCCCCCGGCGGCGCCTCGCGAAAGCGCGGCGGCCGCAGGAAGAAGCGCTAACCTCCGTTGCCCCCCGAGTCCCCAGCGCTGGCCCTGACCCTCGCCGGCGGCCTGGCCGCCCTCGGCTCCGCCGCGGCCTGGGCGGTGGGATCGATCCTGTTCCGGCGCATCGGCGAGGAGGCCTCCCCCCTGGGTATGAACCTGGTCAAGGGGGTGATCGGGCTGGCGATGCTCGGCGCGGTGCTCGCCCTGACCGGCATCGAGCCGGTGGACGCGCGATCCCTGGCGCTGCTGTCGGCGAGCGGCCTGGTGGGGATCGCCCTGGGCGACACGTTCTTCTTCATGGCCCTGGTGCGGCTGGAGCCGCGCCTCACCCTGCTGCTGGCCACGGTGGGCCAGGTCTTCACCGTCCTGCTCGCGCTGGCCCTGCTCGGGGAGCGCCCGGCCCTGCTCGCCTGGCCCGGGATGGCGCTGGTGCTCGGCGGCGTCACCTGGGTGATGCGCGAACGGCTCCCCGACGACGAGCCCGATCTGCGCCGGCAGCGGCGGCTGGGGGTGATCTACGGGCTGGCGGCCTCGGTGTGCATGTCCGCGGGGATCCTGCTGGCCAAGCTCGGCGTGGCCGAGGTCTCGGCGCTCCAGGGCACCTTCTTGCGCCTCGCTGCCGGAGTGGCCGGCCTGGTCGTGTTCGGGGTGGTGACCCGGCAGCTCGTCGGCTGGGTCGGACCGTTCAGGGACCGCAAGCTGGTGCGCTCCATGGTGCTGGCCGTGGTCGTCATCATGTTCGGCGGTTTCTACCTGTCCCTGCTCGCGCTGAAGCTCACCGACGCCTCGGTCGCGTCGGTGCTCAACGCCACCGAACCGCTGTTCATCCTGCCCCTGGCTGCGCTGGTGCTCCGCGAGCGCATCTCAGCGCGCGCAGGTGCAGGCGCTGCGGTGGCCGTGGCGGGCGTGGCGATGGTACTGTGGTCGCTCTCGTGACACCGAAGAGGGGTCCGGCGCCTTGAACCACGACGACCACGTCCTTCGCGCACGCGAACGGATCGAAGACGCACGGGAGCTCCAGCAGCTGGGGCTCGTCTGTGACGACGGGCAGTTCTTCCCCTCGGTGCACTATCCACCGATCACCATGTACGGCCCCACGGACGAGGCCGCGTTCCTGGAGACCTACACCGCTCCGCCCGAGGGCCGGATGGTGGTGTACGCCCACATCCCGTTCTGTCCGTCGCGCTGCACGTTCTGCCACTACCCGGTCACCGTGGGCGCCTCGGAGCTGCGCCAGGAGGCCTACCTCGATCTGCTCGAGCGCGAGCTGGACCTGTGGCTGGACCGCCTCGGGCTGGATCGAATCCGGGCCCAGTCGGTGCTCGTCGCCGGCGGTACCCCCACGGCCCTGACGCCGCGCATGTTCCGGCGCTTCCACGAGCTGTTCACCCGCCGGGTGGACCTGGCCGACTGCACGCAGATCGCCTACGACGTGGACCCGAACACCCTGCTGGGACGCGACGGCACGGAGCGGCTGGCGGTGATGCGGGATCACGGCAGCGAACGGCTGACCATCGGCGTGCAATCCCTGGACGACGGCGTGCTGCGGCACATGAACCGGATGCACGACGCGGCCGACGCCGTGGAGTCGATCCGCCAGTGCCGCCGCGCCGGGTACGAGGACATCTGCATCGAGTTCATCTTCGGCTACCCCACCCAGACCCTGGACGGGTGGCTGGACACGATGGAGCGCGCCATCGCCACGGGCGTCGAGGAGATCCAGCTCTACCGGCTCAAGATCGAGGCCTACGGCGACGCGCCCGGGCCCATCGGCCGGCTGTTCCTGGACCAGCCCGGGCTGTTCCCGGACATGGAGACGAGCCTGCTGATGAAGCAGGCGGCGATCCTGATGCTCGGCGACCACGGGTATCGGGAGAACCTCACGCGCGTGTTCGCCCGCGACCGCATGCACGTCTCCCACTACGCCGCAGACCAGTGTTGCCGCCTGCTGGACTGCCTCGGCGTCGGGCTGTCGGCGTTCTCGAGCCTGCGCGATCGGTTCTGCATCAACCCGTTCAGCATGCGCGAGTACGCACAGAGCATCGAGGCGGGGCGGCTGCCGCTGAACCGCGGGCTGGTGCGGGATCGCGACGCCGCCCTGCGCTGGCACACGGTGTTGCCGCTGAAGAACATGTGGGTGAGCAAGCGCGAGTACCTCGAGCAGACGGGCGCCCAGGTCGACCGCGTCTTCCGCCCCCACTGGGACGCCCTGCTGGCCCACGGCCTGGTGGAGGAGACGGATCGCAGGTTCCAGCTGACCCCCCGCGGGCGGTTCTTCGCCGACGAGGTGTGCACCCAGTTCCACCACCCCGACTACCTCCCTTTCCCCATGGAGCAGTACGAAGATGGCCCCCTGCGCCTCTCGCGGCCCCTCGACGCGACGTCCTGAGGCGCTGCTGGGCGCGCTGCTCGCGTTGACCCTGTGGACCGGCCCGGCGTCGGCCCAGGCTCGCGCCGGGGAGGACTCCGCCGTGGCGGCGCTGGTCGAGGCGGCGCGCGCACACTACGCGGAGGCGGCCCTGGCGGAGCCCGGCTTCGTCCTGCTGACCCGCACCGAGTCCGGCGACTCGGAGCCGTGCGAAGGGCGCTTCTGTGTGCTCGGCGGTGTCACCCGCACCGAGACCTGGTTCGCGGGGTTGGCGTCGGAGTTCGGCTTCGTCGCCGTGTCGGATGGCCCGCGCAGCTCGCTCTGGCGAATCTCCGGACACATCGTCGAGCGGGGGGAACCCGCGATCTCGACGGGCGGTGAGGTGCTGACCCGCTGGTTCGAACACCCCGCCGTGGCTGCAGCGTCCGCCAGCGTGGTCGGCGAGGAGGTGGTGAGCGGCCGCCCGTGCCACGTGATCCGTCTCGAGACCACGGACGTCGCGCAGAGACCTGCCTACCGGCTGCCCGGGGGATCGGCGGCGCACGTGGAGACCCTGCTCGAGGAGGGGGGGCTCGATCTGGCGCTGGCGCAGGTGAGCAGGGCCGGCGGCCCCGAGGCCCTGGACCCGCAGGAGTGGGCCGAGGAGCGGGCGGCGGGGCGCTCACCCACGGTGAACAAGCTGTGGGTGTTCGATCGCACGCGCGACACGGTCATCGCCGGACGGTCCCCCCGCGGCAATGTGGTGCCGAAGCTGTCCATGCAACGGCCCGTGGACAGCATCACCCGGCTGTGGGTCGACGCGGAGCACCACCAGCTGGTCCAGCTCGAGGGGCTGGTGTTCGGCACCTCCGAGGAGCCCAGCACCGTCACGGTGACCCTGGCGGACTTCCTCGATCGCGCCTGGACGTGGCCCCGCACCCTCCGCGTGAGCGTGGACGGGGAGACCACGCTGGACGTGACCACCACCGAGGTGGTCGACGAGCCCCTCGCCGCGGCTCTGTTCGACCCTGCGGCGGTCACCGCGGAGCTGGAGCTGGGGGTGCAGGCGGCCAACGAGGCCGAGATCCGGCGCCTCATGACCGACGCGACCTTCAAGCACGGCGGCCTCGACCCGGCGCGGGATCTCGTGTTCAAGCCAGACGTCCTCGTGGACAGCCTCGAGCTGGTCGACGGCGACGTGGTCGCCGACATCGGCGCGGGCACGGGCTACTTCACCTTCCGCCTGGCCAACGCCGTGGGCCCCGGCGGCTGGGTGTACGCGGTGGACGTCAACGCCCACGTCCTCGCCGCCCTCGACGCGCGGATGCAGGGGGACGGCGACGCGGACGGCGCCGGCAAGAACAAGGTCCAGGACGACCTGATGATCATCGACAACCCGGAGGCCGGGAAGGCGCCGCGCGAGGACGTCTGCCCCTTCCGCAACGTGGTCGTCCACGTCAACGACTTCGAGGACCTGGCGCTGCCAGAGGCGTCCGTGGACCTGGCGTTCCTGTGCGCCAGCGGGCTGGTCCGATACCAGCACCTGTCGCCCACCAACACGCGGATGATGGAGAGTATCTTCCGGACCACGAAGCCCGGCGGCGAGTTCGTCGTCATCGAGCGCCAGCCCCAGGGCCGGGACGTGACGATCCAGGCGCTGGGGCTGACCGCCGTACATGTGGGGCGGCTGGGCTCCCCCGACGCCCCAGCCGGCGTGGTCGACAGCTACCCGGCGGGATTGGACGAGATCATCCGCGCCAACGGGCGCGCCGTGGGTTTCGAGGTGCTGCGCAGCGTGGACCTCGTGGAGTCCCACGCGTTCGTGGTCTTCCGCCGACCCGTGGAGTGAATCGGCCCGCGGGCCCGTGCTATCGTGGGACGGGGAGAGCATGAACTGGACCCAGCTCATCGTCTACGTCGTGTCGATCGTCGCCGGGATCGGTCTGCTGCTGCTCCTGCCGCGGATCGACTCGAGGATCGCCGAGGTCGAGGCCCTGCTCGCCGACGCGGACGAGGTCCTCGCCACTCGGCAGGCCAGCCCCCGGTACACCCCTGGGCATCCCGACGAGGTCGAGACCGAGCTCCAGGTCCACCGGATGAGCTACCTGGCGGTGATCGAGGACCAGCGCTTCAAGCGCAAGTCCGTGTTCGTCTGCGGCCCGTTGCTCATCGCCTTTGGCGTGATCGCGCTGGGCCGGCTGGGGTGGTCGGCCGTCTTCGGGGGACCTCGGAAGAAGAAGCCAGCGCGCCGCAAGCGGCCCAAGGGGCGGCGCAAGCCACCACCCAAGGGCAAGCGCCCTGCGGGTCGGCCGCGGGGTCGGCGAAGGGCCTGATCCACCCATGAACCCTTCCGTCTACGACCTCGCCACGCCGTCGGCGCTGGTGGACGCCGACCGGGTGCAGCGCAACTGCGAGCGGATGCTCGAGCGGGCCGCGGACCTGGGGGTGGCCCTGCGGCCCCACGTCAAGACCCACAAGTGTGTCCCGGCGGCCAGGCTCCAGGTGGGCGGCCGCAGCGGACCGATCACCGCGTCCACCTTCACCGAGGCGGGGCGTCTGGGGCCGGCGGGCTTCCGCGACGTCACGCTGGCGGTGCCCCTGGCCGCGTCGCGAGCCGAGCAGGCCGTCCAGCTACGGCGCGATCTCGATCGCCTGGGCGTGCTGCTCGACCACCCCGACACCCTCGCCGAGCTGGAGCGGATCGCCCAGAAGCGGCGCGTGCGGATGGAGGTTTTGCTCAAGGTGGACTGCGGCTATCACCGCGCGGGTGTCGATCCCGGGAGTGATCTCGCGGTGTCCATGGTCCGGCGCCTCGCCGGCTCCGACTGGCTCGAGTTCGGCGGCATCCTCACCCACGCGGGCCACGCGTACTCCTGCGACGGCGTCGAGGGGGTCCGCGAGGTGGCCCGGCAGGAGCGCGAGGTGATGGTCGCCTTCGCCGACCGCCTGCGGGGCGCGGGCCTCGGCGTCCCCTGCGTCAGCGTGGGCTCCACACCCACCGCCTGCGTCGTGGACGACCTCGCCGGTGTGGACGAGATCCGTCCGGGCAACTACGCGTTCTTCGACGCGTTCCAGGCCGGTCTGGGGGTGTGCGAGCTCGGCGACGTGGCGTTCTCCGTGCTGACCACCGTGGTGGGGCGGTATCCGCACCGCGACGCTCTGGTGGTGGACGCTGGCGCGTTGGCCCTGTCCAAGGACGCGGGCTCGGGCCGGAGCGGCTACGGCGTGGCCTGCTCCGCCGACGGCCAGTGGATCTGGAGCGACCTGCGGGTGGACTCGTTGAGCCAGGAGCACGGCGTGTTGATCGCCACGGACGGGCTGGGGCCGTCGGACCACCCCGTGGGCGAGAAACTCCGCATCCTGCCCAACCACAGCTGCCTCGCCGCTGCCCTGCACGATCGCTACCACGTGGTCCAGGGCGAGGCCGTGGTCGATCGCTGGTCCCCGGTCCGCGGGTGGTGATCCTCACACGGTGAACTCCATGATGACGCCGTCTCCGCCGCCGTGGAGTCGATCTGGCCTCTCGGGGTATGATCTCGGATGCGGGAACGTGTCGCCTTCGGCGGAGAGGGTGAGGACGATGGATCGAATCGAACGGCGGAGCATCCCGGGGTGGTTCGCCGCCACCCTCGCCGCGGCCCTGCTCTTCATGGGCTCGTCGTTCAACTGTGTCTGCTGGGGTGAGGACGATCAGGACTGGTGCGAGGAGCACGACTGCGACGACGACGCCGAGGGCAGCGACGACGACGACGTCTCCGACGACGACGACGACGACCACATCAAGGACAAGCCGCCCACCGACGACGACACCGGCGACGACGACGACGACACGAAGCCCCCGACAGACGACGACACCGGCGACGACGACGATGACATCACCCAGGGCGACGACGACGACACCACCCCGGGTGACGATGACGACACCACCCAGGGGGATGACGACGACACCACCCAGGGGGATGACGACGACGACACGCTCGGTGACGACGACGACACGCTGGGGGACGACGATGACACCGTCGCGCTCTACGACTGCAACGACTACTGTGCCGACGAGCAGGGTATCTGCATCGACTGGACCGGCTCAGGCATGACCTGCATGGACTTCTGCCTGGGATGCCTGACCCCCGACGCGCTTCTGTGCCTGTCCACCTGTCCGGTCCCGCACTGGACCGACTCGTGCGCCTGCGTGCACAACTGCTTGTCGCCCTGGCTCGTACCGTAGAAGAGACCTACGGAGGGCTGCACTGGCCCGAGTGCGCGTCCCCGCCTCCGTCACAACCCCAGCAGACCACGTGGGTGTCCTCGCGCAGGCCACAGGTGTGGAAACCCCCGGACGAGATACGAGTGAAGCCGTCGGTGGGCTGACCGCCCGCGCTGTCGTCGTCGTCGCCGGGGGGCGGCCGCCAACCGCCGGCGCTGTCGTCGTCGTCGTCGTCACCGACGACGTCACCGGGATCGTTGGGGGAGTCGATCTGGCCGGTGGAGTTGGAGCCCCAGCACAGCACGGCGCCGTCGAGGCGGACGGCGCAGGTGTGGGAATTGCCGACGCTGATCGCTGAGAACGGCCCGGGCCGGGGCTCGGTGGCGCCGGCGAAGTTCAGCCCCCAGCACTCGGCCTCGCCCGTACTGTTGATGCCGCAGGTGTGGGTCCCCCCCGCCGAGATCTCGTAGAACGTGCTCCCGGGAGGCGTGCACTGGCCCTGGTCCTGGCCGGCACCGCAACCCCAGCACTCCACCAGGCCGTCCGTGCGCACCCCACAGGTGTGCTTGTTACCGGCGCTGATCCGGCTGAACGTGCTGGCGCTGCCGTTGCACTGGCCGGCGTCCTGTCCGCCCTGGCAACCCCAGCAGGTGACGAGGCCGGCGCCGTCGAGGGCGCACGAGTGGTAGTAGCCCGACGCCACCGAGGCGAACGGGCCCTCGGGCACGGCCATCTGCCCCTCGATGGTGCTGCCCCAGCAGGCGATGGTGGAGTCGCTGAGGATGCCGCACGAGTGCTTGTACCCCGCGCTGACCTGGTTGAACGTGGCGGACGGTGGCGCGCCCTGGCCCCACTGGTTGTCCCCCCAGCACTCCACGAAGCCGTTGATGATGCCGCAGCTGTGGGTGTAGCCCGCACTGACCGCGGTCCAGTCTCCGGTGGAGGACTCGGTGCCGCCATCGTCGTCGTCGTCGCCGTTGGCGGCGCTGTCGTCGTCCCCCGAGGCGTCGTCGTCGTCGTCGCCTCCGCAGGACTGAAGGGCCATCGGCGCGAGCAGGGCAAACAACAGGGCCAACAGGCCGGTTCCGGTTCGCATGCTTCCCTCCTGGTTCTGCCCGAAGGTTATCAGAAAGGCGGTATGCTGGACGCCTGTTTCCCCTGCACCAGGAGGGTCCGTGGGCCGCTATTTCAGCCTCGCAGTCGTGTTGATTCCGACCCTGGTCCTGGGCACGCTCGGTTGCCGCGAGCACTCCATGTTCGACTTCGACGGCGACGGCGTCGTGGACGAGGACGACTGCGCGCCCCAGGACCCTGACATCTTCCCCGGCGCCGGGGAGACCTGCACCGACGGCGTGGACAACGACTGCGACGGCTGGATCGACGGCGAGGACGGCGACTGCCAGCACGACAGCGACGGCGACGGGTACTCGACGCCCGAGGACTGCGACGACGGCGACGCGGCGGTCAACCCGAGCGAGTCCGAGGTCACCTGCGACGGCAAGGACAACGACTGCGATGCCCTGACCGAGGACGAACCGGACAACGACGGCGACGGCTCGTCGGTATGCGAGGACTGCGACGACTGGGATGCGGCCGTCCACCCCGAGGTCAGCGAGGTGTACTGCGACGGCGTGGACAACGACTGCGATCCAGGGACCGAGGACGAGCCGGACAACGACGGCGACGGCTGGACCGTGTGCGACGACTGCGACGACAGCGAGGAGACGGTCCACGCGGGCATGGAGGAGATCTGCGGCGACGGGCTGGACAACGACTGCGACGGGGGCCCCAACGACTGCGTGATGGAGGGCGAGATCCTCCTGGCCAACGCCGACGTCAAGCTCGTGGGCGAGGACAGCGACGAGTACGCCGGGCACGCCGTGGCGTCCGCGGGCAACCTGGACACGGACCCGGCCGACGAGGTCCTCGTGGGCGCCCCCTACGGGATGTATCGGGGCATCGTGTACGTGATCGACGATCCCACCGGCCCGGTGCTCGACCTCTCCATGGCCACCGCACGGCTCATCGGCGAGCGAGACTCCAGCGAGGCCGGGCAATCCCTGGCTGCCTCGGGGGACGCGGACGGGGACGGGTCCCCCGACTTCATCGTCGGCGCTCCGGGGTACATGCAGGATCGAGGCGCGGCCTACCTGTTCAACGGGCCCCTCACCGGGGAGCTCGACATGGAGTTCGCCGACGCCAAGATGGTCGGCCCGGAGGGCCCCGCCGAGGAGTGCGGCTACGTGGTCGGCGGCGGGAGCGACCTCACCGGCGACGGCATCGAAGACCTGCTGGTGGGCGCGCCCAGCGCGGCGGGGTGGACCGGCCGGGTGTACCTGGTGCCCGGACCCGTGATCGGGGAGCTGGAGCTGTCCGTCGACGCCCACTGGATCGATCCCGTCCACCAGGGCGTCGGCATGGGCGAGGCCCTGGCCGCGGTGGGGGACATCGACGGGGACGGCCAGGACGACCTCCTCGTCAGCGCCCTGTACGAGAACGTGGGTACCGCCTACCTCCTGTACGGGCCCATCGTGGGGGACACCTTGCTCTCGGCCGCGGCCGTGGAGTTCGGCGACGGAGGCGACCTGACCGGGATCAGCCTCGGGGCCGCGGGGGACGTCAACGGCGACGGCGCGCCGGACCTGATGATCGGCGCGCTCCCGATCAACGACATGTGGCTCGGCGGCCTCTTCCTCGTGGAGGGACCCATGACCGGGGACCTGGATCTCTCCACCCAGGCGTCGGCCCAGGCCCACGGCGAGGACGCGGACGACGACGCCGGCACCTCCCTGGCCGCGGTCGGGGACATCGACGGCGACGGCTTCGACGATCTGCTCGTCGGGGCCCCCATGGAGGGGGGCGACACCTCCGCCGGCGCGGCCTACCTCGTCAACGGCCCGCTCACGGGCACCCTGGACCTGGCCGACGCCGACGCCAAGCTCGTGGGCGAGGCCCACCTGGACCACGCGGGCCTCTCCCTCGCCTCCGCCGACGTCAACGGTGACGGCATCCCCGACATCCTCGTGGGCGCGCCCTACAACGACGCGGGGGGCAGCCAGGCCGGCGCCGCGTACATCGTCTACGGCCGCGGGGGGCTCTGAAGTGTTCCCCCACCCACCCCTGCTTCGGTTATCCCCTCCGAGGGAGGCCCCATGATCCAGTCGCGCCCCATCACCGCTCGATTCTTGCTGTGCACCGTCGTGCTCCTCGCAGCAGCCGTGACCGCCTGCAACCTGTCGTTCCCCGACGACGACGACGCCGCCGGCGTCCTCGACGACGACGACACCGTTGGCGGCTGCTCCGACGGGACGTGCGTGTACCTGGACCCGGACTACGCGTGCCAGTGCAACGACGGCTGCTGCGAGGTGGAGTGCGCGCCGGGCGGGCCAGAGGGCTCCTGCGCGGTGGCCTGCGCAGAGGACACCGCGTGCGGCGTCCAGTGCGACGGCATGGAGGACTGCGCGGTGAGCTGCCCCTCGGCCGAGTCGTGCGCGGTGGACTGCACCGGCACCGACACCTGCACGGTGAACTGCTCCGAACAGGCCTGCGACGTGGACTGCGGGGACACCGGCACCTGCGCGGTCAACTGCCACGAGAGCGGCTGCGTGGTGCACAACTGCGATCTGCCCATGTACTGCGTGGTGACGTGCGGCGACGGCGGCCTGCCCACCCAGTCCGGCGACGACTGGGTCTGCCCCTGATCCCCTAGCGCTTCACGCGCCCGTCCCCGCCATCGAACGTCCGCTTCAGGTTGTCCATGTAGATCCCCATCAGCCGCTGGTTCTCGCGCACGAAGATGGGTTCGGCGGCCTTGCGCAGCAGGCGCGGGGCGTTCGCGCGCAGGACCAGATCGTTGTTCAGCGTCAGGCGGGTGCCCTCGCCGCGGGGTTCGATGGTCCAGTGGCCCGACACCGCGGCGTTGCCCACCCCGGAGACGGCGGTCCAGGAGACGCTCAGGGCGCCCTCATCGGTGCGGTAGCGACAGGCGTACACCAGCTGCATCGACATCCTGCCGACGCCGGCCTTCTTCAGCGTCCAGCGGTAGGCGCCGTCCTCGGGGACGAGGGACTCCAGATCGGGGAAGTGGGCCACGGAGTCGGGCACGTTCGCGACGACCTCGTAGACCTGGGCGGGGGTGGCGCGTACATCGATCGCGCGTTCGAAATGGCTGGTGAGCTCTAGCATCGAAAAACCCTCCGTGGACCTGTTGACACGTTGCCTACCGCTCGGTAGGCTAGCGCCTCACAAACGGTAGGTCAAGCCACGGAGAGCGCATGCCGAAGCAGCCCACGGACGTCCGACAACGCATCCTGGACGAGGCCACCCGCCTGTTCGCCATACAGGGGTTCGAGGGCACGTCGCTGCAGGAGCTGTCCGACGCCGTGGGCATCCGCAAGCCGTCGCTGCTGTACCACTTCAACTCCAAGGACGCGCTGCGCGAGGCGGTGGTCGAGGGGTTGCTGTCCCACTGGAAGATGGAGATCCCGCGGCTGCTGGCGGCGGCTCAGGGGGGCCACGACCGCTTCTCCGCGCTGATCGGCGGCGTGGTGGAGTTCTTCACCAGCGACGCCAACCGCGCGCGGCTGGTGCTGCGGGAGATCCTGGACCAGCCCGAAGCCACCCAGGAGCGGATCCGGGAGCACCTGAGCCCCTGGACCTCGTTGATCACCGAGGCCATCCGGCTCGGGCAGGAGTCGGGACGTGTCAAGCAAGACGTGGATCCCGAGGCCTACCTGCTGCAGGTGGTCTTCATGGCCCTGGGGACGGTGGCCGTGGGGGACGTGGCCGAGGCCATGTTGCCCCCCAACGCCGCGGCCTCGTCCCTCGAACTGCGGATCGCCGAGCTGATCCGCATCGCCCGGGACTCGCTGTTCCGAGGTTCTGAGGATGCCCCCGGACCGAGTCAGAGTCGCGAGACGCCCCGCTGGCAAGGGGTGAAGAGGGAGCAGGCTACCGAGCCTGTGACCGATGAAGCCCGCCGAGGGGAGCGAAGCGACCCGTCCAGCGGGGATGGATCGCGGAGCTGACGACGGGAGGGGACAACCTCAAAACCTCCAGCAGCTAGCACGGAGCGAGGAGTCGAACATGCCCCACTTCTACGACGACAACGCCGACCTGAAGTTCTACGTGGACCAGTACATCGACTGGGAGCCGCTCGTGCGGTTGACCGAGTACGACTTCCAGGCCCCCGACGGGTTCACCAACGCCGAGGAGGCCGTGGAGTTCTACCGGGACATCCTGGGCCTGGTGGGGGACTTCGCCGCCAACGAGGTGGCGCCGCGCTCGGCGGAGATCGACCGGGATCACTCCAAGCTGGTGGACGGGCAGGTGGTCTTCGCGCCCGCCCTGGCCAACGTGTTCGACCAGATCAAGGCCCTGCAGCTCCACGGCATGTGCGTGCCGCGCGAGCTCGGCGGCATGAACTGCCCCTTCGTCCTGTTCGCCCTGTGCAGCGAGCTGCTGGGGCGCGCGGACGTGTCGGTGACGGCCCACAACGGATTCCACGGCGGGTCGGCCATGGCCATGCTGCTGTACTCGGTGATCGAGGGCAGCACGGAGTTCGACCTCGAGCAGCGCTGCATCACCTCGACCCGCTGGGGCGCCGAGATCGGCGAGATCGTCGAGGGCGAGGCCTGGGGCAGCATGGACATCACCGAGCCCGGCGCGGGCAGCGACATGGCGGCCATGCGCACCAAGGGTGAGCTCGACGAGGACGGCAACTGGTTCGTCACCGGCTCGAAGATCTTCATCACGTCGGGCCACGCCAAGTACCACTTCGTGATCGCGCGGACCGAGAACAACGAGGGCGGCGACGCCTTCGCCGGCCTCGAGGGGCTGTCCCTGTTCATGGTGCCGACCTTCGAGGACCGCGACGGGGAGCGCGTGGTGCTCGCCACCTTCGACTCGCTCGAGGAGAAGCTCGGCCACGCCGGCTCGGCCACGGTGGCCATCAGCTACGACCGCACCCCCGCGCAGCTCGTGGGCGAGCGCGGTGACGGCTTCCGGCTGATGCTCAAGCTGATGAACAACGCGCGCGTGCTCGTGGGCTTCGAGTCCCTGGGCATCTGTGAATCGGCGCTGCGCATGGCCCGCGACTACGCGGCCGAGCGCGAGTCCATGGGCAAGACCATCGACCAGCACGAGATGATCGCGGACTACCTCGACGAGATGGGCACCGACATCCAGGGCATCCGCGCCATGGCCGTGCAGGCGTCGTGGCACGAGGAGCTGGCCCAGAAGATGAACCTGATGCTGCAGTTCTTCCCGCCCGAGGACGAACTGGAGCGCGAGGCGGCCGAGGCCGAGCAGCGGCGCCACCAGGCGAAGTCGCGTCGCATCACCCCGCTGCTGAAGTACCTCGGCGCCGAGAAGGCCGTGGAGATCAGCAAGCGCAACATCCAGATCCACGGCGGGTACGGTTACTCGGCCGAGTACGGCGCGGAGAAGCTGCTGCGCGACGCCATGGTGCTGCCCATCTACGAGGGCACGTCCCAGATCCAGGCGCTGATGGCCATGAAGGACACGCTCATGGGCGTCCTGGGCAACCCCAAGGCCTTTGTCCAGCGCAACGCCGCGGCGAGGTGGCGCAGCCGATCGGCGCGCACCGAGCACGAGCGCCGCGTGGCGCGGCTGCAGGTGCTGTCCTACAGGGCGGTCCAGCACCTCATGTCGCGGCTGGCCGGGACCAAGATCTCCGAGGTGCGCAAGCAGCCGATGAGCCGCTGGAGCGAGGCGTTCAAGGACTGGGATCCGAAGCGCGACTTCGCCCGGGCGATGCTGCACGCCGAGCGCCTCACCAAGATCCTCGCCGACGTGGTGGTGTGTGAGCTGTTGCTGGAGCAGGGGCAGGCGCACCCCGAGCGGCTCGAGGTCCTCGAGCGCTACCTCGAGCGGGCCGAGCCGCGGTGCCGTTTCATGTTCGACGAGATCACCCGGACCGGCGGGAGGCTGCTGAGCACCCTGGAGTCCGACACCGAGCAGAGCCAAACCGCCTGAGCCACACGGGAGAACACCATGGGTGTGTCCTCGCTACATCTCTTTCGTCAGGGCCCGGTGATATCGGCCCTGCTGCGCACGGCGGCCCAGCCCCTGCTGCGATCCGGCGACGCTGGCGCGCCCTTCGAGGCGCCCGGACCGGAGCTCGGGCAGACCGTGGGTCCGCGCAACCCCAACCTGGTGCGCGACTACATCCGCGCCGTGGGCGGCGATCCGGCCTCCTACAAGGGTGTGCTGCCGCCGCACATGTTCCCCCAGTGGGGATTCCCGCTGCTGGGCAAGACCCTGGCGCCGCTGCCCTACGACTTCAGCCGCCTGCTCAACGCGGGCTGCCGCGTCGAGGTGCACCACCCCCTGCCCGCGGACGAGCCCCTGCAGCTGCGCGCCCGCCTCACCGAGGTGGACGACGACGGCCGCCGCGCCATCTTCCACTACCACCTGGTCACCGGCACGGCGTCGCGGCCCGACGCCCTGACCGCGAAGATCACCGCGCTGCTGCCCCTGAAGAAGGGCGGCAAGGGCGGCAAGAAGGACAAGCCGCGTGTCCCGGGCGATCTGCGCGAGGTGGACCGCTGGCGCCTCGGACCGGGCGCGGGCCGCGACTTCGCCCTGCTCACCGGCGACGTCAACCCCATCCACTGGCTGCCGCCCTACGCCCGCATGGCGGGCTTCCGCAACACCATCCTCCACGGCTTCGGCGGCCTGGCGCGCCTGTACGAGTCCCTGGTCAGCCACGTGCTGTCGGGCAGCGCGCATCGGATGGAGAGCCTCGAGGTCCGCTTCGTGCGACCCCTGGTGTTGCCCGCGAAGGTGGGTGTGTTCGTGGACGGCGAACGCTGCGCCGTCGGCGACGCGTTGGATGGACCTGCCTACTTCACCGGCACCTACGCGGTGCGAACGGGAGAACGATCATGAGCGATTATCTGGTCAACCTCGGCGCCAGCCCCGGCGCTCGCAAGGCGGTCAAGACCCTTGGCCTGCCCATTCCCTTGCCCCAGACCCTGCGCCGCGCGGACGGTCCCTGGGAGGAGCGCCCGCTCCAGGATCAGGCCGTGGCCGTGGGCTTCCACGCCGGCTCCGAGCTGGTGGAGCCGTTGGCCTCGGCCGTGGTCGGCCTGGGAGCCGAGCCTCACGTGGCGGCGGATGCGGCGCAGATGAAGGTGTTCGCCGAGGTGGGTGAGGCGCACGGCCGACTCCCGGTCGCCCTCGCAGAGAACGGAGAGGCGAAGAAGCTGAAGGTCCGGGCGCTGGTGTTCGACGCCACCGGGCTGGAGCATCCGGGACAGCTCGAGGAGGTCTACCGCTTCTTCCAGGCCCGCGTACGCAGCCTGACGTCGTGCGGCCGCATCGTGCTGCTGGCGCGACCCCCCGCCGAGGCGAAGACCCCGGCCGCCGCCGCCGCGAGCCAGGCCGTGGACGGGTTCATGCGCGCCGCGGGCAAGGAGATCGGCCGCAAGGGGTCCACTGCGCAGCTGGTGTTCGTCGCCAAGGGCGCCGATGCACGAGTCGAGCCGTGCCTGCGATTCCTGCTCTCGCCTCGTTCGGCCTACATCGACGGCCAGGCCATCACCCTGACCGCAGCGGTGAAGGCCCCACAGAAGGTGTCCGTGACCCGCCCCCTCGAGGGCAAGGTCGCCATCGTGACCGGCGCGGCCCAGGGGATCGGCGCTGCCACCGCGCGGGCCCTGGCCCGGGAAGGTGCCAAGGTGGTGGTCGTGGACATGCCCCAGGCCGACGGCCCGGCGAGCAAGCTCGCCGCCGAGATCGGCGGCACGGTGCTGCTGTGTGACGTCACCGGCGACGGCGCGCCGGCCGCCATGGCCGACCTGCTGAAGGCCCGCTTCGGCGGCCGCCTCGACGTGGTCGTGCACAACGCCGGCATCACCCGCGACAAGATGCTGGTGAACATGGACGAGGACCGCTGGCGCATGGTCCTGGACGTCAACCTGCAGTCCCTGCTTCGCATGGACGAGGTCCTGGTGCCGATGATGGGTTCGGGCGGCCGTATGGTGTGCCTGGCCTCCATCGCGGGTATCGCCGGGCTCACGGGACAGACCAACTACGCCGCATCCAAGGCCGGCGTCATCGGCTACGTGCGAGCCCTCGGCGCCCAGCTGGCGTCCAGGGGGATCGCGGTCAACGCCGTGGCCCCCGGCTTCATCGAGACCCAGATGACCGCGCGCATCCCCTTCGCCACCCGTGAGGCCGGCCGTCGCATGTGCAGCCTGTCCCAGGGCGGACTGCCACAGGACGTGGCCGAGGCCATCACCTTCCTGTCCAGCCCGGGCGCCCACGGCCTGAGCGGGCAGGTGGTGCGGGTGTGCGGTGGGATGATGCTGGGAGCCTGACGGCTCCGGATTTCAGATTTCAGATTTCGGAGGTTGGAAACCATGGCCCCTCGAAAGAAAAAAAACGCCCGCCGCGCCGTGATCGTCGGTGGCGTCCGAACCCCCTTCGTGCGCTCCTTCGGCGATCTCATGCGCACCGACACCATCGGCCTCGGCGTCGCCGCCGTGAAGGGCCTGCTCGACCGCTACCCCGTGCCCGGGGACGAGATCGACAGCCTGGTCTGGGGCGGCGTCGTGCTCCCCAGCGCAACGGTGAACATCGGCCGGGAGATCCTCCTGGACCTGGATCTGCCCAGGACCATCGAGTGCACCACCATGACCCGCGCGTGCACCACCAGCCTCTACACCGCGGCCATGGCGTCGGCGGCCATCGAGCGCGGCGACGCCGACGTGGTCATCGCCGGCGGCAGCGACTCGCTGAGCAACGCCGAGCTGACCATGCCGCGGTCCCTGATGCACAAGGTCGCGCCCGTGGCTCTGAGCCGCAAGTCCGGGCCCATGGACTACGCCAAGCTCGCCGGCAAGCTCAACGTCAAGCGCGACCTGCTCCCCAAGCGGCCCGCGGTCAAGGAGCGCACCACCGGCGAGCTCATGGGCGAGTCCGCCGAGAAGATGGCGCACCGCAACGAGATCTCCCGCGAGGATCAGGACGCCCTGGCCCTGCGCTCCCACCAGCGCGCCGCCGCCGCCATCGAGTCGGGCCGCTTCGCCGACGAGATCGTCGCGGTGGACGGCGACCGCGGTGATCGTGTCTTCGCCGACGACCTCGTCCGCGGTGACACCAGCGCCGAGAAGCTCGGCAAGCTCCGCCCCGCCTTCGCCAAGGAGGGCACCCTCACCGCCGGCAACTCCTCGGCGCTGACCGACGGCGGCGCCGCCCTGCTGCTGATGACCGAGGAGAGGGCCCGCGCCCTGGGCTACGACGACCTCGTCGCCCTCAAGTCCTGGTCCTTCGACGCCGTGGATCCCGCCGACCAGATGCTCATCGGCCCCGCCATCTCCATGCCTCGCAGCCTCCACAAGGCCGGCATGTCCATGGCTGACGCCGACTTCGTCGACATCCACGAGGCCTTCGCCGCCCAGGTGCTGTGCGTGCTCAAGATGCTCGGCAACGACCGCTTCGCCCGCGAGGTCGCCGGCCTGAAGAAGGCGCTGGGCACCGTCGCCGCGGAGGACATCAACGTCCACGGCGGCTCCATCGCCCTGGGCCACCCCTTCGCTGCCACCGGCGCGCGCATGATCTCCACCATGGCCAACGAGCTGCGCGCGACCGGCAAGGGCACGGCGGTGCTCGGGATCTGCGGAGCGGGTGGGGTCTCGGCGGGGGCGGTGCTGGAGCGGATCTAGCGAAGGCGCGCGCCCCTTCAGGGGGTGCGGTAGACGTAGCTCAACGTCACGGTCTCGTCGTCCATGGCGTCCACCCGGATCAGCACGTGGTTGCCCTCCTCGCCCCGACCGGCGAGGGCGGCGTAGGTGTGGCCCACGGTGACGGGCAGTCCGTACCGGCTGAATCGCTCGTCGGGGATCGTCACCTCGTCGAGCGCGGTCTCGCCGAGGTCTCCCAGGTCGAGCAGGCCGCGCTGGCCGCTGAGGTTGGCGTAGAATTTCCCGCGAGACAGGTACAGCTCGCCGCCGGAGCGGGTCGCGCCCTCCCCCCGATCGAAGTCGAAGCTGTCCTGGTCCCGCAGGACGACGCGGCCGGGCGTCAGGACCTTCCACTCCACCACGGCGCTGGCATCCGCGACCTCGTGGAGCCTCAGCGCGACGTACTGGGCGCCCGTCCCGACCGGGGCCAGGTAGGTGTGCCCCTGGACCGCCTCGACGCCGCCGCGCGAGTAGCCGGTGGCGGGGATGGCGACGGCGTCGAGGGCGGCCTCGGCCAGCTCGCCGAGGTCGATGACGCCGCGCTGGCCGTCGTGGTCCGCCATCACCTTTCCTTCGGCCAGGTAGAGATCACCGGTGGCCGAGGTCCCGCGCTGCTGCCCGGCGAAGTCGTAGCCGTCGCCGTCGTAGAGGGTGACGAAGCCGGGGCGGACGACCTCGAAGCGGAGGTCCACGGCGTCCCCGTGGACGGCCTCGACCCGCAGGATCACGAAGCTGCCCTCTGCCACGGCCTGCGCCGCGTAGGTGTGACCCTCGACCACCGCGACACCCTCGCGGGAGTACCCGTCCGGAGGCGGGGCGATCCGGTGCAAGGGGCCCTCGACGGCCTCGCCCAGGTCGATGATCCCGCGCTGGCCCTTCCGGTCCGCCTTGAACGAACCGCGGTCGAGGTACAGCTCGCCACCGGCTCCTGTCCCCCGCGTCCGGTCCAGGAAGCCGTAGCTGTCGCCGTCGTACACCACGACGCCGTTGATCGGGCGGTGGATGCCTTCGAGGGTGACGCGGCCCCGCTCGTTCGCGATCACGCGCAGTGCGACCTCGCTGCCCTCGTCACCTGTGCTCGCCCGGGCCACGTAGGTGTGGCCGACCTGCAGCGGGACCGAGGGCCCGTATCCGCTCGGGGGTGAGATCGCGCGCTCCAGGGGTGCGTCACCGAGATCACCCAGGTGGACGATCCCACGTTGTGAGCCGCGATCGGCGGCCAGCACGTCGCCGCTCACGTACAGATCACCGGCCGGCGCGCCGCCGACGAGCCCGGCGCTGAAGTCGTAGCTCTGGCCGCCGCTGAGCGTCGTGAGGCGATCGTGGACGAGGTACTCGATGGTGACCGCGCCCGTCGTTCCGTCCACGCCGAGGACCCGCAGCGCCACCGGGTGGTCCACGTCGCCGTCTCGCGCCCGCACCAGGTAGGTCCAGCCGGGGACGGCCAGCACGCCGGAACGGGTGTGCCCGGAGTGAGCGATGTCCAGCGCGTCGAGGGACAGGTCCCCGACGTCCCCCAGGGCGAGGACGCCGTGTTGACCCGGGTTGTCGGCGAAGAGCCGGCCGTGGGCCACGTAGAAGTCGCCTCCGGCCCAGGCACCCACCAGGTTGGCCGAGGCGTCGTAGCTGTCGCCCTCCTCCAGCACGGCCTGCAGCAGCCCGTAGCCGTGGAACGCCCGGTGGATGGCGCTGGAGTGTGGGCTGCCGTCCAGGGGATCGTCGTCGGTGTCGTCGGCCGCGTACAGGCTCGTCAACAGGTTGCTCGCGTGGGGCTCCGAGAACATGAAGGCCCGGGGCTGCGCCGCCAGCCGCTGGTGCGCCTCGAACAGGAGCCGGTCCGCGTGGCGGCCACCCGCGACCTCGCCCAGCTCCGCCATCAGGCGCTGCCGCAGGGCCCACGCCGCGCCGCCGATGAGGAGACCACCGTCGTGGCCGTCCAGGTCGTGGCCGGCGCTGCCCGCGTACCGCCCTGGGGCCGCCAGGTCGCGATCCAGGCCGGCGCCCTCCCCGATCCGGGGGTCCCCGGTGGCTGCCGCAGCAAAGTAGTCGGCGAAACCCTCGTCCATGGCGTAGGCCTCGCCGTGCGTGTCCAGCGAGAAGCCGAGCCAGTCCCCGTACAGGTCGTACAGCACGTTGTGGGAACACTCGTGGTAGACGACGTCACTCGAACGGGAGAAGTCACCGGCGCCGAACAGCATCGTCTCACCGGCCCAGGCATTGCGGGCCGACTCGCCGATCACCGCGGCGTCGAGCTGGGTCGTCCCGTCCCAACCGTTGGTCCAGGGGTGCTCGAGCTGCTGGACGTACCAGTCGTGCATCCAGTTGACGTGGAAGAACACGTTCAGCTCGTCGCTGTACGGCCACGCGATGCCGCACGGGCTGCTGGTGGCGCAGCCGCTGGTCGTCGTGACCTCGCGCCCTGCGGCGTCGCGCACGTCGGCAAAGGGCCCGGCGAGGGCGGCGTCCACGGCGTAGCCCCCCGAGATGAGGCCCGACAGGGCGAAGTCCCCGTTCGGATCGGTGGTGAAGCCGGTCCGGTCCACCGTCGCGCGCATGTAGGGCAGCCGCTCCAGGGAGACGGGCGGATCGTCCGGATTTTCCACCAGGACCTCGCCCGCGGCTGCGCCGCGCAGTACGGCGGGCACGTGGCGCGGGTAGCTGTGGAGCACCGTGCCGTCCACGGCGTCCACGAAGAACAGCGTGTCCAGGACGGGGTGGGGGCGTTCGGCGGCCAGCAGGAAGTGCCACGCCAGGCGGGGCTGGAGCTCCTCGCCGCTGCGGTCCACGTGCACCACGAGCTGAGCGTCGTGCCGGCTGAAGGCGTCGACGGCGTCCCCCTCCAGGGTGGCCTTGGCGATGTCCGCGGCCCCCTCGAGGTCGAGCTTGACCTTCGTGGAGATCGACAGGTCCGGCACGTAGTTGCCGTGGTAGGCGAGCACGGTGCCGTCGCCGTCCGCGACCAGCGCCACCGTGACGTGGTGGACGGCCAGCGTGTCCAGGACCTGGCGGAAGACGACGATCCAGTGCTCGTCGATGCGCTTCGCGGCCACCAACCTCAGGTCCGAGGGGTCGACGCCGAACAGATCGGCGTGCTCGCCGAGGAAGTCCAGGTACACCGCGTCCGCCTTGCCGGCGGTCAACGGGATCGAGCCGTCGGCCAGCAGGCGCGGTACGGCGTGCAGCCCCACCATCTGGCTCGGCAGGCCCGTCCGCGGATCGCGCACCAGTCGAGCGCCCTCGAAGCGCACCTGCTCGACCACGCCGTGGTGCCGGCCCTCCACGTCGCCCGCCTTGCGACCCTCTGCGTCGAGCAAGGTGGCCTTGTGGATGCGGATGGGCGCGCTCTCCACGGTCCGCTCGTCCGTCATGCGCAGCGTGACCTCACAGAGCGCATCGGGGACGGCGCCGCCCGACCCGCGGCCGCTCGACTCGGCCTCGAACCGCACCTTGCCGCCGCGGTTGTCGATGCGGGGCGAGCCCTTGCCCAGCGCAGCGCCTTCGCCCAGCAGCGGTCCGGTCCGCACCTCCACCACCTGGAGCAGGTCGGCATCGAACCACAGCTCCAGCGAGACGCCGTGCACCGGCTGCCCCGCGGAATCCAGCCACAGCTGGACGGTGCCCGTCTCACCCGCGGCGAGGTGGAGACCGGCCGGCTGCACCGAGATCGTGGGGGTGCCCTGATCGGCGGCGGCGTCGCCGCGGTCGCGCGCGTCGGCGCGCACAGAGGCTCCGATCAACAGGACGAGGAGGACCATCGAGAACCAGGGTCGGACAGAACGCAGCATGGATGCGTACCCCATTTTTTTCCGCAGTAACCCACCCAGAAGGACTGTCATTCTACATGGATACGCAATCCGCGGGTCAGGGATCGGACAGGGATGGGGCCGAGGAGATTCCGGGGCGTCACTTCCGTCCGAACGGCAACGTCAGGCCCACGGTCCAGGCCTTGTTGTTGATGTCGTAGCCCACCATGAGCGGCACGCCCTTGATCTGCATGCCCAGCTGCGGCGTGATGCCGTTGTCCTCGGAGCGGTACGTCGCGCCGCCGATGAGGCCCACGTCCTTGTTGTCGTCGAAGAAGTAGCCGGCGTGGGCCTTGGACTCGTGGGAGACGCCGTTGGGGTCGAAGGTCGCGGAGTGCTCCAGCCGCGTGTAGACCTCGCCGAGCTTCAGCTCCATCAGGCCGGAGACCTTGTGGGAGTCCTTGCCCGAGTCGTAGGCGTAGCGGCCCAGGAAGGTGGTGAACTCGTTGGGGTTGCGGAAGCCGAAGTAGGCCCCCATCTCGGTGAGCTTGGGATCGTTGAGACGGTAGGTGCCCTGGCCGCCTGTGACGAAGTTGCCGCCCAGATCGACGTCGGCCTTGCCCGAGAGGGTGGAGTCGCCCGCGGAGTCGAACACCGCGTCGAGCTCGGTCTTGAGCCAGTCGCGGTCGTAGTCGAGGCCCAGCGAGAACTTCTGGCTCTTGTCCAGATCGTAGGCCGAACCCGCGCCCTGCGATTTGACGATCTCCTCGAGGGAGAAGCTGCCCTTGAGCCGGTCGCTGAACGAGCCCTCGTAGCCCATCTTGGTGCTCTGGGAGCCGTCGTTGCTGGTGGAGCGGGACGCCTCGAGCACGCCGCTGTCCAGGATCTGCTTGTACGCGTCGGTCAGGGTGATGACGCCGGTGTCGACGTTGTAGTTGCCCGAGTGGGTCCGGATGAAGTTGCCGTCGGTGAAGCTGATCGCGCCGGTGCCGATGCGCCCCTTGTCCTCGGTCTTCGAGTACCCGGCCCCGACGCTGAACCCGTCCTTGTTGTCGCCGCGGTCGCTCAGCCCCTTGAGGAAGTGCTGGTACTTCGCGTCCACGGACCACAGCTCGAGGTCGTTGCCCTTGAACTCGCCCTGGCCCTTGAAGGAGAAGGTGTCGTTCTCGCCGGTGAGCTTGGTCTCGGCGCCGTGGGTGTGGGTGCCCTTCTCGTCGTCGTAGCCGCTGGTGATCGACGCCTCGATACCCTTGGACTTCCACGCCAGGGTGCCCTCGATGGACTGCAGCGAGATGTCGCGCAGCGAGCCCAGCTTGGCCTCGAGCTCGGCCGACAGGTTGTCGGTGATGCCGAACTTCTGCTTGAGCGCGGGGATGTCCATGTCCGCGGCGATGGCGCCGGCCGCGGCGAGCAGGGCGATGGTGACGATGGTGCCGGGGTGGGTGTCCACCCAGCCGGCCACCTTCTCGGCGAAGCCCGCGCCGTCTCCGGAGAGCCACTCGCCGGCCACCTCGCCGAACTGCGCCTCGAGCGCCTTGGAGAACTTCTCGACCGCCTTCTCGTCCACCTCCCCCTCGAGGCCCTTGAGCTGATCGGCCAGCCCCTTGAGCCCGGCGGTGAGCCCGTCGTCGGCGTAGCCGGCCATCTTGTCCAGGGTCAGGTGCGGGGCGATGAGCTTGTACAGCTTGGGCCCGAGGAACTTGCCCAGAGTGGCCTCGTAGCTGGCCTTCCCCTCGGCGGTGCCCTCCTTGCCGCGCTTGGTCTCCTCCTTGCCCTCGGTCT
>CAYRNR010000118.1:0-27689 GCA_964425605.1 uncultured Rickettsiales bacterium | reverse complement strand
CATGTGCGCCAACGACGAGATGGTCTGCCACGAGGACGTCTGCCCCTACGCCGAGCACTACGCCGCCAAGCTCGCCGAGTCCTCCCTCGTGGACCAGCTGCTCGAGACCAGCGCCCACCTCGATCCCGACACGGTCTTCGACGCGGGCAGGCTCCGCCTGATCTGCCCCTTCGAGCTGCAGCTCGACCTGCTGGACCACGCGGACGTGGTCGTGTGCGACTACAACTACGTCTTCGATCCGCGCATCGGCCTCGACTCCGTGGCCGGGCCCGGCACCCTCGAGCGGTCCGTGCTCGTGGTCGACGAGGCGCACAACCTCGTGGACCGCGCCCGCGAGTACTACTCCCCGACCCTGAGCCTGGATCGCGTGGAGGCCGCGCTGGAGCAGCTGGCCACACAACAGACCCGGCTCTTCGTGCAGATCCGCGACGCCATCGAGGAGCTGCGCGAGTACGTGCTGTACACCCTCGACGAGGCCTTCGCCGGCGCCCCTGGGCAGCAGGGCACCTCCATCGGCGAGTTCGAGCCCGAGCCCCTCGCCCGCGTGCGGCGCGAGCTCGATCCCCTGCTGGTCCACTACGTCCAGTTCAAGCGCGAGCACCGCATCTGGAACACGGACGATCCGGTCATGGCGCTGTACTTCCAGATCTCGTGGTTCCACCGCGTGCTGGAGCTCGGTGGCGTCGCGCGCGGCGAGGAGTTCGTCCACCTGGCCATCCGCACCCACGAGGGGGACCAGCTCCGCATCCTGTGCCTCGACGCCGCGCGCTTCGTCGGCCAGGTGCTGGAGGGCTCCGCCGGCGTCGTGGCCATGTCCGCCACCCTGGAGCCCTTCGAGTTCTACCGCGACCTGCTCGGATTTGATCCCTCGGGCACCGACACCCTCACCCTCCCCTCCCCGTTCCCCCCCGAGAACCGCCTGCTGATCGTCGACGACTCCGTGGACACCACCTATCGCCAGCGCCAGCGGCACTACGGCCGCATCGCCCGCCTCGTCGCCGACTGCGCCCCCCGCGGCCGCAACGCCCTGGCGCTCTTCCCCTCCTACCGCTTCCTCGACGAGGTCGCCTACCGCCTCGACGCCCCGCACCACCACGTGGAGGTCCAGCGGGCCAACGACCGCCTCCAGCACCGCGAGGTCCTCGAGTCCCTCTCCGGGGGACAGCCGACCCTCCTCCTCGCCGTGCTCGGCGGCGTCTTCGCCGAGGGCGTCGACTACCCCGGCGACATGCTCTCCGCCGTCTTCGTCGTCTCCCCCGGTCTGCCCCAGCTCGAGCCCGAGCGCGAGCTGCTCAAGCGCCACTTCGACGAGGCCTACGGCGACGGTTTCGGCTACGCCTACCTCATCCCCGGCCTCCGCCGCGTCGTCCAGGCCGCCGGCCGCCTCATCCGCAGCGAGGACGACCGCGGCGCCATCGTCCTCGTCGGCCGCCGCTTTCTCCAGCCCCGCTACGCCGCCCTCCTCCCCAACGACTGGACCGACGGCGACGTCCGACAGCTCCGCGCCCGCGATCCCCACCTCGAGATCGACCGCTTCTTTGTGAACTCACGGTAAAAAAATCGTGCCTACGTTGCGCCCGCGCGCATAAGATCCGAGTTGGAGTGGGGTCTGGCGACGGGAAATGTCCACGAGCAGACGCCGCACGACCACGCCTGCGTCGGGTGAGGCGCCGCCGAGGAGTCGACCATGAGGAATCGTTTCTGTTTGTACCTGTTGCTAGTGGCCCTCTTGCTGCCGACGCCGGCCATCGCAGCCACGGTCACGCTGCAGGTGGACAACTGGCACCAGGGTCACTGCGCGGTGTGCGGCGAGGCCGACTACGGATGCACGAACGGGTACGCGGGCAACATCGGCAACAGCCCCACCGCCACGTTCACCGATCCGACCCCCGCCGGAGCCACGGTCACCAGCGTGTCCGTGACCACACACGGGCTCGACTGCGACGGAAGCTCCTCCTGGACCTTCTATGTCAACGGGACGTACGTGGCGGGCGGCAACGACGGCAACGGCGCCAACTGCGCGTGCAACGACTGTCAGACTTACTCGTACAGTGGCACCAACTACAACACCGGGATCCCCGGCTGGGTGGACAGCGGCTCCAACACGATCCAGCTGAACTGGTCGGGCAGCTACTGCTACTGCCTCAACTACATAACCCTGACCATCGAATACGATTCGTGCAACGACGCCGACGGCGACGGCTACCAGGACATCGCCTGCGGCGGCACCGACTGCAACGACGCCAACGCCGGCATCTATCCGGGAGCTCCGGAGAGCTGCAACGGCGTGGACGACGACTGCGACGGGGTGGTGGACGATGGCCAGAATGCCATCGGGTGTACGACGTACTACTACGACTACGACAACGACGGGTACGGGCTGACGGCGTACTCCCAGTGCTGGTGCTCGGCGAACGGGTACTACCGGGCGACGGCGAACAGCGACTGCGACGACATGGACGCGACGATCTACCCCGGCGCGGCCGAGGTGTGCGACGGGGAGGACAACGACTGCGACGGGAGCGTGGACGAAGGGCTCGCGTACACGTCGTACTACTTCGACGCGGACGGCGACAACTACGGCACCGACGCGTCCGAGGTGGAGACGTGCGACGGCTCGCCCGGCTCGGGCTGGGTGCTGAACGGCGGAGACTGCAACGACGGCAACGCGAGCATCCATCCTGGAGCGACGGAGCAGTGCAACGGCGTGGATGACGACTGCGACGGCGCGCTTGGCGGAGACGAGGCGGACGCGGACGGGGATGGGTACAGGATCTGCGAGGGCGACTGCAACGACGGCAACGCCAACGTACACCCTGCGGCGGCCGAGGTGGCGTGCGACTACATCGACAACGACTGCGACGGGGTTCTGCACTCGCAGGAGGTGGACGACGACGGCGACGGCTACGACGAGTGTGGTGGAGACTGCAACGACGCCAACGCGGGCGTCAGCCCCGCGGCGACGGAGCTGGCGTGCGACTACATCGACAACGACTGCGATGGCGCGCTGCACACGGAGGAGGTGGACGACGACGGCGACGGGTACGACGAGTGCAGCAACGACTGCAACGACGCCAACGCGGCGGTGCACCCGGCCGCGGGCGAGCTCGCGTGCGACTACATCGACAACAACTGCGATGGGGACCTCCACGACCAGGAGGTGGACGACGACGGCGACGGCTACGACGAGTGCAGCGACGACTGCGACGACGCGGACGCGGCCATCAACCCCGGCGCGGCCGAGATTCCGTGCGACAACATCGACAACGACTGCGACGGGATCCTCCACGACGAGGAGGTGGATGACGACGGCGACGGCTACGACGAGTGCGCCGACGACTGCAACGACGCCAACGCCAACGTACACCCCGGGGCGAGCCAACTCTGCGACGGCATCGACGACAACGACTGCGACGGCGTCGTCGACCTCAACGAGGCCGACCAGGACAACGACGGCTACAGCATCTGCGGCGGGGACTGCGAGGACGGAGATGGCGCCGTGTTCCCCAACGCCCCGGACGTCTGCGACGGGGTCGACGACAACGACTGCGACGGCGTGGTCGACGCGCTCGAGGCCGACGACGACGGCGACCTGTCCTCGGAGTGCGACGGTGACTGCGACGACAACGACGCCTCGCTGAACATCAACGACGTGGACGGCGACGGCTGGGACACCTGCTCCGGCGACTGCAACGACTACTCCGCGGTCCTCAACCTCGATGACATCGACGGTGACGGGTGGGACACGTGCGAGGGAGACTGCGACGACGAGGACGCCGCCCTCAACCTCGACGACGCGGACGGCGACGGCTGGGACACCTGCAACGACGACTGCGACGACGACGATCCGGACCTCAACCTCGACGACGCAGACCTCGACGGCTGGGACACCTGCAGCGGCGACTGTGACGACTACGACCCGACGCTCAACCTCGACGACGTGGACGCGGACGGTTACACCACCTGTGACGGCGACTGCGACGACCTCGACGCCACCCTCAACCTCGAGGATCAGGACGGGGACGGCTTCTCGACCTGCTACGACGACTGCAACGACGCCGACGCCGACGTCTACCCCGGCGCGCCCGATGTCTGTGACGCGACCCTGGACAACGACTGCGACGGCGTGACGGACCCGATGGAGGCCGACGACGACCTGGACGGCTACTCCGACTGCGACGGCGACTGCGAGGACGCCCTGCCCGGCATCTACCCCGGCGCGCCCGAAGGCTGCGACCACCTGGACACGGACTGCGACGGGGTGCTCGGCCCGGACGAGATCGACGACGACGTGGACGGCTACGACGAGTGCCAGGGGGACTGTGACGACGCCGACGTCGCCGTGTACCCCGGCGCGCCCGACGTCTGCGACGGCGCCATGGACAACAACTGCGACGGCATCGACGACCTGCTCGAGACCGACAACGACGGCGACTTCGCCTCCGAGTGCGACGGCGACTGCGACGACGCGGATCCGGATCTGAACATCAGCGACAACGACGCCGACGGCTGGACCACCTGCGACGGCGACTGCAACGACTTCAACGCCCTGCTCAACCTCGACGACGCCGACGGCGACGGCGCCACCTCGTGCGCCGGCGACTGCGACGACTTCGACGCCACCCTCAACCTCGGCGACCACGACCTCGACGGCTGGACCTCGTGTGAGGGGGACTGCGACGACGCCGACGACTACTACAACCTCGACGACGCCGACGGCGACGGCTGGACCACCTGCGACGATCCCGAGGACTGCGACGACTTCGACCCGGACCTGGAGCAGGACGACCTCGACCTCGACGGCTGGACCACCTGCGACGGCGACTGCGACGACTACAACCCGCTACTGCAGCTCGACGACCTCGACCAGGACGGCTACACCACCTGCGACGGCGACTGCGACGACAACGATCCCTGGTACATCCCCGAGGACATGGACGGCGATCTCATCTCCACCTGCGACGGCGACTGCGACGACACCGACGCCACCATCCACCCCGGCTCCTACGAGATCCCCTACGACGGCATCGACCAGGACTGCGACGGGTTCGACATCGTGGACTACGACGGCGACGGCCACCTGTCCGACGACGTGGGCGGCGACGACTGCGACGACACCGATCCCGCCATCCACGCGGGCGCCATCGAGCAGCCCAACTGGGTCGACGACGACTGCGACGGGTTCGTGGACGAGGGCACCGACAACTACGACGACGACGGCGACGGCTACGCCGAGAACGGCGGCGACTGCGACGACACCATGGCCCACGTCTACCCCGGCGCGGAGGAGCTCGCCGACAACCTCGACAACGACTGCGACGGCATCCCCGACGACGGCACGGTCCTCCACGACGACGACCACGACGGCTTCACCGAGCTCGCCGGCGACTGCAACGACGCCGACGACACCATCTATCCCGGCGCCCCCGAGGCCGCCAACGGCGCCGACGACGACTGCGACGGACTCATCGACGAGCTCACCGACAACGACGACGTCGACGGCGACGGCTACACCCCCAACGGCGGCGACTGCGACGACGCAGACGGCGCGACCTACCCCGGCGCCACCGAGCTCGCCGACGGCGTCGACAACGACTGCGACGGCATCGTCGACGAGGAGACCGAGAACTCCGACGACGACGGCGACGGCTACGCCGAGATCGACGGCGACTGCAACGACGCCGATCCCGACGCCTACCCCGGCAACAACGAGGTCGTCGACGGCGTGGACAACGACTGCGACGGCGCGGTCGACGACGGCGTCGGCGGCTCGGGTGACGCCGACGGCGACGGCTACGCCACCATCGGCGGCGACTGCGACGACGACGACCCCTGGACCTACCCCGGCGCCGACGAGATCGCCGACGGCGCCGACAACGACTGCGACGGCGTCATCGACGAGGGCACCACCAACTGGGACGACGACGGCGACGGTTACTCCGAGGCCGACGGCGACTGCAACGACAACGACGAGACCATCTACCCCGGCGCCCTCGAGGAGGTCGACGGCATCGACAACGACTGCGACGGCCTCGCCGACGACGACTCCGCCTACCACGACGACGACGGCGACGGACTCAGCGAGCTCGAGGGCGACTGTGACGACGAGAACGCCGCCGTCCACCCCGGCTCCGAGGAGACCGCCAACGGCGTCGACGACGACTGTGACGGACTCGTCGACGAGGGAACCAACACCTACGACGACGACGGCGACGGCTACTCCGAGGACGACGGAGACTGCAACGACTCCGACGCCTACGTCTCTCCTGTCGCCACCGAGCTCTGCGACGGCCTCCGCGACGAGAACTGCAACGGCATCGTCGACGAGGAATGCGATCCAGACGCGGCTGACGACGACGACACCGAGACCGGCTGCGGCTGCGCCGCCAGCCCGGTCAACGGCCCCATCCTGCTCCTCGGGGTCGGTCTGCTGATGAGCTGGATGGCCATCCGGCGCCGTCGCTGAGTTCTTCCTCGGCGACCTCGACTATCGGTCACGCCTCGGAGGAGCCGTTCCCTACACCACCTCGACCCGTCCCACCTCGTCCTCCCCGATCACGTCCCCGATCACCGCGGTCACCAGCGCGTCGGCTTCGGCCAGACCCGCGATGGTGCCGTCGAGCTTGTCGGCGGGCACTGCGAGGACGAGGCCACCCGAGGTCTGGGCGTCGAACAGCGCGGCGGTGAGGTTGGGATCGATGGACGGGGAGACGTCGGTCCAGGTGGCGAAGAACTTGGCGTTGTCCTTGGAGCCACCGGGGACCAGGCCTGCGGCGGCGGCGGGAAGTACGCCGGGTAGGAGGGGGACGTCGTGGGCGTTGACTCGGATCAGGGCGTGACTGGAGCGGGCCATCTCGGCGAGGTGGCCGAGGAGGGAGAAGCCGGTGACGTCGGTACAGGCGAGGAGGCCCTGGGCGACGGCGACCTCGCTGGCTCCGCGGTTGAGGGTGCTCATGGAGGTGGCGGAGGCGGCGATGGACTCGGGCTCGGCGAGGTCGCGCTTGGTGGCGGTGCCGAGGATGCCGGTGCCGATGGGCTTGGTGAGGACGAGGCAGTCGCCGGGGCGGAGGCCGGCGTTGGTGAGCATCCTCCGGGGATCGACGAGGCCGGTGACGGAGAGGCCGTACTTGGGCTCGTGGTCCTTGACGGAGTGGCCACCGACGAGGGCGACGCCGGCCTCGCGGAGGGCGTCCATGCCGCCGGCGAGGATCTCGGAGAGGATGGAGAGGTCGAGCTCGTCCTTGGGGAAGCCGACGATGTTCATGGCGGTGACGGGCCGGGCGCCCATGGCGTAGATGTCGCTGAGGGCGTTGACGGCGGCGATGCGGCCGAAGGTGCGGGGGTCGTCGACGATGGGAGTGAAGAAGTCCAGCGTCTGGACCAGGGCGAGGTCCTCGGAGAGTTGATACACGCCGGCGTCTTCCGATCCGTCGAGGCCGCACAGGACCTTCGGATCGGAGGGCACGTCGAGCCCGCAGAGCGCCTTGTCCAGGTCCGCCGGACCCAGCTTGGCCGCTCAGCCGCTGGCCTTGGCCTGGTTGGTCAGACGGATCTTCTCGTCAGCCATGGTCAAACTCCACTGAGACTCTGTACTAGAGGGGGCGGCCCACGACGTCAACCTCGTCGACGACAATGCCGGCGCGGGGCTCAGACGATGAAGACCCAGTGGACGATGTGGACGTAGTCGCCGACCATCCCGTACATCGGATCGATCAAGTTGCCGGCGTCCTTCATCAACAGGCCCATGTGGCCCCAGTAGTAGGCGCCGTCCCCGGACAGGTAGTAGGTGAAGGTGCCGATGCCGCTGAGGGCGCCGAAGTCCATGACCATCAACGAGATGCCCTCGGCGTCGCCGGTGCCGAAGTTGCCGGCCTCCACGGGGCCGACGTCCTGACACCAGCTGGTCTGGCTGCCGCTGCCCACGTTGGCGATGACGTCGTCGCCGTGGAAGGCGGCGGTGGCGACGTCACAGGAGATGAACGCCAGCACGGTGTTGCTGGTCATGAGCATCTCGTTGGGGGTGATGTTGTACAGGTCGTGGTAGCCGGCGGGGCAGCTGCCCAGGCCAGAATCGACGATGTTGGTGAACTCGATGGTCTCGTCCGCCTCGTCGGGCCAGAAGCCGCCCTGGTTGGTGCCGTAGGTGAAGTCGGCGTCGAACTCGAAGACGTGGTCGCAGACGTCGTTCTGGCCGGAGTCGAGGACGGTGACGGTCATGTCGCCCCACAGCGTGCTCCCGCCCGTCGCCCAGTACGTGTACTCGTAGCGGAGGTACTCGGGATCGGGGAGCCCCCAGCCGACGGGGATGTCCACGTTGACGGAGGTGTCGCCGCCGGTGCCGCTGAGGTCGAGGGTCAGCGTCTCCACGCCGGAGGCAGCGGGCTCGATGGCTACACGGAAGGGCGGGCCGGCGTCGATGTCGCCGGGCAGGATGGTGCCGAAGTTGGCGGTGCCGACCACCACGCTCACGTCCGCGGTCGAGTTGAGGGTGCCGGTGACGCCGTTGGTGGGCAGGTCGCCGACGTTCTCCAGGTGGACCTCCAGGTTCCACATCTCACCCGACTCGATGTAGAGGTCTCCGTTGCCGCTGACCTCGGAGAACTGGATGTCGTCCAGGGTGAGGGCGGCGGCGGCGCCGAGGGGTACCGTCGCGGCGTTGTTGTCCGGGAACTGATCGGAGTAGGAGCCCGCGCCGAGGTCGACGCCCACCCAGACATCCATCTCGTCGGCGCCGCCGAGGCCGAGGTCGGCCAGGTCGATGCCGAGGATGATCGTGTCGGCCGCGTCGTAGTCGACGTTCAGGGAGGCGGGGCTGGCCAGCGGCGCGGCCCAGTTGTTGGTGTCGGACCACAGCTGCAGCGCGCTGGGATCGGGGTTGTCGTTGTCGAAGGTCAGCGTGTAGACGTCCGTGCCGTTCTCCACGTACATGTCGATCATCACGTCGAGGTCCGAGAAGACCTGGTGCGAGGTGGTGCGGAACCTCAGCTGGGACCGGTCCTGGCTGTACTCGTGCATGGACAGATCGACGATGTAGCCGTTGTGGTCGCCCGAAGGATCGGCGGTGGCCGAGATCGGCAGCCACTCGGGATCGGTGCTGCCGTCGCAGTCGTTGTCGATGCCATCGCTGGGGATCTCGGCCTGGGAGGGATTGACGTCGGCGTCGGAGTCGTCGCAATCGCCGGCGCAGGGGGCGAAGCCATCGAGGTCGCCGTCGAGTTCGTCGTTGGGCACGGTGCCGTCGCAGTCGTTGTCCAGGCCGTCGCAGGCCTCGGGGGCGCCAGGGTAGACGGTATCGTTGGCGTCGTTGCAGTCGCCCTGGGCGATCGTGAAGCCGTCGCCGTCGCCGTCCGGGCCGCCGGTGTCGTCATCGTCGCCCATGTCGTCGTCGTCGTCGGATACGTCGTCGTCGTCGTCGGATGCGTCGTCGTCGTCGGCCACGTCGTCGTCGGCCGCGTCGTCGTCGGCCGCGTCGTCGTCGCCGGCTGCGCAGTCGTCGTCGTCGTCGCCCCGGGTCTCGTCCCAGGTGGTACAGCCCAGGCCGACCAGGGGCAGAGCGACCAGCAACCACGTCCAGGACCAGCGGGACATCGAACCTCCAGATCTGCGGGCAGGATAGCACCGCGCAGGCGCGAGCCCAACGGAAGGTCAGATCTGGCGCTGGCTGTCGCGTCGCGCGGCGTTGCGCGACCGCGAGACCTCGTCCACGACCTCGCGCACGCCCTTGATCTCCAGCGACAGGCTGGATGCTCGCGTGGACACGTCCTGGAGCGTCTGCTGGGGATCGTCGAGGTCCCCGGTGGCGAGCCGCAGCAGGTCGATGTGGATGGTGCGCAGGGACTGTAGCGAAGCGTTGAGGTAGGCGTCGATGCGCTCGAGCATGACGCGGACGTCGGCCAGGGACTCGGCCTGGGAGCGCAGCTGCTCGAGGGTGCGCTCGTAGACGGCCCGGGTCTCGTCGTCGGCGGTGGTGTCGATCTGGGACGCCAGGGTCTCGATGCGCTCGTCGAGGCGCGCGAGATCGGGGTCCTCCAGGATCGACTCGAGGCGCGCGCGGCGACGGTTCAGCTCCCGCGCCTTGGCCACCGTGGAGTCCACGGCGCGCTGGATCTCCGGCCGCGCGTCGTCCATCTCCTCGAGCAACGACAGGATCTGCCGTGCCTGCAGCTCGACGGCGCTGACCTCCTCCACGTCCACCGTGTCCTGGGGCACGACGAGACCGGGCGCCGTCTGGGGCTGTTCGTCGTCGTCCTCGGCCGCCTCCGCGGATGAACTCGTGACCTCCCGCCCCTCCAGCCGGGCCTCGGCCCGCTCCACCGCGCCGCGGTGGCTGCTCCGCCACAGGACGTTGCGCGCGATCAGGCTGCCGAACACCGCGGTCAGCACGGCGACGCCAGCGGCGCCGCTCGAGCCCGAGCTGAGGAGGATGGCCGTGCAGATCCCCACCCAGAGGAACGAGAACAGCACCACCTGGTGGGTCGCGCGGTCCCGCCGGCGCACGAGCCGCCGGTCCCGTTCGCGTTGCACCTTCTCCGGATCGGGCTTCGGGATCGCCTCGCTCACACGCTCGATGGCGCTGCCGATGGCGTTGGCGACGCGCTCGCCCACCTCCTCGGCGCCGCCGTTCTCGAGCCGCTCGCTGGTCCGGGCGAACGCCTGCTCCAGCGCCTTGCCGACCTTGTCCCCCACGTGGTTGGCCGCCTCGGCGAACTGCTCGGCGGCCTCCTCCGGTGGCGTGTCCGCGCCGGGCCAGCGGTGGCGGCCCGGACCCGTCCCCCACGGTCTGTCCCAGGGTTCCCAGTCGGAATGGCGACGGCGACGTCGCGGCATCGAGGCACCTCGCTTGGAGCGTGAAATCGTAGCACGTCCGCGGGCAGGGCCGGCGGTGTTATCATTCCCTGCGGCCCGCGCCGGGGACGCGGGGGTCCACACAGGAGGTGCACCCATGCATGCGGAGCTCCTGGCCCTCGAGGCACAGCTGAGGAACAAGGGGTTGGGCGAGGAGGCCGACGAGCTGCACGAGCTCGTCGAGGAGGCCGAGGCCATCGAGAAGCCCGCGTCGTGGCTCTCGCGGATGAAGGGCAAGGTGGGTCAGCTCGCCAGGAACCAGTGGGGCCACGTCCAGCAGGAGCTGGAGGAGACCCGCGAGGTCTACTCGCTGTTGCGAATGCGGGCCAACAAGGAGATCGACGAGCTGGATCCGATCCAGCGCGAGAAGATCCGCGCCCAGCTCCTCGACCTGTTCAAGGTGGTCCCCGGCGGCGCGCTCGCGGTGGCCAACTTCGTCGCGCCGATCCCGTGCAGCTCCTGGCTGACGCCGGCCCTGCTCATCAACCTGGGCCTGATGCCGTCGTCGTGGAAGGAGGCGCACATCCAGCACCGGCTGCGGCGCCTGGTGGGCAAGCTGCGCGACAAGGGCATGATGGACCAGGCCGGGGACGTCCTGGTGATCCTCGAGGACATGGAGGCCCAGACCCACCACCGCGAGCGGATGGCCGCGGTGGCCGCCGACCGGCGGATGCTGGCGTTCTTCGACAAGGACCGAAACGGCACCCTCGACGAGAAGGAGCAGGCCCAGCTCCACGCGGCCATGGACAAGGTGGTCAAGGTCTTGCGCGCGCGCTGGGGCGCACGTATCTGGTATCTGTGCCTCGACGGCGACGTGAGCGGGCCGTTCACCCTGCCGGACATCGACGCCCTCGCGTGCGGCGAGGACGCCCTGATGTGCCGCGCGGGCACCAAGGCCTGGGTGCCCCTGACGTGGGTGCTGCGCGAGATCCACGACCTGGATCGCTCGGCCCACTGAGCGCCACGAGGCGAGGTGACAACGGGCGAGGCTCCTGGTAGAAGAAGCCTCGCGTCTCCAACCAAGCTCGGTTTCACGGAGAAGGTCGACGATGGGCTCCAGGCTTCGCGTCGGGCTGACCGGCACCGGAAAGCTGGCGGGCTTCCTGCTGGCGCTGAACGTTTTCTTCGTGGCGATCAAGCTCCTTGGCGCGTTCAAGGGGCTCGGCTCGGGCTACGGAGAGGTCCTGATCCAGACCCTGGCCCAGAATCCGTTCGTGGGCCTGTGCATCGGCATCCTCGTCACCTCCATCATCCAGAGTTCGTCCACGACCACGTCGATCACCGTGGGTCTGGTGGCCGCCGGGGTCATGGGCGACGATCCGGCCAAGGCCCTGTCCATGGCCATCCCCATCATCATGGGCGCCAACATCGGCACCTCCATCACCGCCATGCTGGTCTCCCTGGGCCACATGGGCAACAGCATCGAGTTCAAGCGCGCCATCACCGCGTCGTTCCTGCACGATCTGTTCAACTGGCTGACGGTGCTGGTGTTACTCCCGCTTCAGATCGCCACGAACTTCCTGGGCCACGGCGCCCTGTTCATGGCCAACCTCCTCGACGACGTCGGCGGCCTGAAGTTCACCAGCCCGATCAAGTACCTGGTGGAGCCCCAGATCCACCTCATCAAGGGCCTGTTCGAGGCGTCCGACGACGCCGTGCGGTTCGTGGTCCTGGCGTGGCTGGGCCTGATCCTGTTCCAGGGCACCGCGTACCTGGCGCGGCGGATCAAGCAGGAACAGCGGACCTTCGCCGTGAGCCTGATCCTGGCGCTGAGCGTGGCCGCCCTGGCGACGTTCATCGCGCACTTCCCCCAGTACGTGTTCGACGCGACCACGGCCGCGTTCCTGTCCGGCCTGGCGCTGCTGTTCGGCGCGCTGTGGGCCATGGTCACGGTCATGCGCTCGGTGGTGCTCGATCGCGTCCAGACCCTGTTCAACGACTACGTCTTCAAGACCGGCATCCGGGCCATCTTGCTGGGGACCGTGCTGACCGCCCTGGTGCAGTCGAGCTCCGTGACCACGTCGCTGATCGTCCCGCTGGCCGGCGCCGGGCTGCTCACGCCGAACCAGGTGCTGCCCTACACCATGGGCGCCAACATGGGCACGACCATCACCGCGCTGCTGGCCGCGCTGTCGCTGGGCGAGGTGGTCGGGGTGGCGGCGGCGTTCGCGCACCTGCTGTTCAACATCTGCGGGATCGCGGTGTTCTATCCGCTGCGCAGGATTCCCGTCTATCTGGCCGAGTCCCTCGCCAGGATGGCGCAGGTCAACCCCATGATCCCCATCGTCATCATCGGCGTGGCCTACATCGCCCTGCCGGTCGCGGCGATGGCCCTCTTCCGCTAGACCGAGAGCACCGCGCGCACGAAGTTGGTCCGGGAGAACTCGCGGCCCGTGATCACCGCGAAGAACCTGTCTCGCTTGTACCCACCATGGAAGACGCGGCGGGCGATGGCGTGGACCGACGCCCCTGCGGCGCGCATCTCGACGACCTGGCGCGCCACCTCCTCGATGTGGTCGGCCTTGCGCCGCAGCGCGCCGGCCGGCTCCTCCAGGGACACGGCGTGCCCGGAGAGCAACAGCGAGGGTTCCAGATCGGCCACGAGCCTCAGGGACCGCACGCTCTCGAAGGGATCCTCGTAGCGCATCACCGCCGCGGCGCCCGGGGCCACGAAGAGGTCGCCGGTGAAGACCACGCCCGAACGCGGATCGTGCAAGACGACGTGGGTCTGCGAGTGCCCCGGTGTGGGTATGACGCGGAGGACGCGGTCCGCGGTGACGATCTCGTCGGGGATCTCCAGCGGCTCCATGGGCGCCGGAGCACCCCAGTAGAAGCGCCGGTACGCGGGCAGGTTCGCCACCCCCTCCTCCCGCCAGCGGTGGGCCCGGTGCAGGTAGACCGGACAGCCGTGGCGCTCGGCCAGGATGCCGGCGTTGCCCGTGTGGTCCTCGTGGCCGTGGGTGCAACAGATGGCGCGGATCGTCCGGTTCTCCAGGGTGCGGATCACCAGCGGGCGCGCGTGGGTGAATCCCGAGTCCACGAGCACGTCGTCGACCAGGTAGGGGGTGGCGCAGAAGCCCACGGATCGGATGCGGGACGTGCTGAAGCGGTAGCGCGTCACGCCCGGCGCGACCTCTTCTCGGGTCATCTGGCTGGTCATCTGCGCCGCCTTCTACCATGATCCTGGCCCGAGGAGCCATGGACGCACCGATTCCCGTCTGGATCGAGATCCACGTGGACGACGAGGTCCTCTCCGCGCAACCCCATCGCGGCGCCGAGGCCCACGCCCTGATCCGGACCATCGCCGCCGCCGCCGAGGCCGCCGACGCCCGCCTGTGTTTCCGGGTGCGCGAGTACCTGGCCCGGTCGTCCCGCGAGGACGGCCTGCTGCCCGAGCTGGTCGAGCGCGGCCACGAGGTCGGTGTCCACGCCCACGGCCGCGGACTGGAGCGCGCCGTGGACGCCATCCGCGCCTGCGGTGTCTTCCCCGAGGTGGCGGTCCCGGGCCTCGTCCAGGCCGGCCGCGGCGGGCGGCGGATGCTGCTGCGCCAGGCCACGGGCCTCGGCGTCGGGATCGTCACCGACCATGGCGCGGCCCCCGCGTGGGCCTACGACGGGCTGGCGCTGCGCGAGGAGGAGGGCGTGATGGTGATGGCGCCCACGGTGCGCCCCTTCGACTGGGGGCTCATGGACACCACGGGGCGCCGCTTCGGGATGTCCAGCGATCGCGTGGTCCAGCTGCGCCGCCTCGAGGCCATGGCCGCCGAGCACGGCGCCGCCTGGTTCGGGTTCGCCCTGCACGAGCACGACCTGTGCGCTCCCGGCGAGCTGATCCCGGACGAGGACGCCCTCGCCGCCCTGGTCCGATACCTCGACGAGCGCGTCGTGCCCGCGCTGACCGTGGTCCGCGAGCGCACCCCCGCCTCGGTCCTCCTCCCGCCCTCCGATCGCCGCATTCGCGCCGCCAAGGCCGTCCACCGCCTCCGATCGGGGCTGGGTCGAGGGTTCCGCCGGGGTCGAAGCCTGCAGCGGATGCGCAAGCGCATGGCCCGGCCCGCGGCCGGCGGCAGGCACCAACCCCTGGACGTGGACGGTCGCACG
Source organism: uncultured Rickettsiales bacterium (assembly GCA_964425605.1). Classification (GTDB taxonomy): domain Bacteria; phylum Myxococcota_A; class UBA796; order UBA9615; family CAYRNR01; genus CAYRNR01. Next base: position 12,743 of record CAYRNR010000118.1, on the reverse strand, counting down.
ATCGTCGCCCAGCACCATCGCTCGGACACGGCGCAGGGCGTCTGCGCGGTCTGCCACGCGGGCTTCGAGGGGGGGCGCAGGCTGGGACTGCAGCCCTTCGGCCTGACCGTCGACCAGCTCCTCCGGCGTGGCCTCTCGGTGTGGCTGTACGACCGCAGCGGCACCGGGGACAGCGCCAGGGGTCCCCGCGGCCAGCTCACCCCGGGCAACCCCGAGCACCGGCGCGAGTGGGAGGCCGTCCTCGCCGCAGCCCGGTCCGAGGGCCTGCCCGTCGTCGCCCTGACCTGGTCCGGCGGCCTCGTCCCGGTCCTCGCCGCGGCCGCCCGCGGTCACGCCCCCGACGCCCTGGTGGACGGCGAGGGGCCGGTCGATCGCTGGTCGCTGATTCCGCCGCCTGGATTCCGCGGCTCCGAGGGCAGCGAGCTACGAGCCCGCGATCCCTGGGACGATCGCGCCTGGATCGACGTCGAACCCCTGCGCCTCCTGGGCCACCTCGACGCCCCCTACGCCCGCCTCCAGGGAACCCCCGACCACGTCCACGGCGACATGACCTTGCACGCCGAGCGTATCGTCGCTACGGCCGCGGCGCTGGGCCTACCGAATCGCCCCTTCGCGGCCCTGCCCTCGCGCCTGCACGAGCACCCGCGGGAGACCCTCGCGGCCCTCGACTGGGCCCTCGCCCCTCACGGGTGAACCTGGCTCATGTACTCGTCCCGATCCTCCAGCCAGCCGTACAGGTACGCCTTCTCCGCCTCGTAGTCGTTGGCGTTCGAGCCCGACCAGTACGACAGGTAGTCCGGCCCCCAGAGGGCCCAGTCCCGCGCGGCCGACGGCTGGATGAGGTCGTAGTAGCCGTCGAGCTGAGAGAGGAACCAGTCGAGGTGGAGCGGTCCGGCGGCGCGCATGTCGGAGTAGCGGTCCCACAGCTCGTCGCTGGCGAGGGTGTGGGCGTGGAAGTGGTCGAAGATGCCGTTGTTCCAGGTGTAGTCGCTGTAGGTGTTCGAATCGACCCGGTAGGTGTACCAGCCCTGCCCGTACGAGTGGTTGAAGTCCCACGGGACGTAGCGGAACTCCGGGTGTGCGGGATCGTTGTACAGGTACGCGTTCTTGCCGGCCGAGTCGTCGGACGCGGTGTGGTGCACGAACAGGAACCAGTCCATGAACTCGTCCGTGCGGATCCAGTCGCCGGCGCCGTCGACGAAGGTGGCGTGGTCCGAGTCCGCCGAGTGCGCCACCAGCTCGTCGAGATCGGTGTACACGTCCGGCGCCCCCTCCTCCTTGGTGTACCCCTGGTGGAGGGTGGACTTGGTGTTCCCGCCGGAGTCGTGGCGGTAGAAGTTGGCGTCGTGGTTGATGGCCTTGTAGAGGTTGCCGTCGCGGCTCAGGCCCATCTCCTCGGCGAAGTGGTCGTCGATGCGATCGCACGCGGTGTACAGGCCCCAGTAGCCACCGTCGAGGTAGGCCACCACGAAGGCCGTGCGCGGCGTCATGCGGTCCGCGCCCCAGTGATCGGCCATGGCGATCCACAGATCGTAGGCGAGCTTCTGGCGCACGTAGCTGTTGTCGTCGAAGGGCGTGATCAGGACCAGGTGGTCCTTGTTGCCCAGGCCCAGGGCGTCGGCGTCCAGGTCCTCGTCACCGAACCGCACCGTGTAGCTGTTCTTGGGGTAGTTCACGCTGACCGCGCCGCGGATCTTCATCTCGGCGTCGTAGGTGTGGCCCATGAACGTGACCGTGGTCGCCACGTGTGCCTCGGTGAGGGGGCCGTGGGGCTGGAGATGGACGACGGGCAGCCCCCACTCCTCGGTGTACTCCGAGGGGACCGGGGGCACGTTGTCAGGGTGATCGTGGGCGTCGGCGACCCAGACGGTGGCCACGGCGGTCTCGGGGAGCGCCCCGGAGGCCTCCTCGCCGACGGGCCAGACCTCCAGGACGAGCTCGTGGCGGCCGCCGTCGGCGAAGCCGGTGGTCCACGAGACGGTCCAGTCGTCCTCGTGGAAGACGACCCCGGCGCGATCGGTGGTCAGCTCGGCGGTGAATCCGCCGGGTCCCTCGCCGCTGCTGCAGCTGAACGACAGCGCGACGGTCTCGCCTTCGAGGTAGTGGGGATCGCCCGCCCCGGCCACCGGCTCGCACCAGGCTCGCTCCGCCCCGGGCACCTGCTCCAGGGGGGGCGACGTCCCGGGCGCCTCCGAGGTGTCGTCATCGCCGACGGGGCCCCACACGGAGCCGCCGCACCCCGGTGCGAGGAGCACGACCGCGGCGACCAGGAGCCCCCTCACCGCACCACCTACAGCGGCCCCAGCTGGTGCTCGAGCTCGGCGCGGCGGTCTTCCATCATCGACCGCATGACCCACTGGTAGGTGTTCACGTCGCTGTTGCTGTACGGCTTGCGCGGATCGGCCTGGCTGTACGGCTCGATCTGGGCCGAGACCTCGTCGAACAGGCTCACCCAGTCCATCTGATCCGTCAGATCGAGGACCTCGCCGATCTGACCGCGCCACGCGGCGAGGCACTCGGGGGACTCGCTGCAGCGCGCCGCGACGATGCCGACGATCGCGCTGACGGAGTTGTCGGGGTAGTAGAAGGTCTCGTCCGTGCCCCAGGGGAGGAAGTGCAGCCTGCCGGTGGTGGGGTCGTCGTACACCTGGAAGTCGTCGCCGGGCGAGGTGTAGGGATAGCCGTCGAACTGCCCCACCACGGCGCCCACGGCCCAGTAGCGCAGGAACTCCTCGAAGTCCACGTGGTCCTCGGCCGCCTCGAGCCCGGCGGCGCCGGGGATCTCCAGGGCGTCGGCGAGGCCCTGCAGGTTGGTCCGGTCCTCCACGCCCCAGTCCAGCTGGAACGAGGAGATGTAGTGGTCGTAGAAGTCTACGTCCCAGCCCTCGAACATGGAACCGCCCGTGTCCTCGAACCAGCGCGCGATCATGGGCTGGTCCGTGGACTCGGTGTTGGCGTACAGGCCGTAGAGCTGGCCGTTGACCCAGACCTCGGCGTGGTTGGAGCGGCACGAGGGCACGCCAGCCTCCCGGTACACGGCGTACGCCAGGCGCTCGTGCATCATGGAGTAGTCCCACACCATGTTGTTCAGGGTCAGCGACTCCACGCCGGAGAAGCGGCCGCCCGGCACGTACTCGTTGAACTTGACCTTGAACGCGGGCTTGTCGTGGATGGCCTGGAACGATCCCTGGCCCTTGAGCCGCACCCCCACGGGCGCGTAGGTGTGCCCCTCGTACACGAAGCTGCCCTGGACGTAGGTGTACGGGTCCACCTCCAGCGCGTTGATGGCGCTGGGCTCGAGCAGGATCTCGAAGGTGTGGACCGCGCCCCAGTCGTACAGCAGCGCGTTGGGGTCCGCGTCGCTGCCGCCGACCTCCTCGATCTCGGTCACGCCGGGATCGCCGTCGTCGTCGTCGTCCGACGCGTCGTCGTCGTCGCCGGAGGTGGCGTCGTCGTCGTCGCCCGTGACGGTGTGACCCGGTACCGGGATGGATCCGACCGGGGCGCACCCGGGGACCACGAACAGCAGGGCGAGGGGCAACCAGCGCAGAGTCATTCGTTGGGTTGTCCTGGGGTCGGGCTCGTGTCGATCTCCCACGTCATGCCGCCGTCGGGCATACGTGACGCGGACCAGTCGGTCACCTGGGGGTCGTAGACGAGGGTGTTCACCGCCTGTCCGGACGGCCGGTAGAGCCCGAGCTCCTCACCATCGGAGGACAGCCGGAAGCCCAGGTGACGTTCACCGATTTCGGGCAACCCGTCCGCCCACAGCAGCAGGTACCCCCCCGCGGGGACGAACAGCGCGTCACCCAACGTGTGCGCGAAGGGATCGTCGAGGTCGTCGCTGATCCCCCAGCCGCCCAGGCCCACGTCCGCGTCCGTGAGGTTGTACAGCTCGATCCAGTCCGGATAGGCGCCCGTGTCGTCGGGGATGGTCAGGGAGTTGGCCGCCATGAACTCGTTGATGCAGACGTCCCAGTCGTCACCGACCGTGTCGTCGTCATCGTCGGCGGCGGTGTCGTCGTCGTCGTCGTCCGTCGTGCCGGTGGTATCGTCGTCGTCAGCAGGATCGGAGTCGTCGTCGGTGTCGAGGTTGGCGGCACACGACCCCAGGAGGAGACCGGCCAGCAAGGGGCCCAGGAGCATGGGAGAGTACTGCATGCACCACAGAATACGCCCGCGCGTGTGGTGGAAGCAAAGCCGGGGCAGCGGTCGGGACGGATCGGGACAGGGAGAAAGGGGCGCGGATCAACCCTCGGCGGGCGCATCCTGCGCAGCGTCGGCGGACGCCGCGGCCGCGGCCTGCACCGGATCGGGGCTACCGGGGTGGCAGGCGCTGCAGGCGGTCGCCGGGAAGCTGGTCTCGCCGTCGTGGCAGGTCCCACAGGTCTTGCCGGCGTACATCGGCTCCATCAGGAGGGTCCCCGCGGGGCTGATCTGCTTGCCGAAGAGGTCGGGGTGGCACGCGTCGCAGGTCACGTTGGCGATGGCGTGTTTCTCGTGGTCGAACACCACCTCGGCGTAGTCCTCGACGCCGGGCCAGGAGATGGGTCCGGGCACGGTCTGCCCGCGGAACCGGATCTCACCGCCGGAGCGCGGCAGCTTCATTGCGTCGTCCGCGTCGTGGCAGCGCGCGCAGTCGGTGGACGCGAAGGCGTCGGTGCCGTCGTGGCACTGGCCGCAGGACTCACCGACGTACATGGGTCCCATCTGCATGGTGCCCGGGGAGCTGACCTTCCACTGCCAGGGCTCGGGGTGGCACTGCTCGCACTTCGCCCCGGCCATCAGGTGCATGGAGTGGGAGAACTCCGTGGCGCCGAACCCGCCGCCGGGCAGCTGGATCTCGGGGAGGGTGGCCGTGGCCGTCTCCAGGAGATGGCACTCGGCGCAGTCGGTCGCCGCGAACGCACGCGTCCCGTCGTGGCACATGCCGCACGACTCGCCCTCGTACATGGGCTCCATGGTGGTGGAGCCCGAGGGCCCACGCTTCATGGGCCACGGGTCGAGGTGGCACTCCTCGCACCCCTCGGCGAAGATCATGTGCACGCCGTGGGAGAACACCACGTTGCCGGCCCGGGGGCTGGCCATGATCAGGTCGGCCGGGATGGCCGACGCGCCCGCCGTCGCGACGGCGTCGGGGTTGATGGGGACGTCGAAACCTGTCCGGTTTCCGTAGCCACAGCCCGTGGTGAGCACCACGAGCAGGACAGCAGCGAGAGACCCTCGGTTCGTCATTGGCTCGTTCCTCGTCTACACTCCCACCCGGATCGCTCCGGGCGGAGCCCCGGGAGGGTACTCGATCCGCCTGTTTTGTGAAAGGCGCTGGGCGGACCGCAGCGCAAGGCCGGGAATCGACGGGCGCCGTGAAGGGTTCGTAGAGACCATGAGATCCCTGTTCACCCGGACCCGGATCATCCGCGCGTTGGTATCCTGTGTGGCGTTCGTGGTGGTGTCGTTCGCCCTGGCCCTGGGGATCGCGATGATGATCGAGGATCGCTTCATCTACTATCCGACGGCCGAGTTCGTGGCCACGCCCGATCAGTTCGACATGAACTACGAGGAGCTGGACCTGCGCACCGCCGACGGCGGACGCGTGCACGGCTGGTACATCACCCCCGAGGGCGAGCCGAAGGCCTACCTGCTGTTCAGTCACGGCAACGGCGGCAACATCTCCGGGCGCCTGTGGGTCGCCGACGAGCTGGTCCGGCGGGATATCGCCGTGCTGATGTACGACTACCGCGGGTACGGGCGCAGCCCGGGCGAGCCCAGCGAGGCGGGCCTGTACACCGACGCCGAGGCCGCCCTGGCAGCCCTGGTCGAGCGCTCCGGGGGGCCCGACCGCGTGGTCCTCTACGGACGCTCCCTCGGCGGCGGCGTGAGCTGGGAGATGGCCCAGCGCCACCCGGAGCTGGCCGGGATCATCACCGACGCCACGTTCACGTCCGTGCCCGACATGGCCGGGCGGCTGATCCCCCTGCCCTTCATCGGCACCCTGGTGCGCACCCGGATGGACAACCACCGCAAGGTGGCCGAGGTGGACATGCCCAAGCTGCTGATGCACGGCACGGACGACGAGCTGATCCCCTTCACCATGGGAGAGGAGCTCCACGCGGCGGCCGCCGCTCCCGTGCGCTTCGTGCCGCTGCCGGGCGCCGGGCACAACAACACCATGGAAGTGGATCCTGCCGCCTACTACGGCGCCATCGACACCTTCCTCGACGAGCTGTTCAGCTGACGTTCGCCCCCTCGGGCGGGTTGGCGCCGCCTCACCTGCGCGGACTATCATCGACGGACCGAGGAGGTGGTCCATGGTCCGCTGGTTGCCCGCAGCGCTGGTCGCGGTCGTCGTGGGCTGTCACCCGTCTCCCACCCACGAAGGTGTGGATCCCGCCCTGCGCCCCATCGCCGAGCTGATCGAGGCCGGCCGCTTCGACGAGGCCCGGGACGCCGCCGATCGGCGCGGCATTCGCCTCCGCGACGGAGCGGACGGGCTCGACCTCGCCGTGATCCTCGAGCTGCGCGACGGCGTGGCCCCGAGCTCCCTGCGACCGGACTCGCTCCTCCGCCACGGGGCCCGGCTGGAGTCCACGTCGCGCTCCTGGGCCCGCGTCGCGGTTCCCCCCGATCGGCTGGCCGATCTCGCCGCGCACCCGGACGTGCGGCTCGTGCGCGCGCCCGCAGTGCACCTGCCCGCGGACTACGGCAGCACGGTCTCCCAGGCGGTGGGGCTCACCGGCGCCGACGCGCTGCTCGACGCCGGCTACACCGGCGCCGGCGTCAAGGTGGCCGTGGTGGACGGCGGCTTCGAGGGGCTCACCGAGGCCATCGACGACCGCGGCGAGCTCCCCGCCAACGCCCTCGCCTTCCAGGGCGACACCCCGCTGACGTGGGCCGACATCGAGATCATCGATCCCCACGGCGTCGGCGTGGCCGAGCACGTGCTCGACATGGCCCCGGGGGTGGAGCTCTACTGCATCCTCGTCGAGGACGGTGTCGACTTCGAGAACGCCGCGGACCTCGTCGCCGCCGAGGGCGTCCACGTGGTCAACCACTCCATGGCCTGGTTCGGCATGAGCTACTACGACGACTCCGGACCGGTCAGCAGCATCGTCAACGATTCGCGCGACGTGGACGGCGTGTTCTGGGTCGCCTCCGCGGGCAACGGCGCGTCTGGCCACTGGCGCGGCCTGTGGAGCGACGGAGGCGACGGCCTGCTCGACTTCGACGGCAGCGACCACGAGATGCAGCTCACCACCGAGAGCTACCAGATCTCCCTGGTGCTCAACTGGGACCAGTACGACTATCCCGACACGGATCTGGACCTGTTCCTCTACGCGTCCGACGGCAGCCTCGTGGCCTCGAGCGAGTACGACCAGCCCACCTACGTCCCCGCCGAGGGCATCAGCGCCGCCTTCGACTCCGGCGACTCCCCCTACCAGGTCGTCGTGCAGCACATGGACGGCCCCACCGCCGGCCTCGACGTCACCCTGAGCAGCTACTACAACCACGTCGAGCACGCCGTCGCGTCGTCCTCCCTCGTGGAGCCCGCCGAGTCCCACGGCGCGTTCGCCGTCGGTGCCATCGATCACGGGGACTGGAACGACGCCTCGCCCTCGGTGACGAACTACAGCGCCCAGGGGCCCACCAACGACGGCCGCCTCAAGCCCGACCTCGTCGCCCCCGACGGCACCGACTGCTGGACCTACGGCGCCGCCCACGGCACGTCGTTCTCGGCCCCCACCACCGCGGGCGCCGCCGCCTTGCTCCTCGAGGCGGATCCCGCCCTCGACGCCATCGGGCTGGGCCACACCCTGCGCGCCCTCGCCCAGGACCAGGGAGACGCCGGCTGGGACAACGTCTTCGGCGCCGGCCAGCTCGTCCTCGACGTGGACGTCTGCATCGACGACGACGCCGACGGCTACGGCTCCGGCGCCTTCGGCAACGCCCAGTGTGGCGTCGCGGACGTCGACTGTGACGACACGAGCGACGACGTCTACCCCGGCGCCGCCGACACCTGGTACGACGGGATCGACTCCAACTGCGACGGCCACTCCGACTACGACGCCGACGGCGACGGCCACGACTCCGACCAGTACTGGGGCGACGACTGCGACGACGAACTCCAGTCCGTCTTCCCCGGCGCCAACGACGACCCCTACGACGGCATCGACGCCGACTGCGACGGCCACTCCGACTACGACGCCGACCGGGACGGCCACGACTCCGACCAGTACGACGGCGAGGACTGCGCAGACGACGATCCCGACGTCCACCCCGACCAGGTCGAGATCTGCGACGACGAGATCGACAACGACTGCGACGGCCTCACCGACCTCGAGGACGACGACTGTTTCACGGGCGATGACGACGACTCGGCGGGGGACGACGACGACGACGATGCGACTGCTGACGACGACGATCAGACCGACGACGACGACGTCCAGCCCGACGACGACGACGCAGCGGACGACGATGATGGGGAGGAAGGTTGCGCGTGCAGCGCAGATGGGGATCGAGGGGGAGCGCCCACGGTGATCCTGCTACTGGCGCTCATCCTCGTCCTGAACCGGCGCAGAACCACCTGATCCCCCGCGAAAGACCACGGAGCCACTGAGGCACGGAGATCCCGAGGGGGGGGAGCGCGTCACGCGAACGCATGACAGGTCGAGCTACGACCCGCTGTACACGTAGACCCTACCCGGCCAGTCATCGGGTTGGCCGATACGCATCGCGGGCGCTCCGACGACCACGTCGTCGAGACCATCCCCATCGAGATCGTCACCGCCCGCCAGCACGAGGCCGAACTGCTCGGAATCCGGCGTGCTCTGGAGCAAGATCACATCCGGAGTCGTCCCCAGATCGATGTCACCCGCCAGGGGCCCGAGCAGGATGTACACCATGGGCACGCCGTCGGGGCCGAAGTCGTTCTCCGCGTAGGGTGAGCCCAGGAGGATGTCGTCCAACCCATCGCCATCGACGTCCCCAGCGGCGGTGGGATTGCGGCCAAAATCGGCCGGGCCTCCGGACATGCAGTCCGACCCGCCGCGGATGACCCACGAGGCCTGGGAGAGGTCGAGCCCCGGGGAAGGCGGGCCGTGGAATCCGTACACGACACCGCACGCCTCCGACTCCGATCCCACCATGAAGTCGGTGATCCCGTCGCCGTTGACGTCACCCGCGCCGGCGACCGCCGTGCCGAAACGGTGGTCCACGTCGGAGCCGTAGAGCGTGACGTCCGCCTGGGCCAATTCCACGGTCCCCGAGATCGGACCGAGCTGTACGTATGCCGCGCCCGTGACGAACCCCGATGTGTCGTTGAACACGGCGCCGATGAGCACGTCGGCGAATCCGTCGCCGTCGACGTCGCCCGGTATCGCCACGGCATCCCCGGCCTGGTCCATGTCGGCCTCACCGATCAGAGTGGCCGTCGCCGAGTCGTGATCGATCTCCCCCTCGAGGTCACCGCAGTACAGGAATGCGGCTCCGACCGCGTCGCTCCCCACCCGGTGCCCCGGCGCGCCGACGAGGACATCCGGTACGCCGTCTGCGTCGACGTCACCGCCCGCGTCGATCGCGGTGCCCAGGGCCAGGCCTCCTTGCGTCGACACGACCTTGCTGGCTGCCGAATCCAGCGCGATCACCCCCGACAAGGGCCCCCGAACCACGTAGAAAGCACCCCCTGGTTCCACGCCAGGGGCGCCGATCACGAGGTCGCCGAAGCCGTCCCCGTCGACGTCGCCGGCGCCGGCGAGCGTCTCCCCGGCCCGATCGCGCTTCTGCTCTCCGATCAGGACGGCGTCGCGGGTGGCCAGGTCCAGCTCTCCCGTGGCAAGCGGACCGTGGAACACGTACACCGCGCCCCCGGGATGGTCGCCCACGGAACCCTCCCCATCACCGACGAGCAGGTCGGCCATCCCATCGCCATCGAGGTCACCGGCCATGGCCAGGGAGCCATCCCAGTCGCCGCAACAGCTGGAGTCGTCGTCTGCGATGTCGTCGTCCTGGAGGTCGTCGTCATCGCCCGCGTCGTCATCTCCTTGGACGTCGTCGTCGCGGTCCTCGGGGCAACCCACGAGGAGCAGGCCGAGCGCGACCGCCACGGTGATGTCGAGCCTGTGGCTGTTCATCTGTCCCTCCCCCTGGACGACGGTACGGCGTCTACCCGATCCGCCTCCGCACCACCCCCGCCACCATCAGCAACACCACCACCAGCGCCGACGCGCCCGTCCGCTCGCCGGTGGAGTCGCACGAGCAGTCGTCGTCGTCGTCGTCGTCGAGCATGCTGCCGCCGGTGGTGTCGTCGTCGTCGCCCACGGTGTCGTCGTCGTCGTCGTCGCCGACCACGTCGTCGTCATCGTCGTCGTCGTCGCCCACGGTGTCGTCGTCGTCGCCGACGGGATCGCAGTCTTCGGTGTCCTCGGCGTCGACGAGGTCGTCGCAGTCGTTGTCGATGCCGTCCTCGCAGTCCTCGGTGGCGTCGGGGTTGATGCTGGCCTCGGAGTCGTCGCAGTCGAAGCCGCCACAGTCGATGGGGTTGTAGCCGTCGCCGTCGGCGTCGAGGTCGTCGGTGACGCCGTTGCAGTCGTTGTCGACGCCGTCGCAGGTCTCGGCGGCGCCGGGGTAGGCGGTGGGGTCGCCGTCGTTGCAGTCGCCGTCGCAGCCGGAGACGCCGTCGCCGTCGGCGTCGGCGGGGTTCGCGGAGGCGTCGAGGTCGTCGCAGTCGCCGTCACAGGTGCTGTACCCGTCGCCGTCGATGTCGTCGAGGTCCATGCCGGGATCGGTGTCGTCGCAGTCGCCGGCGCAGGTGTGGTAGCTGTCGCCGTCGAGGTCGAGGAGGTTGAGGGTGTAGTCGTCGTCGTCGCAGTCGCCGTCGCAAGAGGAGTCGCCGTCGCCGTCGCCGTCCTCGGGGGTGAGGGCGCCGTCGAGATCGTCGCAGTCGCCGTCGCAGGGCATGAACCCGTCGGCGTCGAGATCGGACTCGTCGGGGGACAGGGAACCGTCGCAGTCCGTGTCCTTGCCGTCGCAGATCTCGGTGGCGCCGGGGTGGACGTAGAAGTCGAGGTTGTCGCAGTCCCCCTGGCAGGCGTTGTAGCCGTCGCCGTCGAGGTCCACGTCCACGTCCTCGTCCTCGTCCCCGTCGCAGTCGTTGTCGATGCCGTCGCACTGCTCGGGCGCGCCGGGGTAGGTGGTGGCGTCGGCGTCGTCACAGTCGCCATCGCAGACGCGTGAGCCGTCGGCGTCGTCATCCACCTCGTCGGCGGGGACCGCTCCGTCGCAGTCGTTGTCCACGCCGTCGCAGGCCTCGGGGTTGCCGGGGAAGCGGTCCGCGTCCGCGTCGTCGCAGTCGCCGTCACACACGGTCAGGCCGTCGCCGTCCCCGTCGACCAGCTCGTCGGTGGCGGGATCGCAGTCGTTGTCCACGCCGTCGCAGATCTCCTCGGCGCCGGGGAACGCGGCGGGATCGTCGTCGTCGCAGTCGCCGTCGCACAGGGTGGCGCCGTCGCCGTCCGCGTCCGCCACCTCGTCGGTGCCCGGATCGCAGTCGTTGTCCACGCCGTCGCAGACCTCGGCGGCGTCGGGGTTGACGTTCGCGTCGCCGTCGTCGCAGTCGAGCCCGCCGCAGCCGGCGTCGCGGTAGCCGTCGCCGTCGGCGTCGGGGCAGCACACGGGGTTGTCCGCGCCCGGGGTGCCCAGGTCGCCGGCGCCGTACACGTCGATGGCGTCGCACCAGTTCGCGAAGTCGTCGTTGAGGGCCGTGTCGTAGAAGTCGATGTGCAGGGACAGGGCCGCGCCGGAGGTGTCCGGCCAGTCGGGATCCCAGTACTCGACGCGGTCGAGCTCGGCGCCGCCGAAGGTCAGGATGATCTCGTCGCCGCCGTTGCCGCACTGGATGTCCCCGGCGAACACGTAGTCCAGATCGACGCCGCCGTTGGCGCCAGGATCGCCGTCGCGGCCCAGCAGGGCGTAGTCGTGGGGTGGGACGGGCAGGGGCGCGGACACCATGTGGAAGTTCGTCCCCGCGTCGGTGATGACCATGCCCATGAGGTTCATGGGCACGTCGGTGTCGTTGAGGATCTCGAACCACTCGCCCTGCTCGTCGCCCACGGCGGCCGGGTTCTTCATGATCTCGGTGATGATCAGCGCCCCGGCGGGCAGGACCCCCTGATCCACGAGCCCGTCGCAGTCGTCGTCCAGGCCGTTGTGGTTCTCCGGCTCCAGGGGGCTGACCGTCGCGTCGTCGTCGTCGCAGTCGCCGCCGCACTCGTCCACGCCGTCGCCGTCGTCGTCCACCTCGTCCGGGTGGAGGTCGCCGTCGCAGTCGTTGTCGATGTAGTCGCAGTCCACCTCGGCGGCGCCGGGATTCACGGCCGCGTCGGCGTCATCGCAGTCACCGCCGCACTCGTCGTAGCCGTCCGTGTCGTCGTCCACCTCGTCCGGGTGGAGGATCCCGTCGCAGTCGTTGTCGAGCTGGTCACAGGGCAGCTCGGTCGCGCCGGGGTACACGGCCGGGTCCGCGTCGTCGCAGTCGTGCTGGCACTCGTCGTAGCCGTCGCCGTCCGCGTCGTCCTCGTCCGGGTGCAGGATGCCGTCGCAGTCGTTGTCGATGTAGTCGCAGTCCACCTCGACGGCGTCGGGGTTCACCGCCGCGTCGACGTCGTCGCAGTCGCCCTCGCACTCGTCGTAGCCATCGCCGTCGTCGTCCACCTCGTCCGGGTGCAGGTCGCCGTCGCAGTCGTTGTCGA
>CAYRNR010000117.1:0-28003 GCA_964425605.1 uncultured Rickettsiales bacterium | reverse complement strand
CCGTCGCCCTCTGCAGCGCGCTCCTGGCGGTGTACAGCCACAGGGCGAACACGGCGTACAGCTTGATGGAGATGCCCAGCGTGAGGACGCCCGACGCGATCTCCGGGGATTCCAGCGGCAGATCCCAGGCCAGGACCACGGCGGACAGCACGACCACCCCCAGCCAGACGCGGCACTCGCCCGGCTCCACGGCACGCTGCAGCGCGAGCAGGGCCACCGGCAGCACGAACACCAGGTGGTGCTCCCAGGACAGGGGCGCGGCCATGTACAGGGTCGCCAGCAGCAGCCCGATCTGGATCGGCAGCGCCGACGCCGGGTCACGCCGCCGCACCGCCACGACGCTCAACGCCACGGTCGCAGCCACGAGCGCGATGCACAGCACGTAGGGCACGACGCGGGCCAGCCCGGCGTGCGGCATCAACGCGGCGTAGGGCTCCGCGTCCAGGAACAGCCGGGCGACGAGGCCGTTGATGCTCTGGTTCCACGGCGCCGCCGGAGAGAACAGCAGGTGGGGCGTCTGGCCGTAGCCCGCCGACGGCACGACCTGGGTCAGGTACTCGGACCACAGGCTCGCAGGCAGGACCAGCAGCGACAGCGCCGACGCCACCACCAGCAGACCCGCCGACCACGCCACGGCCCGGTACTCGCGCCGGACCAGCAGCAGCACCAGCAGCAACGCCGGGTAGGTCTTGAGGAGGATCGCCACCACCAGCGGAGCGGCCACCAGCGCGGGGTGGCGTTGCTCCTTCACCGCCAGCCACGCCAGGCACACCATGAGCAGCGCCACGAGGTTGACCTGGCCGTGGTTCAGGGTGATGGCGACGGGCTCGAACAGGAACAGATAGGCCGCGGCCAGCAGGAAGAACCGCCGGGCGAACCTCAACCCGAGCAGCCGGTGCAGCAGCACGTGGCCCAGCGCGAGGATCGCCAGGTGGTTCACCACCAGCGCGACGATCTTGGCGGCCTCGTACTCGAACCAGGTCAGGGGATACAGCAGCAGCAACGTCGGCGGCGGGTACAGGTACGGGAAGACCTGCTGGCCCAGCTGCTGCGACGCCGCCTCGATGACGTCGGCGCCGTAGGGCGAGCCGCCCCCCCCGAATGCCGCCACGGCGGGCCAGTAGAACGACGGGAAATCCGTGTGGGGGATGGGGACGTAGTGCCAGCCGCACGCGAACACGAACGGCAGGTAGAGCAACGCCAGCAGCGCCAGCGCCACCCGGCCCTCGGCGCTGGACAGCCGCCCCAGGAGATCGGTCACCTTTGGGAACACGGTCCAGGATAACAGCCCCTTCGCCCGCGTGTCTCAGCGCCGGACCGGCACACCAGCTGGGGTATGCTTGCGCCACTTCGGGAGGACGCGATGCGGACGACCTTGCCCCTTTCACTGCTGATGTGCCTGCTCCTCGCCGCCTGCCAGGGCGAGGCCGACGATGACAGCGCGGACGACGACGTCGCCGGCGACGACGACGACAGCGCCACAGGGCCCCAGCTCCCCGCAGCGGGCGAGGACCTGGACGAGCGGCAGACGCGGGAGCTGGCCGCCGGCTACGAGCTCCCCCAGGCCTTCTACGACGGCCTCGACGCCCTCGGGGTCGGGCTCGAGGATCTGAACTACCCCGACGCGGGCTCCACCTTCGACAACACCGAGACCCGCCTGCACTGGACCGACACCCTGCGCCACGACGGCGAGCGGGCGCCCACCTTCGCGCACATGGTCGCCGAGGACGTGGAGCTGGCGCTGGCCGCCGGCGACGACGAGGGCCGGCTGAGGGACCTGCTGGTGGCCCAGTACACGTACAACGACCGCGACGACTACGTCACCAGCCGCTACGACCGCCGCTACGAGCTCGCCGAGGGGGACGACCAGCCCCTGCTGACGGCCCTGCAGGTCTGGTACGAGCACGCCCCCGTGGCCGGGCACCCCGATCCACCCGCCGAGGCCTGGGACGAGATCGTCGATGGCGTGGCCGACGACGTACACGACTTCCCCCTGGCGATGCAGGAGCCCCTGGCGCTGGCCATCTACGCCCTGATCGACGCGGCCGAGCTGCGGGACGAGGCGCTGCTGTCCAGAGGCGTACTGGAGATGGACGACTGGGCCGCGCTGCACGAGACCTTCTGGAACGGGAACACCGACTACTCCACCTACAGCCACGAGTTCGGCACCGACGCCCACCCCGGCGTGGACTGGGAGCTCCTGGCCCGCGCGGGGCAGCTGACCCTGCGGGCCGTGGAGTCGCTGCGCCTGGCCCTCGCCGACGTCCCCCCCGAGGGCGGCGCGACGCTGGGGCTGGTGGGGCCCCTGGGCAAGATCAAGCTGCGGCTGGACGACGACGACGACGAGTACTCCAGCGGCGACTACTTCCTCATCGTCGACGCCGCGGGGGACGACCTGTACCAGGACCAGATCTGCACCAACACCTCGATCCACCTGCCCGTCTCGGTGCTGTTGGACCTGGAGGGGGACGACACCTACACCCACACCGGCGGCTGGGAGATCGACGACGCGTACATTCCGATCCTCACCGCGAAGATGCAGGCCGCCGGCCTCTTCGGCGTCGCGGTGCTCGACGACGCCCAGGGCAACGACAGCTATCACGCGCCGGCGCTGGCCCAGGGTGCGGGGGTGTTCGGAGTCGGCGTGCTGGCCGATCACGGCGGGAGCGACGTGTACAAGGGCTACTACGACTGCCAGGGCCACGCCCAGTTCGGCTACGGCATGCTCGTGGACCTCGGTGACGGCGACGACAGCTACGAGACGTTGCAGCAGAGCCAGGGGTACGGCGGCCCGCGGGGCATCGGCTGGCTGGTGGACGAGGCCGGCGACGACACCTACCTGGCCATCGAGGAGCCGATCATCTGGGACTGGGCCGGCGAGGGGACCAACTGGACCGGCGGCCAGGGCTTCGGCTACGGCGTCCGGGACGGGTACTTCGAGGCCGGAGCGCCGATCTTCTCCGGCGGCCTGGGCGCCCTGTTCGACCTCGAGGGCGACGACACCTTCCAGTGCGCGGTCATGTGCCAGGGGTTCGGATACGCCTTCGGCACCGGCCTGTTCTACGACGGCGCCGGCAACGACGATCACCTCACCACCCACAAGTACACCCTCGGATCGGCCACCCACTGGGCCGTGGGCCTGTACGTGGACGTGCAGGGCCAGGACACCTACCGCAACGACGGCGACGACGAGTGCATCGCCGAGGGCTACGACGCGTCGGTCGCCTTCCACATCGACCGGGGCGGCGAGGACGACACCTACACCCTGGACAACGCCGGCGACTTCACCCTGGGCGTGAGCCGCATCCCGGCCCTGGGGGTCTTCCTCAACGAGGGCGGCCACGACACCTACCACGTGCCCGGCTCCGGCAACCGCGCCATCGGCCGCACCTACACCGCCGACGGAAACCGCGACGGCTACCTCGCCGAGGTGGCGTCCGTGGGGATGTTCTTCGACCTGGGCGGGACCGACACCTACGACATCGCCCGCGAGGAGGTGGTCAACGGGGCGGAGTGGATCCAGCTGGACCCCGATGGCGGCGACTGGGACCCGCTGTACGACTTCGGCTACGGGATCGACGCCGACTGAACCCCCTCGATCACGTCGTCGGGGATCTCCCAGGCGCCGAGGTGCAGCGGCGCCGCACGGAGGCCGGCGCGAGCCGCGGCGTCCCACACCTCGAGGGCGCGCTCGACATCCACGGGACCGACGGTGGGACCCAGCCGGCGATCGTGGGCCACCAGCAGCGCCTCCGCGTGACAACCGGGCAACCACGCGGCGCCGTAGCGCTCGCGCAGGGCGCCGGCTTGCGGGAACGGCGAACTCCTCCGCAGCAGCCCGGCGTCGAGCATGCCGCCGCCCACGAGCAGCACGTCGCGCTGCTCGCGCATCCGCCCGATGGCGTCGCCGTCGTCGAATGCGCGGGGGAAGGAGTCGTCCACCACCACGGTACCGGGGGCCAGGGCGGCCACGTCGAGGGCGCGCCCGCCGCTGGTCGCGCCGACGATCCAGCGGGCGTCGCCCAGGTCGGCCACCGACTCCGGGTGGCCGGGATCGCGGATCAACACCCGCCCGGGAGGACCGAGGACGTGCTCGGCAAGGGCCATCACTGCACGGCCGATGGAACCGTAGCCCAGCACGCCCACCGTCAGATCGCCCCACGCCACGCCCGTGAGTGTCAGGGCCCGCTCCAGGGTCCGCACCATGGCCACCGCCGTGGCCGCGTGCCCGGTGGTCAACACCCCGGCCCCGAGGTCCCGCGCGCCGAGGCCCGTGAGGGAGGGGAGCATCCCGGCCAGGGCCGTCACCCGCGCGCTCGTCCGGGTGAGGGCGCGGCGCACCCGTTCGTCCAGATCCCCGGCGGTGGCGAGCTCGCCCGCCCGCATCGGGAGCAGCACAAGTTCGGACGATCCGAGGGCCGAGTCCACGCGCTCCACCACCACCGGGTCGGTCACCGGCAGATCGACGCCGTCGGGGGCATACACGACCAGCGCCGCGTCCACGCGAGCGAGGTCCTCGAGGTGCTGCTGCAACACCGGCGCCACCCGCTCCACCAGCTCGCTGCCGTGGAGGTTGAGGTGGAGCCCCTCGGAGGCGAGGGCCCCCACCATCAGCTCGGTGTCCGTGGCCAGCGTCGCGAACCGATAGCGGCCGGCGGCCCAGTCGATGGCCGTCCCGGTGTCCGGGCGGGGCACGGCGGCCGGGTCCAGCCACGAGAAGAAGAACCGCCCGAGCGGACGCACCCCGTCGGCCCCGGCGGCCGCGGCCAGGGTCGCCGGTGAGGCGTCCGCGTGGGCACATGCCTCACCGAACGCCCGCGCCACCGCGTCCACCGAGGCCAGGCCCTGCACGCGGACGGGGAGCCCGCGGGCCAGGGGGCCCACCACGCCCGCCATCGCCTCGCGGCCGTCGCGGCCGGAGAGGGCGGTGGCCACGACGAGGTCCTCCACCCCCAGTACCTGCTGCAGCGCCTGGAAGCAGGCGCTGTACACCATCAGGAACGGGGACACGCCGCGGCTGCGCGCCCCCTGCTGCAGCTGCTCCCAGGTGGCCGGGTCCAGCGCGAGATCGCGCTCCGAGGTCCGCTCGCGGGCCGGGGCGCTCCCCTGGCTCAGCCCGGCCAGGGTCTGCCCCCACCAGCCGTCGTCCGCGGGCGCGGGGGTCAGCTCGTCGGCGATGGTGCCCGCCGGCGCCGGCAGGTCGGGCGCGACACCCCGGGCGAAGGCGTCGTGGGCGGCGAGCACCTCCGCTGCCAGCAACCACGCGGACCACGCGTCGGCCACGATGTGATGCGCCCCCAGGACGAGCTGGTGCCGGGCCTCGCCCAGCCTGCACAGGCGCACCCGGATCAGGGGCCACTGCTCCATGTCGTACTGCGCGGCGCCCTCCTCCTCCCACCGCGCCTGCAGCGCCGCGCGCCGCGCTCGCTGCGGCAAGGCGGAGAGGTCGTCGAACTGCATCGGCAGCGGGGGCACCTCGGCGAGGGCCTGCTGCACCGGCCCGGCGAAGCTCTCGTGGAACCGGGTCCGGAGCAACGGATGCCGCTGGATCACCCAGTCCAGGGCGCGCCGCAGGGCTCCTTCGTCCAGGTCCCCGCGCACGGGCACCGAGGCACACCAGGTGGGGGCGTGGTCGGGCCGAAGCTTGTGGGCCAGCCAGAACCCCCGCTGCACCGCGGTCAACGGCAGGTCTCCCCGGTCGAGCGGCGCCGGAGGCGGGGCGCAGGCCACGGGCGGCTCCGGCGCCGCCGGCTCCGTCGACGTGTCCTCCAGCGCCCGGGCCAGGTCGCCCAGGCGGCGGTGGCGGTACAGGGCCATCGGTCTGGGTACCGAGCTCAGGTGGGGTCTGAGCTTCTCCAGGACCACCAGGGCCAGCAGCGAGTCCCCACCCAGCGCGAAGAACTCGTCGTCCTCGCCGGGCAGGGTGTCCAGCTCCAGCACCTCCTGCCAGACCCGGGCCAGGAGCGGCGTGATGCCGCTGGCCCGCGTCGGCGCAGCAGGGGCCGGGACGATGGGCCGTCGCCGCAGCGCGAGCCGATCCGCCTTGCCGGCCGCCGTTCGCGGCAGGTGCTCGAGCAGCTCGAAGCGGTGGGGCACCATCCACGACGGCAGGCGGCCGGAGAGGAAGGCCCGCAGATCGTCCACCTCCGTCGTGGCCTCGCGGATCTGGACCGTCGCGTGCAACCGCCCGTCCGACTCCAGCACCACCGCGTCGGCCACGTCCGGGTGCCCGCACAGGGTCGCCTCGATCTCGGCCAGCTCGACGCGGTTGCCCCGCACCTGGACCTGATTGTCCCGCCGCCCCAGGTAGACCAGCGCGCCGCCGGGCAGCCTCCGCGCGAGATCGCCCGTGAGGTAGATCCGCCCCAGACCGGGCCGCTCCACGAACACCTCGGCGGTCAGATCCGGCTCACCAAGGTACCCCTCGGCGATGTGTCCACCCACCGCGATTTCCCCCACCCCGTCCTCGTTGGGATCGAGCAGATGGACCTCGCATCCGGCGCGGGCCCAGCCGATGGGGGTGAGGCTCTCGTCCCGGGCGGGCGCCGACGTCACCTCGTGCCACGTGGCGTTGACGATGGTCTCGGTGGAGCCGTACAGGTTGACCAGCCGGTGGTGGCCGCCGAAACGCGCCCGCCAGCGCCGGGCGTGGGCCGCGGGCACGACCTCACCACCCAGCAGGACCCACCGCAGCGCCGGCCACGGGTCGTCCAGGCCGGATCGATCGGCCGCGGCGAGCAGGTGCATGGCCATGGCGGGCACCGAGTTGTAGATGGTGATGGCGCGGTCCCGGATGAACGCCGCGAGGGCGTCCGGATCGCGCGCCGTGTCCCGGGACACCGGGTGGATGGTCGCGCCGGCGAGCAGGGGCGACCAGATCTGGCGGACGGAGCCGCCGAACCCCAGCGACGACGTCTGCAAGAACCTGTCCTCGGAGGTCACCCCGAACACCCTCGACACCCAGTCCAGGAACGCCAGGGCCGCCCGGTGCGACACCATCACGCCCTTGGGCCGGCCCGTGCTCCCCGACGTGAACATCACGTACGCCAGGGCGCCGTCGGCCACCGGGCCCTCGTCGGCCTCCTCGTCCCCCACCACCTCCACGGCCACGTCCCCGGCCAGCGCGCGCGCACGCTTCTCCTCCGAGGGCACCGTCACGAGCGACGTCGGCCCCCCCGCCTCGAGGATCTGCCGCACGCGCCCGTCGGGCCACTCCGGATCCAGGGGGACATACGCCGCGCCGCATCGCAGCACGGCCATCAACGCGACCACCGCGTGGGGCCCGGGCGGGGCGAGCACCGCCACCCGCGGCGGAGACAGGCGCCGGGCGAGCGCGGCGGACCGCCGGGCGACGCCGCCATAGGTCAGGCCCTCGATGGCCGGTCGATCCGGGTGCCTCGCGCAGCGATCCAGCACCCGTCGGTGGATCGTGTCGTCGACGGCGGGAGCCACCGGCCCGCCGCGCGCGACGGACTCCAGCAGCGCGCGGTGCCGCGACGCCCAGCGCGCCGCGGTCTCCGGGCGCAGGTGGCTGTGGGTGTGGTTCCACGAGCAGTGCAGCCGGCCGTGGAACACCCACGCGATCAGCCCCACCCGCGTGAACCCCGACGCGGACGCGCCCCGCACCCGGGCGATCTCCAGCCCACCCACGCGGCTGTCCGCCGGCAGGTGCGGAAAGCTGAATCCCGCCGGGGTCAGTCCCACTGGCCCCGACGCCGCGCGGGGAGCCAGGGAGGCCAGCGCCACCGACGACGCTGCCGCGTGGGCCTGGGCCTGGGCCAGCTCCGCCTGCGTCCGCCGCGCCAGCTCGTCCAGCGGCAGACCGAGCCCGTCCTGTATCCGCACGGGCAGGCTGTCGGCGAACGAGCCCACCAGGTCGCGGGCGTCCGCCACGCGCACTTCCCGGCGCGCGTGGGCCACGCGGACCACCACGTCGTCCTGTCCACCGAGCTCGAACAGGAACCGCACATAGCTCGCCAGCACCAGCGCCGGCAGGCTCACCCCGGCGGCCCGCGCCCGCCTCTCCAGCCCGGCTGTCACGTCACGGCCCAGCACCTCGTGGGGCGCGCCGCACGGCCCGCGCGCCGGCTCGTCCACCGCCCCGTCCCAGGGCAACGGCAACGGCGGCACCCCATCGGCATACCGATTCCGCCACCACTCGGCCGATCCTCCCTCCACCGCAGCCAGCCGCCTCGCGGCCTCCGGCCAGCTCGCCCCCAGCGCCGCCAGCCGCACCTCGTCCCCCACCCGCAGCTGCTCGTGAACGGCCAGCAGCTCCTCCAGCACGATCTTGAGACTCCACGCGTCCACGGCCAGGTGGTGTGCGTTCAGCACCAGCCGGTCCCCATCCGTCACCACCCGCAGCAGCGGCCCGCGCTCCAGATCGAACGGCCGGTTCGCCACCGCCGCCTCATCCACCGCCTCCACCCACTCGACCGCCGGAGCATCCCCCCCGACCTCTTGCACCCACCGCCCCGCTCGCTCCCTCACCACCGTCCCCAGCGCCCAGTGCCGCTCCAACAGCACCTCCAGCGCCCGGTCCAGGTGCCTGCGAAAAAGGGGACGTTCATTACTTGATAACTTTTCAGCGCCCGCCGGACGGGCCAGCGAGCAGGCCAAGAAGACGTTGCCGGGGATGTCGGGGAAGTACTCCCGCTGCACCAGGAACGTCTGCTGGGACGGCAACAGCTCCGATCCGCCAGGAGACGCAGGTGGCGCCTCCTCGTCGCGGACCACCCCCTGCTCCAGGGCCCCCACGACCTTGTCCAGCGTGTCGAACTCGAACAGCAGCGTGGTGGGTAGGCCGCGCCCCAGCAGCTCCTCCAGGGTGCGCACCAGCTCCATGGCGTCCAGGGAGTCGATGCCCAGCTCGGCGAGCCGCTGGTGATCCCCCACCTGGTCCGGGGGCACCTGCGCGGCCTCGGCGAGCAGGGCGCGCAACCTCTCGCGCAGGTCGTCGGGCTGGTTTGCGCCGGCCGCGCCCAGGGACGAACGCTTCAGGACGACCACGTGCGGCTCCCCGGACGACAGGGCCCACTCCAGGGCCGCCATGGCCCGCCGCGGTTCGATGGGTTCGATCCCCCGGGCCCGGTAGGCGTCGGCGCTCCCGGCCGCCATGCCCGCCCCCTCCCAGGGAGGCCAGGCCACGCTGGTGTAGGCCAGGCCCTCCGCTCGGCGCTCGCGGGCCCGCCCGTCGAGCCAGGCGTTGGCCTCTGCGTATGCCTCGATGCCGAGGTCGAGTCCTGGGACGACCGCGGAGATGGACGAGAACAGCAGGTGGAAACCCGCGCCCAGCGCCTCCACCTGCAGCAGCGTGTCGCGCTTGGCGCGCAGGGCGTCCGATCCGACGGTCCCGGCGCAGTGGAAGACACCGTCCACCTCGCCCAGGTGCGCGAGGATCCCGACGCGGGCGTCGGCCGCGGCGGACTCGTCGGCCAGGTCGGCGGCGAGGTAGCGGGCGTCGCCGCCGAGTCCTGCGAGATCACGCACGAGGGCTCTTTGCTCGTCGCCGGTCTCGGTGCGGCCGATCAGGACGAGCCGCGCCCCGTAGGTCGCAGCGAGGTAGCGGGCCACGGCGCGGCCGACGGCTCCGGCCCCCCCGGTGATCAGGTAGCGACCGCCACGGCGCAGGGCCGGCTCCCCGCGTGGGCAGGGCATCCACTGCAGGCCGCCGGCCGGGTCCCGCCGCACCCGGTGTACCCAGCCAGCCGCGTCCACGTCGCCGATCCAGTGACGCCGCGAGGTCCCGACGTCCCGGGGTTCGGTGCGGGACGGGTCGGCGACGCGGCCGCGCAGCGCCCCCCCCTCGACCACGGCGTGGGCGTTGGTCCCCCCGAAGCCGAAGCTGCTGACCGCGCCGATCTCGCCCGGCTCCAGCTCGCCGAGCGCCCGGATCAACCCGGCCACGCCCGCGGCCGCCAGCAGGTGGCCGATCTGCCCCTTGATGGCCCCACGGCGAGGTTCGTGGGGGTAGCGGCGCCTCAGGACCGAGGTCTCGACCGCGTCCCCGATGGGGGTCCCCGTCCCATGCGCCTCGATGAAGCGCACGTCGGACGGGAGCACCCGTGAAGCGGACAGCGCCCTCCGGATCACCTCGTCCTGGCCCGCGGGATTCGGGGCCATCACGCCCAGGGAGGCGCCGTCGTTGTTCACGGCCACCCCCTTGACGATCCCCAGGACCGTGTCGCCATCGGCGCGGGCGCGGGCCAGGGGCTTGAGGACCAGCACGGCCGCGCCCTCGCCAGGGACCATGCCGTCGGCGTCCGGCTCGAAGGGCCGACAGCGGCCCGTGGGGGACAGGGCGCCGGCGTTGGCGAACAGCCGGTGGGCCGTGGGGGTGAGGTTGAGGTTCACGCCTCCAGCCAGCGCCACGTCGCACTCGCCGCACTGCAGGCTCTGGCAGGCCAGGTGTACGGCCACGAGGGAGGCCGAGCAGGCGGTGTCCACGGTCAGCGCCGGGCCGCGCAGGTCCAGGTGGTGGGAGACGCGCGCGGCGATCATGTTCAGCAGGTTGCCCGCCAGCGCGCCGGGGTGTAGCCCGTCGTCCAGGTGGGCCCGAACGTCCTCGAAGTAGGCCTGCTGGCCAGCCCCCACGAACACCCCCACCGATCGCGCGTCACCACAACCGGCCTCGGCCAGGCCGTTCGCGGCGAGGGTCAGCACCAGACGTTGCTGGGGGTCCATGGCCGCGGCCTCCGCCGCTGAGATCCCGAAACGCTGCGCGTCGAAGAGGTCCACGTCGGCGACGAAGCCACCCACGTCCTGGGGGTGGGGCCCGGCCCAGCGTCCTGCCGGCGGGGGACCGATGTGGCACTCACCGGCCGCGGCCGAGCGGAGCAGGGCCTCGGGGATCACCGCACCAGGGAGCCGGCAAGCGATCCCGATCACGGCCACGTCCTGGCGGCGACCCAGGACGGGATCCACGGTCGTGGGCACATCGACGGGCTCGTGCTGCTCGAGCCAGCGGGCCATGGCCATGATCGTCTCACCCGCCAGCAGCACCCGGTGGTCGGGCACGATGCCGAACCGATCCTCGAGACGGATCAGCACGGCCTGGGCCATCACCGAGGTGCCGCCCAGGTCGCCGAAGGCCGTCTCGAGCTGGTCGTCGGCCAGAGCGCGGCCGAGCACCCCCTCCCAGATGCCGCGAACTGCGCGGAACGTGTTGCCCTGCACGCCGTCGAGCTGCCCCTCGTCGAGGCGCTGGCGCACCAGGGCGCGGCGCTTCTTGCCGCTGGTGGTGCGGGGCAGTCTCGGTAACGGGAGCAGGGTGGGCAGCTCGACGCCTGTGGAGCCCGCGACCCGGCGCCGCGTCTCCCAGAGCACGGGAGCAGCGTCGAGGGCATCGTCCACCACGACGCCCAGCGCCAGCTGCTCCACGCCGGTACGGGTATCCGCGAAGGCCACGGCGCCGCCGTTGCGCACGCCGTCCACGGACTCGGCCACTGCCTCCACGTCGTGGGCGTGGAGGTTTCGCCCGTTGACGCAGATCACGTCCTTGTGGCGGCCGGTGACGTACAACTCGCCGGCATGCAGACACCCCAGGTCGCCCGTCCTCACCCACTCGCCGCAACGCGCCTCGGCCGTGGCGTCGGTATCCCGCCAGTACCCGTCGAAGACATTGGGACCGCGGATCTGGACATGGCCGATCCCCTCACCTGCCAGCTGAGCGTCGTGCTCATCGACGATACGCAGGTCGAGGCCCGGCAGCGGTGGACCCACGGCCACCACCTCGCGGCCATCCAGCTCGACGGTCCGCAGCCCGCCCGCTGGCGGCTGACAGACACCCACCGTGGCCTCGGCCAGGCCGTAGATGGGGAAGTGCACCTCCTCGGGGAGCCCGGTGAGGCGACAGAACTCGCGGCACACGTCGGCGCTGATCGGCTCTGCGCCGTTGTACAGCTGCCGCACGCAGCTCACGTCGAGCCCGGGCGGCAGGCCCTTTCGCAGCCGAGCGTTGAGCCGCGCCAGGGCGAAGTTCGTGGTGGACAGGACCGTGGCGCCGTACCTCTGCGCCGCGTGCATCCAGTGGATCGGATCGCCCAGGGCGTGGCGCGGGTCCATGCGCACCTGGTGCATCCCCGCGGCCATGGGCAGCAGGTGGCAGCCGATGAGCCCCATGTCGTGGAAGTGGGGCATCCAGGTGAGCTTGACGTCGTCCGGGTTCAGGGGAAGGCGGCGGACCATCTGGTCCACGTTGGATCGCAAGTTGGCGTGGGACAGGACCACACCACGGGGATCGCGAGTGCTGCCCGAGGAGAACTGGATCAGGGCCGGCGCGTCCGACGGCGCAGGGTCCCCCAGGGGCTCTCCTTCGAGCCACGCGCCCACGTCGTGGGCGTCCAGGCCCGGGTAGCGCGCGCCGCGATCCACCACGGTATGGCCCGCCAGCATCCGCACGACGCGCGTGATGCGCTGCACCTCGTCCGGCGACGCGTCTCGTGGCGGCGCCACAGGAGCCGGTGTTGCGCCGGCGAGCAGCGTCCCCCAGAACAGCGGGAAGAAGTCTCCTGCGTCCGCCAGCAGCAGCAACACCGTGTCCCCTGGCCGCACGCCCGCAGCCACCGCAGCCCCGGCGGCGCGGCGCGAGGCCTCCAGTAGCTCGGGGTACGTGCGCTGCACGCCGCCCACGCACTCCAGGCCCTCGTCCGGGTACGTCTCGGCGGCGGCGAACAGCAGATCGGTCAGGCACAGGCTCACGGCGCCGTAAGGTAGCACGACCGGGCCCGGGTGCTATCCTGCTCCCTTGACCCCCGTACCCCACCAACCACGCAACCTGCGCAGGCCGGCCAACGCCCTGGTCCTGCTGCTGCTGCTCCTCGGCGCGGGCTGGCTCACGCTGTCCGTCCGCGGCACGTGGAGCGAGCACGCCCCGGGCGTGTTCGAGCTTCTCCCCGCCGGGCTGGGGGCGACGGCCTGCGTGCTCGGGTTGCTGTCCATCGGCCTCGGGCGCCGGTATCCCGGGCAGCTGCTCTCCGCTCCGCTGCTGCTGTCGGTGCTCGGCGTCGCCTCGCTGGGCCTGCTGCGTTCGGTGCAGGTGAACCAGATCCTGGCCGCGCTCCCGTCGGAGCTGACCGTGCCGCCGTGGATCCCCGCGCGGGAGCTCGTCAGGACCGCGGCGGCGCACCACCAGACCCTGCTGCTGGGGCTGATGTGGAACGGCCTGGGCATGGCCACCATGGCGATGGCGGTCGGCGCCCGGACCGGGGCTGGCCAGCAGCCGCGGAGGTGGGTGATGGCCGGCTGGCTGGCGCTCGGGATCGCCTCCGCAGCGCTCGTCGTATCGGTCCCGGTGCTCCGCGCGTCCTACGCCTGGCAGATGGTGGTGGTCGTCGGCCCCGCGGGGATCGAGCAGCTCCCCTACTGGGTGATGTACTACCTGCAGAACTACGCCACGGTGGAGACCGCGACCCGCCTGCCCACCGTCCTGCCCCTCGCCGGGCTGCTCGCCCTGTTGCCGCTGCTGGTCGGGGGCGCCCTCCCCGCTCGCCTCGACGACGGCCACGACGGCCACCGCGGCTTGGCCGCGACCGGGATCGTGGGTTGCGCGATCTGCCTGGGTCTGGCGTCCCACCACGCCGCAGCGTCCGAAGTCCTGCGCTGGTGCCACGCGGCCGCGTTCGCAAAGGAGTCGGCCCTGTTCGGCTCCACCCACTACTACGCGTACCACGCCATGGCCGGCGTCCCCGCCGCCGCCGTGATCGCCGGCAGCCTCGTGGCCGCCCCCCTGCTCCTCGCACCCCGCCCGCCGGTGGTCGCGCGCTTCGCCGGGTTCGTGCTGCTGGTGGCCGCCGTGATCGTGTTGACGACCGCCCAGATCGCCACGTCGCACCGGGTGGCCGACGCCCTCCCCCCGGATCAGGAGAAGGGGTACACGCTGTGGGACGCCACCTCGGACGTGCTCCAGCTGGCGCCCCTGCCCTACACCTGGGAGGACTTCTCCAGCTGGCACCCCCACCTGCAGGACCCGAGCTGGGTGGCCGAGGACGCCCACAGGCGCGTCCCCGCCATGGCCCTCTCGGGCGATCCGCCGGAGGCCCGCCTCCTGACGGTCTCCCGCGACCGGGTGGTGCTCGTGGGCGACGCCTCCAGCTTCGGGCGCCGCTGGAATCAGGAGCTGGCCATCGTCGAGGGCGGCATCCTGACCGGCGGCCACGAGGTGACCATCCCCGCCCTCGAGGAGGCCCTGGACCGCGTCACCTCCGACCACTGGCACGAGCACCCGGACACGGACCCCGTCCTCAACGTCGCCGTCGACCGCTCCATCCCCATGTCCACGGTCACCGTCGTGCGGAACTCCGCCTGGGAGGCTGGCGTGGACGCGCCGGCGTTCCTGGTGGCCCGGTCCGGACCGGCGCACCACCCCAACTACGCCGCGGTCTGGCTGTACAGTCCGCCCCGCGAGGGGCTGGTGGAGGGGACGCCGGTGTGGATCCTCACCGTGGCCCCGGAGGGCCTGACGCTGCGCGAGCCCGACGGCACCGAACACCGGGCCGAGAGCGCCCGTGAGCTGGTGGCCGTGGTCAGCGGCCGGGCCAGCCGCAACGCCGTGCTGCTGGCCGTGCACGACGACGCCACCGCGTTCGGCGACTACCTCGACGCGGTGGTCACGCTGTCGTCGGTGGAGCTGTTCCCGGTCGTGTTCCACGCCTGGGTGTCGGTGCAGCAGCAGCCGCTGCGGCTGGCCGGCGTCCAGGGAGCCGAGGCGCGGGCGCGCGAGGCCGCGGCGACCCGGGACTGGCGTACCGAGATGGCGTTCCGCACCGTCGGCGACGTGGTCGTCGGGCCCGTGCCCACCGACTGGTGGGTGGAGGAGGGGGAGGGCCTGTACCGTCGGATGCGCCAGCCCCCAACGGATCCTTGACCTCGGTCCCTGTCTCGACGGCGAGACAGGTTGTCCCGATTGGGACAGCTCCGAGACAGCCCTCCCCGCGGCCTCTGCGACACGGCCCGGCCCGCGGTTCGGGCCACGGCAAGCGAACGCGTTGAGGTTTTTCTGGTTTTTCGTCCCGTTGGCACAGCCCGTGCAATTCCTCAGAAACGTTTCCCGCCGGCTTCCCCTCCCACCGGGGACGGCGGCCCCCCCCTCCCCCAACCCGCCGACGGCGGGAAACACCACCCCAGGGGCCGGAACGCGAGTTCCGGCCCCACTCGTTCTGGAGCACCCGAGATCCCCGTTGTAGACTCCTCCGTGCCACGCTCCCACCGGATCGTAGGGAGTCCACATGCAGCCGTTGATGGCGTTCTTCGAGGAGGGCCACCCCCTCGCCGGGGGGTATCAGGTCGTCGAGATCGACCGCGCGCCCGATCCGCCCCGGTCCCTGTGGGTGGAGGGGCCCGACGGACGGTTCCACGTGGTCTTCCAGCCCAGGGACGACGACGCCCCGTTCTTCGCCCAGACCCCGCGCTGCAACCTGCTCTACCGGACCTCGGACGGAGATGCGGGCGTCACGACCCCCGACGGCCTCGGCGCGGCGCTGACGGACCTCGCGGCCATCGCCGAGGCCCGCGACCTGCACTGCGAGGGCGTGACGTCGTCCACAGGAGCGCCCGGATTCGAACCACAGGGCCCCCTCGGCCATCCCGGGGTCGTCGCCGGTCTCCCCGTGGCCGTCGCCCTGGTGTTCCTGACCGTCGCGGTGATCGGCTGCGGCCGAGTGGGCTCCAAGCGCACCCGCGCCTCTGTGTTCTGGGCCGGCATCGCGCTGTTCACCGGCCTCGCCGCGTGGCTTCGCCTCCACGGCGCCAGCGCGCCGTTCTGCGAGAGCGCCGCGACGCAGCGCATCCAGATCGGCGCCAGCGGGGTGTGGGCGCTGCTATCAGGGCAGGTGCTGGACCCCAGACACCCGCCGATGACCACGCTGGTCCTCCACGCGTGGCTCATGGTCGGCAAGGGGGAGGCGTGGCTCCGGCTTCCGTTCGCGCTGTGCTCTGCCGCGGCGATCCCCCTGACAGCGGACCTCGCCCGGCGCGCGAGCGGACGCCTCGCAGCGCTGACGACCGCGGTGATCTGCGCCATCTCCCTCCCCCTGATCGTCCAGGGCCGCGAGATCGGCTCCCACGCGCTGTTCCACGGGGTGCTCCCCCTGCTGCTGCTGTTGCAGTGGCGCGTCCACCAGCGCGCAGGGCGCCGGGACACGGCCGCCCTGGGGCTGGTGGTGGGCGCCGCCTTGTGGACCCATCACCTCGCGTGGATTCCCCTGGGCGTCCTCGTGGCGGACGCCCTGCTGATGGCCCGACCCGCAGTCCGGCGGAACCTGCTCGCAGCGGCCGGGCTGGGTACCTTGCTGGGCCTGCCCGCGCTGGTCGCGCTGGCGCGCGGCCTGGCCTCCGACCACCGCGACCGGCTCCTCGCCACAATGGCCCCCGAGGTGGTGTGGGGGGACCAGTCGCCCGGCGCCATCGCCGTTGAGCTGTTCGAGGCCGTCGGAACGCCCTTCGTGGGGGTGCTGCTCCTCGGGGCGATGGTCGGCGGCGCGCTGTTGTTCCGCGCCGGCCGCTCGTCCTCCGACCGCGACAACGCCACGGGATTCCTGATCGCCGCCGCCTGGCTCGTGCCGCTGGCAGTCCTCGCGGCCACCCCGTGGCAGCGCATGCGCGGGATCTACGGAACCCTGACCCTCCCCGTCCTCGCCCTGCTCGCCGCGCACGCCGCCGTCGTCGTCCCCCAACGACTCGGGCGGTGGGCCTCCATCGCCCTGGCGGGACTGCTCGTCGGGGGCGCACTGGTCGCTGCGTTCGAGGGCGGGCCGCCGCGCATCCTGCAGCCCACCTGCGGCATGGACACCGCCGAGATCGCGCGTTCGATCCGGGCCACAGGACTACGGCACGTCGCCCTCGCCCACGGACACAGCGCGAGCCTGCTGGGGTTCTACCTCTCGGAGTCGGTCGTGCCTGAGCGGGAGGCCGAGGTCGCCCCGCACACCTCGGTGTACGGCGAGTACCACATCCACAACCTCGTGGTCCCTGGCGAGCTGACGACCGAGTGGCGAAGCACAGCGGAGGAAACGCTCGCGGAACTCCAGCAGGTGCACGGCGCGCTACTGCTGTTGGACTTCCGCCACGTGGAGCCCACCTGGCCCGAGCTGGAGGCGGTGGGGGGGTGCGAGGAACGTGGGGAATTCGAGGGGGTTCGGCTGCTTCACTGCGCTCGTGGAGCGAGCGGTCCGGCCCTGCCCCCACCCCCGCCACCCGGCCCCTGAAACGCGGACTCCAGCCCCACCCGGTCTGGAGCATGACCCGATCGCCGATGTAAACTCGCGAACACACGGACAGGGGCTGGCGACCACAACCACCGGAGGAGCAGACACGATGAAAAGACCACTGCTCGCCGTCCCATGCCTTCTGTCGCTGTTCACTGCCCCGGCTCACGCAGCCACCGACGTCAACCTGCAGCTGTCCGACGCGTCCTTCCTCGGCGAAGCCGCCGGCGACCAAGCCGGGTTCGCGGTGTCCGAGGCCGGGGACGTGAATGGAGACGGCTTCTCGGATTTCCTGATCGGGGCGCCGTACAACGACGAGGGTGGGGTGGATGCGGGGCAGGCGTATCTGGTCCTTGGAAGAGTGGTTGGCTGGACACCAGACACGTCGCTTTCCGGAGTCGATGCCTCGTTCGTGGGGGAGGCCGGCGGCGACGCTGCCGGATACAGCATCGCCGGTGGCGGCGACCTGGACGGAGACGGCTACGACGACATCGTCATCGCCGCTCCAAACAACGACGCCGCGGGCAGTCACAGCGGCAAGGTCTACATCTGGTTCGGCGCACCGACGGGGTGGGCGCCCGACACGCAGCTAGCTACAGCCCCCTCTCATCTTGTCGGCGAGTACCCGGATGACCTCGCCGGTTTCTGCGTTGACCTGGCTCAAGACGTCAATGGGGACAGCCTCGACGACCTCCTCGTCGGCGCTCCTTGGAACGGTGACGCGGCCAACGAGGCAGGGAAGGCGTACCTGTTCTTCGGCGCATCCAGAGCCTACTGGCCAGCGGCGATGGGGATGGAGACCGCTTCGGCGTCGTTCCTGGGAACCCAGCAGGGGGATCTGGCAGGTCATTCGTGCGCGGGCATCGGCGATGTCAACTCGGACGGCCTGGGAGACATCGCCTTGAGCGCACCGTTCTACGTCTCGAACAGCAACGTAGGCATTGCCCATGTCATCCATGGGAAGACATCCGGCTGGACCACAAACCAGGCCCTGTCCACGTCAGACGCATCGTTCGTCGGCGAAGACCTGGGCGACCAGGCCGGATGGGCGCTTGCAGGTGGCGGGGACTTCGACGACGACGGGTTCCATGATCTCCTCATCGGCGCACCGATGAACGGGGAGTTCGGCTCCGACGGGGCTGGCCAGTTCTACATCGTGCGCGGCTCGCAATATAGTTGGTCCACCTACACGAACCTCTCCGCGTCGGACGCCTCCATTCTGCCCGAATCGCATACCGAGGAGCTGGGTTGGTCGCTGTCGGAAGCCGGTGATCACAACGGGGATGGCATAGCAGACTTTGCCGTCGGGAGTCCCGAGACCCTGGCTGGAGGCACGGCTGAAGGGGCAGTGAGGCTCTTCCTTGGTGGGGCAGTCGTTTGGGCGATGGATGGTCCCGCGGCCAACGCTCACATCCGTTTCACAGGTGAAGCGAATGGGGACGCCGCCGGGTACTCGATCGCGGGTATCCCGGACGCCAATGGCGACGGGGCATCTGAACTCCTCGTCGGTGCGCCTCTCAGCGGCCAATCGGGCACAGATTCTGGCAAGGTCTACCTGGCCCTCGGGGAACCATGCGTCGGTTCGGACGACGACGGCGATGGGTGGACCGATTGCCAGGGGGACTGCGACGATTCCGACGCGACGCTTCACGGCGGAGATACCGACGGAGACGGACACACGCCGTGCGCAGGAGATTGCGACGACTCTGATTCCGCTGTCTTTCCAAACGCGACGGAGGTCTGCGACGGTGTACCCGACAACGACTGCGACGGCGCCGAAGTTGTGTGGGACGTCGACCATGACGGGGATGGCTGGACGTCGTGTGAGGGCGACTGCAACGAAGCCGACGCAGCAATTCACCCGGAAGACGTGGACAGCGACGGCTACTCCCCGTGCGATGGCGACTGCGACGACACAAGGGCGGACGTCTCGCCGGTGGCCCAGGAAATCTGCGATGGGCTCGACACAGATTGCGATGAGAGCATCCCTTCGGATGAACTGGACGAGGACGGCGACGGCATCTCGACATGCGCAGGAGATTGCGATGATGGGAACGCCGAGATACATCCGGGCCAGGAGGAGATCTGCGACGCGGTCGACAACGATTGCGACGGAGTTACGGACGATGTGGATGCTGACGGGGATGGCTATCTTCCTCCAGGTTGCGGAGGAGAGGACTGCGACGATAGCGCGTCGACCGTTAATCCGAGTGCGTCGGAAGACTGCGAGAACGCAGTCGATGACGACTGCGATGGTCTCGTTGATGAGGCCGATCCGGACTGCGATCTCGGCGACGACGACGACTCCCTCTCCGGAGACGACGACGCTCACACCGACGATGACCAACAGGGAGAGGACCCAGATCCCACCGAGGATACGGGTGGTTGCGAATGTGGCCTCGAGTCCCCCGTCGGCAACAACGCGACCGTTGAACTCTCGTTGGTACTCCTGGTTGTCCTCCGCATGCTTCGTTCGCGTGGGCAACGACCGCGGAGGTGATCCCGGGCCCACGCAGCGGCCAGAGACCGCATCATCGTCGGTTGATCAGCCTCTTCAACAGCCTTCTCAATCCCCACGCATCGAGCACGAGCGGCTCCGGAACGAGGACGACGACGACTCGAGAACGATCCGGGAGGATGTCGTGGTCAGGGATGCTCTCCGCACGACCGTCGAACGAAATCAACGCTTCATCGGCCGTGGTCAGCTCTGACGCAATCCAACCGCGAGACCATCGCCTCCTGCGCAGAACCCCGGGCAACAGCTCGCGGCACGCCCTCCCATCGGCGAGCAGGAGTACCGGCAGAGTCACCGAGTCGCCACATAACCGACAGACGCGGCGAACGTCCGTGACACTCTCGAGGCGCCCCAAGCACTGGAATTCCCACAGGGCCACGTCTAGCCGCGACAATGCCTGGGAGATCGAGGATGGACCTCCAATGGACCGCACCGCTATCCCCTGCTGTTGGGCTTCAGCAACCAACTCGGAGCCAGGATCGCAGAAACCTGGCACCCCCTCATCGACCCCAAACAGGCAGGCGTGTTCTCGTTCCTCGAACAGACGGGTCAGGCGCTCACGGATACTGGGGCCGACAGGAACTCGCGGCGCGATCTCCACGAAGTCCTTGGAATCCGCATCGATGTTGAACTGCCACAGGAGTTGCCTGGCACCATCGACACTACCGGCTTCCAGAAACACGGTCGGCGTTCGCGCGAGGACCATCAGCGCTCGCAAGCTCAGATCGAGAGGATCGCCGAGGTGACCGGGGATCAGGTGGAGTACCGGCCCTGGCGGAAGCTCATAGCTCCCCTCACCCATGCCGCCCACCGACGGGACATCGCGCTCGTTTGACCTGATCCTCCCCACCACAAGGTCCAGGAGCTCCGCCGATCGTCCTCGGACAGGGGAACTGTCCGCGTTTCGAACGCCGACGGCGAATCTCTCCGTGATGATGGGGGTCTGGCGCTCGTTCAACGGAGTCGCGGTTATCTCGACCGTGGGAAGGTCACCGGCGGCAGATCGGAACAGAAACCGGCTGGCTCCCCTGCCAGGGACAGGTTCCACCGCGGCGAATTCCCACTCGCCTGCAACAGTCTCTCCAAGCGAAATGGGACCGATCAGCTTGACTCTGTCCTCAATGCTCATGCCGGACGCTCGATCATGTCGACCGTAGCAGACGCTACCATTCCTCAGCCCCGGAGTTGCCAGAAAGGATCAAACCAGCGCCTCCAGCTGCGGAACCAGCTGGGGCAGGTCCTCCTGGATCGTCTGCCAGATCGTGTCCACGCGAATACCGGAGTACTCGTGCACCACGACGTTGCGCATCCCGCGAATCTGGTCCCAGGGGATCGACGCGTGCTGGACCCGAACGGAACCCGGGAGCGCGGAGGCGGCCTCGCCGATGACGACGAATCTGAACACGACGGCGTCGATCGTCCGCTGATCCCGGCGGAAGGACTCGAGGTCATGGGAGGCGGTGTACCCCTGAATGGTCTCGATTGCATCCAGGATGTCCTGGACGCG
Organism: uncultured Rickettsiales bacterium; assembly: GCA_964425605.1. GTDB lineage: Bacteria > Myxococcota_A > UBA796 > UBA9615 > CAYRNR01 > CAYRNR01. Next base: position 6,780 of record CAYRNR010000117.1, on the reverse strand, counting down.
AACGCCCCAATCCCTAGGCGGCACGGATGGCCTCGGAGAGGATGCGGTCACGCAGGCGTGGGTGGAGCGCGTCCGGCTCGACGAGGTCCACGGAGCGGCCCAGTATCTCCTCGAGCCGCAGTTTCAATCCGACGAAGCGAAGGAGGCCTATGGGGCGCTCGAACTCGACGAGGAGGTCGACGTCGCTATCCGGTGTAGGGTCTCCCCGGGCGACCGAACCGAACAGGGACAGGGACGTCACACCGAACTCGTTCCTGAGTTCGGCCGCGCGAACGGTGAGTTCGGTGACAAGCTCCTGGGTCATGGCTATCGTCCCTCGATACGATCCCATGATACCATCGCGCATAGCCATGTCTGGTGGCCATCGCGGCCGAGCGTCCAAACACGAACCCCGTGCAGAAGCATCGCCGGCGCCACAGGAGTCCCGATCCCCCTCACCACCGCAGGCCGACACTGCGAGCCATCGTCGGCCCGCCCCTGGCGCCCAGGGCCTCGCCGATCGGATCCAACACCAGCTGCCCACGCAGCCACGAGTCGTAGGCCTGGACCGACTTGTCCAGCTCCACCAGCTGACCGATGGTCGTCGCCAGGACGATGGATATGTCGATGAGCGCCACGAGCAGCGCGCGCGTGGGATCGACGTGGGTGGCGATCATGGCGATGACGATGACGAGGGACGGGATGGATACCGACAGGCCGATGATCTTGAGCGCGAGGGCGTTGCGGCGGTGCTGGGCCGCGATCGGGGAGCGCTCGATGACGTGGCGCAGCTGGAAGTGGGTGTAGCCGTCGCCATCGTACACGCACGGCATGCCCATGAACTGGGTGGTGATCTTGTGGTCCCGGTAGAAGTCGCGGCGCTCCTCGAGGGAGGCCGAGGCATCGGGGATCGTGGGCAGCGTGGGTAGCTCCGCGGCGGCGGATGGGGCGGCCACGGCGGCCAGGGCGAGCCAGATCAGGTAGACGACAGGCAGGGTTCGCTGGGCGTGCATGGGTTCTCTCCTCCCTCGGGGTCGCTGGACTGGATTATAGTCGACGGATGGGACTGAAAAGACGCTTCCTGGTGGGACCTGGAGTCGCTGTCGCGCTGACGTTCTCGTGGGCGTGCGATGACGCGGACGACGAGCCGATCGAGCCGGATCCGCCCGCGTGCGAATACGACGCGGACGGGGTGTGCGACGAGCCGGTGAACTGCGCGCTGGGCACGGACGAGGCCGACTGCGTGGCCGCGTGCGCGAGCGGGGAGGATCTGCACCTGTTCGCCGCGGCGTGCGCGTTCCGTGATCCGGTGGAGGAACCGCCTGATGACGGCGATCCGAGCGGGGGATCGGTGCACCTGACGGGGTGGAGCGACGCCACGGTGGAGGTGCCGGACGGGGAGATGCTGGCGGACACGGTCGAGCGGCACTACCGGCAGTACGTGCCCCGCACCTACGATCCCGACCGCTCGCACCCGCTGGTGATGATGCTCCCGGGCCACCGGGTCTCGCACTACTCGCTGGCCAGCTACACCGAGCTGCCGCGCGCGGCGGACGAGAACGACTTCATCCTGGTGGAGGCGGAGCAGCAGTACCGCTGGAGCGGGGAGCACCGCTGGGCGTGGTTCACGGACTGGAGCTGGTCGAGCAACGCCGAGGCCAACCCCGACTTCGACTACATCGAGGCCGTGCTGGATCAGGTGGCCGACGGGTACAACGTGGACCTGAGCCGGGTGTTCCTGGCCGGGCACTCGCGGGGTGGGGCGATGGCGTTCATCGGTGCGCTGGAGCTGGACCACCGGATCGCGGGGGCCTGCGTCCAGTCGGGATTCACCGAGTTCGGCTACCTGGACTACCGGCTCGACGAGTGGGATGGCCGCAAGGTGCCCATGGTGTTCATCCACGGCACGTCGGACCCGGACGTGAACGTCGGCTACGCCGACGACATGGTCGAGCAGCTGCAGGAGCTGGGCTGGGCCGAGGACGAGGACTACGTCTACCACCGCATGGACGACGTGGCGCACCGCTGGCAGCCGTGGCTGAACCAGCAGTGGTGGGACTTCCTGTACGCCCGCCCGCTGGTGGAGGAGGGAGCATGAGCCGGCACACGCACCTCCTGGTCTGCGCCGCGGTGGCGGCGGCCTTGTCCGCGACCGCCGCGGCCAAGGCCCCCACGGCTCCGGACGTGGATCTCTCGGGCATGGTGGCCTTCGACGCGGCCACCTTCACCATGGGCGTCGAGCTTCAGGCCCCCAGCGCGTACGGCGACTCGTGGTACATCGACCAGACGCCGGCGCACGAGGTGGAGCTGGGGGCGTTCCACCTCGACGCCCTCGAGGTGACCGTCTCGCAGTTCGCTTTGTTCCTGAGCTACGCGGCCGGGGAGTACCACTTCCACCCCGACCAGCCCATCGAACGGCTCGAGTGGGGGTACGCCGCGGTCGAGGGCGCCGGTGCGCTGCCGATCCACCAGGTGACCTGGGAGGCCGCCCACCACTACTGCCTCTGGGCCGGCAAGCGCCTCCCCACCGAGGCGGAGTGGGAGCTCGCCGCCGCCGGCACGGACGCCCGCACCTACCCGTGGGGCGACGACGGCCCGAACTGCGACCGCGCGGCCTACTTCACGTCCACCACCCACTGCGAGGAGGGTCCCATCGCGGTGGGACTCCACCCCGACGGCGTCACCCCCGAGGGTGTGTACGACCTCGCGGGCAACGTGGCCGAGTGGGTGGCCGACGGGTACGACGAGTACTCCGACGACGCCCAGACCGATCCGACCGGCCCCGCGGACGCCGATCTGAAGGTGATCCGCGGCGGAGGTTTCCTCGAATGGGCGCAGGCGCTGCGCGCGCACACACGGCGAGGCGCCGATCCCACGGCCCGCTCCGCCAACGTGGGCTTCCGCTGCGCGTGGAGCGAGGAGCCCACCGACGGCGCCATCCGCGGCCCCCTGCTCCCCCCCGAAGAGGCGGGTCGCGAACCCACCGACCGCCCCCTGGCCGATCCCGTCCAGCGCCCCGAGGTGCTGGCCGAGGGCCTGACTCAGCCCACCGAGATGGTCCGGCTGGACGGGGCCTGGTACGTCCTCGACGAGGGGGAGGAGGCCCTCTTCCGCGTGGACGACGGATCGCCCATCCCGGCGCTGCTCACCGACGACCTCGTCGGCCCCGTGGACCTGGCCACGGACGGCACCGATCTCTTCGTGGCCGACTGCGACGCCGAGGAGATCCTGCGCGTGGCCACCGACGGCAGCGTCGAGGTCCTGGCCACCGACCAGGCGGACCTGACGCGCGTCCTCGCCAGCGACGGTGAGGTCTTCTGGGTCTCCGACGAGGGCATCATGTTCCTGGGGGAAAACGAGACCCCCGCCCGCCTCGCCGACATCACCGCCATCACCCACGTCGCCCTGTCCGGCGAGCACGTCTACTACACCGCCGAGGTGGGCTCCGACGGTGACGACGAGCTCGGCCGCGTCCCCCGCGGCGGCGGCGATCCCGAGGTCCTCGTAGGCTCCTTCAGCTCCGGCTACTACCCCTGGGGGGTCGCCTACGATCCCGACGAGGACACCGTCTACTACCTCGTCCGCCGCGCCTCCTGGCCGTCGTCTGTGGAGGTCTGCGAACTCCCCATCGGCTCCGGCGCCGACTGCCTCTTCCACGCCCCACCCAAGGCCGACCAGCCCGTCGTCCACGACGGCGTCCTGTACATGACCTCCCAGTACGTCCCCATCCAGCTCGACCTCGCCTCGGACTGGACCTACTCCGAGATCACGCCCTGGGCCAACGCCAAGCGCCTCCTCGTCCACGACGGCGCCGTGGTCTGGGCCGACGCCAGCACCGGCCGGATACTCTCCCGTTAGGGGTCAAGTCTGGTCTTGAGTCTTCTCAGCGCGAAATTCGCGCTGAGAAGACTCAAGACCAGACTTGACCCCTAGAAACCAGAAACCGTGTCCCAGGCCACCTGCTGGAGGAACGCGGCCTCGTCGGCGGTGAGGCCGTGGGCGAAGGTGTGGTCGAGGCCGAGGGTGGGGATGCCGTAGAAGGTGGAGAGGAAGACGCAGGCGGAGAGGTAGGTGCCGCGGGGGCCGGGGTGGCTGCCGTCGTCGGAGTGGAGCTGGAGGTCGGGCTGCTGGTCGAGGGAGGCCTCCCACGCGAGGCCGACGGGGGCGACGAGGGCGCCGACCTCGTCGCCGATGGTGGTGTAGGCGTCGGTGATCTGGTCCTGGGTCCACGGGAAGTCCTGGCGGGCCCACAGCAGGAACAGCGAGGTCAGGGAGCCGTGGTCGTCGATGACGGTGTCGAAGAGGCGCACGGCGTCCCACATGGCCTCGGGGTCGGTCAGCGGGAGGGTGGACTGCTCCTGGAGGACGACGTAGGTCCAGGGCTGGCTGTGGATGACGTCGAGGGTCGCGGGCTGGTCGTAGAGCCCCTGGAGGGTGGCGCCGCCCTGGGTGACCTCGGCGGTCTCGAGGGACAGGCCTTCGGGGGACGAGGCGGCGAGCTGGGCGAGCATGCCGGGGAGATCGTGGGTGAAGGTGTGGCTGTTGCCGATGAACAGGGCGCTGCGGGGACTGATGAGGTCCGGCGGTGCGCTGTCGTCGTCGTCCGCAGCTTCGCTCGAGTCGTCGTCACCGCTGGTGGCGTCGTCGTCGTCGCCCTCGGTGGCGTCGTCGTCGGACGTGCCCGAGTCGTCGTCCGCAGCTGCGGTGGTGTCGTCGTCGTCCACCGCGGGGTCGCCCCCGGGACAGCCGGCGAGGACCAGCAGAACCATCAGCCACAGCAACCGGGATGCTCGCAAGGCGCCTCCATCAAAGCGAAGTCGCCGTCCATCATACGACGCTCGCGCGGCGGGGCGGGTCCTCGGATTCCCTCCACATGGACGGGCCGGCGGGCTAATATCCGCGGCATGCCTATCCAGAAGACACTGCTTCGCTACGTTCCGGCCGTGCTGCTGAGCCTCGGCCTGCTGTCCCTCGTCGTCCCGGGGTGCGTCCCCGACAAGCCCCAGGAGGCGGACGACGACACGTCGGGCGACGACGACGCCGGCGACGACGACACCAGCGGCGACGACGACTCGGAGCCCACGGACATCTGCGACGACTTCCCCGGGGACATCGTGTGCGACGGCGACACGGCGGTCACGTGTGACGGGGGCGGCGACATCGCCTTCACCGAGGACTGCGACGTGGGCGCGGGGTTCACCTGCTGGCAGTACCTCGGCTGCGTGCAGTGTTACCCGTCCACGCAGTGGTGCGACGGCAACGACGTGCTGGAGTGCTCGGCCGACGGCCAGTCCTCGTCCGTGGTGGAGACGTGCAACGCGGCGGCGGGGGAGGTCTGCCAGGGCGGTGAGTGCGTGTCCCTGTGCGACCTCGCCGAGGACCAGGCCAGCAGCATCGGCTGCAAGTTCTACGGCGTGGACATGGAGCAGAACCACGACAACCCCACCGAGCCCTTTGCCGTGGTGGTGAGCAACGTGGACGAGACCCTCATCGCCCACATGGTGGTGGAGACCAAGAGCGCGGGCACGTGGACCCTGTTCCACCAGGCGGACATCGCCCCGCAGGACCTGGCCGTGGTGGAGTTCCCCGGCGCGGAGATCGTCGGGACCGGCATGGTCCCCGGGTACGCCTACCGCGTCACCTCGAACATCCCGGTGATCGCGTACCAGTTCAACCCGCTCAACGGCACGAGCTCGTACACCACCGACGCCTCGCTCATGCTGCCCGCGTCCGCCTTCGACACCATCTACCGGGTCCCCGCCTGGGGCAGCCAGTACGGCAACAGCTCCATCAACGTGGTCGCCGAGGTGGACGGCACCCAGGTCACCATCACCCCCACCGTCGCCACCACCGCCGGCGGCAGCATCCCCGCGGGCCAGCCCGGTCAGGCCATGCCGCCGGTCACCCTCGCCGAGGGCGACGTGCTGCAGATCTCGGCGCCCACCAACACCAGCCTCGACGGCTCGCTGATCGAGGCCACCGAGCGGGTCGGCGTGTTCGCGGGCAACCAGTGCGCCAACATCCCCACCAGCTGCACCGCGTGTGACCACGTGGAGGAGCAGATCTTCGGGCTGCAGACCTGGGGCACGGAGTACGTCGCCTCCCAGCTCCCCTCGCGCACCAACCCGCCCGAGTACGCCATCTGGCACGTGATGGCCGGCGAGTCCGCCACCACCTTGACCTTCCAGGCCGACGCGATGGTCACCGGCGTCCCCACCCAGCCCGTCACCCTCACCCCGGGTCAGAGCATCGAGCTGCAGGTCCAGGGCTCGGGCACCATGCTCGGCGACTTCTACGTCACCGGCACCGAGGCGTTCCTGGTGACCCAGTACATGATCGGCGCGTCGTGCGCCGGCTCCACCGGCGATCCGTGCATGGTCCAGGCCGTGCCCATCGAGCAGTTCCTCGACGCCTACGTGGTGCTCGTCCCGAGCTCGTGGGTCACCGACAAGATGACGATCATCCGCGAACCCGGCACCACCGTGACCCTCGACGGCGTCGACGTGGACAGCTGGCCCGCGTGGTCCGAGACCGGCCAGGTGGTCGGCCTGTTCGAGATCGTCCGCCTCCAGGTGGAGGACGGCGCCCACGTGCTCCAGGGCACCTCCCCCTTCGGCGTCCAGGTCGTGGGCTACGACAGCTACGACTCCTACTGCTACCCCGGCGGGCTGGACCAGGAGATCATCAACGACCTCTAGGGGTCAAGTCTGGTCTTGAGTCTTCTCGGCGCGAGAATCGCCCCGAGAATACTCAAGACCAGACTTGACCACTGCGGAGCCGGCGGATCACGGGGCGGCGGTG
>CAYRNR010000116.1:27988-28364 GCA_964425605.1 uncultured Rickettsiales bacterium | reverse complement strand
GCGTCAGCTGGCCCAACGTCAACGGCGAGTCCATGAACCTCGACGAGGCCCACGTCCTCGACAACGACGACGGCGCCAACTGGTGCGAGTCCACCACGCCGATGGGCAGCGGGGACATGGGGACTCCGGGGGACGCGAACGTCAGCTGCTGAGGCCCGAAGAAAGGGAAGAAAGGGGACGTACGCAACTAATCAACTAATCCAGACCCACGGCACTTGCGGATCCCTCGGCACGGCTGCGCTCGCCGGAAGAAAGGGGACGTACGCAACTAATCAACTAATCCAGACCCACGGCACTTGCGGATCCCTCGGCACGGCTGCGCTCGCCGGGGCTCTGAAATCCGTAGGCGCTGGATTAGTTGATTAGTTGCGTACGT
>CAYRNR010000116.1:0-27888 GCA_964425605.1 uncultured Rickettsiales bacterium | reverse complement strand
CCCTTTTCCCCGTCGGTCGTCCCTTTTCCCCGTCGGTCGTCCCTTTTCCCCGTCGGTCGTCCCTTTTCCCCGTCGCTTTCCCCGTCCGTCCGTGTTCCCGTCTTCCGCCGCCATCGGCCAAACGGGTCACAGGATATAGACCAGCCCCTTCGCCCCATCGATCGCCACCTCCTGACCGTCCTGCAGCCTGCGCGTCGCGTTGGCGACGTTGACCACGGCGGGGAGCGCGTACTCCCTTGCCACGACCGCGCCGTGGCTGAGCAAGCTGCCCAGCTCCATCACCAGCCCACCCGCCGTGAGGAACAGCGGCGTCCATCCCGGATCGGTAGCGCGGGTGACGAGGATGTCGCCGCGCTCGAGCTTGCGGGTCTCGGTGAGGTCGTTCACCACGCGGACGGTGCCGGTGACGCGGCCGGGGCTGATGCCCATGCCGGTGAGCATGCGGCGGTGGTCGACCTCGGTGGGGAGCGGGATTCCGTCGCCGGAGAGGAACTCGGGGTGGTCGGCGTCGAGGTCGAGGGCGGCCTGGGCTCTGCGTTCGGCGGCGAGGCGGCGCGCGGCGTCGGGGGCGAGGGCGCCGTTGACGAGGCGATGGACCTCGTCGATCTCGAGCCAGGCGATGTCCGAGGCGTCGTCGAGGATGCCGCGGTCGGCGAGCAGCTCGCCCTCGCGCAACAGGATGCGCTTGACGCCGAAGAGGAGCTGGTCGAAGTGGAAGCGCTGGTTCTCGCGCAGGCGCATGTAGTTGCGCGTGAGGTCCACGGCGGCGGAGCCCACGGCGGCCTTCCAGGGGAGGAGGCGCTGCAAGGTGGTGGCGTGGAGGCGCTGGTCGAGCTGCTCGATGGCGTCGACGAACGCCTGCTGGTGGCGCTCCTCGTTGAGGTAGGGGTCGGTGTGGATGCCGCCCTCGAGGTAGCTGCGGATCATGTCCATGACGGCGGCGGGGTTCTCGGACCAGCGGGTGGCGAAGATCTCCCATGAGGCGGCGGAGCGGTGGCCGTACTCGGCCAGGAAGGCGTCGAGGGCGTCCACGAACGGCTGGCCGTCGGGCAGCGCCGCGAGGGCGCCGCGGCCGGGGGAAGCGCCGGCGGCGGTGAGGGCCTCGTTCACCGCGGGGATCTGCTGGGCGAGGGCGGCGAGCTTCCACAGGGCCTTGTGGCCGGCCACGGTGCGGTTCTCGTCAGGGGCGGAGGTGAGCGCCGCGCGAAGGTGGTGGTCGTGGTCGCCGGCCCAGCGGTGCAGGGCCGTGCCGAGGAACTGGTAGGAGAGGTTGGCGAAGAGCAGGCTCAGCAGGTGGATCTCGACGTACTCGTAGATCAGGTCGCGGGCTTTGCGGTACTGGCGCAGGCCGGCGACCGGGTCGTCGAAGTCCGCCTCGAGGGCCTCGATCCGCTCGAGGAAGCGCGGCAAGAAGCGCTCCCAGACGCGGTGGTTGGTCAGGAAGTTGAACTGGTATCGGCGCCAGCGGCGCTCGGCGAGCATCTGGGCGAACACCGTGGCCACGAGCCCGAGGTTGGGCAAGTAGAGCTGGCGGCGGCGCAGATCCTCCTGCTCCTCGGGGGGGAAGAACTCCAGGAGGAACTGGATGGGCGCCATGCCGGGCAGGCGGAAGACCAGGTGCCGGAAGATGGTGATGTTGAAGTAGGGGACGCCGCGGTACAGCGTGGTCGGTGCGGCGCCCTGGAGGTAGCGGGCGGAGGCGTCGGGCCACTCGATGAAGTGGTGGAGCACGGGCTGGATGACGGACCAGCCCATGGTGCTGGCCTGCTCGGTCCAGCGTTCGCCGGAGAATCGCTGGGTCCACAAAAGGTGGTCGCGCCGCTGCTGGGACAGGCTCTGCTCCAGCGAGGTGATGGGCCGGGACTGCAGGATCCACGCCTGGCCGCGCTCGTCCAGGCTCCACTCGATGTCCTGGGGCGGTCCTAGCTGCGCCTCGATGGAGAGGCCCAGCTGGCCCAGGCCCTGGACCTCGTCGGGATCGAGGAGTGGATCGGTCCTGCCCGGCGCTGGGGTCGCCTCGATCACCTCGAGGTCCCCGTGCCCGCCGCGGGACGGGCGGGCGCACACCCACAGATCCGGGTGGACCGTGCCGGCGGCGAGGTCGTCGCCCAGCCCCACGCTCGCCTCGAGGGTCATCTCCCGCCGCGATCCGGTGACCGGGTTGGCGGTGAACAGGATGCCGGAGCTCCGGGCCGGCACCATCCGCTGGACCAGCACCGCCATGCCGCCGCTCGGGGGTGGGGTCATCGATCGGGGCCGCGTGCGACGGCGCAGGATGGGTCGCCGCGGCGCCTGGACGGTGAGATCCCCCCCGGAACCCTCGCCCCTGTACGCCGCGACCCGCACCTCGAAGTACGACGCCCAGATCTCGCGGATCGCCGAGAGCACGTCCGCCAGCCCCCGGACGCCGAGGATGGACCTGTACTGGCCGGCGAAGGAGCGCTGCGCCGCGTCCTCGTCCAGCGCCGACGACCGCACCGCGAGGGGCCCGCCGCCGAGCCGTCGCACTGCGTCGGCGACGGCCGCCTCGAGTTCGGGACCGAGGGGGACGGACCGCAGGGCCACCAGGCAGTCCTCCCGGCGGCCTTCGACCGTGGACACTCCGAGCCGCGCCAGGGCCTGGTGGAACGCCTGCGGACCCAGGCAGAACCCCTCGGGGACAGGTTGACCCGCGCGCGCGAGCCTCGCCAGGCACACGGCCTTGCCGCCCAGGCGCGATGGATCAGGGGTGCCCGAGGCGTGGAGCCACTCGATGGGGGACAGGTGACTCACTGGCCGAAGGTGCCGGTCCCCTCGGCCCAGTAGCTGTACCAGCCGTAGTCGGCCGGGTCGGTGGTGTACCAGAAGGTGTCGCCGTCGACCTCGCCGGTGCCGTACTCCTCGAGCTGCGCGTCGAGGTTGCCGAAGTTCCGCCACAGCACGAACGCCGTGTCGTCGAGCATCTGGATGCCGTAGAGGCGCTCGAAGCTGGAGGACTCCCAGTACACCTGGGACACGCACGCCTCGACCTCCTCGAGGGGGTCGGGGTTGTGGGAGAGCTGGAAGATGGACCAGCACAGGGGACACAGGGACTGGTACTGGCCGGTGACGTTGGGGCCGACCAGATCGTAGGGGGCCTCGCAGTCCTGGACATCCCAGAAGTCCTCGGCGTAGTCGGCGAAGTCCAAGAACACCGTCCGGTCGCCATCCCAGTAGCTCATGTCGGGGTCGCTGTCGTCGTCGTCCGAGGCGGTGGTGTCGTCGTCGCCCGCGGTGGTGTCGTCGTCGTCCCCTGGCGTCGCGTCGTCGTCGTCGCCCGTGTCGTCGTCGTCGGGCGCGGCGTGATCGGTCTCGACCAACAGGGAGCCGGCGCACGCACCCCCCATCAGCAGGGCTGCCCCGCACAGCAGCGCGATCCGGATCCTGAACGGCTCGTGGGACATCGGCTTGCACTCCCCGTTGAATTCGGTGCCATTATAGTCCTCCCCCCGGGAGCCGGTGCCCGGTCTGCACGCGGAGGAACCCATGGCCGATGCCGAGTCGTCCCGCCTGCTGTCTCGCCTCGAGGAGCTGGACGCCCTGATGCGGGGTACCGCCCTCGACGACGCCCTCTTCGAGGAACTCGACGGGACGCAGCTGCACCTCGCCCACGGCGTGGCCGGCCGGCTGCAGGACCGGATCATCGCGGTCCTGACGCGGTTGACGATGGAGATGGTCAGCCGGGATGATAGGCACGAGGGGAGCCACAGCGGCGGATGAGCACACGCGTCGAGTTCGACATCGGGACACCGGAAAAGGCCGAGCGCCTGTTCCAGACCGGCCTCAAGCACCGCATCCTGCCGCTGCCTCCGGTGGACGGCGCCGGCGTCGGCGACGCCATCGTCGTGGTGATGAGCCTGCACTTCACAGGTGAGAGCTTCGAGCTGCCCGCGAAGGTGATGCACTGTGGATCGGGCGCCACCATGGTCAAGCTCGACGCCCTCCCCGACGCGGTGATCGCCGCGATGAGCGGCGAGGCCCCCGCTGCGGCGCCCGAGCCGGTCGAGCCGCCGCCCGCGGCGCCCGAGCCGGCGGAGCCGGAGCCCGCGGAGCCGGAGCCCGCGGAGCCAGAGCCCGCGAAACCCGAGCCCGCGAAACGGAAACCGATCGCCCTGCCCGCCCGGCCCGACTCCCAGACCGAGACCCCGGCGGTGAAGCCGCCGGACAAGCCAGCCTCCAGATTCAAGACGCGTGGATTCAAGCTCAAGGGCCCCCGCGGCGGCCGCTCGGACGGCGCGGCCCCTCCCGCCAAGCCGCCGGGCACGAAGAGTCACTACTCCCTCGACCCCGCGCCGGCCTCCGCGGCAGGGCCCGTCATCCCGGTCCCGGGCGGTGGCGGCAAGGGGATCAAGGCGACGCAGGAGGAGGAGGGATCCCTCGAGGATCTCGACATGCGCTCGCTGCTGATATCGCTGCTTCGGCGGTCGGCCCTGGGCGTGCTCGTGGTGGAGGGCTACCGGGAGCTGAACTGGTGCTTCGTGGTCCACGGCAAGCCCGTGAAGTTCATGCGTGAGCCGCCGAGCCGGTCCGACACCCTCGATTACCAGGCGTCCCGCGCCCGGCTGGTGCAGCCCGACGATCTGAACCGGGCGCGCCAGCTGGCCCAGCTCACGGGCCAGCGGATCGAGGAGGTCCTGGGGGATCTGGAGCTGCTGGACGCGGACGCGCTGCACGAGCTCGAGGCCAAGACCGCGTGGCAGGTGACCGAGCGGCTGCTCGGCGTCAACTACGGGACGTACCGTTTCTTCCACCTGCCGGGCCTCGACAAGGTGCTCCACGGCGCACCCGCCGACGTGATGGGAGTTCTGTGGACTCGCGCGCGAGCGAAGTACGCCGAGCTCTCGGACAAGAAGATCGCCCACCGCATCGACCAGTACCACAAGCACCACATGGTCCTGACCGACGAGGGCAAGGAGCTGGCCGACGAGCTGAGCCTGGGCAAGCGCGAGGCGCTGTTCGTACAGCGATATCTGCGGGGCGGATGGCAGATCGCCGAGCTCCTGGGGCGCCTCGATCTGACCAACCGCACGGTGATGGAGATCGTGTTCACCCTCGAGGAACTCGGGATCATCGACCTGTCCGAGCGGGAGGGGCCGAACTGGCGCGTCGCCCGCGCCGAGCGGTTCCTCATCGATCGCATGGACTACATGGGCAAGGACCACTTCGCGTTCGTCGACGCGCACTGGTCGAGCCTCGAACCGGAGCTGCTGGTGGCCTGTGACAAGGTCGCGCGGACCCTGGACGATCCGGTGATGAACCAGCTCGAGCTGGGCAGCGTGGCGCAGATGCGCGAGGAGATCATCGAGAAGCTGGGCGAGGTCCGCCAGATCTTCGCCAACCACGACCGGCGGCGGGAGTACCGCGCGGGCCTGATCGAAAAGAGCAAGCGCTCCATGGCCACCGGCCTGTTCGCCCAGCAGGGGGAGATGGCCCTGTTCAAGAAGGAGGCCACCGTGGCCAAGGAGTGCTTCCAGCGCGTGGTGGAGCTCGACGCGGGTGGGCCGGGTACGGACCACGTGGGCAGGGCGCGGCGAGTGCTCGACGACATCTCTCGCGGCGTCCTCACCCAGGCGACCAAGGTGGACGACCGCAACCAGCTGACCCTGGAGGACATCGACAACGGATAGACGGGGCCGCGCACGCACGCGGTTCCATCGAGGGGGGGCGAACAGGTAGGCTGTAGGCGACGGAAGAAAGGGGAACCGCCCGGTGGCTGTCAACACGATCGCGTTCACGGTGCGCACGGCCCAGCAAGCCAAGCAGCTGTACGGGTCCGGACTCAAGCACAAGATCCTCACCCTCCCCGAGGAGCCCGGCGCCTCGGAGGGCGACGAGGTGGAGGTGGCGCTGGTCCTCGCATTCACGGGCGAAGGGTTCCACCTCAGGGGCCGCGTCGTGCACAGCGGCGCCATGGCCACTGTGGTCCAGGTGGACGAGGTGCCCGCGGACCTCTACACCGCGCTGGGGGTGGACGTGGGGGGCGGCGGGATCACCCCCGCCCTCGAGCAGACGATGGAGACCCCGCCGGTGACCGCTCCGTACGGGGCGCGGGAGACGGTGGAGAGCCCAACCGCGGCCGATGCCTTCGATGACGCGGTCCGCGCGGTGGGCGGGGCGGAGGAGTCCTACGAGGAGGTGGCGTCCGCCGACGAACCCTCCACAGTGGGCATCGTCATGGAGGACTGGCCGCCGGAAGAGGCGCCCGCGCGCGCCCGCGGCGCCGCTGGACTGGCCGACCCGCCGCCGCCGTCCTCCATCGAGGACTCCGGCGAGTCCCCGGGTCCGGGCGAAGACCTGTTCGCCGACGTGTCCGAGGAGCGGTACGCCGAGACGGCCGACGAGGCCTCCGCCCCCTCGCTCGCGCACGGCGAGCCTTCCCGCGACGAGCCCTCGGAAGGTGACTCGTACTCGGGCGAGTTCCAGCGCGTGCCGACGACGTCGAGCGTCGAGACCCTCACCCCCCCGCGTCCGGCCCAGCCCGCTGCGCGCCCGCGGCCCGCTGCGCCCCAGGGCCGTCCGTCCCTCCAGGGTCAGCCCGCGACCGCCAGGGGCAAGCCGCGCAAGGGGGGCTACGTCTCCGCGCGCGTCTCCCAGGACAGGACCCCGCAGGCGGCCCCGCCGCCCGGGGAGGGCGTGCCCGTCCCCGGCCAGCCCAACCAGGTCTTCGCGGGGACCCCCAAGGAGAGCGGCTCGCTGGCCAACGTCGCCATGCGCGAGGTCTTCATGGAGCTGCTCAACCGGCGCGCCACCGGCCTGCTGGTGGTGGACGGCTTCCGGGAGCGGTACTGGGGTTATTTCATCGAGGGCAAGCCGGTCCGCTACACGCGCGAGCCCCCGAGTCGTTCGGAGTCCATCGAGTACCAGGCCTCGCGCCAGCGGCTGCTCAAGCCCGCTGAGATCGAGCGCGCCCGGTACACTGCGGGCCTGACCAGCCTGCAGCTGGACGACGCCATGGTGCGCCTGGGGTTGCTCAACCGGCAGCAGGTGGACGCCCTGATGGTGGAGTCCGCCCGGATGATCACCGACCGGCTCCTCGGCGTGAACTTCGGATCGTTCCGGTTCTTCGATCTGCCCGAGGTCAAGAAGCTGCTCCCCGGCAACCAGGTGGAGGTCGCCCAGGTCCTGTGGGAGCGATCCCGCGCCCGCTACACCGGGCTCAACGAGAAGCAGGTCCGCGAGATCGTCGACCAGTACTACAAGCACCACCTGGTGCTGACCGACCAGGGTCGATCGCTGGCCGAGCCCCTCATCGAGAGCCTCGCGGGCCAGGAGCAGCGGTTCCTCAAGCGATACCTCCGCGGCGGCTGGCAGCTGGCCGAACTCCTGGGCCGGCTGGAGATGCCCACGCGCAACCTCATCGAGCTGGTGCTGTCCATGCAGGACCTGGGGGTGATCGAGCTCAACGAGCGGGAGGGCGCCCGGTGGCGCGAGGCGCGCGCCGAGCGATACATCATCGACCGCATGGACTACATGGAGAAGGACCACTTCGCCTTCGTCGAGGCGCACTGGTCCTGCCTCGAACCCGAGCTGATCGCCGCGTGCGACAAGGTGGCCCGGACCATCGAGGATCCGATGATGGATCTGCTCGAGCTGGAGAAGCTCTCCCTGATGCGGGAGCAGATCCGCTCCAAGCTCGCCGACGTCCGCGCCCTGTTCGAGAACAAGCAGGCCCGGCGCGAGTATCGCAACGATCTCGTCGAGATGGGCAAGCGGATGATGGCCGGCGAGCTGTTCGGCAAGCAGGGCGAGATGGAGGTCTTCAAGGGGGACCTCAAGCTGGCGCGGGAGTGCTTCGAGCGCGTGCTCGAGCTGGACCCGCGGGGCTCGGGCTCCAACAACCGCATCCGGCGGGCCAAGAGCGCGCTCGCCGACCTGGCCCGGGGGACCAAACCCGAGGTGGCCAAGGACCTGGACATGGAAGACGACGGCGTCAACCTCGAGGATCTGGACAACATTTGATGCACCTCCCGTTCCGGGGCACCCTCGCTCGGTTCCTCCTCCTTGGTCTCACCGTGGCGCCGTTGCTCGGCGGGTGCGGTGGCGGCGATCCGGAAGAGCAGAGCGCCGAAGAGACGACGACCGAGGCCGCGACCGCCGAGGCCGTGGTGGAGGCTCCTCCGCCCGAGCACTGGCCGCGGCCCATCCCCCCCGAGCTGTATCGGACCGCGGGCGTGGACGCCCCTGGGTCGCTGCACGGCGCCGTCACGTCCGCCGTGGACGGTCACGGCGTCCTGTTCGAAGCCCCGGCGGAGTCGGCGTGCCCTGCCGAGCCCGCGCGGTTCGCCGCCGGCCCCCTCTCCGGGGCGGTGCTGCTGCTGGAGGGCATCACCGAGGGCGCCGAGCTGGTCGCCGCGGACGCCGAGGTGGCCCTGGGCGGCTGCGAGGCGGAGCCGAGGGCCCAGGTGGCCACGGTGGGCGGTGTCCTGCGAGCCTCGGCGAGGGATGGCCAGGCCCACGATCTGCAGATGATCCTCTGGGACGGCTACCGGGATCTGGGGAAGCTGACGCTGCCCGCAGACGGGACCGAGGTCGAGCGGCGGTTGAGGCTGCCGGGGCTGGTCCACCTCCGGTGCGACGCCCACCCTGCGGCGCGGGGCTGGGTGTGGGTGATGGAGCACCCCTACCACGCGCTGTCCGGCGCGGACGGGACGTACCGGATCGAGGGCATCCCCGCCGGGCGCTACGTGCTCCACGTCTGGCACGAGGCGCACGAGCCCGTCGTACGCGAGGTGGACGTCATCGCGGACACGGACCAGACCCTGGACATCGTCCTCGGTACCCCCTGACGCACTCTTCTTGACACTCCCCGGCGCGCCGGTCATCCTCCGCCATTCTTCGAACAACCCGGGAGTCGAGATGGATTACAAGGTCAAGGACATCGCGCTGGCGGACGCTGGCAGGTTGAAAATCGAGTGGGCCGAGTCGCGTATGCCCGTGCTGATGCACCTGCGTGAGAAGTACGGCAAGGAGAAGCCGCTTGCGGGGATGAAGGTCGCCGGCTGCCTGCACGTGACCAAGGAGACCGCCGTGCTCGTGGAGACCATTCGCGCCGCCGGCGCCGAGATCTCCTGGTCCGGCTGCAACCCCCTGTCCACCCAGGACGACATCGCCTCGGCGCTGGCCGCCAACGACATCAGCGTCTACGCCTGGCACGGCATGTCCGTGGACGAGTTCTACTGGGCCATCGACCGCACCCTCGACTTCGAGCCCACCCTGTCGCTGGACGATGGCGCCGATCTGATCATGCGCATCCACACCCAGCACAAGGCGCTGGCCCAGAAGGTCATCGGCGGCACCGAGGAGACCACCACCGGCGTGCACCGCCTGCGGGCCATGGCCAAGGCCGGCGACCTGCTCTACCCCGTCATCGCGGTCAACGACGCCGAGACCAAGTGGGACTTCGACAACGTCTACGGCACCGGCCAGTCCTCCCTCGACGGCATCCTGCGCGCCACGTCGGTGCTGCTCGCGGGCAAGGTCTTCGTCACGGCGGGGTACGGCCACTGCGGCAAGGGTTGCGCCATGCGCGCAGCGGGCATGGGCGCCCATACCATCTGCACCGAGGTCAAGCCCACCCACGCCCTCAAGGCCATCCTCGAGGGCCACGACGTCATGACCATGGACGAGGCCGCGCGCGTCGGCGACATCTTCATCACGGCCA
Organism: uncultured Rickettsiales bacterium; assembly: GCA_964425605.1. GTDB lineage: Bacteria > Myxococcota_A > UBA796 > UBA9615 > CAYRNR01 > CAYRNR01. Next base: position 18,209 of record CAYRNR010000116.1, on the reverse strand, counting down.
CCGGCATGAAGGACATCCTCGTCGGCCGCCACTTCGAGGTGATGAAGGACGGCGCCATCGTCTGCAACACCGGCCACTACGACTGCGAGATCAACATCGAGCAGCTCGAGCAGCTCGCGTCGTCCAAGCGCACCGTGCGCGACAACTGCGAGGAGTACCTCATGCCCGACGGCCGCCGCATCTACGTGCTGGCCCAGGGCCGCCTGGTCAACCTCGCCGCTGCCGAGGGGCACCCGTCCGAGGTCATGGACATGTCCTTCGCCAACCAGTTCCTCGCCCTGATCCGGATGACCCAGGAGGGCAAGGGTTGGGATCCCGTCGTCTACGACGTGCCCGAGGAGCAGGACCAGGAGCTCGCGCGCATCAAGCTGTCGACCATGGGCAAGGACATCGACGCCCTGACCGCCGAGCAGATCGCCTACGAAGACGACTACCTCGCTGGCACCTGATCCGCCCGCGGCCCGCCCTCACACACGCCCCTCACATCCATCTCCCCGCCCCTGGATTCCCCGTTCGAACGGGGGGATACTGATCCTGTGGGGAGTCTTCCAATGATCGAGGTCCGTATGACACGTGTACTCCTGGCAATCGCCTGCATGACGCTCTGCCTGGCCTGGGCCGCGGCGGCCGGGGCCCGGCCCATGTCCGCGTCCGACATCGAGGACCGGGTGGACGGCGTCTACGACGCGGAGGTCCGGATCGACGCCTGGGTGATCGCCGACTTCAACGGCGACGGGTACGGCGACCTGGCCATGTCCACCTCCATGAACGGGGAGGGCAACGTGGTCGTCGCGTCGGGGGCCGAGCTCCCCTGGGGCATCATGACCGCCGGCCCCGCCATGTCCGTGGTGATGATGTCGGGCAACATGCCGGGCGAGGACTACGGCTTCTCCCTCGCCGCGGGTGACGTCACCGGCGACGGCTTCCCCGACCTGGTGGTGGGAGCGCCCGGGGCGATGGGCACCGGGGACGGCGGCGCCGACCTCCCGGACGCGGGGCGCATCTACGTCTACGCCGGCGGCGACATGGGGAGCTGGGACGGGAACCCGTTCTCGGTCATCCTGGGCAACGTGGAAGGGGCCCGGCTCGGGGAGAAGGTGGCGACGGGGCCGCTGTTCGGCAACGTCGCGAAGCACGAGGTGCTCGCGTGCGCGCCAGGGCTCGTGGTGGACGAGTACCCCGTCCAGCTGGGCGGCCTGCTGGTCTGGGAGGACCTCCCCGGCAACGCCGGCATGGACGGCACGGTCATGAAGCTCCTGGGGGACGGACTGGACTGCTCGTCGCTGAAGGTGGGACCGGACATGGTGGGGGACGCTGCGCCCGACATCCTCGTCGGGGACGCCCTCGCCAACGCGGGGCGCGGGGTCGTGTACTTCATCGATGCCATCCAGACCATGGACATCGGCGAGCCGCTGCCGAACCGGACGGCCCTGACGGTGGATCCCGGCGCCAACGTCTCGGCGCTGGGGACGGCGGTCGTCGTCGCCACGGATCTGGGGCTCGGCGGTTCGGGCGCGGACGTGGCCCTGGGCGCGCCCTCGACGGACTCGGAGCGGGGCGCCGTCTATCTGCTCGACGTCAACGATCTGCCCAGCGACGTCAACCAGATGACCACCGACACGGCCCTCGGTTCCATCGTCTCGGACGACCCCTTCTACCAGGTGGGCGGCGCCCTGGCCGTCACCGACAACTTCGCGGGGTTGCCCAACAGCCAGCTGTGGATCGGCGCGTGGGACAGCGACTCCGTGCACAGCGAGGCCGGCGCGGTGGGCCTGTTCGACCAGCAGACGGCCATGCTCATGGGCGCGCAGACCAAGTTCGGCGAGCTGGCCGGGCTCATCGAGGGCATCAACCCCGGCGGCCACTTCGGTCGTCTGCTCGTCACGGGCCGGCTCGACGCCGACGCCCACCCCGATGTGGTGATCCTCGAGCCGGACAGCGAGTACGGCGCCATGTACATCCTGCGGTCGATGCGGTTCTCCAACGCCGACGCCGACGGCTACCTGGACCAGCTGGGCGACTGTGACGACACCAGCGACGAGACCTTCCCGGGCGCCGAGGAGCTGTGCGACGGGCTCGACAACAACTGCGACGGCGAGCTCGATCCCTCCGAGGTGGACGAGGACGGCGACGGCTGGATCCCCTGCGGAGAGCCCGGCGACTGCGACGACCTCGACCCGAACATCAACCCCGGGGCCGACGAGATCTGCGACGACGAGATCGACAACGACTGCGACGGCGACAAGGACGGCGACGACGAGGAATGCGGCGGGGCCCCGGGCGACGACGACGACTTCGAGCCCGGTGACGACGACGACTTGGAGCCCGACGACGACGACGACGACGTGGCCGTGGAGGATGGCGACGCCCCCGCCGGCTTCCACTGCGCCTGTGACAGCGCGACCCCCGCGGGGCCACGGTCGGCCTGGATCGCGCTGCTCGCCCTGGGGCTGCTCCGCCGGCGCCGATGACCCCGGCCAGCCTGACCCCCTTCGAGCACGACGCCGACGAGGGCTTCGAGGTCGAGGCCGACGACCTGGCCGCGGTCTGGGACCTGTGCGTCCGCGGCCTGCTCTCGGTGATGACCGACCCCGACGCGGTCGGCCGGGGGACCCGAGCGTGGATCGAGGTGGACGCCGGGGACCGGACCGAGCTGCTGGTCGAGTCCCTGGGCGAGCTGCTCTACCGCTTCGAGGTGGAGGGCTTGCTGGCCGCTGGGGTGGACCACTTCGAACTGACCGAGACCGCCGCCGGCGTCCGCGCGAGGTTCCGCGTCCTCGGCGAGATCCACGATCCCGATCGCCACCCCGCAGGCGCCGGCGTCAAGGCCGTCACCCACCACGGCGCGGCGCTGGAGCGCATCGGAGATGTCTGGCGCGCTAGAATCCTGTTGGACCTCTAGGAGTCCCCGTGCCCCTCGAACGCCTCGACGAGAACCGCTGGCGCATCCGGCGCCACGGCAAGATGCGCACCGACGCCGTCGTGTATGCGTCGCGCGCCATCGTGGACGCCCTCAGCGGCGACCAGTGCCTGGAGCAGCTGACCAACGTCGCGACCCTCCCCGGCATCGTCGGCGACGCCTTGGCCATGCCCGACATCCACGGCGGCTACGGCTTCCCCATCGGCGGCGTCGCGGCCTTCGACGTGGACGACGGCGTGGTCAGCCCCGGGGGTGTGGGCTACGACATCAACTGCGGCGTGCGCCTGATGCGCACGGACCTGCTCGCCGAGGAGGTCCGCGGCGATCTGGACCGCCTGCTCTACGCCCTGGCCACGGCCGTCCCCGCCGGCCTCGGGAGCCGACAGGGCGGCGTGAGCCTCGACAAGCGAGGCCTCGACAAGGTCCTGACTCAGGGCGCGCGTTTCGCCATCAAGCAGGGATTCGGTACACAGGCCGATCTGGACCACATCGAGGCCCGCGGCCGCATTCCCGACGCCTACCCCGACGACGTCTCCTCCCGCGCGAAGGACCGCGGCCGCGGCCAGCTCGGGACCCTCGGCTCGGGCAACCACTTCGTCGAGGTCGGCGAGGTGGATCAGGTGCTCGACGAGACCGCCGCGCGGGCCATGGGGCTCGAGCTCGGCGCCATCACCGTCTCCATCCACACGGGCAGCCGCGGCCTCGGCCACCAGGTGGCCACCGACGCCATCCGCGCCATGATCAAGGCGTCGCAGCGCCACGGCATCGAGCTGCCCGATCGACAGCTCTGCTGTGCCCCGGTGGCCAGCGAGGAGGGCGAGGCCTACCTCTCTGCCATGGCCTGCGCCGCCAACTTCGCATTCGCCAACCGCCAGGTCCTCGCCGGCAGGGTAGGGGAGGCCCTGAGCCGCATCTTCAAGCAGGCTCCCCACCGGCTCGGCCTGCGCACCGTGTACGACGTGGCCCACAACATCGCCAAGATCGAGCGCCACACCGTCGATGGCGTCGAGCGCGAGCTGTGCGTCCACCGCAAGGGCGCCACCCGCGCCTTCCCCCCCGGCCACCCCGAGGTGCCCCGCGATCTTCGCAGGGTGGGCCAGCCCGTCCTCGTCCCCGGCGACATGGGCCGCTGCTCCTTCGTGCTCGCCGGCCTCGAGGGCGCCATGGCCGCCAGCTTCGGCTCCACCTGCCACGGCGCCGGCCGCCTCATGAGCCGCACCAAGGCCAAGAAGAAGGCCCGCGGCCGCGATCTCCACGCCGAGCTCGCCCAGCGCGGAGTCATCGCTCGCGCTGCCGGCCGGCAGACCCTGGCCGAGGAGATGCCGGAGGCTTACAAGGACGTCGAGGAGGTCGTCCGCGTCGTGGCCGCCGCCGGCTTGGCCCGCGCGGTCGTCCGACTGAAGCCCCTCGCGGTGGTGAAGGGATGAATCGAATCCACGTGCGCAACGAGACACGCGACGTCGTCCTCGCCGACGCCGCCATGCTCGCCGACGGACCCCTCCTGCGCATGCGCGGCTTGCTCGGCCGACCGTGCCCCGGCCCCGGCGAGGGCCTCGTCCTCGCCCCCTGCAACGAGATCCACACCTTCTTCATGGCCTACGCCATCGACGTCGCCTTCGCCACCCGCGACGGTGAGGTCCTCAAGGTCCTGCGGGAGATCCCGCCGTGGCGAATGACGCTGCCGTGCCCGGGGGCCTACTGGACCGTGGAGCTGGGGCCGGGGGGGCTTGGGGAGACCGAGGTGGGGGATCGGCTGGAGCTGATGCGGGTGGGGTAGGGGGAGATGGCCGCTCATCTCGCCCACGAGTTGGCATCAGCCCTTTGCCGCCTTCTTGTCCGTCGAACCAGCCTCGTTTCCCCTCCTTGAACCGCGACCCCGCTGATACACTCTCTCCAGGAGGGGTCATGCCGCAGCGGCTGTTCATCATCTTCGTTTGCCTCCTCCCCCTCTCCTGCATCGACTACGATCTCGCGGACGACGATGCGGTGGAGGCGGACGATGACGTGATGGTGGGGGACGACGACATGGAGGACGATGACGTCGCGGACGATGACGACATCGATCTGCCCCACGACGACGACGAGGATCTCGATGACGACGACGACACGGCGGTGGGCGACGATGACGACTCGGTGGGGGACGACGACGACGTGGAGCCGGTGCTCCCCAATCCTTGCGTCGGGATGCCGTCGGCGCTGTGGGTGCCCCTCACGTACGGGTCGATCCAGGCGGCCATCAACGCTGCAGCGGTCGGGGATCTGATCTGTGTGGAGCCGGGGACGTACTTCGAGCGCATCGACTTCCTGGGCAAGGACATCTCGGTGGTGGGTGTGGGTGGCCCCCTGGTGACGATCATCGACGGTATGGCCGGGGCGCCGGTGGTGAACTTCACCAACGGTGAGTCCCCGGCAGCGCTGCTTCAGGGATTCACGGTCCGCAACGGCTGGTCCTCGTACGAGGGGGGCGGTTTCATGTTGAACCAGTCGAGTCCCACGCTCAGCCAGCTGATCGTGGAGGACAACTACGCGGACTACGAGGGTGGTGGATTCGAGATGAGGGAGTCGTCGCCGATCCTCGACTGGGTGATCGTCCGCGACAACACGTGCGCCTACCAGGGCGGCGGTATGAACCTGCGATACTCGTCGCCGCGCATGTCTAACGTCGCGTTCGTGAACAACACGGCAGGGTACGAGGGCGGGGGCCTCGTCGTGTACTACACCTCCAATCCGCTGCTGACCAACGTGGTGTTTGCCGGCAACTTCACCAACTACCAGGGCGGTGCGATCGACCAGTACAACTCCACCCTGACCCTCGAGAACGTCACCTTGCTGGCCAACGAGTCCACCTACAGCGGCGGCGCCATCGAGCTGTGGGAGTCTCACCTCATGGCGACGAACGTGTCGTTCGTGGGCAACATGACCTATTACGAAGGCGGGGCCATCAACCTCGCGGCGAGCTCGATCCTGGAGCTGATCAACGCGGACTTGACCGGCAACATCGTCACCAACGGTTCCAGCGGCGGCGCCATCCACGTGTCCACGGCCGGTGGAGGTGGCTGCCTCGCCTCACTGCTGCACTGCAATGCCTTCGGCAACACCACTCCCGAGTTCGACGGAATGGGCAACCCGATCGGCGCCAACGGCAACGTCTCCTTCACACCCGTCCACCTCGACACCTCCAACCCCGATCCCTACCTCTGGGACATCCACATCGGCGTGACCAGCACCCTGATCGACAGCGGGGATCCCGCCCTGGTCGACCCCGACGGCTCCACCAGCGACATCGGCGCGTACGGCGGTACAGGCGCCGAGCTGTGGGACCTGGACTGGGATGCGTACCCCGAGTGGTGGCTACCCGGGCCCTTCGACCCTGCCACCTCGCCGAACATGGACTGCGACGACCGGGACGAGTCGGTGTACCCGGGCGCGGGATGCTGAGCGGTCAGTCCACCGCCAGATGCTCGGCATGTCGTTGCCACAGCCGTATGGTGACTGCGCGAATACCGGATCGAGTAGAGCCACCCCCGGTCGCACCGCTTGCCGCAGCTGCGGTATCCTCCATCCCACGAGGAGGAGGCCCCATGAAAACCCGTAGCGCCCTCGCCGGCGTGTTGTTGTTCTCCTGTGCGTTCGTGTTCACGGCCACCACCGAGGCCGACGAAGGTGACGCGGTAGCCCCGTCGGCCGCCTACGCCTCGGCCGAAGCCCGAACCGCTTTCGTGAGTTCCGCGCGTGCCGCGGTCGAGGCGGCGGCGCCCAACCTGCCGATGACCGCGGACTTCCTCAACGAGCTGCTCACGTCCGACGTGGGCTCGAAGCTGAGCAAGGCGAAGCGGAAGAAAGCAGGCGACGTCCCCTACGCGGGGATCCAGAAGATCTGGGAGGGGACGGACTACTGCCCGATCATCTGCGACAAGCTGGTGGGCGTGGAGGCGGTGGGCTCCACGGTGGGCGCGTACGTGACGTTCGAGTACACCGCCAAGGAGGACATCCCCAAGGGGCTCGGGGACCTGGTAGCGCCCAAGAAGTGCACCGCGTCGATCGAGTCGCAGAACGCCCTCGGGATGGTGGGCATGGGTCCCAACATGAAGATCGCCGAGGCGCTGATCGGCGAGATCCAGACCTACTGCGGCCTGGAGTAGACCCGGCCACCGGGATCAGTCCACCGCCAGATGCTCCCGCACGATCCTTGTCGTGTCCTCGGACGTGTGGAACACGAAGATCTCCCCGTCGTACCGCCGCCAGATGCTCGGCATGTCGTTGCCGCAGCCGTAGGGTGACTGTGCCGAAAGCCCGAACGGGTTGCCCGGGTGGCGCTCCCACTGGACCCAGTTCTGGGTGCGGGCCATGCCCCAGCCGTAGCGGTTGGAGGCTTCGCAGGTGAAGTCGGTGTCGGCGCCCTCGTAGACCATGTAGATCCAGCCGTCCTCCTCGATGAGCCGGCCCATGGAGACCTGGCCGCCGTCCCAGCCGCTGCCGGAGCGGGGGAAGACGGGGTTGTAGGCGTTCTTGGAGAGGTTCTCCATGGAGGTGCCGGACGCGACGCCGATGTCCATGTTGGTGCCGCCGAGGGTGAAGCCGGCGTAGGTGACGTGGACCATGCCGAAGTCGTCGACCAGCATGCCGGGGGTGGCGATGGCGCCCTGGTCCCAGTCGCCGCTGCCGCCGTGTTCGATGAGCTGGCCGCGCGACGTCCAGGTGATGCCGTCGGACGACTCGGCCCAGTAGACCGCGGCGACGTTGGACTCCTCGTAGACCATGGTCCAGGTGCCGTCCACCTCGAACACGGCGGGCGCGACGGCGAAGACGTGGCCCGGCTGGGGGCCCATCACCTGGCCGTGGAACTCGGCGTAGCTGTCGCCTGCGTCGTGGGAGATGGACAGGCAGATGGACGCGTCGGAGCCCTGGCCGAAGCAGCGGTGGTAGAGGTAGACGGTATGGGCGCCGATGTCGGGGCGGTTGACGGCGAAGGCCTCCCGGTGGCCCGAGGTCGGATCGGTGACGGGCACCGGGTCCTGATCCACCTCGAAGTGGGCGTCGCCGGCCCAGAGGGCGGCCAGCGGCCCATCCGTCGTCGCGTCGTCGTCGTCGCTCGCGTCGTCGTCGCTCGCGTCGTCGTCCGCCGCGTCGTCGTCGTCTCCGGTGACGTCGTCGTCATCACCGCTGACGTCGTCGTCGTCCCCCAGGGCGCTGTCGTCGTCCCCGCCGGCCACGTCGTCGTCGTCTCCACCGTTGCACCCCGCGAGGCACGCCATCACACCGAGAAGCATCATCGTCCTGTTCATCGGTTTTCCCCTCGTCAGTGCCACGATTATACTGGTCTCGCACCCACCGCGAGCAGGAGGCTCCCGTGTTCGTCCGAGTCCAGGAAGTGACGTCTGCTGCCGATCTGGAGGAGGTGTACCGGTTCCGCTACCGCGTCTACGTGGACGAGCTGCACAAACCGCTGCCGTCGGCGGATCACGAGCGGCGGGTGGTCACCGACGAGCTGGACGAGCACGCGCGCGTCCTGGTGGCGGTGGACGACTCGGCGGGCACCATCGTCGGCACGGTGCGCACGCTGTTCGGCGCGCGGCATCCGCTGCCCGACGAGATCCTGGATCGCCTGAAGCTGCGACCCATGGTGGCCGCGCTGGGCATGGATCACATCACCCACTCCGGCACGTTCATGGTGGACCCGGCCTACCGCGGCCTGACCATCGCGTCCCAGCTGGTCATGCACATGGTGCAGCTGGGGTTCGAGGTGGACACGCTGGCGGACGTCTGCGTGGCGGAGCTGGCGCTGGTCAAGCCGTACTACCAGCTGGGCTACCGGCCCTACGCGGCGCCGTTCCGCCCCCACGACCGCGCAGGGCTGCGCGTGCCCCTGGTGTGGACGGTGCGGGACCGCGACTACCTCCGCGAGGTGGACAGCCCGTTCGGCCACATCATCTCCAGCGAGCAGGACGACCACGGGGTGACGGCGCGGGAGATCGCAGACCTGTACAGCGAGTTCCGCAGCCCCAAGGTGACCCCGCGGCGGCTGCGAGAGTTCTGGGCGGCGTTCGCGCACTCGAGCCCCGCGTACCGCGCGCCGTCGGTGTTCTCGGAGATCGAGCAGGACGTGGTGGACGACGTCCTGGGCGGACTGCCCACGCTGACCATCGCCGCGGGCGAGCGGCTCTACCGCCGCGGCGAGCACGAGCAGGGCATGGCGCTGCTGCTGTCCGGAAAGCTCGGGGTGACCCTCGACGACACCGGCGATCCGTTCCTGTTCTCGGTGCTCGTGCCGGGGGAGGTGTGCGGTGAGATGGCGGGCCACCGGCCCGATGGCCGGAGCGCCTTCCTCGTGGCGGTGGAGGACTCGGAGGTCCTGCTGCTCCCGGCGGACCTGGCAGACAAGGTGGAGCGCAAGCACCCCGGGCTGGGCAACAAGGTGCGCGACAACCTGATGTCGGTGTTGACCTGGCGCCTCGACGCCATGAACCACCACGTGGTGGGCCTCAATCGGGGCAACCCCGAGCGCATCCCCCTGGATCCGCGGCCCATGGGCACCGACCTCACCGAGCGCGTGGACGCGTCCGCGTCGTACTCCATCAGCACCCTGGAGGACTCGGTCACGGAGCTGGAGCGGCTCGAGAAGCAGGCCGCCATCGCCCAGCAGCTCGAGGCGGTGTGGTTCAAGCGGGTGGGGTGCCGCGACGGCGATCGCATCCTCGACCTCGGTTCTGGCCCCGGGGTCACCACGACCCTGCTGGCCCGCACCTTCCCCGCGTCCACGGTCGTCGGCGTGGAGCCGGACGACCGCCTCCGCCGTCGGGCCGGATCACGGGCCGAGCAGCTGGGCCTCGCCGGCCGCTGCTCCTTCGCCGGGGGCACGGGTGAGGCCATCCCCCTCGAGGACGCCTCGGTGGACTTCGCGTACGCGCGGTTCCTGGCCCAGCACCTCGACGAGCCGGCGCGGACCCTGACCGAGCTGCGGCGCGTCGTGGCCCCCGGCGGCACAGCGGCGCTGCTCGACGTGGACGACGCTGGCGTCGTGATCCACCCCGAGCCCGTGGGTCTTGCGGAGTTCCAGGCGCGCGTCGCGCGCGCCCAGCAGGAGCTCGGGGGGGACCGCCACGTGGGCCGAAAGCTCGTGGCCTACCTGGCGGAGGCGGGCTTCGAGAGCCCTCGCACCGAGGTCGTGCCCCTGTCGTCCCACCACCTCCCCCTCGGAGATCTGGTGGACATCGCGTTCTCGTTCAAGGCCCAGACCCTGCGTCGCGTCGGCGCGTGGCGGGACTCGGACGAGCGGTTGCTGGCCCAGCTCGCCGCGGGCGGGCCGGGCTGCTGGCTCTACATTCCGGTGTTCCTGGGGCACGCGCGGGTCCCGCGCTGATCTCGGGGGTCGAACGCTCCTACCGGACCCAGACGTCGAACGGCTCGGACGTGGTGCCGCGGCTGTAGATCTGGCCCGAACCGCCCTGCTCGATGACGTTGACGTAGTACGAGAAGCCCTCGGAGATGTCTCCGCCGATGCGCAGGCTGCCCGTGTACAGCTCGTCGCCGCGGTAGCGCAGCTCCAGGGTGTTCCAGTCCCCGCCGTCAGGGGGACAGTAGGTGATGAAGACCTCGTAGGTCAGGTCTCCGACGACCCGCACCTCGAAGCGCGCGGGTTCACCCTCGGCGACCTGCCGGAGCACCTGGTGCTTGATCGACGGGGGCGCTGCCGTGGCCTTGGTGACGACGGGCTCCTCCGTGGCCGGCTTTGCCGTGGCCGGCTCGCCCGGGTCGACGACGTCGGGCGGCGGGGCGACCTCGAACACCCGCACCTCGGGGACCGCCTCCTCCACAACCGCTTGAGCGGGGACCCCGGGTACCTCCTCGACGACCGCCACGTCCTCGATGAGGATCTCCTCGTCCTCCTCGCCGATGATCACCTCGGGCGGCTGGAAGCCCAGGGGATCCGCCCCCCTGGAGGGGGGATCGCCCAGCAGTTCCAGGGCCAGCAGCAACCCACCCAGGACCACACCCACGCCGATGCCGACCACGGCGAGGACGATCAGCGGCGCCAGCCGGCTCTTGCGTTTGCGCGGCTCCGGCGGCTTGTTGCGGATGGCCTGCTGGATCGCTGCCTTCATCTCCTGGGCCGACGCGTAGCGTGCCCGGGGATCCGCGGCCATGGCGCGCACGAGCACCGGCCGCAGCCGCGGCGGCAGGTCCGTCGCGCTGAGGATCTGGGGGAGGTGCCCCAGCAGCATGAACGCCATCGTGGCGGCCACGCTGAACAGGTCGGCGCGGACCGTGACGGTCTCGCCGCGGGACTGCTCCGGCGCCATGAACTTCATGGTGCCGACGACCGAGCTCTCCGTCGTGCGGTCGTCGTCGCCGGCGTCGGTCATGGCGATGCCGAAGTCCATCACCTTGACCCGGCCCCGCGGGTCGAGCATGACGTTGCCCGGCTTGATGTCCCGGTGGATGACGTCCTCGGCGTGGATCACGTCCAGCGCGTCGAGCACCTCGCAGGCCACCCTCGCCACCTGCTCCTCGGGCAGACCACCGTCGTCGGTCACCTGCTCGTACAGGGTGCGCCCCTCCACGTACTCCATGATGATCCGCAGCCCCGACTCGGTGGCGGCGAAGTCGTACACGTGGACGATGTTGGGGTGGTTCAACCTCGCGAGGATGCGCGCCTCGTTGACGAAGCGGATGGTGTAGGTCTCCGCGTCCTCGTCGTCGAACGGCAGCATGACCTTGACCGCCACCTGGCGGTCGAGCTGCCGGTCCCGGGCCAGGTAGACCGCGGACATGCCGCCCTCGCCGATCTGGCGGACCAGGTCGTAGCGCTTGGACAGGAAGTCGTCGGACTGGAAGATCGTGGACGCGAGGGTCGTCGGCGCGGCGTCGCCCGGGTGGACCGCCTCCTGCACCGGTTTGCTCGTCTGCCCTGCGCTCAACTAGGCCTCACATCGCTCGCCGGGCACACGTCGGCCCAGAACGTCGCGGACATTGTAGCCGATAAGGTGGGATTGGGGCGCAGCTATCCGAAATGGGGCGCGGAGCCGGCGAGGGGACCACCCTCCGCACTGGGGCGGAGGGCAAACGTCATCTCAGCGCCCTCGGAACGACGGGGTACGCAGCTAGGGCGACGGCGAGACGTCGACGTTCTGCAGCTCGGCGTTGGTGCCGCGGAACAGCTGCTTGATGTTGTCCCGGAAGATGCCCAGCACGATCAAGACCGCGATGGCGATGAACACCACGATCAGGATGTACTCGGTCATTCCCTGTCCTGCCTCGTCGCTGTGAAGCCTTCTCAATGCGTCCATGTCTCGTCCTCCCGCCGGTCCTCCCGGCGCAAATCACAGGATGGGTAGCGAGATCCAGATGGCCTGCATCTCGTAGTACTGGAGCGCGGATCGAACCAGCGCGTCCAGCACGATCAACAGGCCGACCATGGCCACGCCCACCACCATGATGTACTCCACCATCGCCTGCCCGGATTCCGAGGTCCGGAGCGGCGCGAGAGCCCTAGTGGAACGTTGCCAGGTCACCTGTGATACCTTGCCTTACTATACGTGCGGACAAAGCATAACACAGGCGCCGCACAACGCTGGAAGGCCTTCTTCGAGTTCACCGTGGAGTTCAGTATTGGCATTCGAAGTGGCCGAACGGGTCCTCCTCTACGGGGTGATGATCCTCTGCGCCGCGAGTGATCTCGCCACCGGCAAGATCTACAACCAGCTCACCTACCCCGCCGCGATCTTCGGGTTCGTGCTTGCGCTGGTGTCCGGCGGCATCCACGAGCTGGGCTGGCACATGGCCGGCTTCTCCATCGGCTTCATCCCGTTCTTCGTGCTGTTCCTCCTCAAGGGGATGGGGGGCGGGGACGTCAAGCTCATGGCCGCGGCGGGCGCCATCATGGGCTACCCGCTGATCGTCGCGGGGCTGTTCCACACGGTCCTCGTCGGCGGCGTGGTCGCCGTGTCGGTGATGCTGTGGAAGGGCGTGCTGTGGCGCGGTGTCCGCAACGCCCTGTGGACGATGATCACCTGGGCCCTGCCCGTACAGACCCGCCGGCTGGACCCGGCCAACAGCCAGAAGATCCCCTTCGGCATCGCCATCGCGCTGGGTTGCATCTGGGCCTCCCTGGAGAGCCTGACCCTCTTCCGGTTCGAATGGTGATGGGAACCAAGCAGTCGCTGGACCTCGCCTGGATCCTGGGCGCCTGCCGCAGCGCCGAGATCCCGATCCCCCCGACCGTCGCCGTGCACGTGGCCCTGGAGGTGATCCAGGGGCTCGAGTACACCACCGGCAGCCCCCTCGAGAGCGGTGAATGGGGGCGTGAGGTGCACGGGGACATCCGCCCCGCCAACGTCCACGTGGATCGTGACGGCGCGGTGGCCCTGGCGCGGCCGTCGCGCCGCTGGGGCCAGGACATGGACCAGCTGAGGTACGCAGCGCCGGAGGTCGCCTCCGGGGAGGGCACGAGCCCTCGATCCGATGTCTTCGCGGTCGGCGCGCTGCTGTTCGAGATGCTGGCGGGGGAGCCGGTCTACCCCCAGGACGACCCCCAGGCCCTCGCGAAGGCCATCGCCGCGGGATTCGACCCCGCGTCCCGCGTCCGCGACGTGTCGCTGGGGGCGCTGGCCACCCTGGTGGCCCACGCCCTGGTCGCCGATCCCGAGGTCCGGGCGGCCGCGGTCGACGTCCTCCTCGCCGAGCTCATGGCGTTCCAGCGCCGGACCGTGGGGCCGCCGCCCCAGGACCTGCTGGCCGACGTGGTGCAGCGAGCCATCGAGGCCGCTCCCCCCGGCCTCCCGGTCGCGCCCACGGCCCCCTCCCTCGACCCCTTCGACGAGGCGTCCCTCCCGGGCGTGAACGCGGCCTTCGACGCGGTGACCGAGCCATCGGCCGCGGCCAGCGGCGAGGCGTGGGAGCCCCTCGAACCCGGCTGGGAGTCCGGCGACCCGGACCTGGGCGACTCGAGCCTGGACGACTCGAGCCTGGACGACTCGAGCCAGGACGACGTGCCCGAACAGCAGCACCCGTTCCAGCACCCCTGGTCCGTGGACGACGAGGCGGAAGACGGGCTGGAGGACGAGGCCGGGGTGACCCTGCCCACCCTCGAGATCGCGCCCGAGGCGGTGCCGCGGTACCCGCAGCCGGATCAGGGGGCGAGCTGGGGGGGCGAGGAGTCCATGCCCCCCGCGCCGTGGGAGCGGGACAGCTCGGAGTCGGACGTGGGTGACGAGCTCGAACCGCGCGGGGGGTTCGACGAGGCCTCGGTCCGCGCCCCGCGAGTCTCGATCCCCTCGGCGGACCCCGAAGACGTGGCCGTGGACGCGGACGGCGAGGAGGAGAACCACGATCCGAACGTCATCGATCTCTACGCCGGTCCCCGCCCCGAGGCCTCGCCCCCCACCCCGGAGGCCGCAGCATCGTTCACGCCGAGCCGCCTCAAGAGCGTCACCGTGGGGGGCGGCGCCTACCTGTTCGCCCGCGGCAAGGCCCACGGCCCCCTGACGCTGCTGGAGATGGAGCAGCAGCTGGCCCGGGTCCGCGATCCCGTGGCCCTGGTCGCGTTCGAGAAGGGCTCGTGGCGCCCCCTGTCCGAGTGCGCCAGCTTGATGATCCGCCGCCCCAAGCCCGTGGATCGACGCGAGTTCCACCTCTTCGAGCTCGGCCCCCTGCTCCTGGAGCTGGGCGCGGGAACGTCGGTCCGCCACGTCACCCTGTGGCACGGGGACGACGCCGCCGTGCTCCACCTGGCCGGCGGCAAGGTCTGGGAGGCGCACGCCGTGAGCGTCCCCTCCATGGCGCGGCAGCTGCTGCGCGAGGAGGACCTCCTCAGTACCGAGGATCTCGACACCGTGGAGATCGTCGAGGACGACACCCGCACCCTCAACGCCCTGCGGCACCGCGGCCTGCTCACCGCGGGCCAGGTCGCCCGGCTCCTCCGCCGCCGCGCCCGCCGCACCCTCGCGGCCCCCTTCGCCTGGCCAAAGGGCCAGCTGCTGTTCCACGACACCCGCCGCCCCCCCCGCAGCGGGACCCACGGCGTCGATCTCGCCGAGGCCATCGCCTTCGTCATCCGGACCCACGCCGATCCGGCCCTCGTCGAGGGGCTGTTCCACCAGGTGAAGGACCGCCAGGTGGTCGTCGCCTCGCCGTCCCTGCGCCACGAACTCCCGCTCATGCCCGCCGAGGAGAGGTTCCTCGGGGACCTCCCACCCACCGCGCCCCTGGGCGACGCCATCGGCTCGTTCTGGGACGAGGGCCGCGAGGAAGCCTACGCGGCGATGTTCCTGTGCCTGGAGCTGGGACTGCTGACGCTGGAGTGATGAACTCCATGGTGAATCCTCGTGATGGAGCTGTAAAAAATGCCCACGGCTCGATCCTGAACCCTATAAGATGATCGCGGATATATGGGCGCACACCTACCGGCACTGAAGAAGGCTCTGATCACGTTCGTCGTCTCGGCTGGGGCGTGCTTCGGGGCCATCCAGCTGTTCGCACCGACGGCCGCATCTCAGCTCTCCGGACCCATGGAGCTCGCCCCCGGGGTGACCGCGGAGGTGAGCTTCGGCGGCGCGCCCACGGGCCTGGCGGTGGGCATCTCGCTGGGGGTGGGACTGCTGGTGCTGCTGGTGGGGCGCATGATCAGCCTGGTAGGGCGGGCCGACTCCCCCTTGCGTGGCCTGAAGCGGCTGCGCAAGGCGGAGGCCGGGCAGGCGATCACCGAGTTCGTCATCGTGTTCTGGGCCCTGTGGCTCGCGACCTTCGGCGTGGGCCAGATGGGGCTGATGTACAACGGCAAGGGGGTGACCCTGTACGCCGCGTACGCCGCGGCGCGAAGCGCCATCGTGTGGATTCCCCAGGACATCGACGGCGGGGATCCCGCGGGCCGGATCACCATGAGCACCGGCGAGGACAAGTACTCCAACATCAAGTCGTCCGCGGCCATCGCCTGCGTGCCCATCTCGCGGCGCGCCAGCCGTGTGCTGGCCGGGCTGCCCGTGGTGGGGCCGGTGGTCAACGACATCATGACGGCCATCGGGAGCTTCCTGGCGCTGATCCCGGGGGCGCCGCTGGCATTCGACTATGCGGATCGCTACGCCTACGCCTACGCCCTGACCAACGTGAGCTTCGTCCAGCAGGGACCCGGGGGCGTCAACGAGGTGGGCGGCCCCGGCGACACGGTGGATTTCCCGCCCCACGCGGACATCACCGCCATGGTCAGCCACTGCTTCCACCTGCA
The DNA here is from genome assembly GCA_964425605.1 of uncultured Rickettsiales bacterium. Taxonomy (GTDB): domain Bacteria; phylum Myxococcota_A; class UBA796; order UBA9615; family CAYRNR01; genus CAYRNR01. The sequence goes on along the minus strand of CAYRNR010000116.1, from coordinate 2,070 downwards.
GATCCCGGCGGCGGCCCAGATCATCGACTACTACGACAACCTGCCGCCGGACTTCGCGGTCATGGAAGCGGCGCCGGGCAACTACATCGACATCAACGCCACCTGCACCCTGACCCTGGAGACCCCGTGATCTTCCGACGATCCATCGAGGGGGTCGTGCGCCGCCTGCACCGCGACGACGGCGGTCAGTCCATGGCGTTCGTGGCCCTCACCGGCTTCCTGATCTGCGCCTTCGTCATCCTGATGCTGAACAACGGGCGCAACCTCAGCCACAAGGTCACCTGCCAGAACGCGGTGGACGCCGCCGCGGTGAGCGCGGCCACCTGGCAGGCCCGCGGCATGAACCTCATCGCCATGACCAACATCATGCAGAGCATGCTGCTGGCCGAGGCGATCTTCATCGCCTCCATAGAGTGGGCCGTGGCCGAGGCCGCCTCGGTGGCCGACGCCGGCTGCGCCTGCTACTGCTTCATCTTCTGCGATCCAGACCCCGGGAGGTGTCTGCAGTCGTGCAAGGAGGTGTGGAATACCGCCTTCGTCGAGATCTACGCCCTGATCCAGGTCTGGAGCCAGATGGACTTCATCTTCGAACGGATGGGGCAGCTGTCGGAGGTGGCCAGCACAATACGGGAGGGGTTCCAGGCCATGGCCATGACCGACGGCACGACCATCGGCCAGACCAACGGGCTGGACTACGCGTTCGTCTGGCCCAACGAGATGCCGCTGGAGGCGGGGGACTACCGCGACCTGTGCGACACCACGGCCAACGGCAGCGCCGGCGGCTACGAGGCGTGGTGGAACCCGGCGGTGACCGGCGCCATGCTGATGTTCGCCATCACCACCTACCACAGCGACGCGTATGGTCCGGCCTATGCGGCCTATCCCCACTGGGCCCAGGGCCCGCTGGGCAGCCCGACCCAGTCCATGCCGTTCCACATGCTCATGGGCAAGATGGCGCCCCTGTCCCAGGCCAACGCGTTCTTCAGCATGTCCGTGGATACGACCTACCTCTCGGAGTGTGTCCTCGGGGTCTCGACGACCCTCGCATTCCTCTTCACGGACACGAGCGCGTCCGAGCCGCTCCTGCTCACCGACGACTTCGACGAGACGGCCAAGTACGTGGCCGTGGGCTACGACTCCACCGAGCAGGGGCAGGCGGTGCTGCTGTCGAGCCACTTCCAGAACACCTACAACGACGTGTTCGGCACCATCGTGCTCGCGCAGGCCGAGGTGGTGAACACCGAACAGGCGTCCATGTTCACCCCGCGGTGGCACGCGCGCCTGTCGCCGGTGACCGAGCTCGGTGAGATGCCGCTGGTGGTCACAGGCTACCTGTACGGCACCGACGGGCTGCCCTGGCCCGATGCCACCGCCGCGGCGAAGCTCTCCATGTTCTTCGCCATGTTCCGCGACCTCACACAGACCATGATCACGCACTGATGAGGAGGTTGAGCATGCGCCGATTGCACCGCGACCTCCGGGGTCAGGCGATGGTCGAGTTCGCCGTGACCCTGCCCATCTGGCTGCTGCTGATCCTGGGGGTCGTCTACTTCGGCAAGGCCTTCTACAAGGAGCAGCAGGTCCAGATCGCGGCGCGCTACGTCGCGTGGAAGACCGGCCGCCACGATCCGGACCACAACCTGGGCACGGCCGTGGCCCAGGCGAACAACGTGTACAGCCTGGACGGGTCGAGCATCTCGGGCAGCTTCACCAACGGCTCGCTGCAGCTGCTCAGCGGCGACAACTTCAACCCGACCATCTTCCTGAGCTTCCCGGATCCGGGCGGGCTGCCCAATCCGATGAGCTTCTTCAACTACAGCCAGATCGCCACCATGGTGGCGTCGGGCATCGCCCAGGTGGACGATCGATACCAGGCCCGGGTGAGTCAGCCCATGGGCACGTCGAACCTGCCCTTCCTGAGCAACTACACCATCACCCGCCAACACGAGGTGCTGATCGGAAACTGGGACTACGAGGAGATCGAGGGGGACCTGGTCCTCTTCGGTTACGAAGCATACCTGGACGCTTGGGCGTACGATGAGATCTACGGACTCTGCAGCTGGTGCATCT